>DASZGC010000087.1:0-78519 GCA_035939175.1 Candidatus Cybelea sp. | reverse complement strand
CTGAAGGTCGACGGGCGTGCCGTTGGCAACGGACCCATCGCGCTCGGTGCCGGAAATCACACGATTGCCAGCGCCGATCCCGAAGTGAAGATCGCGCTGCTGACGATGCAGCCCGCCACGCTTCCGCGCACGGCGTCCTTTCCCGTGATGTGGAAGCGTAACACCGCGACCTCACTCGAGGTCACGCAAGGCGTCACGAGCGCTCCGTTCCTGCTCGTCTTCAGCGATGCGTTCCATCCGGAATGGCAAGCTTCGGTGAATGGGCAGCAACTGGCGCACGTCATCGTCAACGGCATCTCGAATGGATGGATCGTGCCGGCGCTGCCGCAGGGCGGCAAGATCGTCCTTAGCTTCGCGGGGCAGCGGTCGTACGCCATCGCCGCGATCGTCTCGCTGCTCGCGCTGATCGTGCTCTGCGTGCTGGCGGCGCAGCCCCAGCTTTGGGCGATCCGCACACCCGATCGGTGAACCGCTCCGCGCTGAGCTGGGCGCTTTCTGGCGCCGTTCGCTTCGCCGTGGCGACGGCGATCGTTGCGATGCTCTTTGCCGTCGCGCTCCCCGACACCGGACCCGAGCGCTTCGCAACCACCGCGTATCTGGCGGTGATTTTCGCGGCTATCGCGCTGGGAGCGAGGCAGCTCGTGCGCGACGACGCCCCTCAGCAACCGCAGGTGGTGCGCGCGCGACCGTCGTTCCCGACGCTGTTGGGTTTTGCGATCGGCTTGACGATTCTGCTCGTGGCGAGCGCGAGTTTCGCCGCCGATCCTTCAGACGAGGTGCGGCTGATCGTCTACGGTCTCGTCGCGATCGGCGTCGCGGCGATCGGACGCGGCGGCGCATTCGTTTGGCTCAACGCCCGACTCGTGAGCGGCGGCAGGCTGAGCGCCTTCGCACGCTATTGCGTGGTCGGCGCTGTGGCCGCCCTATCGATCAGCGCATTGGTGCCGCAAGCGCTCGCCGAGCCGCTGGCGGTGGTCGGATACTTCGCCGCGCTGGCGGCAACGATGCTCGTCGCGTGGGAAGTGATCGCGCCTTCGCCGTTCGGCGACCTGATTCGAGCCTCGTTCGCGCGGGGCGCGGAAGGCGTCGCGCAGCTCTCGGCGGATCTGGTCTTTGCGCGCACGATCGAATATGCGACGCTCGCGCTGATCGCCTCGATGGGGCTCGCCAGTCTGCTGCGTCGTCCTTATTCCGAACCCTTTGCGACGGTTGGCTACTTGGCGGCCGTCTTCGTCGCGGTCGGCGTCGCGATGGAGTGCCGCAGGCGCATGCTCCATCCGCTCGAGGCGGCCGAGCCCAACACGTCGCTGATGTGGGAGATCGACCGGCGCGCGTCCGCGGCGCTCGAGCACTTCTCCCGCACGCTGACGCTCGCCGGCATCATCAAGTACGCGGCGAGCATGACCGTCGTAACCTTCCTCGTTGCCGCGCCGCTGCTGCGGCGCTACGGCGAGCCGTTCGCGGCCATCGGGTATACCGCAGCCATCGTGTCGATGGTCGCGATCGCAATCGAATGCCGCCAAACGCGCGGAACCTCGCAACCAACGCCGTAGCGGCACGCGCGATTGCGATCGCGGCTGCCGTCATCTTTGCCGCGCTCGTCGCCGGCAAGGGCATTCCGACGCTGCGTCACGACTGGAGCTGGCCCATCGACCGCCTCGGGATCGCATCGTGGGTCGACGAGTCGTTCGGTGGCTGGCTCTCCGTAGGCTTCGGCGTCGCCAATACGCACCCGACGGCTTATCTGATCGCCCTACCGCTGGCCGCGGTCATGTGGCTCTTGGGTCCGCTCGCGGCGCTCGCACTCTTGGCGCTGCTGACCGGATACCTTTGCGCGAGCAGCGCCGCCGGAATGGCGTTGCGCGCCAGCGGCTCCGTTGCCGCCGCTGCGGGCCTCGGACTACTGGCGGTTTTCAATCCGTGGGTCTATAACGAGGTCGTCGCCGGACACCTGCCGATGGTACTCGCCTACGGCGCGGTACTGGCGTTGATTGCCGAGATGTCGCGCGGGGCCGCTGCGTCGCCGGTGCGGCTCGCGCTGCTCCTGGCGTTGATCGAAGTACAGCTGCAGTTCTTCATTCTCGCCTTCGCAGCGCTCGTGGCGCTGGCGTGCGCGACGAAGAAGTGGCTGCCGGTGGTTGCCGGAGTCGTCGTTGCGCTGCCGTCGGTCGTCGGGCTCGTCGCCGAGCGCGCGACGCTCGTACGCATACCGTACGGGATCGCATGGCAGACGAACCAATCGGTCTCTCCGGGCGCGTTGCTCGGGTTGGGCGGTTATTTTGCCGGCTACGCCGATCGCCTTGGAACGGCGGGATTCGCCGCGGCGTGCGCGCTCTTCGCGCTCGCGCTCTGCGGTCTGGTCGCAGCGCGCCGTAACCGCGCCGCCGTCGCCTGCGCCGTCGCCGCCGCGCTGCTCTTCGTCGTCGTTCTCGGCGTGCGCGGTCCGTTTGCCGCACCGTACGCGTGGCTCGTGCGTGAGGTGCCCGAGAGCGGCGTCTTCCGCGAGCTGTACGATCTCGCCGGCGTCGTCGCGGCGCTCCTGGTGCTTCCCGCGTGCGCGGCGATCGGGCGCTTTCGCCCGTTGGCCTTTTTGGCGCTGGCCGCCGGCGCGACGCTGCCGATCGCGTGGCTCTTCGCGCCGCCGGGCGACCTGTGGGTTGGGGCCAATGCCTACCCGCGCCCGGCCGTCGTCGCGCCGGCTTATTCGCGGGTTGCGCTGCTGCCGGCGTTTCAGCCGTTGCAACTGCGTTCGGGCGGCGGCGACGGCGCCGATCCCGACGTGATCAACTACCCGCACCACGTGGCGGCGATCAATCAGTACTTGCCGACCTATCCCGTCGACGTCGCGCTGGCGCGATACGAGCGCGACGGCGACGGATCGACGCTGCGGGCCTTGGGCGTCTCCGAGATCGTCAACCGTCCGTGGTTCGTTTCGCGCTCGAACGGCGCGATAGGATTGGCCGCGGGGTCGCTCGCGGCGCGCGCGGCGCCGCGTCTGCAGCCGCTGGTGCGCTACCTCTCCAACGTGACGCCGCTGGTATCGCAATGCTACGGTTCGCGCGTCGTCGCGCTCGCCAATCGCCTCGGCGACTGCAGTCTCTTTTTTGGGGACGCGCCGGGATACGCGGTAGAACCGGTTCGGGCAGACAACGATTCGATCGACGCGCGCAGCGCATGGATCGACGCGAGGCTCGCATTCGCGCAGGCGCCCGAACTCGCCCAAGGCATCGGCGGCGCGCTCACGCAGTCGACCGTCACTCACAACGTGCGGCCGCAATCGTGGCTGCTCGCGTACGTGCGCGGGCGCTTGAATGGAACCGACGGGCGCGCGCTGCTTTCCTCATCGGGCGAGTTCGCCTGGCTCTTCGTGCCGGCCGGCGTTACGACCGTCTCGTGCGCCGGCCTGTGCGAGCTGGTCGCGCAGGCGCCGGCGCCGCCGCCGAACGGCCGCAGCGGCGGCGCGCGCGCGCAAGCGCTGAGCTTTCGCGAGATCACGCCGTTCCTCTACGTCGTGAACCGCTTGCCCGGCGCGCCTTCGCTTCTGCGGCTCAACGAACGATTCGACGAAGCTTGGGTCGCGCTGGCCGCATGGCGGACGCTGGCGCACGTGCGCGTCGACGCATCGGTGAACGGTTGGTTTCTTTCGGCGCCGGCCGGGGGCGCCGTGGTTTTGGTGCAAGTCGCGTCACTGCTGCAGTTGATCGCCGAGATCGGCGGCCTGGCGTGCGTGCTGTGGCTGCTGAAGGCGCTCTTCCGCGAGCCGACGAAGCGCGCTTCGTGACTTCATCGGTTCCCTTCGTTGATTTACGCGCACAGTTCAACGCGCTGCGCGAGGAGGTCGTGCCTCGCATGATGCAGGTCGTCGAGAGCGCGAGCTTCATTCTCGGCCCCGACGTCGCCGCATTTGAAGAACACTTTGCGACCTATGTCGGAACTGCCCATTGTATCGGGGTCGAGTCCGGTACCGCCGCTCTCGAGCTCGCTCTGGCCGCGTTGAAGATCGGTCGCGGCGACGAAGTGATCATCCCCGCCAATACGTTCATCGCTTCGGCGCTGGCGGTCTCGAACGTCGGCGCGACGCCGGTGCTCGTCGACTGCGACCGCGCCTACCTGATCGACCCCGACCTGCTCGAGGCGGCCGTCACGCCGCGCACCAAAGCGATCATGCCGGTGCATCTGTACGGTCAAGCGGTTCCGATGGATCCGATCCTCGATTTTGCGAAGCGCCACGGACTGCGCGTGATCGAAGACGTCGCGCAAGCTCACGGCGCGCGCTACGACGGACGGCGCGCCGGAAGCTTCGGCGACATCGGTTGCTTCAGTTTCTATCCCGGAAAGAATCTCGGCGCCTACGGCGACGGCGGCGCGGTCGTCTGCAACGACGACGCGATGCGCGACGAGCTGCGCATGCTGCGCGACCTCGGCCAGCGCCGCAAATACGAGCACGCGATCAAAGGTGTCAACGCACGCCTCGATACGCTTCAAGCGGCCGTCCTCGACGTAAAGCTCAATCACCTCGACGAGTGGAATGCCGCCCGGCTGCGTCACGCGCGCAGCTACGACGAGCGCTTGCGCGAGATCGGCATCGAGCCGCCGGTTCGTCTGCACGACGAAGGCCACGTCTATCACCTCTACGTGATCGAGATCGAACAGCGCGACCGCGTGCAAGAGTTCTTGCGCGAGCGCGGCGTCGCGACGGGCATCCACTACCCCGTGCCGATTCATCTGCAGGAAGCCTATGCCGACCTGGGCTTGGGTCCGGGAAGTTTCGAGCGCACCGAACGCAGCGCGCAACGCCTGCTCTCGCTGCCGATGTTCGCCGAGCTGACGGCCGAGCAGATCGATCTGGTCGTCGGCGCGCTGGCGGATTGCCGGCGGCTCGCCGTCGCCTAAGCCTCCGCGATCTCCATGGAACGCGCGCCGCTCGGAGTCGCCGTCGTCGGAGCGGGGTACTGGGGCCCCAACCTCGTGCGGAACTTTTATGCGTGCGACGATTGGAGCGTGCGCTGCGTGATCGAACGCGACCGCAGCCGTCTCGAAAAGCTGCTGCGGATCTATCCGGCGATCGCCGGCCACGCCGAGATCGAGGCGGCGCTCGACGATCCCGCCGTCGACGCCGTCGCGCTGGCGACGCCGCCGCGCACGCATTACGAGCTGGCGGCAAAGGCGATCGCCGCCGGCAAGCACGTCCTCGTCGAAAAGCCGCTGGCGGAGAACTCGCGCGACGCCGCCGACCTTTGCGAGAAGGCCCGCATTGCCGGCGTGCGGCTTATGACCGATCACACCTTCCTCTACACGGGTTCCGTCGAGCGGCTGCGCGCGATGCGCGAGAGCGGCGAACTCGGCAAGGTTTACTACATCGACTCGGTACGCGTCAATCTCGGACTCTTCCAGCAAAGCAACGTCGTATGGGACCTCGCCCCCCACGACGTTTCGATCCTCAACTACGTTCTCGGCGAAGTTCCCCTCTCGGTAGCGCTAGTGCTGGGCGCTTGCGTGCACGCGCGAACGGCGGACGTCGCCTTTCTTACGATGTGGTACGGCGGCGGCTGTCTGGCGCACGTGCACTTGAGCTGGCTCTCGCCGCTGAAGGTGCGCCGCACGATGATCTCGGGCAGCAAAAAGATGGCCGTCTGGGACGACGTCGAGCCTACCGAAAAGATCTACGTCTACGACAAGGGCGTCGTCTTGGATCCGTCGAGCACGACGCTCGAGCAGCAGATGGTCTCGTACCGTCTCGGCGACCTGCACGTGCCGCTCATCGATAATCGTGAGGCGCTCGGCAAGCTGGTCGCGGATTTCGCGCACTCGATTCGCAGCGGCGAGCCCACGCGCTCCGACGGCGAGTTCGGCGCAGGCGTGGTGCGCGTGATCGAAGCGGCGCTGCAATCCGCGCAGCTCGACGGAGCCAAGGTCGAGGTAGCGCGGTGAAGGTTTCGTTCATCATCGCGACGCTCAACGAGATCCACCGGCTCCCCTCGGTGATCGAGAGCATTCGCGCGCAAGAGTATCCGGCCGAGCTGGTGGAGATCGTGGTGGTCGACGGTCTCTCCGGCGACGGAACGCCCGATTACGCGCGTTCTGCGGGCTGCGTCGTGGTCGACAATCCCCGGCGGCTCGCCGAGCCCGGGCATCTGCTCGCCTATGCCGCGGCCACCGGCGATCTGCTGGTGATCATCGCGGCCGACAACATTTTACACACGCGCGACTTCATCACGCGCATCGTCGAGCCGTTCTCCGACCCGAAGGTCTACGCGGCGGTTCCGCGCGTGGTGAGCACGCGCGCCGACAATATGAGCACGCGCTACATCAACGACTTCACCGATCCGTTCAACCACTTCTTGTACGGCAGCGCCGCCGCTCCGATCACGTTCGGACGTGCCTACCGGGTGAAACGCAAGACCGAGAACTACACGATCTACGATTTTCCCGTCGGCAAACCCCCGCTCGTGGCGATCGCGCAAGGCGTGACGGTGCGGGCGAACGCGCCGCGGCGCGAGGGCTGGGAAGAGGACGACATCCTGCCCATCGTCGACATCCTGCGCGCGGGTTACGACATCGCGTACGTGCCGGACGCGCTGATCGAGCACCACACGGTCGAGGGCCTCTTCAACTTCGTGCACAAGTTCGGTCCGCGCATCGCCAAGCGCCTCGAGGACCGCGACCAGCCGGTGTGGGAGCGTGCCGAGGCGTGGACGCGCGACCGTAAGCTGCGCGCGTACCTCTGGCCGTTCTACTCGATCTCGGTCGTCGGCCCGGTGGCGGCGGCGCTGGTCGGCGCCGTGCGCGACCGTCGGGCGACGTGGCTGTACCATCCGGTGATCAACTTCGCGCTCGGCGTCGAGTTTTGGCGGCGAGCGCTGCCCTACGCATGGTCGATGGCGCGCGGCCGCATGAAAGGGGAGCGCGCCTGATGGCTTCGTCCGTGCTCGTCACCGGTGGTGCCGGCTTCATCGGCTCCCATATCGTCGCCGATCTGCTGCGCGGCGGCCATCGCGTGACGATCTTCGACAACTTCTCGAGCGGCTTGCGCGAGAATCTCGCCGCCTTTGACGGCGACGTCGAGATCGTTGAAGGCGACATCCTCGACGCGGAGGCGCTGAAGGCGGCGGCGCGCGGCAAGGACGCGATCTCGCATCAGGCGGCGCAACTCGAGATCACCAAGTGCCTCGACGATCCGATCGACGACATGCGCACCAACCTCGTCGGCACGATCAACGTGCTCGAGGCCGCGCGCGCCGCCGGCGTTTCGCGCGTGGTGAACGCGTCGTCGGCATGCATCTACGGCCAGGCAGTCGATCCGCCAAGCGACGAAGACGCCGCACCGCACGATCCCAATTGGTCCTACGGCGCCAGCAAGCTCGCGGCCGAGAAGTACGCGCAGATTTTCTCCAACGACTACGGCTTTGCGGCGCACTCCCTGCGCTACGGCATCACCTACGGTCCGCGCGAGTGGTACGGCCGGGTGCTCACGATCTTCCTGAAGCGCCTCTCGGAAGGGAAGGCGCCGGTGATCTTCGGCGTCGGCGAGCAGATCCGCGACTTCGTCTACGTTGACGACGTCGTCGCCATCCACCGCGCCTGTCTCGAGGGCGATCTCGCCGGCGCGCAATCGTTCAACGGCGGCACCGGCGTAGCGACGACGGTCGCGCAGCTCGCCGACCTCGCGTGCGAGATCTCGGGCACCGGCCTGCGCCCCATCAGCGAGAACGTCCAGCCCGGCGAAACATCCGCGCTCGTCGACGGCCGCATGCGGCTGCCCTCGGAGCTGGGCGTGATGCAGCTCTCGCCAAAAAAAGTCGAGCGCACGTTCGGCCTCAAACCAAACGTCACGCTGCGCGAAGGTTTACGGCGCGAGTGGGAGTGGCTCCAAGAGAACCCGCATCGCTGGACGCGTATGAGCTACTGACCCGACCTCCGTCACCCTGACTGCACCTCTGTCACCCTGACTGCACCTCTGTCACCCTGACCGCAGTCGAAGGGCGTGCCATTGACGCAAGACGAGCGACGCATCGGGCTCGGCTTCGCCGGCGCTCTCGACATCCTGTCTTCGCGCCGCCTCAGACGCCCCTCGCCCGATGCGTCGCTCGTCTTGCGTCAATGGCACGATAACGAGCGGTTTCCTTCGGTGCAGTAGCGACATTACTTCGTCACCTTGGAGCAGCGTAACCAGTTGCTCGTCACGCTGACTTGCGCGGGAGATTGGGACGTTGCGTTGCGGGGCCGTCTCGATTTTTGGGCAACACAGGATGTGTTCTTCAAAACTTCGTTTTCCCAAAACTCGAGTCGAGCGCCCGGAGCACAGGATGTGCGGAGGGAGCGTGCCCCGCGACGCAGCGTCGCAATCTCCCGCGCAAGTCAAAGTGCGAACCACTTGTCCTTCGACTGCGCTCAGGATGACAGAAACGCGAGGGTCAGGATGACGGGGGCGTTAGCGTTCCAATCCTTAGGCGGCCGTTGCGGTCTTCGAGAACTTCGCTCCAGTAGCGCATCATCGTGACGCCATCTTCGTGTTTGCCGAGCATGTCGGCAACCGGATTACCTTCGATCATGTCGATCAGCAGCGAGGCGAAGTTGACGCCGGCGGCGGTCGTCAGTGCGAGCGTGCCGGAGAAGCGCGGGTTCATCTCGATGATCGAGAAACTGCCGTCGTCGCGCAGCATGCCCTGCACGTTGGCCGGTCCTTGCAAGCCGCTCTTCTCGACGACGTCTCGCACGATGCCTTCGATCAGCGGATGCCGGTACGTGCGGCCCTTGACCGAGACGCCGGCCTTGATCGCGATGCGCTCGCGTGGAACCGCAGCGACAACGCGCCCCGGCTGCGCGGCGAAACAGTCGACGGTGAACTCGGCGCCGTCGACGGCGTCTTGTACGATGAGATCGCTGCGTCCGCGCGCCAGCTCCGCCAGGGAGTGCGCGCTCTCAACGCGCGCGGTGCCGATCGAGCCCGAACCGCGCCGCGGCTTGAGGTAGACCGGAAACTTCTCGATCTCGATATCTTCGCGGTAAGCTTGCGTGCGCGGACCGGGTACGCCGATCTCTTCGAGAAACGTCGCGAACTCGAGCTTGTCGCCGGTTTTCTCGAAGATCTCACGCGGAGGGACGAGCAGCCGGCAGGCGATCGCATCGAAGCGGTGGCGAGCGGCGTCGAGCGGCGCAAACTCGCGCTCGACGATCAGCGGTACGAAGCACCCGATCTCCAGCCGCTGCGCGGCCTCGAAGCACGCCTGCGCGAACCCTGGTTCGCTCGCACCGGGCAGCAGCACGAACTCGTCGACGAAGGCTTTCGTGGCGCAGAGCGCGCTCATGTCGCCGGCGGCGATGAAGCAGGCGCGCCCGTCTTCGTTGAACGCCTTGATTAGCGATTGCGCCGTAACGGTTCCGCCGGCGGTGATCATTACGCGCCGCGCGTTAGGGGGCATCGTGCGGCGTCCAGTGGCGCCGGAAATCGCGCAGTTCGATCTTTCCGGAATGGTGAAAAATATAGAAGTTACTGTCGGGGCCGACGTAGACGGTGTCGTGCGTCATCGGGTCGACTCCATAGAAGACCACGGCTTTCTCGTTACGGTCGTACACGGCGCGCCAGTCGTAGCCCGACGGAAGGTCGTTGTAGTCGAAGTGGGCGCCCGAGGTGCACGAGGCCAGCGCGAGCGCGGTGCACGCGAGCCAGAATCGCCTTCGTCGCAGGTGACGCCTGGTTAGTACGATCGAACGTTCTGCAGGCCGGCCGCCTTGAAGGCGGCGGCGATCTTCGGAGCGTCGGCTCCGGCGTCAGGGTAGAGCACGACTGCGCGATCTTCGGCGATCGCATCGTCGAAGTTGTCGACCTCGTCTTCGGGGACGGCGAATGCGGCGAGATAGTGCTTCGTCGTGCCGCCGTGGTGCACGAACACGTCGCGCCAGTTGTCGGGGCCGCCGAGCCCCGGAACGGAGGTGCCGCCGGAGTCCGGCAGGACGCCGGTGTAGCGCGTCATGTCGTCGGCTAGCGTGTCGTCTTCGACGTCGATCATCACGTCGATGAAGTTGAGCGGCGAACGGTCGTTTTCGTCGGAGTTCCCGTCGCTCGCGAGAACCTTGACCTTGCTCAAGTCGATCTGCTGCGCCGACAGCGCGCTCTCAAGCGCTTGTGCATTTACTTGGGGATAGATTCCGATGACCAAACCAGTTGCCACGCGATGCGGACTCCTTCAGCCGTGATAGACCCTGATAGCGTCGCCCAGCCGTTCGACGCCGATGTGAATATTCTTCTCGCTAGCGTTTGAGAAGTTGAGACGCATTCCGTCGTGAACGTTGCGCCCCGGATAGAAGCTGACACCGGGCACGAAGACGACCTTCGACTCTGCAGATATCTTGAGAAGCTCGGCGGTGTCGACGCCGGGTACCGTCACCCAGAGGAACATTCCTCCGGCGGGACGCGTGAAACGGACGCCCTCGGGCATGAACTCGGCAAGCGCCTCGGCCATTACGTCGCGCCGACGAGCGTACGTTTTCGCGATCTTGCGAACGTGCGCGTCGAACGCCTCACCTTCGCTCACGTATTGATGGAAGACGTACTGCGCGAACGTTCCGCTGTGCAGGTCGGCGCCTTGTTTCACCAGTACGACCTTCTCGCGGATCTCTTCGTCGGGGATCAAGAGCCACGCGATACGCATGCCCGGCGCCATGATCTTCGATCCCGTGCCCAGGTAGATAACCGGCGCGGTCGTCTCGTACGAGATGAGCGGCGGCAGATCGTTGCCTTCGAACCGAAGTTCGCAGTATGGGTCGTCCTCGACGATCGGCAGGTCGAAACGCTCGCAAATGCGCACGACGGCTTCGCGCCGCCGTCCCGCCAGCGTGCGCCCCGTGGGGTTTTGGAAGTTCGGAACGAGATAGAGCAGCTTCGGAAACGGATCGGCGTGTTCCAGCACTCTCTCGAGCGAGTCGGGCAACAGCCCGTCCTCGTCGGTGTCGACGGTCAGATAACGCGCTTGATAAGCGTCGAAGGCTTGAATGGCGCCAAGGTACGTCGGATCTTCGAGCACGACGTGATCGCCGGGATCGAGAAAGACTTTGCCGATCAGGTCGAGGCCCTGTTGCGAACCGTTGACGATCGTGAGGCTGTCGGGGTCGAACCTGCGCGCAAAGCGCCGTCCCAGTCGCTCGGCTATCCAGCGACGCATCTCGGGGATTCCTTCGGTGACGCTATACTGCAGCGCCGCGGCACCGTAGCGTTCCATCACGAGTTTGACGGCGAGCGAGATCGCTTCGGTCGGAAAGAGCTCTGGTGCGGGAAGGCCGCCGCCGAACGAGATCACGTCGGGCTGCTGCGTGACCTTCAGCATTTCCCGAATCGTCGAAGCCCGCAGCCGGCCAGTGCGCTCGGCGAATTTGGCGGAGCGCGAAACTATCGACATACGGTTAGGCCCATCGTCGTTGGCGTCTCATCCCGCACCTCGGGAAGCGTCGCTGCAGGTCCGGCTGTGACATGCCGGGCTAGTTAGGCGGCGGTCATCGGCGGTCCGCTTACTGGGGGGCCGAGGGATTCCGAGGCAAACGAGAGGATCGTCGCTCCCAGGCCGATCAGCCCAACCAGGATCACCACGAGCGTCCCCACGACCGGCACCAGCTCGGCGGCCGTGATCAGCGCGAGGCCGGAGAGCAACGCGAGCAGCGGCGACGGGGTCGTCTTCGGACTGATCAGCTCGCAGAGCCGCCGGCCGATCAGCAGCGCAAGTGCCGCGGTCCCCAAAAAGGCGCTGGCCAGAAGAAAGACCATCTCCAGCAGGATCAACGGGATCAGCAGGATCGTGATGGCCAGCAGCAGCGCCAGCGGAATGATCGCGACGCAGCCGATGAGCCCCGCGGCGACGCAGAGGCCCGGGTGGCGCTCCAGCCGGTCGAGCACCATGCGCGTCCGCAGCGGAAAGATCAGGAAGACCAGGAGCGCCAGCAGATTCCAGGAGAGCCGCCAAAGCAGCCGGTGATCGGGAAGGAACGGGCTGTAATTGTACGTCGTGTCGGGCGGCGCCCAGGGCACGACCGCCTGGGTGACGGCGCCGCCGATCTGATTGACCTGCCCGGTAACGACACCCCCCGGGCGTGGATCGTACGTGCCCCCCACGACGTTGACGTCGCCTTCGACGATGCCCTCGATCGTGGCGTCGCCGAGGATGACGGTGAGGTCGCCGTCGACGACTTGCCCCGGTTCGACGACGACCGAGCCGAAGTACGTGCCGCCGTGATAGATGGCTTGCGTATCTGCCAGCGCGGGTCGAGCCACTAGCGCGAGCGCGCCGAAGAGCAGCAAGGCGATTGCGACGATGCAAGCCTTCACGACCGGGGACTCCGGGCGAGATAGACCGCGAGCATCGGCCGCAGCCTCCGGTAGCCATAGAGCACCGCGAAAAGAAGGAAGAGGTCGAGCAGGAGCACCGCGGTCAGCGCCGCGGCGATCGCTGGGCTCGCGGGAGCGATGGCACGCAGCGCCGCCGCGATAGCCGCCAAGCCCCGCCAGGCATCGCTCGAGAACGCGTTCAGCCAGCCGGCAAGCACGCCGGTGCGGGTGGCGGCAAATGCGAACAGGCCCCAAGCGACCACAAGGTAGGCAGCCAGCGTCGGCCAGGGCGAGAAGCGCTTGATGCGGTGCGGGGCGGCGCCGCGCGTCGCCGAGACGACCGACTCGGTAAACTCGGAGTCGACGCTGCCGGGCGGGCGCGCCGTCGCCAGCAGCGCGTCGACGACGCGCAGCTCGTTCAAAAACGCTTCGCAAGACGCGCAACGCCGCAAGTGATGCGCGATCGTCCGCATCTGCCGCGGGTGCAGGCTGCCTTCGAGATAGTCGTCGAGAAGCGGTTCACACGAGGAGCAGCGCATGCGTGCCACCTTTCTCCGGCGTCGTGGCGAGCTTCTCAATGGCGTGCGCTTCGCGCTCGCGCATCTTCTTGGTGAGCGCGATCTTGCCGCGGTGAATCAACGTCTTCACATTTCCTAGCGAGAGTCCGAGCGTACTCGCGATCGTCTGATACTCCATATTATCGAAATAGCGCAGCGCGAGAACGGTTCTCGTGCGGTCGGGAAGCTCCGCCAGCGCGGCGCGCAGTTCGCGCTCGGCCTCGCGGCGCAGCAGACCGCCCGCGGGGTCGCCGGCGGGCGATTGATCGGCAAGCGCCGATTCGAGCGTTTGGTCGGTGCCGAGCTCTTGCAGTTGCGGCGCGCGCTGCGACTTGGCCAGGTGCGTGCGGATGACGTTGCGCGCGATCTGGTAGACCCACGTCGAAAACTTGCCGAGCTGCGGATTGAACGTGTTCAAGTGCGCGTACGCCCGCAGAAACGTCTCTTGGGAGAGATCGGCCGTCTCTGCCGAGTTGCGTACGGTCGCGCCGATGAAATTGGCTATGCCGCGTTTGTAGCGATCGACGAGCACGCCAAAGACCTCCCTTTCCCCGGAGCGCACTCGATGCACCAGAGCCTCGTCGCTCTGATCACGGAATGACATCCTCCCCTCGATTCGGTTCCTTTGGCCGCTTCTACCTAGGCGCGCGCCGTTTGTTACGGTTGCGCCGGGGAGGGGAGCAAGGAGCGAAAAGGCGGGTTTCCGGCGTCCCGGGGGGAAAGGGTCGGGGCCTCCAGTCCAAGCGGCCACTCGATCCCTACATCCGCGTCGTTCCAGGCAACGGCGACTTCGCTGCGGGGATCGTATGGGGCGCTCTGCTTGTACCAAAAGACCGTGTCATCTTCCAAAGCGAGAAATCCGTGCAAAAAACCTCGCGGCACGTAGAGCTGCCGCCCGTCCGCCGCGCTCAGCGTGGTGCCGTACCAGCGCCCGAAGGTCGCGCTACCGGGCCGGGCGTCGACGATCGCGTCGAAGGCGCTCCCGCGCACCACCGACACGAGCTTGGACATGCGAGCGTCTCCGTGAAGACCGCGCAAGACGTTGCGCCGCGAGAGCGAAGAGTTGTCTTGTACAAACGAATCACGGATGCCGCATTCGCTATACCGGTCGAGCGAAAAGAGCTCGCGAAACGAGCCTCGTTGGTCAGTGAAGACGCGCGGCGTCAGCAGCAAGGCGCCGCTGAGAGGTAAATGCTCGATCGTCATGGGAACGACCGTTCGATGAACGGCAGTATGAGTCCACCGGGCACGCTCGTGCTCCGTCGCGGGCTCGAACGGCTGCGCGCCAGCGCCATCGTCAAGCAGAGCCTGCTGGTCTTTTCGGCCGGAATGGTTCTCAACGTTTGCGGCTTCGTCGCGCATGCGGTCGCCAGCCGGCAACTCGGCGTGACGGCCTACGGCGGACTCTACGCGCTCATCAACGCGGCCCTGATCGCGGCACTTCCCGCGGCTTTCGTCGCACCCGTCGTGGCCCAGCTGGCCGCCGAATTTCGCGCCCTTCACGACGACGGCCACCTTCGCGGACTCACCGACGGGATCGCGGGCGGCTTCGCGAAGCTCGGCGTCGTCTATCTGGTCGTCGCGACGCTGGGCGCGTTCCCGTTCGCGCGCTTCCTGCACGTACCGGTGTGGTCGGTGCCGTTCGTGGGCCTGCTCGCCGCCGTCGCGCTCTTCGTCAACGCGCTGCGCGCCATCGCGCAAGGAACGCAGGACTTCATCGGCTACGGAATCTCCAACGCCGTCGAAGGCATCGCCAAGGTTCTCGGCATCGGCACCCTCATCGCCGTCGGATTCGCGCTGGGCGGCGGCGTGATCGGATTTCTGCTCGGTCCGCTCTGCGCGCTGATCTATCTCGGGCTGCGGCTGCGGCGGCGCTACGCGTTATCGGAGCCGCACTCGGTGCGCTACGATTGGCGCCGCATCTTCAATGCCGGTGCCGGGGCGGCAGCGGCCACCGTTGCGATCGCCCTCATGGGGTCGGCCGACGTCGTCCTCGTGAAGCACTACTTTGCCCCGCACGAGGCGGGCCTGTACGCCGCCGCTTCGCTGGGCGGAAAGATGCTGCTCTATCTCGTCGGGTTCGTTCCCACCGTGCTGCTGCCGCAGGCCGCCGATCGCCACGCGCGCGGCGCGCGCACCGGCGAGGTGCTGGCGGGAAGCTTGGCGATGCTCTCCGTCGTCGCGCTCTGCGGATTGCTGCTCTTTTATTTCTTCGGGCTGCAAGTGCTGCACGCGCTCGTCGGCCATGCGTTCGACGCGGCCGCGCCGCTCCTGGTCCGCTATGGGCTGGCGATGGTGCTGCTCGCGCTGACCAACGCGCTCACCTATTACGGCATCGCGACGCACCGGCTGGCCTTTACCGTTCCACTCTTCGTCTGCACGCTCGGCACGCTATGCGCGATCGTCACCATTCATCCGACACTGGCGACGGTCGTCGAAATCATGGTCGTCGGCAACTTCGCGGCCGCGCTCGCCGTTACGGTCTCGCTGATCTTCCAGCGGCGAACCAGTGGCCGGCGGTCGACCGTGTGAAACGCGTCCTCTTGATCGGAGGATCGGGGCAGCTCGGAACGGCGATCGCGCGGCGTTGGGGCGATTGCGAGATCGCGGCGCCGCCGCACGCGGAACTCGCCCTCGAAGCCACCGACGCCGTGGCCGCCGCGATCGAGCGTACCCGTCCCGACGTGCTGGTCAACGCCGCGGCCTTTCACGACGTCGACCGTTGCGAGCGCGAGCCCGCGCGCGCCTTCGACGTGAACGCGCGCGCGGTTGGCGAGGTGGCGCAGCTCGCCGCGCGGACCGCGACCGTCTTCGTAACGCTGAGCACCGATTACGTTTTCGACGGCAAGAAGGGCACCCCGTACGACGAGCGCGACGCGCCCAATCCGCTGTCGGTCTACGGCGCCAGCCGCCTCGCCGGCGAGCAGGCCGTCGCGGCGGCCAACGCACCGTCGTTCGTCGTGCGCACCTGCGGCCTCTACGGAGTCTCGCGCGCCGCGCGGGGACGCACGCCGTTTATCGAACGGGTGATCTCGCAAGGCGCGGGCGGCGCGGCGGTAGAGGTCGTCGCCGACGTCGTCGCCTCGCCGACGTTCGCGGGCAGTCTTGCCGACGCGCTGCGCGCGCTCGTGGAGACGCGCGCGTACGGGCTCTACCACGCGGCGGGGGCCGGCGCGGTGAGCTGGTACGAGTTCGCGCGCGAGGCCGTGCGCCGCAGCGGCGCGGGGGTAGCGCTCCAAGCCGTTGCCGCCGATCGCCGGACGGGCGCGGCGATCCGGCCGCGCTTCTCCGCTCTGGAGAATGCCGGGCTCGCGCGCGTTGGGATCGCCATGCCGTCGTGGAAGGACGGCGTCGCCGCCTACCTCGCGGAACGCGGCAGGTAGCCGCATGCGCTTGAACGTCGATGCCGCGAGCGTCGTCCGCTGCCGCGAACTCGCCGCCGCGATCGTCGCTCCGGTGCAAGCGTTCATCGCGCAACATTCGACCGTTTCGGTCGAGCGCACGGTGCTGCGTCTGCTCGGCGTCGACGGAATCACGCCGCAGGAGATTCCGCTGCCCAACGCCGTCGTCGACGCGCTTTCGCCGCAGGACCGCGCGCGCGGCGTGGCGCCGGCCTTCGGCCGAGCGCTGGCCGAGACGGGCCTCGAGCCGCAGGCGCTCGTCGAATCGCTGGCCGCCGAGGGCTACGATCTCTCGCGCTTCGCGAACGCACCCGAGGCCGCCGCGCGCGGCGCGCTGGAGCCGTACGTGCGCCGCGGGCTCGACAGTATCGTAGCGCAGCGCGAGGAGCGCGACGCGCGGCTCGCCCGCCTCCCGCAGCTGCCGCCGCCGCTTCTCTACGTCATCGTCGCCAGCGGCAACATCTATGAAGACCGCACCGCCGCGGTCGCGGCGGCGCAGGCCGGCGCGCAGGTGATCGCGGTGATCCGTTCGACCGGCCAGTCGCTGCTCGATTTCGTGCCGTACGGGCCGACCACCGAGGGATTCGGTGGAACGTACGCGACGCAGGCCAACTTCGCGATCGTGCGCGCGGCGCTCGACGATGCGAGCGAACGGCTCGGCCGCTACGTGATGCTCACGAACTACGCCAGCGGCCTGTGCATGCCCGAGATCGCGGCCATGGCGGCACTCGAACGTCTCGACATGCTGCTCAACGATTCGATGTACGGCATTCTCTTCCGCGACATCAACATGAAGCGAACGTTCGTCGACCAGCACTTCAGCCGCATGCTCAACGCGTATTCGGGCATCATCATCAACACCGGCGAGGACAACTACCTTACGACGGCCGACGCGGTCGACCAGGCGCCTGCGGTGCTCGCCTCGCAGTTCATCAACGAGGAGTTCGCGCATCGCGCCGGGCTGCCCGACGACCAGATCGGGCTCGGCGACGCCTATGAGATCGACCCCGACCAGCAAGATAGCCTGCTCTTTCAAATCGCGCAGGCGCAGCTGGCCCGCGAGATATTCCCGCAGGCGGCGCTCAAGTACATGCCGCCCACCAAACACATGACGGGCGACATCTTCAAAGGACACCTCGTCGACGCGCTCTTCAACCTGACCTCGGTCGTGACCGGACAGACGATCCATCTCTGCGGCATGCCGACCGAGGCGATCCACACGCCCTTCTTGGGCGATCGCGCGCTCTCGCTGGAGAACGCGCGGTACGTGATGAATGCCGCTCGCCACCTCGGCGACGAGATTGCGCCGCGGCCCGGCGGCACGATCGAACGCCGCGCGCAAACGGTGCTCGCGTCGTGCGAGTCGCTGCTCGAGCGCGTCGCCTCGCTGGGCTTGATGCACGCGATCGAAGAGGCGGTGTTCGCCGACGTGTCGCGCGCCCCGGAGAGCGGCCGCGGCCTCGACGGCGTTTTCGCCCGCGCCCCCGGATACTGGAACCCCTTCGCCGACGCGCTGACCCCGGCGCAAGCGGAGAGCCGGCGATGACGCGGCTGGTGCGTCCGTACGGCGACACGCAGAACGACGGTAAGGTGCAGCTCTCGTTTACGCTGCCGCTGCAATGGAGCGAAGCGGCCGACGAAGCGGCGCGCCAGCTCGTGGCCAAAATGGGGTTCGCCGACGTGCAGGTTGCCGACGGCCGGCCCATCGCCGACGGCTTTTCGTTCTTCGTCGTCTATGCGGCCACGCCGCAGTCCGTCGACGCCGACGCCATCGAGGCGCCGTCGGCGAGCTCGCACGCGATGTCGCTGGAGGAGATCGATGCGTTCGTGCACGAGCGGATCGGCCGCAAAATCCGCGTTGCCGGCGCCTGCATCGGCACCGACGCGCACACGGTGGGAATCGACGCGATTCTCAACATGAAGGGTTACAAGGGCGATTACGGCCTGGAGCGGTATCGCGAGTTCGAGACGTTCAACTTAGGCAGTCAGGTGGCGGTCGAAGAGCTGGCCGCTTACGCGAAGGAGCGCCGGATCGACGCTCTGCTGGCCTCGCAAGCCGTCACGCAGAAAGGAAGCGACATCAAGAACTTTACCGCGCTCGGCGAGTTACTGGAGGCCGAAGGGGTGCGCGATAATATCGTCCTGATCTGCGGCGGCCCGCGCGTTACCAATCTGCTGGCCAGCGAGTTGGGCTACGACGCGGGGTTCGGGCGCGGCACGCTGCCCAGCCAAGTCGCGGCGTACATCGCGATAACGCTCGCGTCGCGCTTTCGCAGCGGAGGGGCGCACTGGTGAGCAAGACCGCGCTCGTTACCGGGATCACCGGGCAGGACGGCTCGTACCTGGCCGAGCTGCTGCTCGAGAAGGGCTACCGCGTCGTCGGCATGACGCGGCGCACGAGCACCGAGGTGCACGAACGCATCGAGCACATCGTCGACGACGTGGATATCGTCTCCGGCGACCTGCTCGATCAGAGTTCGATCACCACGATCGTCGACGACGCGGCGCCCGACGAAATTTATAATCTGGCGGCGCAGTCGTTCGTTCCGGCTTCGTGGAGCCAGCCGGTGCTTACCGGGGAGTTCACCGCGCTGGGGGTCACGCGCATCCTCGAAGCGATCCGTCAGGTGAATCCGGCGATCCGCTTCTATCAGGCGTCCAGTTCGGAGATGTTCGGCAAGGTCGTCGAAAGCCCGCAGCGGGAGTCGACGCCGTTCTATCCGCGCAGCCCCTACGGCGTCGCAAAAGTGTACGGGCATTGGATCACCGTGAACTACCGCGAGTCGTACGGCCTCTACACTTCCAGCGGCATCTGTTTCAACCACGAGTCTCCCCGCCGCGGCAAGGAGTTCGTCACCCGCAAGATCTCCGACGGCGTGGCGCGCATCAAGCTCGGCCTGGCCAAGGAGCTGCGACTGGGAAACCTCGAGGCGCATCGCGACTGGGGGTTTGCCGGCGACTACGTGCGTGCGATGTGGGCGATGCTGCAGCCGCCGGAGCCCGAGGATTACGTGATCGCCACCGGCCGCTCGCACAGCGTGCGCGATTTCGTGCGCGTCGCCTTCGAGGTCGCCGGCTTGGGATCGTTCGAGCCCTATGTCGTCAGCGATCAACGCTTCGTGCGTCCCGCAGAGGTCGACGTGCTGGTCGGCGACGCGAGCAAGGCGAGGGAGGTGCTCGGGTGGGAGCCGCTGGTCGATTTCGAAGCGCTCGTCGCGATGATGGTGCAAGCCGACATCGATCGCCTCGGCGCGCGCGCGCGCCCGGCGCGATGACGTGCGCGCGCTCGTAACCGGAGCGAGCGGCTTCGTCGGGGGCTACCTCGTCGACGCACTGCGGCGCGAAGGCGCCGAGGTGCTGGCCTGCGGCGGCCCGCACGACTCCGGCGACGGCTACTTTCCGATCGACCTCGCCGACGGCGATTCGCTGGCCGCGGCGCTGCAAGCCGCGCGTCCCGACGCGATCTTTCACCTCGCCGCGCAGAGCTTCGTGCCGGATTCGCTGCGATCGCCGTTGGCGAGCCTCGAGGTGAACGTGCTGGGCACCGCGCGCCTGGTGCAAGCGGTGCGCGATTACGGCGCGAGTCCCGGGCCGCGGCTGCTCTTTACCTCGTCGGCAGAAGTCTACGGCCCGCGCCAGCCGCAGGAGTATCCGCTGCACGAGCGGCTCGACCTGCGCCCCGCCAATCCGTACGGCGCGAGCAAGGCGGCGGCCGAAGCAACGCTGCTGGCTTCCGCGCAGAGTTTCGGACTCGATGTCGTGATCGCGCGCACGTTCAACACGGTCGGCCCGCGTCAGAGCCCGCGATTCGTCGTTTCATCGCTGGCACAACAACTTGCCAGCATCGCCGGCGGCGCGCAGCCACAGATGTACGTGGGCAACCTCGCGTCCAGTCGCGACTTTCTGGACGTTCGCGACGTCGTCGAGGCCTATCTGACGCTCGCGCGCCGCGGCGAAGGCGCGCAAATCTACAACGTATGCAGCGGGCGCGCCGTGACCATCCGCGACGTGCTGCGCGAACTCATTTCCATCGCGCGCGTACCCGTCGAAGTGCGCGAGGATCCGCAAAGGCTGCGCGAGGGCGACGTTTCGCTCTCGGTGGGCAGCTGCGAGAAGCTGCGCGCGGCAACCGGTTGGCAGCCGCGTTGCTCGCTGACGCAGTCGCTGCGCGACATTTACCACGCCGCACGATTGCAGGAGAACGAGTGATGCGAGCCTTCGTCTTCAAGAACCGCGGACTGCTGCTGACTCTTCCGGCAGCCTTGCTGGCAAAGTTCGGCAAGCCGAGCGCGTCGAGCATCGCGCTCGGCTTGCCCGTTGCGTTTGCCGGCGAACTGCTGCGCTGCTGGGCGGTCGGATACTCCGGTGAAACGACGCGCGGCGACGTGGTCAGCGCGCCGGAGCTCGTGACCGCCGGCCCGTATGCCTACGTTCGCAACCCGCTCTACCTGGGAAACTTCCTCACCGCCGCCGGCTTCGCCGTGGCGTTCACCGGAAAGAATCCGCCCGGAACGCGCGCGTTGCTCGTTGGAGGTTCTCTGGCGGCGATGCTCGCCGTCTACGCGACGATCGTGCCGCACGAAGAGGCGTTTTTGCGTTCGCAGTTCGGCGAACTCTTCGACGACTATTGCCGGCTCGTGCCGCCCTTCGTTCCATCGCTCGAACCGATGGAGGGCGGCAATGGCACGTGGAAGGCCGGCGTCGTGCGCGACGCCGAAAGCAAGACCTTCGTGACGTTCGGCGTGATGTTGCTCGCGCTCTGGCTGCGGGCGAGAAAGGCCTAGGGACCTCGCAAACGTGACGGTGCGCCGCCGTCTCGTCTACGCGCTCGTCGCGACCATCTTCGTCGCGTTGCTCGAGTTCTGGGGCGGCGCGGTTTCGCGAAGTCTCGCGCTCGCCGGCGATGCCGTGCACGTCTGCATGGACGCCGTCGCGCTGATGCTGGCATTGGTGGCGTCGATCGGAGCGTCGCGTCCCGCCGATCCGCGACGCACGTTCGGCTACGGCCGCGTCGAAGTGCTCGGCGCGCTGGTGAACGGAACGGTGCTCCTGGCCGCGACGATTGCCATCGTCTACTTCGCGGCGATGCGTTTCATGGCGCCGGTGCCTCCCGATGCCGGGATCATGACGGGCGTCGCCGCCGTGGGCCTCGCGGTCAACGCCGCCATCGGTCTCTTGCTGCGCGCGCAGAGCAAGAGCGATCTCAACGTGCGCGCAGCGCTCTTCCACGTGTTCGGCGACGCGCTGGGTGCCGGCGCCGTGATCGTCGGGGGCATCGCGATCGGGCTCACCGGTCAAGCCTGGATCGACCCGTTGCTCTCGCTCTTCGTCGCGGGCATCATCGTCGTCGGGGTCGGACGGCTGCTGCGCGATGCGACCGACGTACTGCTCGAAAGCGTTCCCGGCGACGTCGACGCCGCGAGTCTGACCGAGCACCTCGAGAGGGTCGGCGGCGTTGCGGGCATTCACGACCTGCACGTGTGGTCGATCGGGAGCGGCTCGCGGGCGCTCTCGGCGCACGTCGCCCTCGACGACCGCCGCCTCAGTGAGGCGACGGCCGTCCTGCGCGAGATCGACGCGTGCGCGCGCGCTCACTTCAACATCACGCACGTGACGATCCAGTTCGAATGCGAAAGCTGCCCCATCGCCGTCCAGCACTAGGGAGCGTGCGTGCCCGCTCGAACCGCCGGAACCGGCGCGGCCGAGCTCGGTAAAGCGTCCGACCCCCTCCCCGCGCGGGTTTTTCCGCGGCCTGCTAGAATCGGCGGCGCTATGATTGAGACGAATTCGAAAGCCGTCGTTCTCGGAATGGCGCGCACCCCGTTCGGAAAGCTCGGGGGAGCGCTGGCTCCTCTTACGGCGACCACCTTGGGCGCCGCCGCGCTGGTCGGTGCGATCGAACGCTCGGGGGTCGATCCGAGCGAGATCGAGCACGTGACGTTCGGCGAAGTGCTGCAGGCCGGCGTCGGGCAGAATCCCGCGCGGCAGGTCCTTTTCAAATCGGGTCTGGCCAAGACGGTGACCGCGGATACCGTCAACAAAGTGTGCGCTTCGGGGCTGCTCGCGGTGGTCAACGCGATGCGTTCCATCAACGCCGGAGCGAACTCGGTGATCGCGGCCGGCGGCATGGAGTCGATGTCGAACGCGCCGTATCTGCTGCGCGGCGCGCGCTGGGGATATCGTTTCGGCGACAATACGGTCGTCGACGCGATGATCTACGACGGTCTCTGGGATCAGTATTTTCCGATGGCGATGTCGACGCAGGGCAGCAAGGTTGCGACCGAGCTGGCACTTTCGCGCGAGGATCAAGACCGCTTTGCCTACGAGAGCCATCGCCGCGCCGCGGCGGCCCACGCCGCCGGAAACTTCGCCGAGGAGATCGTTCCGGTGAGAGTGGCCGGCAAGGCAAAGGATAAGATCGTCGTCGACCGGCTGCCGCGGCAGGGCGCGTCGCGCGTGCCCGCGACCGTCGGTGGACCCAGCGGCGTGTGGGAGCACCAGCCCTCACCCGAGTTCACGCTCGACTACGCTTCGTACGCGCCCTTCGTCACCGGCGACCAGCCGCACGCCGTCGTCGACAAAGACGAAGCGGTTCGCGGCGACGCGAGCCTCGAGGCGATGGCAAAACTGCGTCCGCTCGAGCGAGACGGCACGGTGACCGCCGGCAACGCGCCCGGCGTCAACGACGGCGCCGCTGCGATGATCCTCGCCGACGCCGATTACGCGCGCGAGCGCGGCTACGAGCCGCTGGCAACAATCGTCGCGCACGCGACGACCGCCTGGGACTCGCCCTATATCGCGCTCACGCCGGCGATGGCCGCGAGCAAGCTGCTCGACCTCTGCGGGATGCGCCGCGACGACATCGCCGTATGGGAAATCAACGAAGCGTTCTCCTCGGTGGCCATCACGTCGTCGCGCCGGCTCGGCTTGGAGGACGGGCTCGCCAATCAGTACGGCGGCGCCGTCGCGATGGGCCATCCGATCGGCGCGTCGGGCGCGCGGATCATCGGCACCGTGATCAACCAGCTGCGCAAGCGCGGCGGCGGCTACGGGATTGCGGCGATTTGCAGCGGCGGCGGCCAAGGCGACGCGGTCTTGGTCGCGGTCTGACGAAAAGTTCCGCGCATCGGCGTGAGTTGCGTGCGAGGATCCTAAACATGATTGAAGCGAGACCGGCGCAGTTCGAGCTTAGTGACGAGCAGCGGCAGATCGGCTTGCTCGCGGCGGAGATCGCGCAGCGGGAGATCGCGCCGTTCGTCGCGCAGTGGGATCGCGAGCACGTCTTTCCGCGCGAGCTGTACGGTAAGCTCTCCGAGGCGGGAATCATGGGGATTCTCGTGCCCGAAGCGTATGGCGGCGCCGGGGCCGACTATCTCTCTTACGCGCTAGCCGTGGAAGAGCTGGCGCGCGTCGACGCGGGAACCGCGGTGACGGTGTCGGTGCACTCCATGATCTGCACCGCGATCCTGCGCCTTGGAAGCGCGGCGCAGCGCGAACGCTGGCTTCCGGTACTGGCTGCGCAAGACGCGATCGCGGGATTCGCGCTCACCGAATCGGAGGCGGGCTCCGACGCCGTGGCGCTGCGGGCGACGGCGAAACGCTGCGACGGCGGCTTTCTCTTGAACGGCCGAAAACAGTGGTGCACCAGCGGCAGCTACGCCGGCGTGATCATGGGCATGTTTCGCACCGGCGGTCCCGGCGGCCGCGGCGTCAGCGCGTTTCTGATCGAGCCGAAGACGGCGGGCATTACGGTCGAGCGCGTGACCGAGAAACTCGGCATCCACACGAGCAATACGTGCGACCTCGCGTTCGACGACGCGTTCGTGAGCGACGACGCGCTGCTCGGCGAAGAGGGCGGCGGATTCGGCAACGCGATGACGGCGCTCACCGCGGGGCGCATCGGCATTGCGGCGCAGGCAATCGGCATTCTCGCGGCCTGTCTCGACGAGTCGGTGAAATTCGCGAAAGAGCGCCTCGCTTTCGGAAAGCCGATCGGCGCCTTCGAAGGCATCTCGTTCAAGATCGCGCAGATGGCGATGGACCTCGACGCCGCGCGCCTGCTCACCTATCGCGCCGCAGCGCTCGCCGATGCGGGCCGGCCCTTCGCGCTGCCCGCAAGCAAGGCCAAGCTGTTTGCGTCGACCGCTGCCCGCAAACACGCGGCGGAGGCCGTGCAGATTCACGGCGGCTACGGCTACACGACCGAGTTTCCGGTGGAGCGCCATTATCGCGACGCAAAAATCACCGAGATCTACGAAGGAACCTCCGAGATCCAGCAGCTGATCATCGCGCGCTCGCTGCTCGGCCGCCTCGATTAAGGAAGCGCTGTCTCCGCGAAAGCGTGAGCTGCCTTAGCGATGAAATAGGATCGTCAGAATCGTCGTCACCCAGCTGGTTACGACGATTCCGAGAAGCCAGGCGAAGCGCGAGTCCAGCCGCTGCTCGAAGTGCGCGAAGCGCGCGTCGATTTGCCCGAATCGTCCATCGATCGACGTCAGCCGCGAGTCGATGCTATTGAGGCGGTCCCGGATCTGCTCGTAGCTGCCCTCGAGCCGGGCGATGCGCTGCTCCACGGCCGTGCTCACGAATTTCCTCTCGCTAACGTGCGTCTCCCTCACCAGGTGCGACGAACATAGCAAGGGGGCGCGCGCGCTTGTGAGCGAACCTGTGCGCCCGCTATGAATCTGATGGAGTACCAGGGCAAGGAGCTGTTCCGGCGCGCCGGCATTGCCGTGCCGCGCAGCGCGCACGCATCGACGCCCGATGCGGTCGCGCAGTTCATCGAAGAGAACCCCGGGCAGTGGGTCGTCAAAGCGCAAGTGCTGATGGGCGGCCGCGGCAAGGCCGGCAAGATCAAGATGGCGAGCAACCCGCAAGAGGGTCGCGTGGCGACCGCGGAGATCATGGCGACGCCGATGCCGCCGAACCGCCAAAACCCCAACGGCGAAGAGATCCGCTCGGTACTCGTCGAGGAGCGTCTCGACATCGCGAAGGAAGCGTACTGCGCCGTCACGATCGACCGCGCGGCGCGCAAGCCCGTCTTCATCGTTAGCCGTTTCGGCGGCATGGAGATCGAGGAAGTCTCGTCGGAGCATCCCGAGTCGATCGCGAAGTTCTACGTCGACACGACGATCGGGTACTCGCCCTTCATCGGCCGCGAGCTGGCATTTGCCTCGGAGCTCGATCCGGGCTACCGCAAAGCGTTTCCCGCGATCGCGGGCGCACTCTACGACGCGTTCTTCCGTTACGGCGCGAAGCTCGTCGAGATCAACCCGCTCGCATTGACCGCCGACGGGCGCGTGATCGCATCCGACGCGAAGGTCGAGCTCGACGACGACGGCCTCTACAAGAATCCCGAGTTCGCGCAATGGCACTCCGTGCTGCCCCTCGACGAAGACGAGCTGCTAGCCTCGCAGGCCGGCGTCGGCATCAGAAACTTCCGCCGCTTTCCCGGCGACGTGGGGACGATGGCCAACGGTGCCGGTCTGGCGATGGCCACGATGGACGCGGTGAGCGGCGCGGGTGGCGCAATCGCGAACTTTCTCGACGTCGGCGGCGGCGCCAACGCCCAGCGGGTCCGCAACTGTTACGAGCTGGTGGTCAACAACACCGCGGCGACCGTCTTCTTCATCAACATCTTCGGCGGCATCACGCGCGGCGACGAAGTGGCGCGCGGCGTGGTCGAAGCGATGAGGGAGACGACCTCGCGCAAGATTCCGCTGGTGATCCGTCTCACGGGGACCAACGAAGAGGAAGGACGGCGCATTCTCGCCGAGGCGGGGATGACGCCGGTCGAGACGATGGATGACGGGGCGCGCCAAGCCGTGCTCCTAGCCGCGAAGGCAAAGGGCTAGCGACATGTCGATTCTCTTGGATAAGAACAGCCGGGTCATCGTGCAGGGGATCACCGGGTCGGAGGGGTCCTACCACGCCGAGCGCATGGGCCGGTACGGGACCAACCTCGTCGGAGGGGTGACTCCCGGCAAAGGAGGCCAGCGCACCGCGCAAGGCCTGCCGGTCTTCGACACGGTCAAGGAGGCGGTCGCGGCGACCGGCGCAACGCACACCTGCATCTTCGTGCCGCCGCCCTTTGCGGCCGACGCCCTCTACGAGGCCTACGAGGCCGGCATCTCGCTGGCCGTCTGCATCACCGAAGGGGTGCCGGTCCACGACACCCTCAAGGTCGTCGGCGCCACCGCCGGCATGCGGATCATCGGGCCGAACTGTCCCGGGCTGGTCTCCCCGGGGAAGGCCTTGGTGGGCATCATGCCCGGCCACGTCTTCAAGGAGGGCCGGGTCGGGGTGATGTCGCGCTCGGGCACCCTCACCTACGAGGTCGTCGATCTCCTGACGCGGGCCGGGCTCGGCCAGTCGACCTGCATCGGGGTCGGGGGAGACCCGATCATCGGTACGACTTTCGTCGACTGCCTGCGGGAATTCAAGAACGACCCGCAGACCGACGCGCTCGTCCTCTGCGGCGAGATCGGCGGATCCGATGAGGAGGAGGCCGCCGCCTTCATTTCTGAGCACCTGCCGGAGATGCCGGTCGTCGCCTTCATCGGCGGGCGCAATGCCCCCCCGGGGAAGTCGCTCGGCCACGCCGGAGCGATCATTTCCGGTAACTTCGGGACGCCCCAAAGCAAGGTAGCGGCCTTTACCGCCGCGGGCGTCCCGGTCGCGCTGCGACCGTCCGAGATACCGCAATTACTGATGGAGCGGCTCGCGGTTCGCTCGTAAAAGCGCGGCCTTAGCCCCTTAAGGGTTGCTAAAGGAACCGACCTATTCCTGAGGAAAACCTTGGCGCAGTGGGTCTCTCTGTGAAGTTCCTGAGGTCGTCACAGGCCGAAAGGAGAGCAGGGCGGCTCGCCTTTTGACAACTCAACAACGATAGAGGGTTAAACGAACAATGAGTTCACAACGAGCCCTTCGTCGCGCTGTCATCGCAGCTTCGTTATTGGTGGCATTCCTGTTCCAGGGAACATGGGCACTGGCTGGAGTCACCGGTAACCTCGCCGGCGTTATACACGATAACACCGGGGCTCCGGTGGCAGGTGCGACGGTTCAAGCCGTCTCGCCGTCGCAAACATCACGCGCGACGACGGACGCGGGGGGGCACTTCATCTTTCTTGCGATGACCCCCGACACATATACATTAAACGTTACGAAAGACGGCTATCAGCCGACTTCATTCCCGGGCAACACGGTTTTTGCGGACCAAACGCAACAGCTGGCGTTGGTCGTGCAAAAGTCGCTTCGGCTGATCGCTCACGTGACCGCTTCGGCTCCCGGCTCTCTGGTGAAGTCCGGCGTCGGCGGTGACATTTATAGCGTTAACGCAGCTCAAGCTCAGGCCGCAGCGGCGCTGGGCGGCGGCGGCAACCTCAACTCCACCTATTCCGCGTTGGCGTCGGTCCCCGGCGTCCAGCAAAGCATCGGTGAGATGGGTTGGAATCAAGCGACGTTCGTCCGCGGACAGAACTCGTACTTTACCGGGTTCGAGTACGACGGTATCCCCGTCAACCGCGCGTTCGACAACTACGTCGCCTCGACCGAGTCGACGCTCGGTCTGCAGGAACTCCAGGTGTATACCGGCGGCGGTCCCGCTTCGATCTCGTCGTCGGGTACCTCCGGTTTCATCAACCAGGTCATCAAGACCGGTACCTATCCCGGCTTCGCCAATATTGGTGGTGCGATCGGCACGCCGACGTTCTACCATCAGGCGCAGGTCGAGGCCGGCGGTTCGACGCCGGATCGTAACTTCTCATACTACGTCGGTCTCTCTGGCTACAACCAGGGCTTCCGCATCCTCGACAACACGAACGCCGCGGGCTATGCCAACGCACCCAACGTGTTCGCGCTGTACACCGGCGTAGGTTTCCCCGGAGCCGGCTTCTCCGACGCCGGCATCTGTAACCAGGTCACCGGCGCTTCACCGAAAGGGGAGCAAGGCTTGGCTTGGGGCAGCGGCGGCTGTTGGCTCGGCCTCAGCGGCATCGTCGGCAACTCGCAGAACATCTCCGATCGCGAGAACGTCGTCAATCTGCACTTCGGCATCAATCGGGCTGACGGTCTGAGAGACGACATCCAGGCGCTCTGGAGCGCTTCGGCTCTCGGAACCCAGTTCTACGATACGCCGACGCAATACGGCCTCTTCCCGTACGTCCTGGCGTCCACCGGATCGCCTTATTGCCCGAACACCGCCGGATGCACCGGCGGCGTGTACGGCAATCCATCTGGTCCGTATCCGTACAACCCCCAGGCACCGTGGCTCGACAGCCTTACGTACAATAAGCCGTTCGGCACGACGATCGCCACGCCGACCAGTTCCACCGCGCCGTCGTGGTACTACTTCCCGTCGAGCCCCGGCAACCGCGCTCCGTTCTCGCCGGCGGCGTCGAACCTCGGAAGCGGAACCAACAACGACACCGGCGTCGTGAAGCTGCAGTACACGCACGCGCTGAGCAGCAGCGCGTTCATTCGCGCCTTCGCCTATTCGTTCTACTCGGACTGGCTCGAGAACGACCCGACGACCTTCGAGTTCGTCGACGCTCCCGACTACGAGTTGATCACGCATACGGCGGGCGGCGAACTGCAGTTCGCCGACCAGATCGGTGACAAGAACCTCGTCACCCTAACCGGCAACTACACGACGGCTAACGTCACTCGCTGGAACAACGGCACCGTTGGAGCGGAATCCCCGATCGGCTACTGGAGCGGTTCGGGCGCCTCGATGACGTGCTACAACCCCGGCAACACCTCCACTGGCGGCGGCGGCAAAGTGCCCTGCATACCTTCGGACTACTGGGATACCAAAGCCAACGGAGGCGCGGGAGCGTATACGGCTCCGAGCTGGATCAGCAACGCGGGCAGCGGACCGACCGGCTTCGGCGGCCCGGCCAACGCCTCGTGGAACACTCTCTGGGCCGGCCAAGTCACGGGCTCGCTCAACACCGTCGATCCGAAGTTCACCTCGGTCTCGCTGAGCGATCAGTGGCGCCCGAGCGATCAACTGATGTTCGACGGCGCGATTCGCTACGACAACTACGTCTACGACCTGCCGAACTCGGTGACGCCGGCGACGAGTTACTACGCGAGCGTGATGGAGAACTACACCTGCTACAACACCATCACGCGTCAGCTCCTCACCGCACCGGTCCTGCCCTCGATCAACACGGCCCCGCCGCCGCCGCCGTTCTACATCAACGGCGACTGTAACCAGGCCGTCGATCAGGCCGAAGGCGTCAAAGGCGCCACCGGCTGGGTCCATCCCAACGGTAAGGTGCAGGACGGCGTCGCTGCGCCGCTCTTCTCCGACGCCTCGCCGGCTTCGTACGGCCTGAGCTACTGGTCGCCGCGAATCTCGGCAACGTACACCGAGTCGCCGGACACGGTCTGGCGCTTCTCGGCCGGACGCTTCGTCCAGCCGCCTCTCTCCGCAGCGGTGCAATACCTCTCGGCGAGCGGCGACGACCGTAGCGTTTGGGCGTCGAGTATGAACCTCGGGTTCTTCACGCCGTTCCATCCGGTTCCGGCGATCTCGTCGGCGCAGTATGACGGTTCGTTTGAACACCACTTCCGTGGCACGGACATGAGCCTCAAGCTCACGCCGTTCTACACGGACGTCACCAACTGGCAGACGCAGGTCTTCATCGGCAAGGGCTTCGTCACCCAAGTCCCCTATGGTACCGCGCACAACGCCGGTGCCGAGTTCGAGTTCGACAAGGGCGACTTCAGCCGCAACGGCTGGTCCGGTAAGCTCGCGGTTACCTACACGAGCGCGCTCGTGCAGTTCAACCAGGGCACCGGCGGAGCTCCCAACCAGATCTCGGTGCTGAACAACGCCATCACGTACTTCAACCAGCTCACGAAATCTGGCGGCGGTGCGCCGTGCTACACGCCGGCCAACCCGTCGAAGGGTACCTTTGGCACGCCAACCAACAAGTGCACGGCCGGTTCGGGCAACATCAAGAACCCCTACTACAACATGGCGCCCCAACCACTGCTGGACACGACCGCTTGGTACAACGTTCCGGCCATCGGCATCGGGCCGAGCTTGAACTACAACCCCGAGATGTACAACGCTCCGTGGGTCTCGACGCTTATCGCCAACTACCGGCATAACGCGCTCGCGATCACGCCGAGCATCCAGTTCCAGAGCGGCACGCGCTACGGCACGCCGATGGACGTCACTGGCGTCGATCCGCGTTCGTGCGCTGCTAACTCGCTAACAACCAAGGTCCCCGGTGCGGGCACCCAGTTCCCGGCGACGCAGTGTAACTACACCACAACGATCGCTCCGGGCGCTAGCCCCTACGGGTACCTGTACATCCCGAATCCGCAGACGGGAACGTTTGCGAGCTACGGACAGTACACGGGACCGAATATTATCGTCGGCAACCTTGCCGTCGCGTACGATCTGAGCTCGAAGGTCCGTCTTCAACTGACGGCTACCAACCTGTTCCACGATTGCTTCGGCGGTTCGTCGGAGCCGTGGACGGCTGCGTATCCGCCGGGCGGCGCCTTCTGCAGCTACGTTGGGCAAGGCAACAGCTTCGATAATATCTACGTCTCGAACTTCTACAATGGCACGGGCCCCGGCGACAAGAAGGCCAACGGCGTGACTCCGCAGCTGTGGCAGCTGCAGAGCTACGGACCCGGCACCGGTCTCTTCAACGTCATCCCGCCGCCGCTGAACCTGTACATCGGAGCACAGGTCAAACTCTAAGCGATCTAATCGCAGTGAGGAGAGGGGGCTTCCGCAAACGCGGAGGCCTCCTTTCGTCGACGGTGTAGAATTAGGGCGATGCGCCTCTCATCCGCGTTCGTGATCGCTTGCCTGACGCTGGGCTTGGCCCTTTGGTCGCCAAACAACATCACCGGCCCCGCAGTGGCGGCGACGGCCGCTGCGGCCGGGACGCCGCCTCCTCAGATCTACCGCGCCGTCTCGCGCCCGCTCTGCACCGAGCTGCACACCCACGTGCTGCCCGCCGTGGCGATGGTTCTGCAGAACGACCAAATCATTCAGAAGAGCCTGCCGATCTTCGACGACTACACGAGGACGGCGTACCAGAACAGTTCTAAAAGCGCCGACGACACGACCGACTACGACTCGCCGGGCCGGGCGATGGCGCTCATGCAGATGGACCAGCTGGTCGGCCCGCTCTCGCGCAACGTCATCGCCATTCAGAAGACGCTCCAGAACACGACGCTGGCCACGTCTTCGGGTAAGCCTGAGGACGACGCTCATCTGAAGGCCGTCCGTGAGGACCTGCTCAAGGTGCTCGGGGCGCAGTCGGCGTCGCTCGACATCATCAACGGGTTCGTCGAGACGGAGCGGCTGGGCGACATGCAGCACCAGGGACAAGAGTACCTCAGCGATATCCAAGGTACCGAGACGCAGTCGTCGGCAGCGCCCGAGGGGACGCCCATGCCCTACGTGCAGGATCCCAATCAGCCTGGCCTGGCGCCGAATCCGTACAACATCGATCCCGCAGCCATGCCTGGGCTCCAAGTCGGCTACAATCCGATCTCGCGCATCCTCGAAGTGTTTACCGAGATCCGCCAAGAAACGCAGAAGCGCGAAGACACGGCGTCGAAGAGCATCCTGACCGCAGGAAAGCTCTGCGCCAACCACCCCAACCAATAGCTTACGGGGTTTTCAACCAGATGATACAACGGCTTCTTACTATCGTTGCCGCAGCCGCCGTTCTCGCGAGCGCTGCGGCGCCCGCATCGGCCGCTCCGACGCCGGCACCCGCGGCAACGCCCGCGCCGCCCTTGCGGCACCTTGTCTATAATTTCTCTTACGGCGTGCAGCAGACTACCTCGTCGCGCGATTCGGCCAATCAGGCCTCGGCCGCCGTGGGCGGCTCCGGCATAACGCACTACAACGGATCGCTCAACGACATGGGAACGATGACGGTCGACATCATGGGCGAGCAGGCCGACAAGGGCCTCATCGTCGTTATCAGCGAGCAAGGTAAAGACACCCGCAAGGCGCCTCCGGCGACGTGCGTCGTCTACGGCAATACCACGGTTCTTTGCGACCCCAACAAGACCGTGAACCCCGAAGAGTACACGCTGCTGCGTTTCCTTGCGTCAAACTTCATCGATCCCAACAAGATCGACGCCAAGCAGCACTGGAACGTGAACCAAGCCGGCGCGGCGATGACGATCAACGCGGATTACACGATTTCGAAGGTCGACAACAACATCATGTCGATCGACGAGTCGCGATCCGTGCGCGACAAGTCTGCGGGGCAAGTGACCTCCGACATCCAGACGAAGATCACGTACGACTACGGCCGGGCGGTGCCCAACTCGATCAACGAGTACGTCACGCAGCGGGTGGAGGGTGGCGTCTCGGGCAGCGCGACGACGATCTATCAAACGTCGCTGCAGCTCGTCTCGGATTCGTTGAACAAGGGCTAGCGCAGCTTTTCAGAGCTGCGCTGCCGAGAGTAAGATGCAGTATGGCTATCGGTGCGAGGATTGCGAGACGGCGATCTTTCCGACCACCACGCGCAACGAGCTGCGCTGGCTGAAGGACCGGCTGCACGTGGTTCGCGAGGTCGCCAAGCACACCGCCAACGGCCTCGACAGCTGGATGATGGAGGGCCTCGCGTTCCTCGAAGAACACACGGGCCACTCGGTCGTCGTACAGCGGAAGGGCTGACGCCGGGCCGCCAAGCCGCTCGGCTTCCTAGACAAAAAGACGGGCGTGTGGTCAGTACGTCCGTCTTTTTGTTTGGTCCCGGGAAAGGTCGCTGCCGGAGAGCCTCGCCCTACTCCGGTATGCGAAGATGCTCGCCGGGCTGCAACGAGCCCGATTGGAGGCGATTTACCTCGCTGATGCGGTCTACCAGTTCTTGGACGTCGGCGTTGCGGCCGGCGTGGGCCGCGGCGATCCCCCAGAGCGTGTCGCCTGGCTGGACCGTTACCGAGGCGTACCTCTGCGCCGAGGCGGCGTAGAGGCGCACGCCAGAGAGCATCGGAAGGGCCACCATGAGCGCCAGTGCCGTCACCGCGATCGCCGGCATGAGCGTGAACCGTTTGCGCCTACCCACCGTCGTTTACTCCTATATCTAGTGCCAAACGCCTGTTCGTCCACTACATTTTAGCATGGGGCCGCCAAGCGTTGTCAAGGCACTGCGAACGTATGTTTGCCTTCAAAAGTGATTTATGGTACGGTGATACCGGTCATCGGTGCCATCTGTATGGCATTCTGAAGCCACGGAGGAGCGATGCGGAAAGATCCGACCGAGCGGCCCCCGACGGACCGCCAGCGCAGCATCTTGGATGTGATTCGCAGTTTTACGGCTGAGCGGGGCTATCCACCATCGGTCCGCGAGATCGGCGAGCGCGTCGGCCTCTCCTCGTCGTCGACGATCCACGCCCACCTCAAGGCGCTCGAGCGCCGCGGGATGATCTCCCGCGACCCCACCAAGCCCCGCGCGATGCGCTCCGACCTCACGCTTGCAGGTCACGAGACCGTGGTCATGCCGATTTTAGGCCGTGTCGCCGCCGGGGTCCCGATCGCCGCCCAGGAGGACGTCGAAGGAGAGCTGGCGCTCTCGGCCGCCTTCGTGCCGCGCGCCTCCGATGCGTTCATGCTGCGCGTGAAGGGTGATTCGATGGTCGAGGCGGCCATTCTCGACGGCGACCTGATCCTCGTGCGCCCGCAGCGGACCGCCAGCGACGGCGAGATCGTCGTCGCGATGCTCGAGGGCGAAGCGACGGTCAAACGCTTCTACCGGGAGGCGGCCCGCGTGCGGCTGCAGCCGGAGAATCGTTCGATGGAGCCAATCTACGCGAGCGATGTCGAGATCGTCGGTCGCGTCGAGGCCGTGGTCCGCCGCCTCTAAGCTCTTCCTGGGCTTCGAGCGGCGCGCCGTGCCGCTCATGCGGCGGGTTGGCGAGCTAACGTTCGTCGTCGCCCTGCGCGACGCGCTTCCGTGGAGCTTCATTGGGCTGGCTGCCGCGTTCGTGGTGGTTGCGATCGTCCAGCTGCGCGCCGGCGCGCCGCATCAGACTGCCCTCGGGCTGCGCGTCGCATCCGCGCTGCTGCCCGCCTTTGGCGTGATGGCTGCGACGCTGGCCGTGCTGCTGCCGCTACGGCTGGCGCGCGCTGCGTCCTACGGCGCCGCGCCGCTGCTCGCGGGCACGCTCCTCTCGTTTGCGCTCGCGCTTCCCCGGCCGTTCGGCCCGAGCGCGATCGAGTATCTGCGTCTGCTCGGTACGGCGGGTCTCTTCGTCGCGATGCTGGCCTGCGGCGTCACCGCGTTTTGGATGCACGTCGCGCGGCGGCGCCTGCCGCGCGCGCAGGCCGATTGGGCCGGAGCGGTTCTCGGAGCCGCGACCTTCGGCGCGCTCTACCTGCTGCACGTGTCGCTGCCCGCGGAGATCGCCGCGGCGATGCAGCCGATCTCGCAGCTGGGAGATACGTACGTCGCGCTGCTGGTCATCGTCGTCGTGGAGACGCTGCTGTGGACCGCGGGCGTCCACGGACCGGCCGTGCTGGCCGCGGTCGTAACGCCGGTCTATCTTACGATGCAGATGCAGAACACGCACGCGTTCACCGTTCATCAACCGCTGCCGTACGTCGTCGTCGTCTCGCTGTTTCTGTTCGTCTTTCCCGGTGGCGCGGGCGCCACGCTGCCGCTGGCGGCGCTGCTGGCGATCTCGCGCGTGCCGCGCCTGCGCCGGGTCGGGCGCGCAACGCTGATTCCCGCGCTCTTCAACCTCAACGAACCGCTGCTCTTCGCCGCTCCGGTCGTCTTCAATCCGCACCTCGTGCTGCCGTTCGTCGGCGCGCCGGTCGTGCTCGCAACGGTGACGTACGCGGCGGTATCGCTCGGCTTCGTCTCGCGCGCCGCCTTTTACGTGCCGTCGTCGGTTCCGACGTTCGTCTCGACGTACGTGGCGACGCAAGACCTTCGCGCCGTTGCGCTGGCGGCATTCAACATCGTGCTGGCGACGGCGATCTACTATCCGTTCGTGCGCGCCTACGAGCGCCACGTCGCCCGCGAAGCGGCGCCGTGATCGCCGAGATCTGCGAACGCTTCGGCATAACGGGACGCGTACGCGCCGCCGCGCTCGCGGCGTACGAACGAACCGCCGGCCTGCGATACGACGCGCAGGAGAGCGTGCAGCTCAAGGTCTTGGAGGCGTTCCTGGCCGAGGGGATTGCCGAGAACGACCTCGCGGGCACGACCGGTTACGGTTACGACGACGCGGCGCGGTCGCGCTACGAATCGGTGCTGGCGCGGGTGCTCGGCGCGCAGCGCGCGCTCGCGCGGCTCTCGATCGTCAGCGGAACGCACGCGATCGTCGCCTCGCTGGCTGCGTGCACCCCACCGGGGGCGATGCTGCTCTCGATCTCGGGACGTCCGTACGATACGCTGCGCAACGCGATCTGCGACGCGCCGGAGAGCTTGACGGCGCACGGGGTCGACTACCGCGAGATCGCGCTGCGCGACGACGGCGAGATCGACGTGCCCGCCGCACTGCACGCGTTGCAAGAACGGCGCAACGCCACGGTCTTCGTGCAGCGCTCGCGCGGCTACGCGCCGCGGCCGGCGCTGAGCGTCGCGCAGATCGAGGCTGCCTGCACGGCGATCGCGGCAGTCGCGCCGGGCGTGCCGGTGCTGGTCGACAACTGCTACGGCGAGCTGGTCGAGCGGCGCGAACCGGCGCAAGCGGGAGCCGCGCTCGTAATGGGCTCGTTGATCAAGAACGTCGGGGGCTCGATCGCTCCGGCGGGCGCCTACGTAGCGGGGCGTGAGGAGCTGGTGGAACGGGTGGCCGCCCGCCTCTATGCGCCGGGCCTCGGTACGGCCCTCGGACCGACCCTGGGCATGGGGCGCGCCCTCCTGCAGGGGCTCTTTTTGGCGCCGCTGGTCGTGGCGCAGACGCTGCGCGGGTTGGACTTCATCGCGGCGCTCTTCCAGGAGCTGGGCTACGCGGTCGATCCGGCGCCGGGGGACGTTCGCAGCGACATCGTGCAGGCCATCGGGCTGGGATCTCCCGAGCTGCTGGAGCGCTTCGCGGCGGGGCTGCAGGCCGCGCTGCCGGTCAACGCGCGCTTCCGCCCGATACCGGGTCCCGTTCCGGGCTACGCCGATCCGGTGCTGATGTCGTCGGGGGCTTTCGTCGGCGGGGCAACGATCGAACTCTCGTGCGACGCTCCGGTGCGTCCACCTTACGAGGTCTACGTGCAAGGCGGCGTCGTCGCCGCTCATGCCTACGTCGGCGGCGTGTTTGCGGCGAGATCGCTCGAGCTGCCGAGGCAGCCGAGGAAACCGTAAAAATTGTAGGTGCAGCCGTCTGAGGTAGTCACGGCGATGCGCGTATCCTCGACGTTCGCGCCGGTGACGGTCTTTCCGACGAGGCTTTGCAGAATTTCTTGTGCTTGGAAAAACTCGGCGGCCCGTAATCCGTCGGGCTCGGCTTCGATGAGATCGAGGAGCTGATCGATTCGGTCGTCCATCGTACTTCTCTAATATCGTCCCCGTTTGCGCGATTTCTTAGGCGCCGGGCGCCCTCTTCGGGTTCCCCGGGACGCCAGGAAGCAGCCGCGCGTGCTAGGAAGGGGCTACGCGGCCATGTACCTGCTCGAAGTGCTTAGCGGTCCGCTCGACGGCAAAACGTGGCCGTTCGAACGTGAGATCACCATCGGTCGCGACGACGGCGTCGCGCAGGCTTGCCTCGCCTTGGATCGCTACGTTTCTCGCCGCCATGCCAGGCTGCAGATCGAGAAAGGCTCGATCCGTCTCACCGACCTTCGCAGCAGAAACGGCACCCGCCTCAATGGCGAGCCCGTCGTCGGCAAGGTGCCGCTTCCGGTCGGCGCGCCGTTCGTCGTGGGCCGCACGATGCTGCGGGTAACGCGCGACGCGCCCAACGGCTGAGGTTCCGTAGCTTCTTGGAAAGCGCCGAGACGATTGCGGCCGCGCGCTCGCTCGTACGTGCGCGGGCTCGCCCTCTAGGCTTCGTTCCCACGATGGGAGCGCTGCACGACGGGCACATGGAGCTCGTGCGCCGCGCTCGCGCGCGCAGCGCGACCGTCGCGGTCTCGATCTTCGTCAATCCACTGCAATTCGGGCCGGGCGAGGATCTCGCCAGGTATCCCCGCGACCTGCAGCGCGATCGCGAGCGGCTCTCGGCGGAGGGAGTCGACGTGCTCTTTACCCCCGAGACGCAGACGATGTATCCGGCCGAGTTCTCCACGTTCGTCGAGGTGGATTCGGTGGCGCACACGTTCGAAGGTGCCGCGCGCCCGGGACACTTTCGCGGCGTGATGACGGTGCTCGCCAAGCTGCTGCACCTAATCGCGCCCGACGCGCTCTTCATGGGACAGAAAGACGCGCAGCAGGCCGTGCTCACCCGCAAGATGATCGCCGATCTCGATTTCCCCGTCGCGCTCGAGATCGTTCCCACGGTGCGCGAACCCGACGGCTTAGCGATGTCGAGCCGCAATCGCTATCTCGACGCGGCGCAGCGCGCGCAGGCGCCGACGCTCTACGCCGCGCTGCGCGCCGTCCGCGAAGCCCTCGCGCGCGGCGCCGGCAACGACGAAGCCTTTGCGGCCGGCCGCGCGGCCCTGAGCTCGCAGGCGCACCTCGAGTATCTCGATCTCGTCGACGGCAACACGTTCGCTCCCCTGGGGCGCTTGACGCCGCCGGCGTTCGTCATCGGCGCGGCGCGCTTCGGCACCACGCGCCTCATCGACAACGTGTGGCTCGAGCGATGAAGGACGCGCGCGTCTTTCTCGGCGTCAGCGGCGGCATCGCGGCGTACAAGGCCGCGGCGCTCACGAGCACGCTGGTGCAACGCGGCGCGCTCGTCGACGTGGTGATGACCGCCGAGGCGGAGCGCTTCATCGCGCCGCTTACCTTTGCGTCGCTCACCGCGCGGCCGGTCTACGCTTCCCTGTGGGATCTCCCCGAGCGCATTCCGCACATCCGCTTGGTTCGCGAGGCGCAGGTGGCGATCGTGGCGCCGGCGACGGCGAATCTGATCGCGAAGCTGGCCGCCGGCATCGCCGACGATCTGCTGACCGCGGCATTGCTCGCGGCGCGCATTCCGCGCATCCTCGCGCCGGCGATGAACGAGGCGATGTACGACGACGCGGCAACGCAGCGCAATCTCGCCGCCCTGCGCGAGCGGGGCTACGAGTTCGTGGATCCGGAGCGCGGCTTTCTCGCCGAGCGCGAGCGAGGTGTCGGCCGGCTCGCTTCGGAGGAACGGCTGATCGAAGCGATCGAACGCGCGCTCTCGCGCACGCGCTCGCTGTCAGGCAAGCGCCTATTGGTGACCGCGGGCCCTACGCGCGAAGCGTTCGACCCGATTCGCTTCGCGAGCAACGCCGCGACCGGCGCGACCGGAATCGAGCTCGCGCGCGAAGCGGCACTGCGCGGCGCGGAGGTCACGCTGCTGCTCGGACCGACGCTGCTGGAGCCGCCTGCCGGCGTCGAAACGGTGCGCATCACGACGGCGCGCGAGCTCTACGACGCGGCGATCGCGCGCGCCGATGGAGCCGACATCGCGATCGCGACGGCCGCGGTTGCCGACTGGCGTCCCGCACAGCGCAGCGAATCGAAACTGAAGAAGACCGGCGAAGATCTCGTCGTGCGCTTCGAACCCAACCCCGACGTGCTCGCCGCGCTGGGCGAGCCCAAAGGCTCGAAGTTCTTGGTCGGCTTCGCGGCCGAAACGGAGCATCACGAGGAGCGAGCGCGCGAAAAACTGCGCCTCAAGCATCTCGATGCGATCGCGGTCAACGACGTGCGAGGCGAGCGCGGTTTCGGCACGGGTCCCAACGAGCTGACGCTGCTTTGGGGCGAGGACGGCCGGCGCGAGCTGGGTCGCGCGGACAAAGCCACGCTGGCCGCGCGCCTTCTCGATGCCGTGGAGGCGCTGCTGCCGTGCTCTTGACGATCGACGTCGGCAACACCGAGACCAAACTCGGCTGCTTCTCCGGTGACGAGCTGCGTCACATGTGGCGCGTCACGACCGAACTGCGGCGCACGCCCGACGAGTACGGCGTCTTTTTCACGCAGCTCTTCGCGACGAGCGCCGTCGCCACCAGCGAGATCGAAGCCGTCGCGATCGCCAGCGTCGTGCCCCAGCTCGACCCGGTTCTCGAGAGCGTCTGTCGCCGTTTCTTTTCGACGACGCCCCAATTTCTCAAGCCGCAGATGCAGCGCTTGATCCCGGTTCTCACGGAGAACCCCACCGAGGTCGGCGCCGACCTCGTCGCCGCCGCGATCGGCGGCGTGCACCTCTTTGGCGCACCGCTGATCGTCGTGAGCTTCGGTACGGCGACGGTTTTCATCGCGATCTCGCAAGGCGGCGAGTATCTCGGCGTGGCGATCGCGCCGGGCGTCGCCATCTCGATCGACGCGCTGATCGGGCGAACGGCGAAGCTGCCGCAGATCGCGCTGGAGGCCCCGGGCCGGGCGATCGGCCGCAGCACGAACGAGGCCTTGCAGAGCGGCATCGTGTACGGCTTTGCGGGCCAAGTCGAAGCGATCGTCGAGCGCATCCGCAACGAGTTGGGCATGCGTGCCAAGGTCGTGGCGACCGGTGGCCTCGCCGACGTCATGGCCAAGCATACGCCGGTGCTGGAGTGCGTCGAACCCCACCTCAGCCTGCTCGGCTTGGGACTCTTCCACCGGCAAGGGCGCGGCGAGGCGCCGTCGGCATAGCCGTATAAAGCCTACCTGATGGAACCGTTGCGCATCGGGCCGGTCGAAGTCTGGCCGCCGCTGGTGCTCGCGCCGATGTCCGGCGTCACGAACCGCACGATGCGGGCGCTCTACCGCCCGTTCGGTTTGGGATTGACCGTCACCGAGTTCGTTTCGTCGAACGCACTGCAGCACGGCAACCGCCGTACCAGGGAAATGATCGACCAGCACGGCCTGGAGAAGCCGGTCTCGACGCAGCTCTGGGGCGACGATCCGGCCACGATGGCATTGGCCGCGAAGGTCGTGCGCGAATGCGGCGCCGACATCGTCGACATCAACTTCGGTTGCCCCGCGCCAAAAGTTACCAAGACCAATGGCGGCTCGGCCTGCCTGCGCGATCCGCAGCGCTGCGAAGCGATCATGCGCGCGGTCGTTGCGGCGGTCGACTGTCCGGTAACGATGAAGATGCGCCTGGGCTGGAGCGAGGATTCGCTGGTCTATCTCGACGTCGCGCGGCGGGCGCAGGAGGCCGGCGTGCAGGCGGTGACGCTGCACGCGCGCACGGCGCGGCAGTTCTACCGCGGGGAGGCCGACTGGGAGCACATCGCGCGCCTCAAGAGCGCCGTCGACGTTCCGGTGATCGGCAACGGCGATCTCGACGATGCGCACGAAGCGATCGCCGCGATGAGACGCAGCGGCGTCGACGCGATCATGCTCGGGCGCGCGACGCTGGGCAATCCGTGGCTGATCTCGCAGGTCGCCGATCTGATGGAGGGCCGCCCGGCGCGCCCGCTGCCATCCGCCGCCGACCGTCTGCGCTTTGCCATCGTGCACTACCGCACGATGGTCGACGAGTTGGGCGAGGCGCGGGCGGTTCCGCAGATGCGCAAGCACGTCGCGCTCTATCTCAAAGGGGTGCCGGGTGCGGCGTCGCTCCGCGAGCGCATCATGCGCCTGCCGACCGCAAGCGAGACGATCGCGACGATCGAGGCGACGATCGCCCGCCTCGAAGCCGAGCCGGTCGCGGCGTGAAGCGGCGATGATCGACCGGCGCGACGATCTCTACGGCGCGGCGTCGCCGCAAGAGCTGGCAGCAGAGACCTACGAGAACTACAAGCGTTTCGTCAATCCGCCGCTCGCGCGCGTGATGAAGCTCTCGGGTTCGCCGGTGGAAGTGCGAGCGAGCGGCGCGACGATCTGGGATCAGAACGGAAAGGCCTATCTGGATTTCGCCGGCGGATATGGCGTGTTCACGCTGGGGCACCGCCATCCGCGCGTGCTCGACGCGGTGCGCGCGCAGCTCGAGCGGATGGCGCTCTCGGGAAAGACGATGTTCAACGTGATGCTGGGGCGCGCGTCCCGCCGGCTGGCCGAGCTGGCGCCCGGGGATCTCGAGATCTCGTTTTGGTGCAACAGCGGCACCGAGGCGATCGAAGGTGCGATCAAGCTCGCGCGCGCGGCGACCGGGCGAGCCAAGATCGTCGGCACGTCGGGCGCCTATCACGGCAAGACGCTCGGCGCGCTCTCGATCAGCGGGCGCGAGACGTTCCAGGCGCCCTTCCGTCCGTTGCTGGCCGACTCAACGTGCATTCCCTACGGCGACGCCGGCGCGCTCGACGAAGCGCTGGCGGATGCCGCGGCCTTCGTCGTCGAGCCGGTGCAGGGCGAAGGCGGCGTCTACGTGCCGCCGCTGGGCTATCTCGCCGCAGTGCGCGCGGCCTGCGACCGCGCCGGCGCGCTCTTCGTGGCCGACGAGGTGCAGACGGGGCTGGGACGCTGCGGGTACCGTTTTGCTTGCGACCGCGAAGGCGTCGTGCCCGACGTTATCACGCTGGCGAAGGGGCTCTCGGGCGGAATCGTTCCCGTCGGCGCATTCGTCGCCCGGCCCAGCGTCTGGCAGCGCGCGTTCGGCAACGCGCCGCTGCTGCACACCTCCACCTTCGGCGGCAGCGAACTGGCCTGCGCGGCGGCGCTCGCCGCGATGGACGCACTGGAAGAGGAAGGCTTGGCGCAGCGCTCGCGCGAGCTGGGCGAGCGGCTGCTGCGCGGCGCGCAAGCGCTGGGCGCGCAGTATCCTCGCGTCGTGAGCGAGGTGCGCGGGCTGGGTCTGCTCGTCGGCGTGGAGCTGACGCACGAGGGGTACGGCGGCTGGATCATTCCCGAGATGCTCAAGGCCGGCGTCACCGCCGCCTGGACGCTTAACCAGCAGCGCGTGATTCGCTTGGAGCCGCCGCTGATCGTTACCGAGGCCGAGGTCGACCTCGCGCTGCAGGCGCTGCACGGCGGCATCGCGACGGCCTTCGAGAAGCTGGGCGAGCTGTAACCCTTTCAACGATGCCGTATGTCGAAAGCCGTATCGTGATCGTCGCCCCCGCCCGCCGCGTCTACGAACTGGCTAAGGCTCAAGAACATTTTCCGCAGTTCATGCCCGACGTCGAAACGGTAACGATCCTCGAGCGCCGCGCCGGCGGGGTGATCTCGCGCTGGAAGACGCTCGTCGAAGAGGCGCCGATCGAGTGGACCGAAGAGGACGTCTTCGACGACGACGGCCTGCGCATCGACTACAAGCTGATCGAAGGCGATCTCGACAAGTTCGAAGGCGCCTGGACGTTCGAGCATCGCGAGGGTGCGACGCACGTGGTCCTCGGCGTCGATTACGACTTCGGCGTTCCGACGCTCGCGGAGCTCATCGGGCCAACTCTGGAGAGAAAGGTGCGCGAGAACAGCGAGATGATGCTCGCCGCGCTCAAACGCCAAGCCGAGTCCTTCGTCGGCGCTGCGGGTGACGAGAGTGAATAAATTCTGTTTTGTGATTCATCCGCTTTCGCTGCAGGACATCGAACGGTACGAGCCCGGGGCGAAGGGTAAGGGCGAGCCGATCCTGCGCAAGATCATGGAGTGGATGCCGCCGTATGCGGCGGTGCACGTGACGGGCGTGCGCACGCCCGACGGCCGCGAAACCGAGGGCTGGTTCGTTGCGGCCACGTTTCTGCCCGAGCAAGTCGTCGATCTCCCGCGCGAGGACGTGTACCGCAAGGTGGTCGGCGCGATCGAGATCGGCGCGCAGCTTGGCGCGCAGATCGCCGGCCTCGGGGCGTTCACTGGCGTGGTCGGCGACGCCGGCATCACGATCAACGAACGCTCGCCGATTCCGGTGACCACCGGAAACTCGCTCACGATCTCGGCGGGAGTGCAGAGCCTCTTTCGCGGCGCGAGGGAGATGGGCGTCGACACTAGCTGCGCGACTGCCGCGGTGATCGGGGCAACCGGCTCGATCGGCGCGGCGTGCGCTCGGCTCATCGCGCCTAAGGTTGCGCGCGTGATCCTCGTGGCGCGCAACGAGACGAGGCTGCGCAAGTTCTACGACGAGGTGGCGCCCACGCTGGCGTGCGAGAGCGAGTACACGACGGACGTCGGCGCGGCGGTGCGGCGCGCGCAGCTGGTGCTTACCGCGACCAGCTCGACTCGCGACGTCATCGAAGCCGACGACCTCCTTACCGGCGCCGTCGTCTGCGAGCTGTCGCTGCCGCACGACGTCAGCCGCCGCGTCGGCCGCGAACGCCCCGACGTGCTCGTGGTCGAGGGCGGCAACATGCGCGTGCCGGGAAACCCGCGCTTCGAGCGCGTGCGCGAACCGGGTACCGATTTCGACCTCGGTCTGCCGGCGCGCACCGCGCTGGCCTGCATGAGCGAGACGATGGTGCTCGCGCTCGAAGGACGTTTCGAGCCCTACACCCTCGGACGGGGCATCCAGCTCGAGCGCGTGATCGAGATCACCGAGATGGCCGACCGCTGCGGCTTCGAGCTGGCGGACATGCGAGCGTTCGACGTGGCGGTGACTCCCGAGCGCATCGCCGCCGCGCGAGCCGCGGCGAGCACGCGCGTCCGCGAGGGTTTGGCCTCGTGAAACGCGTGGTTTCGGTCTCGCTGGGTTCGAGCAGCCGCGACCACCACGCGACGGTGGCGCTGGCGGGCGAAGAGTTCGACATTTCGCGCGTCGGGACCGACGGCAAGCTCGATGCGGCGATCGCGGCCGTTCACGAACTCGACGGCAAGGTCGACGCGATCGGCCTCGGCGGCATCGACGTGTATCTCTACGCCGGCCGCCACCGTTACGCGCTGCGCGACGGGCTGCGGCTGCTCGAGGCCGCGAAGGTGACGCCGATCGTCGACGGCAGCGGCCTGAAGAACACGCTGGAGCGCGAGGCCGTGCGCTTCATGCAGGACGAACTGGCACTCGACCTTCGCGGCAAACGCGTGCTGATGGTGAGCGCGCTCGATCGTTTCGGAATGGCGCAGGCGCTGGTCGACGCCGGGGCCGACGTGCTCTTCGGCGACTTCATCTTCGCGCTCGACAAGGATATGCCGGTGCGCGGCCTGCACGAGTTCGAAGCGCTCGCCGAAAAGTATCTGCCCGACGCGTGCAAGCTCCCGTTTCAGTTCTTCTATCCCACGGGCAAAAAACAAGACAAGCCGCCGGAGCCGAAGTATCCGCACTACTACGAGGAGGCCGAGATCATCGCCGGCGACTTTCACTTCATGCGCCAGTTCATGCCGGAGCGGCTCGACGGAAAGATCGTCCTCACCAATACCGTCACGCAGCGCGACGTGGACGAACTGGCGGCGCGGCGCGTGCGAACGCTGATCACCACCACGCCCGAGATTGCCGGCCGTTCCTTCGGGACCAACGTGTTGGAGGCCGCGCTGCTGGCAATGCTGGGTAAGCGTTGGAGCGAGGTGGTGCCGTCGGACTACGAACGGCTGCTGCGGCAGCTGCAGCTCGAGCCGCGCGTGGTCGCCCTCACCCCGGGGTGAGCCCCCAGGGTTAACGCCCAGGGATTGGGTATAACTTTGACCTGCGGTTGCCGGAGAGGCCCCCGAGGGGTCCGGTGAGAACAAACCGCGCCAGCGTTCGCAAGGGCGCACCATTTTCTGTGGGACGGCTCGCCGGTGAGCCTCCCCGCGAGGACCGATAGTTGAACGACAAAGAGATCGTACTGACGGCGGAGGGCCTGACGAAGCTGGAGCAGGAGCTCGACGAGCTCAAGAGCGTCCACCGTCGCGAGGTCAACGATCGCATTCGCCAGGCCAAAGAGTACGGCGACCTGAGCGAAAACGCCGAGTACGAGGATGCCAAGCAGGAGCAGGCGTTCATCGAAGGACGGATCCTCAAGCTCGAGGCGATGATCCGCAACGCGCGCATTATCGACGAGTCGGAGTACGCCGCCGACGAAGTGCATCTCGGCGCGATCGTCAAGATACGCGACATGAAGAAGAACGAGCCGTATGAGTTCTCGATCGTCGGCTCGGCCGAGGCCGATCCGTCGAACCGCCGCATCTCCAACGAGTCGCCGCTCGGGCGAGCGCTGATGGGCCACAAGAAAGGCACCGTCGTCGACGTCATCACGCCGCGCGGCTTGGTGAAGTACAAGATTGAAGCGATCAATCGCAGCACGCCCAAGAAGGCTGCAAAGAAGGCGAGTTAATTGGAGGAGTTCGGCAAGACCGAAGCGGCACTCGTAGCGGCCAGACGTGAAAATCTGGCCGCTCTGCGTTCGCGGGGGAAGGACCCGTTCGCGCAGCGGCGTTGCGAGGTCGACGCGACCGCGGAGGAGCTGCTCGCGCGGTACGCGTTTCTCGTACCAGGTCAGGATGCGTCGGCCGAGGGCTGGAGCCTCGCGGGGCGCATCCTCTCCAAGCGGACGATGGGCAAGACGGTCTTCGCCGATCTCGGCGACCGCACCGGGCGCCTGCAGATCTACGTGCGCAAGCAGGATGTGGGCGACGAGAGCTTCGCCGACTGGGCCGACCTCGACCGCGGCGACTTCGTCGCCGTGCGCGGCTACATGTTCCGTTCGAAGATGGGCGAACTGACGCTGCACGTTTCCGCCTTCACCGCGATCGGCAAATCGCTGATGCCGCTGCCCGACAAATGGCACGGCCTGCAGGACGTCGAGAAGCGCTACCGTCAGCGCTACGTGGACTTCATCGTCAATCCCGACGCGCGCGAGACGATCATGCTGCGCAGCCGGTTGATCGCCGAGATGCGCCGCTTCATCGACGATCGCGGGTTCTACGAGATCGAAACGCCGACGCTGCTGCACGTGGCCGGGGGCGCCGCGGCCCGGCCGTTCGTCACCCACTGCAACGCGCTCGATCAGATCATGCAGCTGCGGATCGCCACCGAGCTGAACCTCAAGCGACTCATCGTCGGCGGCTTGGAGCGCGTCTATGAGATCGGCCGCATCTTTCGCAACGAGGGAATCGACACCACCCACAACCCCGAGTTCACGATGCTCGAGCTCTACGCCGCCTACTGGGACGTCGGCGACATGATGGAATTCAACGAGGCGCTCATCGCGCATCTCGTCGGCGTCGTTACCGGCGGCGACACGGAGCTGCCGCACGGCGAGCACACGATCGATTTTACTCGCCCGTTCGCGCGCGTCGAGTATCTCGATGCGATGCGGCAGTATGGCGGCGAGGCGTATTCGCGCGAAGCGCTGCTCGATCCGGCCGGTGCGGCGCAGCTCGCGCGGGGCCTCGATCTGCCGCCCTCGCCGACGCACGGTCACGCACTCGATAAGATCTTCGAACGCGTGATCGAGCGCAATCTCGTAGCACCGACCTTCGTTACCGGGTATCCCGTCGCGCTCTCGCCGCTGGCCAAGCGCCGCGAAGGAGATCGCGAGATCACCGATCGTTACGAGCTGTTCTGCGCGCACATGGAGATCTCCAACGCGTTCACCGAGCTCAACGACCCCGACGATCAGCGCGCGCGTTTCGAATCGCAGATCGCGCAGCGAGCCTCGGGCGACGAGGAGATTCCGGAGCCCGATTGGGATTTCGTTCGCGCGCTCGAGTACGGCATGCCGCCCACGGCGGGCATCGGCATCGGCGTCGACCGGCTCATCATGCTGCTGACCAACCAGCGGTCGATCCGCGACGTGCTTCCTTTCCCGTTGCAGCGCCAACACGGCTGATGGCGCGGCGCGCGCTGCTCTTGGTCCTCGTGGTGGCGGCGCTTTGCGCGCGCGCTGCCGCCAGCAGCGACGCGCCCTACTACTACATTACGCCGGCACCGCCCGATCTCACCGTGCTGCTTCCTCCTCCTCCCGATCTCGGCACCGCAGCCGAACGCGCCGACCAAGCCGCAGTAGCGTCGGCCGTGGCGGCGCGGACGCCGTCACAAGATGCCGCCGCGCGAGAATCCGTCCGCAGCGTCTTCTTTTTTGCGCGGTCGGTCGGCGACGGTTTCAACGCCGCCAACTTCCCCACGACCGCGGGCTTCTTCGAGCGCATCGGCTCCGACGTCGGTAAGCTCATCGATGCGGCGAAACTCCACTGGGGGCGCGCGCGCCCCAGCGGCGCGGCAAAAGCGCGCGGCTCTTATCCGAGCGGACACGCCGCATTCGCCGCGGCGACGGCGATCGTGCTGGCGCAGCTGCTCCCCTGCAAACGCGCCGCGATCTTCGCTCAAGCGCGCGGCTTCGCGGAGAACCGGATCATCTTGGGGCTGCACTATCCCAGCGATATCGCCGCCGGCTGGACGGCAGGCACGCTCGCGGCCTACGTAATGATGGGCAACGCCAGCTTTCAGACGGATTTCTCGGCGGCGAAGAGGGAGCTGCACGCGATCTGTCCGAGCTGACGACCCTGCGCCTGTGCGTCGAATACGACGGCAGCGATTTTTGCGGCTTTCAGTGGCAGCCCGCGGTGCGGACCGTCGGCGGCGTGCTCGAGCGGGCGCTCTCGCGGCTCTTCGACGAGCCGGTGAAGGTGACGGCGGCGGGCCGCACCGACAGCGGGGTCCACGCGACGGGACAGGTGGTCTCAGTGACGACGCGCGCGCGATTTGCCTTCGATCGGTTGACCGTCGCGCTCAACGCCGTGCTGCCCGCCGATTGCAGCATCCGCGAGGCCGCGATCGTCGAGGCCGGCTTCTCGGCGCGCTTTGCGGCGCTGGAACGCACCTACGTCTATGCGATCCTCAATCGGCTCGAGCGCGACGCGCTGCTGGCCCGCTACGCGTGGCATCTCTCCCGAGCGCTCGACCTGCGCGCGATGGAAGCCGCGGCGGCGGCCTTCATCGGCGAGCACGATTTCCGCTCGTTCTGCGGCACGCTGCCGGTGGGCCCGGGGGGCGAGCCCAGCTCGACCGTGCGCACCATCTCGCGCCTAAGCGTCTCGGCGAGCGGTCCGATGGTACGGGTGGAGGTGGCGGCCAATGGCTTCCTTCACCGCATGGTCCGCTCGCTGGTGGGTACGCTCGCCGAATGCGGGATGGGCAAGCGGGAGGCCGGCCAAATGGAGGCGATTCTTGCGGCGGCCGAGCGCTCGGAGGCTGGGGTTGCTGCCCCGGCCTCCGGACTCTACCTTGCCGGCGTCCGCTACCCCGGCGGCTACGACTCCTTTGCCGAGCCCCCGGTGCTCGGCGGCAGGCCGGGGCCGCTTGACGGCCCGCGGCCTTTCCCGTAACATACGTTGGTTGTGCGCACCTATCAGCAGAAAACTGCCGACACGGAGCATGGTTGGTTTGTCGTCGATGCCGCCGGACAGCGGCTCGGCACGCTGGCCGTCCGGATTGCGCGCGCCCTTTCGGGCAAGCACAAGCCGACGTGGACGCCGCACATCGACGACGGCGATCACGTGATCGTGCTCAATTCCGAGAAGATCGAGCTGGGCGGCAACAAGTGGAAGCAGAAGCTCTACTACCGCCATAGCAACTATCCCGGCGGCCTCAAGGTTAAAACCGCGCGCGAAATTCACGACAAGCATCCGATCCGATTGGTCGAGATGGCCGTGCGCGGAATGCTGGCGCCCAACCGGATGCGCGACGTGCAACTGCGCCGCCTGAGCGTGTACCCCGGCGCGCAGCACCCCCACGACGCCCAGAAGCCGCAAGCGCTGCCGTAGGAGTCATCTTGGACGAAGGTCTCGACGTTATCCAATCGACCGGGCGCCGCAAGCGCGCGGTCGCACGCGTGAAGCTGACGCTCGGCCAGGGCGTGATCACGGTGAACGGCAAAGCCGTCGAGGATTATTTTCCGCGTCCGCAACTGCTGCAGATCGTTCGTCAGCCTCTCGAAGCGACGCAGAGCCTGTCGCGCTTTGACGTAAAGGTGAAGGCCGAGGGCGGCGGCATGACCGGCCAGGCCGGTGCCGTGCGCCATGGCATCGCGCGTGCGCTGGTCGAGATCGACGAGTCGCTGAAGCAAACGATGCGCAAGAACGGCTTCCTCACGCGCGATCCGCGCGAAAAAGAATCGAAGAAGTACGGCCGCAAGCGCGCGCGCAAGCGTTTCCAGTACAGCAAACGCTAAAGCGAGCACCAGCAATCGTCGCGATCGCGCTCGGCGCGATCGCGCTGCTTTTTCAACCCCCGCCAGCCTGGATCGAATCCGCTTACTCGAACGGCGCCTATCCCGTTTGGGAGCGCACGGCATTTGCGATCGTCAATCCCTATCGCTGGTCGCTCGGCGACGTTGCCGCGCTTACCGGTGCCGGCATCATCATTTGGCAGATCGTCGCCTTCGCGCGCCGGCGCAAGCGCAGCTGGGCGAATCTCGGAGACCTGGTGCTCGTTTGCGCCGCCATCGTTGGGGTGTACGCGGTGTGGTTCGAGTTGAGCTGGGGGTGGAACTATGCCCGGGCTCCGCTGGAGACGCGCGTGCGCTACAGCGCGACGCGCATTACGCCCGACGCGGCTGCCGTGTTGCGCACTCGCGCGATGGCGGAGATGAACGCGCTCGCGAAGAGCGCGCACGCGCGCGCGGCGCGGCCGCTCGACCTCGCCGAGTTGCGGGCGGCGTGGCTGTCGGCGGTGCGCGCGGCTGGCGACTCCTGGACGCCGCAGGTCGGCGCTCCCAAACCGACGATCGCCGATCCCTTCATGATGGCCACCGGTACGAGCGGCTTCATCAATCCGCTCACGCTCAACGTCGCGCTGGCGTCGGATCTGCTCTGGTTCGAGCGGCCGTTCGACCTGGCGCACGAGTGGAGTCACGACGCCGCGTACGCCCGTGAAGACGAGGCCAACTATCTCGCGATCGTCACTTGCATCCGCGCGCGCGATCCGGCGATCCGGTACGCGGGATGGTTCGCGCTCTTTCTTTATCTGCCGCAGAAGCGGCACTACGCGCATCGCGAGTTCGTGCCGCTGGTCTGGCAAGACTTTGGCGCGATTCGCCGGCGCGACGCGCGCCACATCAACGTGCTGCTGGCGCACTGGACGTGGCGCACCTACAACGTTTACCTCAAGAGCAATCGCATCGCCGCCGGCATCGCCAACTACGACGAGGTGACGCGCTTGATGCTCGGCGCCCCGCGCGACTCGCAAGGACTGCCGATACCAAAGGGATAGAAGAAGGGCCCTCCGCGGGAGAGCCCTTCTGAGTTTCGTGCGAACCGCTAGCCGCTAACCGCGGGGCGGTTTGCCGTTGGCGTTGCCGCCGGAGGGCGGCTTGCCGCCGCCGCCACCGCCGGAAGGCGGCTTGCCCTGCATGCTACCGCTGGGCGGACGCTGACCGCCTTGCGGCTTGGGTGCGCTCTGCGGGTGGCTTTGGGGCTGGCGATGCGTTTGCATCGACGAGGGCGGCTGCTTGTGCGTCGCCGGCGCCTTGTTGGTGGTCGTCGGCGTCTTGTGCGCGCTCTGCATCGTATTGCTGGAGGTGGGCGCCTTGTTGTTGTTGGTAGTCGGGGCCTTGTTGTTGGAAGTCGGCGCCTTGTTCGCGGTGGTCGGAGCCTTGTTCATTGCGCCGTTGTTGCTGGTCTTCATCGTTTTCTGCGCGTTGGCGCGATCCGCTGAAGTGACCGGCGCGTTGTTCGGCGGTTTGTTCGTATCGCTGAACGGTTTGTTCGACGCGGTCAGCGTCGGCTTGCCCTTGTTGACCGAAGCGAGCTGATTGCGATCGTTGCCCGCAAAGCGAGCCTGATCGCGCTGCGCGGTGGTCGGCGCGCGGCCGTTCCTGCGGGCCTCCATCTGCGCCGACGTCGGCTTGGCGGAGATGCCGCCGTGGCCGCCGTTGTAGCTGACGTGCGAGTTGTTGTAGTGGTTATTGTTGATGACCGTCTTGTTGACGTACGTGTTGTGGACGTACGTGCGGTTCACGTTGACGACGGCCGTATTGTAGCGGAACGCTCCGCCGGCCCAGGTGCCGCCGACGAAACCGACGCCGCCGTAACCGCCGCCGTAGTTGATGCCGCCGTAGAAACCGACGCTCGGTCCCCAGTAGCCGGCGTTCCAGCCGTAGCCGCCACCGCTAGCACCCCAGTATCCCGGGGTCCAGTAGAGGCCGACGGCCGCGGGAGCAACCCACACGCCGGGCGTCCAGTAGTAGCCGGCGGAGCCGTAGCCCCAGTAGCCCGGGGTCCACTGATAGTTGGGATAGGGTGCCGGAGGCACGGAGTAATAGGGAATGGGCGGCGGCGGCGAGCCGACCGTAAACCCGACGCCGACGGTGAACTGCGCGGGTGAGGGCAGTGGAACTGCGGCAAATGAGAGTGCCGCGATGAGTGCGGGAAGCGATCTTGCGATTCGCATGAGTCCTCCTTAATAGGGGCTATTTCAGAATAATCCCAATTATAGCCCAGGAACGACCTCCCTTTACCGGCGCGGTCTCACGTAGAGGGCGGTTTCATCCGATTCTTACCCCGCAATCAGGCCCTTCCAACCTGAGCTTCACCCAGCTTTCACACCAGGTCATAGTCCATTCACGCGGCGTTGTTTTTTCGGCTAAGCGCCGCTGCTAGCATCGTGTCATGTTCGACATAGATGACTCCCTGCGGTGCGATGGCGCAAACATTCCAACGTCTCTCTGGCGGGAGTTTTGAGCCGCAGCCTTCGAAAATCGGTTTTGGACCGGACCCCGGCTGGATAGGGTAGCCACGGTGCGCGTGTCTCGAATGCGAGCACGCGGTGCAGTCGCCGTCGCCTACTTGCGTTACACGGGGACGGATCGCGGCGCCCGCGTCCTGGCCGCGCTCTCATACGGCTGCTAATTGCACCTTTTTTAACGCGGACCGAGCAGCGGCTGCAGGGACCTAGGACCTGAAGAGCTCCGGGCGCTGAAGAGCATAGTGGAGACCCTCATAGATGCCGTCTATGTAGGCGCCGCGCTCAGGGGTCCCGTGTTTGAGGTGCCTTAGCTCGGATGCGTTCTCGCAAGCATCCGATAGAAGCGCGGCTTCGTAGATGTCTTGTTTCGTCTGGTTCACGGTAGCAAGTCCTTTCCTGAGGGAATCCGCCCGCACCTATTTTAGCGATTGTTGCTCTCCTTGGTAAGCCCCAAGACGGTTCAGCTCGAATCGCGGGCCTGACGCTCTTAAAGAAACGACTCCGCGAAAGAAGTGATTTTCCTAATGCGGGCTCAGGGCGCGACGGCCGCCGCTTGATCACGTGCCGTAGGCCTGCTTGAGCACCGCCACGACCTGCTAAGTCGGAAGGTGCGACCCAAGGCCCAAGGCGGCCAGGTTACCGCTCGCAGCCGGCAAAGGAACCCGGATCAAAGCACCCCGGCGCGCCGGATGGCACGCGAACTAACAATGGGAGACTCGAAAGATGCTGAGCATGCTCGTCGCATTCCTGATAGCCCTGGCAGTGACTCCGCCGGACCCGTTCATCTAGCGGTACCCGCGTTCTGATACGGCGCGTTATCGCTATCGACGCCCAGCGGCGCCTTGTAATTTGCGCCTTACCTGGTGGGGCAGGGATCTAGCTGTGCCCTTGGCCGTCCTCGTAACCAAGGGCACAGCACGACGCGCAAGGAGCAAGGCCTACGAGCTCAGTCGGGCGGGACCAGCTCGCGGCGCACGTCGCATTAGTCTTGATCCATTGGCGGATCGGGCACGAGCCAAACCCCAGGGCTATCGTAGCTGCAGCCGCTAAGGCAAGCTCGGCAGCGCCGACGGAGAGCCGGGGTGTGCAGACCACCGACCTAAAACCTCAGGCACTTTTCTCGAGGCCAGGTGAGCCAATGCTTAGCCGGCGGACCGGACTCAGATTGGTTTGACATCGCGAGTTGCGCCAATTTGGGCGCTAACGACCGTGTGGCGTAGTGGTACTGAGCCGCGATTACGCGGTGGACCGTTGGATCGCGGCGGAGCCGCGGAGCGCTTTTGCGGTCCGTTTCGCGCTCTATTTTTACCTTTGGCGCCATCGAGCTGGCCAGAGCGGCGATGGTGATGGCCCCGAAATGATGAGGGTAATGCCGCCCGCGGTTTTGTTGTCGGTGAAGCCGGCTGCCCTCTGTTGACGGTTCGTGGCTAGGCGCTGCTCCCGCGGAGGCGCCGCGGGCAGCTTTCAATAAGGGCTATAACACGATGCGGATAAGCGACGCGCTGCGCGACCAGCGTCCGTTCTTCTCGTTCGAGTTCTTTCCCCCGAAGGACGACGCGGGCTCGCGCCAGCTCTTCGCTGCGATCGAAGCGCTCGCGCCGTTGCGGCCCGCCTTCGTTTCGATTACGTACGGAGCGGGCGGCTCGGCACGCGCCCGTACGGTGGCGCTGGCGAAGGAGATACAGCATCAGATCGGCCTGACTGTCGTCGCGCACGTTACGTGCGTGGGTGCGAGCCGAGCGGAGTTACGCGCTCTCTTCGACGACCTCGCGCGAGCCGGCATCGAGAACGTGCTTGCGCTGCGAGGTGATCCGCCGCCCGGTTCGCCGTTCGAAACGCCCCCCGGCGGCTTCGCGCACGCGGACGAGCTCATTGCGATGCTGCACCGCAACTACGGCTTCTGCATCGGCGCGGCATGCTACCCGGAGAAGCATCCCGAGGCGCAGTCGCTGGAGGCCGACCTGCACGCGCTGCGGCGCAAGCAAGAGGCCGGTGCCGATTTCTTCGTCTCGCAGCTGTTCTTCGATAACTCGCTCTTCTTTGCGTTCGAACGCGCTGCGCGCGCTGCCGGCATCACGCGGCCGTTGCTTCCCGGGCTGATGCCGATCACGAACTTCAAGCAGATTGCGCGCTTCGTCGCGATGTGCGGCGCGACGATTCCGCCGAAGCTGCACGTCGAGTTGGAGGCCCGCAAGGACGACGTCAAGGCCGTTGAAGACGTTGGCGTGGCCTACGCTTCGATGCAGGCGCTAGAATTGCTGCAATCGGGCGTTCCCGGGCTGCATTTCTACACGCTGAACCGCTCGCCCGCGACCCGCGCCATCGTTTCGGCGATCCTCGCCGCGAGCGCGTGGCGTCCCGCCGCTCGCTATGCCACCGCGATAACGACGCCGTAATCGCAGCGTAACGCCGTCGCGCTAGCGTTGAGGCCTGGAGGCCCTCAATGCGCTGCTGACGACCGCGATCATTGCACTGCCGATGCTCGCCGTTGCGGCTGCGCTCGGCACGGCCGTCGCGGTCGGTTCAAGCGCGACGCAAGTTTAGGAACAGACGCTGACCCCGGGGCCAATCTGCGCGTCGCCGTCTACGCGTACGGCGAGATGCCCAACGAGACGGCGCTCGCGCCGGCCGAGGTCATCGCCGAAGAGGAGACGAACGCGCTGGCTCCATGCCCGTGACCGCGAGATGAAGCTCACCTCGCTCGACTGGATCATCGTCGTGCTCTCGCTGGGCGTCAGTTTCGTGCCGGCGATCGTGCTGGCGCGGCGCGCCGGGCGCAACATCACCGAGTACTTCGCAGCGGGACGCGCCGCGCCGTGGTGGCTGATCGGCATCTCGCTCGTCGCTACGACGTTTTCCACCGATACGCCAAACCTGGTCACCAATCTCGTGCGCGACGGCGGCGTCGCCGAGAACTGGCTCTGGTGGTCGTTCTTGCTCACCGGCATGGCGACCGTCTTCTTTTACGCGCGTCTCTGGCGGCGTTCGGGCGTGCTCACCGATCTCGAGTTCTACGAACTGCGTTATTCGGGGCGCGGCGCCTCGTTCGTGCGCGGCTTCCGCGCGATCTATCTCGGGCTGTTCTTCAACTGCACGATCATCGCCACCGTCAATCTCGCGCTGGTGAAGATCGCCGGCGTGCTCTTCGGCTGGCCGCGCTGGGAGACGCTGGCAATCTGCGTCGTGATTCCAATCGTCTTCGCGGCCACCGCCGGTCTCTGGGGCGTAATGGTGACCGATATGATCCAGTTCTGCATCACGATGACCTCGGCGTTCGCTGCGGCGTACTTCGCGCTGCACGCTCCGGGCGTCGGCGGCCTCGCGGGGCTGGTGACGCACGTGCGCGCGCACAACCCGTCGCTGCTCTCGGTGCTACCGAACTTCCACGATCCCAAAACCGCCGCCGCGGTCTTCATCATTCCGCTTACCGTGCTGTGGTGGTCGGTCTGGTATCCGGGCGCCGAACCCGGCGGCGGCAGCTACGTGGCACAGCGCATGCTCGCGGCGCGCACCGAGTCCGACGCGCTCTTCGGCACGTTCGCGTTCCAGGTGATGCACTACGCGCTGCGCCCGTGGCCCTGGATCGTGGTCGCGCTGGCGTCGACGATCGTCTATCCGAACCTGCACGACATCCAGCTGCGTTTTCCGGAGCTCAACCCGGCGCTGCTCGGCAACGACGTCGCCTATCCCGCGATGCTCGTCTTTCTGCCGGCCGGTTTCGCCGGCTTCATGGTGGCCGGCATCTTCGCGGCCTATCGTTCGACGATCGAGACGCACCTCAACTGGGGCACGTCATATCTCGTGCACGATTTCTACCAGCGCTTCATCCGTCCGGGATCGAGCCAGCGCGAGCTGGTCTTCGCCGGGCGCATCGTCACCGCGATGCTGATGCTCCTCGGTGTGCTCTTCACGCTCGCGCTCGACAACGCGAAGGGCGCCTTCACGCTGCTGCTCTCGATCGGCGCAGGAACCGGGCTCATCTATCTGCTGCGCTGGTTCTGGTGGCGCATCAATGCCTGGACTGAGGTAAGCGCGATGCTCTCGTCCTTCGCGATGGCGTTGGGCTTCTTCGTGGCGGGGAGGGCAGGGCATCCGGTCGATGCGACCGTCGCGCTGCTCGCAACCGTCGGCGTCACCACTGTCGTCTGGCTGGCCACCACCTTCCTCACGCCCCCGGTCGCGCCCGAGACGCTCGACGCGTTCTACGCCAAGGTGCGGCCGGCGGGTCCCGGTTGGGCGCGCGTGCGCCGGCGCGGCGGCCTCCCGCCCTCCCCGGACTCGCTGGCCAATGCCCTGCTGGGTTGGGTGCTGGGCTTGGCGGCCGTCTACGGGGCCCTCTTCGGCACCGGCGCGTTCATCTACGGCGAGCCGCTCACCGGCACGTTAAGCTGCTTGGTTGCGCTCCTGGCGACGCTCGGGCTGCTCCTGACGGGGCGGCGCCTGTGGCGTCCGGCGGCAGGCCCGGCGGCGCCGAAAAGCTAAACCCCACCGGCTTCAATGAACTGGAAGAATTTGAAAGCGCCGTTCAAGGCGCTCATTATCGTCGCGGTCTGCGCAATTTCGATCTGGGCCGTGGTACCGGTGCAGAAGACGATCCGCTTGGGTCTCGACCTTCAGGGCGGCGCGCGTCTCTTGCTGCAGCTCTATCCAACCGCCGAAGTGCCCACCATCACCACCCAGGTGCAGGCGCAGACGCGCGAAGTGATCGACCGTCGCATCAACGGTCTCGGCGTCGCCGAGCCGTCGATCAGCAACGTCGGCACCGATCGCATCCTCGTCGAGCTGCCCGCCGTGAAGGATCCCGATCAGGCGGAGAAGGTGCTCAAACAGGTCGCGGTCCTCGAGTACAAGATCGTGCCCTTCGACGTGATGCAGAAGGCCGATGCGGCGATCAACATGCTCGCGCAGCCGAACCTCTCGGCGAAAGACAAGGCGGCGGCCGAGAAGTACGTGAGCACCACCGCTTACGATCTCTCCGGCAAGGTCGTCTACTCCGGTAAGGATCTCAAGGGCGCGCAGGCGAGCTACGACCAGGCCAATCGTCCCGACATCCTCTTCCAGACCAAAGACCCGGCGAGGTTCGGCAAGCTGACCTCGGCGAACGTGCAGAAGCCGCTGGGCATCTTCCTCGACCATCGCTATCTCTCGGCGCCGATCGTGCAATCGCCGATCTACGACAACGGTCAGATCACCGGTAGCTTCACGCAAGAACAGACGGTCACGCTGGCCAACGAGCTCAACGCCGGCGCGCTGCCCGTGAGCGTGAAGATCGTTGAAAAAGAATCGATCGGTCCGACGCTGGGCAAGATCGACCTCGTTCAGTCGATGCGCGCGGCGGCCTTGGGTCTCGGACTCGTGCTGATCTTCATGATTGCGGTCTATCGGCTTCCCGGCTTCTTGGCCGACGTCGCGCTGGCCGTCTACGTGCTGATAATGATGGCGATCCTCGCGCTCTCGCACGCCACGCTCACGCTGCCGGGCATCGCGGGCTTCGTGCTCTCGATCGGCATGGCGGTCGACGCCAACGTGCTGATCTTCGAGCGCATCAAAGAGGAGCTGTGGAACGGCAAGACGATGCGCGCCGCGGTGCGCGTCGGCTTCCAACGCGCGTTTTCGGCCGTCTTCGATAGCCACTTCACCACGATCGTCGGCGCGGGCGTGCTCTACATGCTCGGCACCGGCACGGTGAAGGGCTTCGCATTTACGCTCTTCTGGGGCACCGTCGTCTCGCTTGTGACCGCGGTCTTCATCACGCGCTTCTTCGTCGACGTGCTGGTGGACAACGACGTCCTCACCGCGCCGGAACTCTACGGGGTCAAGCGCTCCGACCTCGGCATCTTCGCCAAGTCGGCGGCGGGAGCGTAACCGATGCTGTTTCGCAGACTGAACTGGAATATCGTCGGTTGGTTCCAGATCGTCCAGACGATCTCGTACCTGGTGATCGCGCTCGGCGTCGGCTCGATGATCTATCATGGCTTCGCCGGCGGCGACGGCTTCCACGCCAACCGCATGCTACGCCTGGGCCTCTCGTTTACCGGCGGTACCGACATCGCCGTGAAGTTCACGCAGCCCACCACCGCCGATAAGGTGAAGGCGGCGCTCTCGAGCCTGGGCCTGAGCGAGGAGTCGGTGACGACCGCCGGCAGCAGCGGCACCAACTTCGTCATTCAGACGCAGTCGGCGTACGCCAACGACTCGGCGCCGCTCTGGAACGCGCTCAATACCGTCGCGCCCGTCGACCGCTCGGCATCGCAGATCACCGCGGTCGGTCCATCGCTGGGCCGCGAGTACCTCACCCGGGCGCTGTGGGCGCTGGTGATCGCGTTGAGCATCCAGTTCCTCTACATCGCCTTCCGGTTCGGCTGGAATTACATCTTCGGTTTGGTCACGGTCATCGCACTGGTGCGCGACGCGGCGATGATGATCGGCATCTACGCGCTGGCCGACCGCCGCGCGGACGACGCGTTCTTAGCAGCGGTGCTCACCGTCATCGGCTACTCGGTCATGGATACGATCGTCATTCTCGACCGAATACGCGAGAACACCAAGCTCATGGCGGGTCAGCCGTACAACGTGATCGTCAACGAGTCGATCAAACAGACGATGACGCGCTCGTTCAACACGCTGGCGACCGTTATCATCACGCTCGTCGCGCTCTTGGCACTGGGCGGAGCGAGTCTGAAGAACTTCGCGTTCGCGCTGCTGGTCGGCATCTGCTCGGGCGGTTACCACTCGATCTTCTACTCGGCCCCGCTCGTGCTCGTGTTCCGCAAGCGCCAGCTCGAGGCGGCGGCCCGGAAGCGCCGCACCGGCCAAGCGCAGGACCGCGCCACAACTCCGCGCGCGCGCGCTGAAGGCGCCACGCTGCAGAGCCGCGGCGGTGCGGCTCGCGAAGATATCGTCGCCGCACGCCGCGAGCGCCGCGAGAAGGCCAAAGCGGCACGCGCGGTGGCGCCGGGTACGCCCGCGCGCTATCGCAAGCGGCGCACGGAAGCCGGCGGCGTCGCGGTCGAGGAGCCGCTGATCGGCGAAGAGACCGAGACGATCGATCCGCTCGACGCCCAGCAAGCCGGTCTGCACGATGCCGCCTTGGAACAGGGGCACGAAGAGATCTCCCTCAACTTCGAAGATCTCGAAAAGCCCGAAGAGCAGCACCCCGAGAGCGGCGCGCCCTAAAGCGCTTCCGCCGCCGACGCCCTCCGAGGCCGCCTTCGAGGCGGTCCTCGCGTCCTTTTCGCTGACCGCCGCTTCGGCAGCGCCTGCGCCTGCAGCAGCGGGGGAGATTCCACCCGCGGTCGCTGATGCCGATTCGTTGGCGCAACGCGACGATTTCGTCGAGCGCGTGTTTGCCAAAGGCGACGAGTACCTCCGCGATCCCTACTCCACGATCGGCGACGCGGCGCGCTTCAACTCTAAGCTGGCCGGCGTTTCGTTCGAGGGGCGCCAAGACGTGATCGCCGGGTTACGCGAAGGCGTTGCGCTCGAGCTGCGGCGCCAGCCCGACAATCCCTACGATCGCAATGCGATCGCCGTGCATTACGGCACGCTGCAGCTGGGGTTCATCAAGGCCGGCATCGCGGCGCACGTCGCGCCGTTGATCGACGCCGGCGCGAAGTACGTCGCGACGGTCGCCTCGCTCACCGGCGGCGAGCGCATCGCCGGAGAGCTGCGGCACCGAGGGGTCAACGTCGTCGTGCAGCGCGAACGCTTCGCCTCTCCTGGCGGCGCGGGGCCACGCACCCGCGAGCGCGATCTCGACGAGAGCGGCGACGCGTTGGCCGAACGCGTTCGCGCGGCGCTGCTCGGCGTAGCGCGGCCGCACGAAGCGCAGGAGGCGGTGCTCGAGCGCGTCGAGGCCGGCAAGAACGCGCTGGCGGTGATGGGAACGGGGCGCGGCAAATCCTTCTGCTTTCAATACGCCGCGGCGATGCGCGCGTTACGGGGCGGCGGTAAAACGCTGGTGGTCTACCCGTTGCGCGCGCTGGCCAACGACCAGTACGAGGCGCTGCGGCGCACGCTCGATCCGCTGGGCTTGCGTTTCTTTCGCGCCAACGGTTCGATCGAGGCGCTGGAGCGTGCGGAGCTCTTTGCAGCGCTGCGCGACGGCGCGTGGGACGTCGTCCTCGCGACGCCGGAGTTCCTCGAGTTTCACCGCGACGCGCTGCGCGGCCGCAGCGCTCCGTCGTTCGTGGTGGTCGACGAGGCGCACCACCTGCACGAGTCGCGCCACCGTCCGTCGTACGCGCGCCTCGCGGCGACGATCGCCTCGCTCGGCTCGCCGCAGGTGCTCGCGCTCACGGCGACCGCCGGCGACGACGCCTTCGCGCGCATCGTCGAGGATTTGGGGATCGACGCCTGGGTGATCGACCCGACCGTGCGCTCCAACCTCCACGTGACCGACGCGCGCGGCGCCAAAGACAAAATCTCGTATCTCCGCGATCTCTTCGCCACGGGCGACGGGCGCGGCGAGAAGGGCATCGTCTACTGCTACTCGCGCAGCGAGGTTACCAAAGTCGCGCGGCAGTTGCGCCCCGAGCTTCGCAACGAGGTGATGTTCTATCACGGGAAGATGCCCAATGCCGAGCGCCTCGAGATCGAACGTCTCTTTCGCGAGGGCACGCTGCGCGTGGTGATCGCGACGTCTGCTTTCGGCGAGGGCATCGATCTGCCCGACGTGCGTCACGTCGTGCTCTATCATCTCAACTTCAATTCGGGTGAGTTCAACCAGCAGGCCGGGCGCGCGGGCCGCGACGGCGCACCGGCGCAGATTCACCTGCTCTACGGCTCCCAAGACCGCTCGCTCAACGAGTTCCTCATCGATCTCGATGCGCCGCCGCTGGCACGCCTGCGCGAGATCTACCGCGGCCTGCGCGGCCTCGCGCGCGACGGCGTACTGCACGGCGACAACGCGTCGATCGCCGGTTCGCTGGCGATCGACCGCGTGCGCGACGCCACCGTCGGTGCGGCGCTGCGCATCTTCGCCGATAGCGGCCTCGCGGAGCTGCGTGACGACGAAGACGGGCGGTCGGTGCGCCTGCTACGGGTGAGCGAGCGCGTCGACATGGAGAGCAACGAGCGCTTCGCTGAAGGAGAGGCGAACCGCGAAGCCTTCGCGACCTTCAGCGAACTCGCGCTCTACGCGCCCGCGCAGACGCTGGAGCGCCTCCTCAATCGCCCGATCTACCCCTCCGACGTAAAGCTGAAGAAGTAGCCGACCCCGTCATCCCGAGCGCAGTCGAGGGACGAGTGGTGGTTTAGTCCCGCAGCCTTGGGTCCGCCGGCGTGCTGCCGTAGGCGGGGAGGTCGGATTCAAATAGGCTCTGGACCGAGCTGGGCGGCGGCACGAGGATGTAGGGCAGCGGCCTTTGCGTGAAGTCGAAGCAGTCGTCGAAGCGGTCGGAGCGGGCGTCGCTCTTGTGCAGGCTGCGCAGACCGTACACGTACTCGATGAAGTGCAGGATGCTGCCCGTGTAGTGGACGTGGTGCGAGATGTAGCCGCGGCGCGCGTAGGGCGAGACGATCACCAGCGGAATGCGGAAGCCCGGTTCGTAGTAGTCGAACGTGGCGGGCTTCACGTGGTCGAACCAGCCGCCCCAGTCGTCGTAGGTGAGCACGATCGCGGTGTCTTTCCAGTAACGGCTCATGCCGATTGCGTTGACGACGCTCGAGATCCAAGTGGGGCCGTTGCTGCTCGGCACGTTTTGGCCCGGATGGTCGCTGTTGGCGTACGCGGCCATCACCCACGAGACCGAGGCCAACGTGCCGTTGTCGACATCGCTCAGCACCGTCGTCTCGGGTGAGATGACGTTGGCGTACTCTTTGCCGTTAAACACGTGCGAGATCGACGCGTAGCTGTCGATGATGCTCTCCTTATCGGCCGCGGAAACGTAGTAGCGCCAGGAGATGCCGCGTTTGGTAAGTAGATCGCCGATCGTCGGAAAGTCGAAGCACGTGGTGTAGTTCAGGTTGGTCGCGCCGGTCTCGATGTCGACCGCCTCGCCCGATCCGAGATCGGCGCAGCTGGTGCCGCCCAGCGGATTGTCGGCCACGTACCAATCCGGCTCCGACTTCGAGATGGGGCCCGCCGCACCGGCGATTGCGTAGAGGTGCGCGGCGTACGTCTGCGAGCGGTGGTCGGCGAACGTTTCGTCACCGAGCACGCCTTCGCGCGCGAGATCCCAATACGGCTTGACGTCTCGCTGTCGCGCGTAACCATAGGCAAAATCCTTCGGTGCGCCGCTTCCCGTTACGAGCGTCTCGAGATCGAAGCCGTTCATCCCGCCGCCGTTGTATTCGACGAGCCAGTTTGCGTACTCATGCGCTGGGTCCCACGGCGTCATCAGCGGCAGCGGAAAAAGCTTGACCTCTGCGCCGTAATGATCGTAGCCGAACCTTGCCCAGCGCGCTTTGGGATAGCCGTGAAACAGGTTGTCGAAGGTGCGGTTCTCTTGCAGCAGGATCACCACGTGTTTGATCGGCATGCTGCGTGCGGCGAGTGCCGTCGAAGGGGCGCGTGAAGGCGCGGGCCGTGCCGCCACGGTGGCGCGCTGCAACGCGGGCAACTGCGCGGGCGCGGTGCCGCCGCAGCCGGCCAGCGCGGCGGCCGCGGCGAGCGTGCATGCGTGACGGCAACGCGACGGCAACGGGCTCATGAGCAGCTCTCGCTACTTATCCGAGCCCGCGCCTGCGGCCTATGCGAGAACTCGCGTCATCGCCCCCTCGTCGACTTTATCGTAAAACGCGTTGCTGGTCTCGCTCACTCCGGCTGCAGCCCACGGGTCGATCTGGTTGCGGCTGGTGGGAAGGTGGACCGTCGGACCAACGGCGTCGCTGTAATCCGCTCCGCCGAACGGACGGAAACTATCGCTCTCGCGGTGCGCGAGCACGAGATCGCGCACGCCCTGCTCAGCGGCGCGAGCGTCTCTGCGGATCGAGCCGTCGAGACGGCCGTCGGTGGCGAGGGTATCGTAGAAGGCGATGGCGGGCCGGTCGGCACGCCACGGCATGTCCTCCGTCGCTTGCGGAAAGCGCACCATGCCGGAGATTCCGCGAGCATCTTCGCGCAAGGCGGCGCGCACGCCGCTCTGGCCACCGCGCGCGGCGACGTCGTCGTTGAGCTGCTTGATCGCGGCTTCGGCGCCGGCGATTTTCCGCGGGTCGAGGTCGAGCACGTCGAACGCCGCTGCGGGGCCGAAGCCGAATTCGCCGGCGTCGTACGTCGTGCGCATGACGTCGCCGACGACGGCCCTGGCCATCGCCGCGGGGTCGTTTTGATGCCTCGCTATTGCGTGCGCGACGTCGCTGGGGACGCCGGGCGCGAGCATCGTCTCGGGACTTGCCGCGAGGTAGCGCACCCCCGCGTGCGAGAGTGCGTCGGCGAAGCCCATGGGATATTACAGATACCGCGAAAACGTCCGGGTCCTGATCCTCGTCCGGGTCCTGGTCCTCGCGCGGGTCCCGGTCCTCGTCCGGGTCATCAATCCTCGTCCGCGCGCGGGGGTCCTAGCCGTCGTCCGGGTCCGGCTCGGGTGCTTTAGGGGCACTCTTCCAAAATGAGGGCAGCCGGACGCACACCCCCCGACTGCCTTCACCGCGCGTTTAGTCGTCTAGTTCGTCGGAGCGTCCGGAGAATCGAGGGTCCATTCCTCGCGGAGTTTAACCGCCGCGTTTTCTAGATCGTCGTTCCATTCGCCGCTTGCACGAAAGCTCTCGATGTTCTGTTCAACCGTCACGATTGGCGGCAATCCCTTTGCAAAGTTGTCCAACGCAATCCTCGGTATTAGCTTCCTCCTTGCGTCGATGGGGTAGTAATAAATCTTTCGCTCCTCCAGCAACAGACGCATACGGCTTGCAGATATCTTTAACAACGTAGCAGCTTCCGCGACGGTCAGCGCACGTTTCTCCTCTAACTTCTCTACTGGTTTTTGCTCCCGTTGTGCAGACTTCGCGACCTTCGGCAATCTTGAAGCTCTGCGAAAGCGTGGTTCGATGTGCTTTGTACTACGTGGAGGTATGATTTCTGGTTCACGATCCTTGAAGGTAATCTCACCCTTGAGGATTCCGATTAGCGTGTTTCGAGGAATGCGAACCTGTCTGCCCACGCGTATGCAAGTGATACCGCGCCGAACCCATTCATAAACGGAGCTTCGACTTGTCCGCATGATAGCCGCGGCCTCTGGGACGGTGTAGACAGCTTTATCGAGTCCATACGAATCGGGGGGCTTCGCTTCGGATAGTGCTATCCGTTGGTCTTCTTGACGGACGAGATATTCCACGCTAACGGCTTCATCGTTATGATCCGATGTTGAAACGAGCCTGACCGCTTCTGCCGCATTCTCTGCTTGAACCTCGAACGTTACTCTGGCCTCTACTAAATATCGCACCTAGCATTCCTCTGTTATCCGGAGCACGATATCGACTGCGGAAAAGCCTGGGCTCGATCCTGAAGGCCTTGAGCGAGGTCATCGTAGTTTGCGATGGTCTTTTCGAAGCTCTCTAGCCGCGCTGAGTACATGCTTATTGATGCTTCAGTCTGCTTCCGGAAAGCGGCAAGTTGGTTCGTAGGGTCAGGGACGTTCGAAGGTTGGTTACTGAGCTGGCTGTAGGCTTGTGCTCGGCGATAGTATTCAGGTGCCCACTGGCTCAGAGCATCAAGACCTTGGCTCGCAGTATTGAGAGAGGACTGAATGGAATCTGCGAGATTCCTGGCTTCTGAATCGAGATACTTGACCTCACCGTTTTCATAAGTGATTTGGCCCGCGATGTAAGTGACCTGACCCTTCTGATAGCAGGTCATCGGAGTAACTTGGCCTGCAGCTTGCTCTTGAGCCCACGTTCCCCCCATCTTGTTCCACTCGGCTGCATACTGGGCTCGGAGGCCGAATCTGCTGGGCGGCTCTTGCAACGCTCTTCCGAGTGGAGTTAGTGCGTTCTGTACTTGGGCGAACGCGGTGCGAACGTGGTTCTCTGCTTCGAGTGAACTGTTGTAGGCAGCATTCTTTTGCTGATTGAGACGAAACTGCTGAGCCGCAGCGGCCTGCTCGGCAGCCTGTTGCTGCGCAATCGCGGCTTGCTGCTGCGCTTGTACCTGTTGGGCGACGTTCACCTTACCTTGTACTTTTTGAGCCGCTTTCTGAAACTCTTCGAATGATCCAGCGTCAAGAGTTGGATTCGCGGGGAGTCCTGAGGTTGGAATCACGAGCGATATCGCGTTTCCTTTGAGCGTCCCGGTCCACGTTGCGCCGAGGTAGTTGCTTACCAGAGGAAATGAAATGCTGATGTCCGAGCCGTTGCGAATGCCAGTGAACGGGGCGCTCGTAGATTTCAGCTTAGCCGGGTCGCTGGGATCGGCAGCGATTACCTGCACCTGGCCCTGAAGGTGTTCAGTCGCATCCTCAGTCCAAGCCAGATAGATTGCCCATCCATCCCCTGCAGCGTAGTAGTGCGTCGGTGGCGCACCTCCGTGGCAAGCAACGACGAGCAAGAATGCCAGCACACCCAAAGCCGTAAGACGAGATGTAGGCATTAAGGAATCTCCCTTCCCCATTCGCACTATTCAAGATCGTGAGCCGTTCAGTCTTTCTACTGAAGCGAATCTTGCCCTAGGTCTTTGGTCCCGCCCTGCGCCCGGTGAGCGCCAGAACTCGGCGCTGGCGTGGTAAGGCGCGCTTCCGCTGATTAAATACGGTGTAGGGATCAGGTCGAATCCCCTGCATCGCCTGTTCCACGCAAGCCCTTATTGCTCCAGCATTCCATAACGTTCGCGCTGTTCGCACTTCACGATCTTTCCACCAGCGCTCGTGGGCGTTTCGCTCTCGCTGCAGCTCAGTGCTTTCGCGGCGAGCATCATGCAGTATTTGATCGAGAGGCGATCTAAAGTCGGCGCTTCCGATGTATCGAACTACTTCCTGTGCGACCTGTTGCCGGATGGATTCATCGATATCGACGCGTCCCATATATACAAGAACCTGCCGCAGGAGATAGGAAACGGCCAGGACGCAGGACGGGGAGACAACGCAGACGCCTTCCATGATAGAGAAACCGGAGAAGCCCCTTCGAGTGCCGCTGTGGACTAAGACAGCATAGTCGGCCTTCGTCTTGCGCTTTGCTTTTATCGCGTCTCTAACGTCAGCCGGGGAAATGGCCGATTTCTTCTTGCATTCATACGCGATGATTCCGCAGGCTTTTCCATTGTCTCGGACATCCTGAACAACGTCCCCGGCTTGACCAGTTCTCGCAATGCGATCTTCGGTGTAGAACTCGGTCAGGGCTTCCAGTAGAACGTGCTCGTTTGCGAGTCCGAAATCTTGTGGAGTTGCGCGCCCAGCGTTTGCAATCTCTTTTCGTAGCTGGCGCATCGCCCATTGTCTCGCCCTTTCGCGCTCCGATTGCTTTGCCGCACGAAGTTTATCATCGAACTCACTCTGCTGTGTCTTTTGGATATTGAGAACTTCCCTCCACTTAGCGGCGCTGAGTGGACTTTTGCAAAGCGGACACCTATGCTGCATTGAGGCTCCCCGAAGCAGGTTATGCAAGGACGCCATTATATTGGCGTGGCAGGGGAGCGCCCCTTCGTCTAGACTCGGCTCGTGCCGAGCAAGAGCTATGCGGCTACGATCAGGGCCTTTCGATCCAACCTCAGGCGGCAGCGCTCAGCTCTTGGACTCTCTCAGGAAGAGGTCGCTGAGCGCCTTGGAATCGCTACGAGGCACTATCAGAAGATTGAGGGCGGGGAGCTTAACGTGACCCTTGCCACGCTGTGCAAAGTGGCGGATGCGCTTCGAATCGAACCCGCAATACTTCTGACCAAGAAACCCGTCAACTAAGCACGAGAGTTCTTAGCGCGATACCCGCGCATTTGCTCAGCCTTACGTTTGCGCCGTTCCTCTGGAGTTAGATTCAGCGCCCTCCTCCGATTGCTCTCAGCGAGCTTGGCTCCACGCTTCTTTGCCGCTTCGCCTCCGTGGCCGGGGCTCAAGCCCTCAGCGCGCATCTCGGTGAGTTTAGCCTGAGCCTTCTCGATTGGCCTTGCAATCTCGACGGAGTAACGGAGGTAGCATTGTCGCCCGCAGAACTTCAGTCCCTTACGCGGTAACGGTTCTTTGCAATATCCACAGTTGGAGCGTTCGGAGTTTCCATGACTGATTGCACCGGTTTTTGCTACCTCGCGCACAAGCTTACGTGCTACCGGAGTCTGACGTACCTGCTGGACGTACTCATTAGCAAGGTCAAGCGCTGCCTTTGCAAAGCGCGGCATCAGCGTCGAAGCCAAGAGTTCCGTCAGATCGGGATCGAGCCGCACAATGCCATCGCGCAGCTCGTGGAACATCGCCGGATGCAGCTTCTCTTTATGAAGCAGTTCCAGTGCCCATGCGTCCGCTTTTGACCTGAGCGGCTCCAGCAGATCGTAAATGAACGATTCGCGTAGCCTGTCGTCAACGTGCAGGAGTCCAAGATCAGGGTCAAGCCCTACTGCCTCGCAGGCTATCCGAGTTTCTACTTCGAGCAGCGTATAGCAGTAGTTAAGCACGGCGTTAAATGGATCGGTAGCGTCACGGACGCGTTCGCGTCTCCCACTGGTCCGAGGAGAGATCGCGGCCCAGTGACGGGGTATTCGTTTCAGCGCCCACTCTTTCCACGGTAAAGGAGTCTCGACAAGAAGATTCCAGTAGACTTGGGCGGCCCGTCCCTCAAGGGCGAGAAAGTCTACAAGCGCGTGAGTTTGGGCTAGAGATGCCTTACACGATTCGATTTCTGCAATAGACGCATTCCGAGCAGAGACGTTGCCGATACCGAGCTTTGCAAAATCCTTTTCGATTCCGTGAATCTGTGAGTCCATCTTCTTGCTTAAAAGATATCGAGCAAGTCTCAGCGCATCATCGGTGACTGCCGATACTGCCTGCGCCCGTTTGATAGGTCCGTCGTGAGGTGCATCCGGGATCATGCAGTTCAGAAGAGTGCTGTCGGATGCCACAAACGAGATGGTAACGCCCATACGAGCGCACCAATCCATAGCCGCCATTGAGACAGTTCCGCCAGGCGCACGGATCAGAACCCTCTCGATATCGCAACGTCCGCGAGGGAAGCGAGTCTCTCGACTCTTGCCCTCAGCGGGGAAACCGTCACTAACGACGAGGTGGCCTCGCTCCACGTAGAGTCGAGCATCGTAGCCGTTTACTTCCAATATGCCTTTCATGGGTCACTCACTTTCACGTATAGGTTTGGTTGGTCAACGAGTGGATAAAACTTTTTATGCCTAAATCATCCCCTGCTCGCAGTCGCAGAAGAATCGGATTGCGCGAGTCGTCCAGTTGAATATCGATAGATAGAGCGGCGAGGACTGGAATCATTGCGCGCGCCATCCGTGTGTAGAGGTAGGTGCTCGCTTTTCCCAAGTGCGGTTTCATATCGGGTACGGGTTCAAGGCCGCCTCGTAGGACCTTGAAGCCAACTAATGCATCCTTCGCCGCTAGCACGATGATCTTCGGTTTCGTAACAAGAGCTTTTTGCACACTTGCAACAAGGCGGTTTGCTCGGAAGTTTTCCGAAAACAGAGTGGCATGGTCAGCCAATCGTTGCTGCCAAAGAAGAAACTGCTGATCTGCTACCGGCGCATCATAGAACGCATAAACGATCCGCCGTAGGAGATGGTAACTCTTGGACGGCGGAAGGTTGAAGTACCAGAGATTCAGGCATATTTCGAGTACGTCTTGCGCGACTAATGAGGCTTGCCTTGAGGTTTCATCCTTCACTTTGATTAGCCGGTAGGTAGCATACCGTGCCATTTTATGAGCGGGCGTATCTTCGGGCTGCATCCGGCCTTTTGCGTAACGGTCAGTTAGCCGATTAACCGTTCGAATGAAGACCTGCACGGACGAATCGATGTGCTTAGCCACGAGCTTGACGGGAACGTTATGTAACCTGTTCGCGGCCATCCAGAAGGCAAGCTCGGGGAACGACCACTTCGTACCAAGTTGCACTTGAAGGCGCAGAACGTTGCGTATGTGTTCACTCTGCACTTGCGTGTAAGCGCTGCCTTTGCCACGGCCCAATCGCTTCGGCTTCTCAATCAGATCGTGATCGCGCAAATGCTGCAGCGAATCTTCGCTTGCGAGTAAACCTTGCAAACGTAGTTGCTCGATCAGAATCGAGACGGAAACCCGACCATCCTCGCTCACACTAAATAGTTCGACATCGAGCCCTTAGCTCCGCGCGAACTGGTCATAGTTTTGGCTCGTTACGTCGCGGATTTTCGCATCATGTCTAAACTAAAAAAGACCCCGAGCGCGGCTGCCGCCCGGACATTCCTTCAACCTACAATAGCAGCCAACGAAGAGGCCTACCGGCGCGTCTTGGACGCGATCAGTCTGAAACGACGGAATCCAGCGCTATCTCTATCCAGAGCCGCTAAGGCCAGTGGAACGACCCTCAAAGCAATCCGGCAGTACGCTCCCGAGGCACTGGAAGAGCGTGGAGGCCGGATCAGCGTCAAGCCCTTCGACCACCTAAAGCGCAGGATGCTGATGCTAACATCCCAAGGCCTTATCCACGTAACGGCGCTCGATTCCGACTCCGCATCGGTAATCGGGGAATATTGGAACGCCGTGCGCGCGTACATTACGAGCGGCGACTTCGGACAGCTAGAACCGTTCGTTCTCCGGTTCATCCAGGTTGAGGAAGGCTTCTTCGAGTTCCTCACTCACAGACCGACGCTCAACCGGCTGGCGCGTGCCGGTGAACTCCATTTCCAGGACCTCTACGCTTCGACGGGAGGCGTCTAATGGACGAACGGAAGCGACAGGCGGAACGATCCAGAAGCGAATCCGCACGCAGAGCCAAACGTTTGCAGCTCCTAGGAGTTGACCACCCAAGTTGTGGCATCTGCGGCTACCACCGAAATCCGGCTTCCCTAGAAGCGCACCATATTGCGGGGGAGGCGAACCAGGAGCTGTCCATCCTTCTATGCAGAACCTGCCACGATGATCTCTCGGATACGGCTATCGATACCCTGGGGGACTTGCGTCGGCGCTACGCTGATCGCGATCCGCTGGCGATATTGGCAGCACTACTCCAAGGTCTTTCGGACTTCTTCCGGTCCCTTAGTGATTCGATGGAGGCGTGGGCATCTTGGTGCCGCGCAGCCGGTCCATATCTAAAAGAACAGGCAGGGGTCCGCTGGTGGGAGGCAGTTCCGGTACCAGTTCCCCGTTAATACCAGTCCATGATAGTGCGGTACGCGCCTGGGTTCAACCTAACGAACCCAGGCGTCCGCCCGTTCAAAGCGAGCTACCATGGCGCACTATACCTTTCGATGAACGGGTCCTGGTCTTCGACACGGAGACGACCACCGATTTCACGCAGCGCTTGCTCTTTGGCGTATTTCGTAACTACGTGCATGGCAAGCTCCTAGAAGAAGCGCTCTTCCTTGGTGATAACATCAGCGATTCGGAGAAGGCGACAGCGCGCGCCTACGGTACAGTTCATGGGCTGACGGTTTATACGCGCGCTGAGTTTGTCGAAAAGATTTTCTATCCCGAGGTTTACGTCCAAGGCGCGCTTTGCGTTGGCTTCAATCTTCCCTTCGATCTATCCCGAATCGCCGTGCAGGCTAATCCCGGAAAAGGCAAACACCGCCGAAGCTTCCGTCTTAAGTTGAGCTTCCGGGTCGATCTGCCGGATTTACGAATCGAATCGATCTCCAGTCGAGCTGCATTTATCAGGTTTGCACCCAAGAAGACTCTTCAAGATTGGGAGAGGCCCCTGTTCCATGGCCGATTCCTCGATCTCAGTACCCTTACCTCAGCACTAACAGGCGAGAAGTACACGCTGAGGCGAGCTGCATTTGCGTTCGAGACGCTCCATAAGAAGTCGAAGGTTGACAGCCTTGGCAGAATCACAAACGAGACGATTGACTACGGACGCAACGACGTGCTCGTTACATGGGAGCTTTTCGAAAAGCTAAAAGCCGAGTACCTAAAGTACCCGTTCGCAACGCTTGCAAATGAGAGGAATCAGGGCGCCGGCTCCGTGCCCTTTACACGGCTATACTCTACTGCGAGCGTTGCGAAAGCGATCCTGAGGCTGATGGGTTTCTCGGCTCCGCTTGATCGAATGAAAGAGCTGGACCCTCGGGCTATCGGGTGGGCAATGTCCGCCTACTTCGGTGGACGTTCGGAAGTTCGAACGCGGCGGGTGGATGTTCCCGTGCGAGTGGTCGATTTCACGTCGATGTATCCAACCGTTTTTATCCTGATGGACCTTCAAGAACTGCTTGCTGCCCATAAGGTCAAGAGCCGAGATGCAACAGAAAATGTTCGGAAGCTCTTGGACGACGTGACGCTTGAAGGTCTTTACGATCCGACCATTTGGCGCGAGCTGCGCTGTATCGTCAAGCTGAAACCAAACGGAGATACGCTGCCGGTTCGAATGCGTCTAAAATCCGAGGAACCGTATGCAATAGCATTGACACCGTTCACGAGCGCAGTTAGCCGGTGGTACACGCTAGCCGACGTGATTGCCGCCAAGCTATTGGGTGCTACTGCTCCTTCTATCGAGGAAGCCGTCGAGTTCTACGCAGATGGCCGCCAGGGCGGACTAGAGCGGGTCGAGATGTTAGGCGTAAAGCTCGATCCCCGAAAACAGATTTTCAAGACTGTGGTCGAGGAACGCCAACGATACAAAGACGATAACCCAGCGCTGGCGCAAGCGCTGAAAATCCTGGCCAATAGTGGCGCTTACGGCATTTATGCCGAAATCAACGTCGCGCCTTCAGCCGAGCGGAAAGACGAACGAAGCTTCGGAACCTGGTACGCCGATATCGGGCCAGTGTTCGGTGAAACGCACGATGAGCGACCTGGCCGGTTCTTCAATCCAGTTCTTGCATCGCTCGTTACCGGAGCAGCTCGTCTTGCGCTGGCCATGGCAGAGGCAGAAGTAGCGCTTCGTGGTGGAACGTTTGCCTTTTGCGATACCGACAGCCTTGCAATCGTCGCAGGTGAGAACGCCCCTCAGGGAGTTCCTTGCCTCAGCGACCACGACGTGAAGAGCATCATCGCGAAGTTTAACCAACTCAATCCTTATGACAATCTCCTAGTACCGAGCCTACTAAAGCTGGAGTACGAGAAGGTGCCTACCTTGCGGTGCTGGGCCGTATCGGCGAAGCGGTACGTGCTCTTTACCCGAGATGATCGAGACCGACTACGGATCGTGAAAGCGTCGGAAAGCGGACTCGGTGCGGCGCTGGGACGTACCGAGAACGAGACCATTGGGAAGCTTGCGCGCCGGATGTGGCTCGGCATTCTCCCCCGTGAGCTTCGCATTCGCCGCGAAGGCGTCACAAAGCAGCGCCTAGATAGGTTAACCGACTTTAGATTGCCGATGCGGCGAGCGTTACCGATTGCTACGCCTCACGTTTACAGCGCGCGAGGGTTCAAGATATTTAATCGGCGCATTTCCTACGATTTCAAAATCAAACCCTTCGGGTTTCTCCAGGCTGTGACTCCGGCCCTAGAGTTCAGGAAGAAGGCAGCGCAACCGATTGCTCCGTTTGAGCGCGGCCTAGTAGAAAGCAAAAACCTGCCCTGGACCGACTACAGGACGGGAGAGGCAGTGAGCCTGGACTGGGCCGGAAATGCTTACGCTGGCACGATTCTGGTCACTCGCTTTGATGAGTTTATCTCGGGATACGCGCGGCATCCTGAGTCGAAGGCTGCTGCGTCTGATGGCACTCCCGCAAACGAAGAAACCCGCGGAGTCTTAGGGCGTCTCCACCTTACGGGCGGCGCTCCACGCCGGATCGGGAAAGAAGTAGACCGGCTCGATGAGGACGAGGAGTTTACACTCGACCGTCCGGACCCATCAGAATACACGGAACCTAGCGCGACACTTAGCTGGGCACTACTCGTCCTCCAAGACGAGCCTGCATCTAAGATTGCTCCGCTGGTGGGTATGAGCGAGAGACGCTTTCGCGACATCAGAGAAGGACGAGTCAAGAAGGTGCAGCGCAGGCATCGCAATGCGATTATTCGGCTGGCGCGTAACCATTCTGAAATGCTGGCCTTATTGCTAGCCGACAAGACGCTGCCGTAGATCTTGCATTTCTATTGAATGCGTGTAAATGGAAGAGTTTCCGCAACATTTTCCTTCCAACCGTTTCTAATGCAATAGTTGCGTAGCTCGACAGTACGCTCGAACATCTCTTTGTCACGCTCCTGAAATACGCTTATGACCGGCGCCAACGCAACATAGGAGTTAACGGCTACATCTCCCACGTATTCAGCGATCATATCTTTGTTGAGCGCAGAGTGGTGAAATATAATACCCACTGCTTCGAGCGTATAGAGCACGTCCATTGCAGCATCTCTAAGCGCCGGTGAGTCCGGGCCCACGAACGTAAGTGTCTTGTCGGCTCCAATAGTAATGCCTTGAAATCTCGCGCTATCTCTTCGACAGAGATCGTAGTTTCGTCCGAACGTCTCGTCATCTATTTGTTCGCATACTTTTAGGAACACCTGAGCATCTACGGATTTTTTCGTTGTCGCAAGCTGCGGAATCGCCAGCAGGCCGACAGCCGCCACAATACCGGCTCCCACCCACGTCCCATAGGCTGAAATGTAGTCAACCGAGACTCCAATGGAGCAAAGTTGACGCGGTATCCAAACGGCAAGCGCTAACGCAAGGGCCGCCGCAAAGCCGAGAACCGTCCAGTACCTTCGGCTCACAGCGCGCTGTCTTTTACGTGACGATAGTTGGCGTCTAAACGCTCGCCCATTTCCAGGATAGCCGCTATTCGGCGAGCTATCTGACTAAGCTCCCGCGCCTCGTCAACGTCCAAAGGCCGCTTTAGGATCACTCGTTCACGATAGCTAAGCCATTTCTTTAGCACTTGATATCCGGCAATCGAATACTGCCACACTTCACGCGGGATTCCTGAAAAGTAAACCTCCGCATTGATATAAACGTCCAACCAAATGTCACCAGCCTGCGCCGCAATCTCCTCCTCATCGGTGGTCTCGATGCGTTGCCCATCTTTCCAGGCGACTATCTTCCCGCGCCCACCAGTCACTCCGTTCGGTCCAGGACGACCCCATCCGGCGCTAATGCTCAGGTCCTCCTCGGTAAGCGCCTTTCCATCACTTCTCTTCAGCGCAGCAACTGACGCAAGCTTCGCTGGTACTTTGCCTCTCGAAACACCGTCAAACGGCTTGTCGAGGTTTGTTAGCGCAGCGATTCTTAGGCCCAAAGCTGCGGACGATGCGAGGAGTTTGCGGGATGACGCCAACGGAAAGCGAGGAGGGCGGATCGCTAGATCATCGGCATTCTCGCTCATGTACTCCGAAGCATTCGCGATTGCAAGAAAATGATACCAAAGCGAATCGGCATCTCCACTAGCAATCTCGGAATCCGAAAAGCCGAGGCCTTTTAGGTATTTGAGAGTAGCGTCGGAAAAGTTGGCGTTCTTGTCGTCGAAGAGCTTAACGTGGCCGCCTTCTTCGTCGCTTACAACGTAATGCATCGGGATGTAGTAAGCGTCCTTATGCAATGCGTGTTGATCCCCAAGAGTGTCTGAAATAAACAACCCAACGCCATCATTAGGTTCAACCGCGTTTTTCCGGTAGAGAACAAACTTCGTCTCATGGCGCAGGTTGCGAACCAACTCGGGGCGCCATCGATTCCATAATCGCCCTGAAATGACGTAAGCCCACCGCATATCAAATGGGTGATAGAGAAAGCGATGTATCTCAGCGTCAGCAAACTTATGATCTCCCATAGTACGGCGGACAGCAGCAGCCTCGAATCCGGAGGCATCTTGAATGAGCCCCTGTCCACCTAGCTTCACGAGCGCCTCCGCCTTCGCACCGTCAAAATACGCCTTCATTCGTTCGGCCAGCGTTTCGCGTCGAATGTCGATTAGAGCGCTGCGGCGGTTCTCGTTGAGGCCTAGAGATGAAGGCAAGCGCGCAACATCTTCAATGCTCAGCCAGGTTCGATATTCGGGGAGTACCGCTGCCGGTTTGAACGAGTAGTAGCGACTTTCCTCAGGAGTGACGGGAACGTATTTGGTATTCGGTGCCGGGTCCGCGAGCGATGCTACCATTTCGTGGCGTCGTTCGTCTGCCCGTGAGGCGTCAAAGTCGTCTCGATACAGAATGATTGGCTCATCAGTATGCTCAGGCGAACGTTTTAACCATAACGAAACGACTACGCCCTGGCGGATGCCTGGCGAGAAGCCTTCTAAGGCAAAGATGGTCTCACTAGTCTTGCCATCCGGCCCATATTCTGATATTTGTCTGTTCCCGTGGAGATTGTCAATCCAAAACTGATCGAAGTGGCTTAGGAGACTCTGACGAACGGGCGCAGCGGTCTTGTGATTTACCCACGAGTAGTTCGATACGTAGCAAACAATGCCGCGATATGGCTCATGCAGCGAGATTCGATTCTCCGCAATGCGGAAGAAGCGAATATAGGGGTCGTCCAACTTATTCTTCGTAAAGCCCCAATCTTTCAGCCCGTCTTTGTAAGGGTCGATAAGGCCCTTCTCTTCGTCAGGGCTTACTCCCGAAAAGCCGTCATAGGGAGGATTACCGATTATAACGATGATCGGAGTGTCGCGCTTGACGCGGTTAGCGGCATCACGCTCTTCAGCAAACTGTGGAAACGGCAGCGAAACCTTAGTGTCATCTTCAGCTCGCCATCCGGTGAGAGCATTGCTGAGATAGACTTGCGCTCGTTCCTCCCGATTGCCACTTTGCTTCAACGGGGCCCCGATAGACTGCAGCAACAAGCCCACTTGAAGATGCGAGACGACAAATGGAGCAGGGATCAGCTCGAAGCCAAAAATCCTCGTGAGTGCGATTTTTTTAAGCTTCAGCGCTGCCGAGGCGTCTTTTTCGACACCGAGGTGTTCGCCTATTTTGCGTAGGGCAGCTACCAGAAACGAGCCGGTACCCGCGCAAGGGTCGAGGAGATAGACGCGCTGGTCCGCCAAACCGTCAGCTAAGTCTAGTTCCTCACGCAAGACGCGATCTACTCGGGCTACCATATATTCAACGATTTCAGGAGGCGTAAACCATACGCCCATCTTCTTGCGTAGCACCGGGTCAAACTTTTGAAGGAACGGCTCATAAAAGTGCTGGACGGTGTGGCCTGTATCGAAGGCTTTGAAGAACTGCTTTCGATCCACGCGGTTCAGCGCGTCCGCTACGGCATCAAGAATGGGGGCCATCCGCAGCGGGCCTAACATAGATGGTGTAGCGACTTGCTCAAAGAGCGAGCGAACCATCGGCACGTGAAGATGCCAGGCCGCATCGTGCCACTGAAACTTATCACTTGGCTTGCGTTGCGGCTCCTTTGACCAAAGAACCCAGGCGGAAAATACGCCGTAGAACAGCGTCTGTATCAGCGTGGAATGGAAAAAGTGGTCGCCGTCGTCGCCTTTGAACTTCAAACCAAGGGATTTTTCAAGTGCATCGCGGACGGCTAACAGGCCCGGAGGGTCTGCCATTGGCATCCGTTCCGCTGCCTCGCGAGCGAAAGATGCAAGTAGCATTGCAATGTCGTGCGCTTCTCGCAATGGTGCGCCCCGAAGTAATGCTCGAACGAGGAAATCCTCAAACTGCTCGGCTAGCTCTTTCTTGGGTTTCGTGGTCTCGTTGACGAGCTTCCAAAAGGCGTGCTCATTATCAACGAGCGAGATTGAATCGACTATCCGACGACCTTCAGCATCATCGACAACCAATGCAAATGCTCTAAGATTTGTTAGAAGCAACTGACCGTAGCGCTTCGAATAGCTCTTCGCTTGCTCCGACTTGAAGATGGCGTCAACGTCCTGCCCCGGACCCTTAACCTCGATTGCCCCACGCCCCGGAATGCTAGATGCCAGAACGTTAGACGAGCGCCGTCGCACCTGGTCGATTGTAAAGAGGCCCCCGTCAGGCAGTCCGGCCCCTGTGTTGCGTATGTTCATCACGGGCTTAACCTGGGGCTCTAGCCGCGAGCCTATCTGATCGAAGAGTTCAGATAAAGCCGGGTAGTAGGAGAGTTCATCGACGGCGTGCCCGGACGCCCTTATATCTGCTATTTTGGCAAGATACCGCGTGAGAGCGGCGCCTCGCGTCAACGACATGTTCCCCCGCTTCACCGCAACTCGGGCGGTTCCAACAGCAATGGCGGCCTACGAAGCCATTTTGTAGGCAGGTTCGCAACGGCTGCCTGGTCGGCCTGCGAATGAGGCGCCCCAATAAATGCCGTAATATCGCGCATTCGAGCAACCTTGCAAGAGAGCCATGAGGACTAATCGGCCATGCAACACATCCAATGGAAGCTCCGCGAAGCAGCCTTCTATCTTCATAACATGAAAGAACATTCAGCTAAACTATTCGCAAGCGTCGGGCCCCTGCGATTCGAATGGACAAATCCGCAGCATGCTCAAGCTGCTCAGGTCTTCCTGTTCCTCCTGTCAGCGTTTATCGGAGCATTCGGTTGCGTGACATATTACATGGAAACGTCTTGCGATAAGAATAGTTCAGCTAAGAGATGGTTCAAAAGAGCAAGAAAGAAGGCTGTTCGCGAGCATAGCGCCCTAGCAGCTTTCGCCTATCTTCGGAACAGCGACGTTCACGAGAGGCATATCGCAGCCGGAGCCTCTACCTGGCACACGGTTAACATGGCGGAACAGACTACAAGCTCGGAGTTCCGACTGAGTGAGAAGGAACTCAAGATGATGGAGAAACTGCAAGAGCAACCGTGGGCTATAGACCTGCTCAAGGACCGGCCTATAGTAGCGCTCGCAGAAGATGCCCTGAAAGAACTAGGAGCTGTCGTCAATGAAGGCGTGGGACTAGGGCATTTGCCTTAATGGAACGCCCAGAAAGGCCGCATCATCTCGACCAAGCGAGCGGCCAGGATCGTTCTACGGGATTGGAATACCCAGCCGCTGCGCCTGCGGAAGTACAGTTACCTCAAAGAAGTCGATGGCACCAAGTGCCACGTCAATAGCGGATACAGCGCGAAGGTGACTCTCTTCATCCCTTTTAGTATCGCGGGCCTTGCCGCTATGATATAAAACTGCAAAGTCTGGCGGTAGTGCAGCAACGTTTACAAAGAAGGTAACCGTTGGAGAAGTCTGACGCCCGCGGTTTTGCAACTCGGTGCTTGCTTTCGGTGCGGACAGGTCACGTTCTGGTCCGGGAGGTTTACCCTTATGCATGACCTTAGCCGTAAGTGAGGCCGTGAATCCCACGATAGCGTCAACCAGTTGCAGTTGATAGGCAGCGCGAGCTGGGCCTACGTTTGTGGTGTGCACATCTACGTTGCGCAAGTCTATGCAACAGCAGTAACTGAGGTCTCGTTCATCCATCGAATAGACCCACTGCTTATGCGGCTTCACTAATATGAACTGGCGCAGGGCGCCGAGTAAGGCGAGATAGGCGCCAAAGTGGTAGTCAAAATCATCGCGCGACGCTCTTAACTGAGCAGTACGCATTTCATCAATCGCATGCCGCGCGAATGCGAGTTTTTGCCGGACGGCTGTCATATAGCTGGGTCCATCGGCGAGCGCGCGTCCCGGCTCCTTCGCCCCTCGGGACCAGACAAGCGATCCAGGACCCCCGCGCGCGGACGAGGATTGATGACCCGGACGAGGACCGGGACCCGCGCGAGGACCAGGACCCGGACGAGGATCAGGACCCGGACGTTTTCGCGGTATCTGTAATATCCCTCGGCG
>DASZGC010000086.1:0-26474 GCA_035939175.1 Candidatus Cybelea sp. | reverse complement strand
AGGCGGCGCCGCACAGCGCCTCCACGTCCATCTCCATGAGCTTCTGAGCGGCGAGATGGAGCATGTCGCGGACGAGGTCGACGTCGGGGCCCTTTTCAGTGAGCTCCGTAAGTGCGATACTGGTCTTGGCCATCGTGGGTTTCTTTCGTGTCGGTAGTTCTTTTGCAAAAACAACCTTCGCCGAAAGCCACGGTGGCCGCTCTCTATCCTACGAGGGCAGCCCTTTCATACACCACGGCCTGGGACACGATCCTACAAACTGGTTTCCATAAAAAACGGCGGCATTCGGGCAGAGGAGCGATGCAAACGGGTTGACTGCATTTTTCCTCGACCTAGGATCGGCTTTGACTTTGAGGATCACCACCTCGTCGCGTCCTGGCGCTGGTTTGGCGTCGAAGTAAACAGGGTCGCCAACGGCGTGGCGATCAACGTCCGGCCGACGTTGCTGGTGGTACGACTCTCATGCAACTGATCGACGAGCGGAAATCGCCGCACGCTCCTATCGGGCCACCCAGCGATGCGTGGTTGTATGCCGTGGTCTCGTCGTCACCACAAGAGACGACGCTCCAAGACCAGCGCCAATGGGCAAATCAAACCGCCGCATTCAATGGCTGGGTCATCACGCGCGAGTTTTCCGGCGTGGGTTCAGGCGCAAAGGCACCCGAGAGATCCTGAGCAACCTCATCGACGAATTGGAACGAACGGCTAAAGCCGCCCGTCCAAAGCGCGTACTGATGATCCGAATCGACCGCGTCGGACGCATGGCCCTCGACTGCATCGCCGCCGTGGCCCGCCTGCGAAAGCTGGGCGTCATGCTGCACACCCGCCAAGATGGCGATGTCAAGCTCGACACGGCCTTGGACTCGCTCCGGCCGATCTTCGAGTTGGTAACGGCCGAAATGGAGAACGCCGCGCGTTCAGACAAGTGGAAAGCGGTCCGCACGTCGCCGCGCCGAGGGTAAGCTGTTGGGACCATTCCCTACGGCGTCATCCTGGTCGACGGCAAGGCCGTACCCTTCGAGCCTGAGGCGCACGTGGTACGTGAGATCTTCCGCCTTGGCGAGCAACGCTGGGGGTACACGCGATTCGCCCGCTGGGCTCAGGCCCACGCGCCGCCTAAGCGCATGAACGATGGCAGTGACAAGCCCTACAAGTGGGCGTCTCATCGATCAAGAGCATTCTCAAATCCAAGACCTTGCGTGCGCTCGTGGTGTCGGAGGATCAATGGCAGCGTACGAAGGCCGCGCGCGAAACTGACTTCCGCTCCCGCGCACCCAAACGCTGGGACTGGCCACTCTAGTACGCTGCACGTGCGGCAAGCGGCTTGCTGGCCATTGCGGCGGAAGCGCGCAATATCGCACTCGCTACTATATCTGCCTCCATCATACGCTCGCACCTGGGTCAAAATCGCATCCTGGCCACCGGGCCGATTTGCTGGAAGCCGACTTCGTGCAGCTCTTGCGTTCTCTTCGGGCCGACCCCGCACTCGTCGATCCCCTACAAGACGACGAGCCGGTCTCTGACTGGGAAACCGTCGAACGTGACGCGGAGCGCCGCATCGCCGACGCAGAGAAACGCATCCAACGCGCATGGAAGCTTGCCGAGGAAGCTGCACTCGACCCGAGCCAACTGCGCGCCCGTCTCGCGGAGCTTGACGCCCAGCGCCGCAGCGCCGAAGAGATGCGCAGCGCCGCACGGGCCGCGCGCGCTCGTATGGCCGAGCATCAGCAGTCGGCGTGCTCCTTCGCCGAGTTGATCCAACAGCTCCCAGACCTATGGCTGCACGCGACCGTCGAACTCCAACAAGAGCTCGGCCGAGCCCTCGACGCCGTTCTGACTGAGAGCCCGAAGTTCGGTGGCCTTTATGCCGATCCGTCTTCCCGGGGCAAATTGGTCTCTTTTCACCCTGGCGCAAAGCGGCGCAAAACCGAAGTCCGCATCACGAAGCGCCCGGGCTTCTTTGAACCCGTAGAAGCAACGCGGGAAGAAGAAAATGCCCGCAATGGCAGTCGCCGCCATCCAGATAAGAGACCAATGAGATACGCTGCCGACGACAACCGCGCAAACCAGCGCAGATGCGAAACCGAAGAACATCGAGTGCTCGCGAAGCATCGTCACGCTGATTCTAACCAAACAGGGATTTCCCCATTATGACCATCCTGTTCATGTCGAATCCGGGTGATTCCAGTTAAGCCGGGATTCCCATATGCTCGTCCTTTTTCTAGCCGCCGCCGGATGAGCCCGCCGTTTTCCAGGGTGCCCCCCCCTTTCTCGGTAGCGCGCGACCACCGGCTTGAGCACCGCTCCCGCTATCTCCGCGGCATTCTCATCGTTGGTGCCGGCGGGAGCCGGTCGTTCTTCGCATCGAGGGGATGGGCGACGATACGGTAATCGAACTCGAGCCGCGAACGGCCGCCTTCCGTCTCTCGTACCTGGAACGACGTCGGCGTCTTTTGGCTCACGTAGAGGCCGCGTGTGTCTCCGAGGGGCGTGAGAAAGACGTAGTACCATCTTCGATCCATCACCGCAGCAAAAGCGGGATCGATCGTAACGTTGGCAACGCCGCCCGTCATTCGGGCGGTGCCGACGTCCTCGATCGTTGCCGTTGCCGACTCGGCAGCATAAGCGAGAACGCGCTGCCCGTTGGCATTCGTGTGGCGCACGCGCACATTCTTGACTTCGGTACCGCCCGTGCATGCCAGCGTTGCGTTGTAGTCGATCGTGCAGAGGCCGTTGGTCGAGGCGTTATAGCCTTCGAAGATGTAGGTGTTCGCGCTGTCGGCCTTTATCTCGAGCCCTTCATAGAAGTTCGTTTTGTCGGCCGACTCGGCATACACGCCATTTCCACTGCCCGATGAGGTCCCCGTTTGGATGCCGGCGACGCCGGCGCCGCCCGAGGCGCTCGAATGGCCTTCGACGCCGTTATTGCTCGACGACGTTCCGTAGACGCCCTGACCGTTTGAAGAACGGCCGTAGACGCCGTGTCCGGAACCGGTCGTGGCGGTGCTGATCCCCGACGTCCCGGAGTTCCCGTTCGTCGTGCTCGAGACTCCGTGAACGCCATCGGCATCTGCCGAAGCACCGTATACGCCCCACGTGCTGGTCCCGCTGGAGTTACCCTCGAGGCAGGCCGTACCACTACTGCAGCTGTAAGTTTTGCTCTTGTCGGGGATCGCGTGCTCTGCGCGCACGATGCTGATGCTAGAGCCGGCGATGGCTGCGCCGACGGCAATCGCGCCGATGGCTGCAACTCGGCCGGACCACTTCGGGAATCGATGCATAGCTAAAACTCCTTCTTAGGGTTCGCCGTGGCTCCGTAGGCGCTGTAAAAATCGATCGTAACGCCCGCTCAAAATCCCGCTACCGCCTTAGCGCGACGGTTCTAAACTGACCGTCGCTCCGAACGCACCCGTCAATTCGATAGTTTTTACCGCGGAGCCGCCGGCCGGATAACGGTAGATCGCTACGCAACCCTTCTGAGTGCCGCCGCAGGACCGCCCAGAATCCGGGGCGATGACGTTTCCGCCCTGGATCCAAAACTGCTCTACCATCGTCGAGCCCTTCAATACGGTCGATCCGACTTCGGTCGCGGTGCTCCCGCTGACGTCGAACTGATAGATCACCGAAGGCGAAACGCCGGTGTCGCCGATGGTGAGATGCTGGCCGTCCCACTGTACTTGGCCTGGAGACGTGATTGTTTGACTCACCGATATCGGGGTGGCCGTTTTGCTGCCCTTCGCTAGCTCGGCCAAGACGAAAGCTCCGCTACTATCCTTGCCGTCGACGAACAGATTGCCGTGCTTATCGTAGCCGCAAAAGGCTGAGCTCTCCATTTGCGTGAGCGCGATGCTCTTGGCGAATCCCCAACCATGCTTGCCCCTGTTCCGATAAACCACCAGTGCCGGATAAAAATCGGGGCCACCCACGACGGCCAGATCGCCGTTCGTCGGATCGACCGAGCATCCGTTTTCACCATCGTACGGGAAGCCGAGATACGCGATCGGCGATCCGCCCCCGTGCGCGAACTCGTAAATGCCTCCCGGGATATAAATGAAAGGAGTAAATATGTCGCGCGACCGATTGACGCACATACCGCGGGGACCGATAGGGCCGTTGAGGATGCCGATCATTTTGCCGCCCGGGTAGGTATAGACGTAGACCGGTTTGTCTCCCAAGGTCGACACGTAAAGCAGATTGCGGCCCGCGAGATCGGCGCGGGGCTGCCCCAGCGGCGCAGCTGGAAGCGCGGCGCTCGGCGCTGCCATCGGAGGCTGCGGTCCGCAACCGGCGAGCAGTGCCGCAGTCACACAACTCGTAAGTGCGTAACGGTTAAACCCCGTGATACTCATCGCTCCTCCTAAGAACAGGGATCCATCGGCGGCTGGGGTGCTTCGGCGCATCCACAGCGTCGCCTCTCAGAGCGACCTTACCTTCCTTCTGCCTCCCACGGCACGCACGCAAAGCGCCTTCTTCGGCGGCTCTCGCTCGCTACGTGCCCGCAATGCGAACATGTCTGCGACAGCCCGGGCGCGTCGCACTCCACCGAAGAAGACCGCCCTGGTCGCGCTAGCAGCCGTTCTTCATACCGAACGCCAACTTACCCGCGTCAAAGTTCGACCCGCCTTCGACGTTTTCAAAGAGGCCCGGTCCGATGCGGGCACGGTCGGCGGAGCCGATGAACAGCAGTGCACCGTTCTGGCCGTAAAGAGGCTCTTGGATCGTCGCCACGAGGGTGCCCCTGATGACCAGAAATGAGCCGTAATTGTATTTCTGGGCGCCAAAGACCAGCGAAGCCCCGCCGCCACTTGCGCCGCCGTTGAGCGTCAGGCATCCCGTGCCGTTGCTAAACTGCGAACCGGTGATGGTCACCGGCCAGACGCCGCTGTAATTGTATCCGTGCGCCACGGCGGGACCGGCTAAGAGAAGCATTGCGGTGGCGGCGGCCGCGGCAATTATGATACGATGCATAAAAGAACGGTGCTCCTTGTGAGGGTTGCAGAGAGCGATCTTGGGAGAGCCTAGCCAAGGTTGATAAGAAAAGTCTGAAGAGCAGGCGCGCCAAAGATCATGCTGACAATTCCCGCTCCTTCACGCCAAACGCGACCCACGTGAGATTCGCCAGCGCCAGCGTGCCGATCGTGAGGAAGACCGCCGCGAATCCAAACCGCGCGGCGATACTGCCGCCCAGCAGCGGGCCGGAGAACATGCCCAGGAACGTGGCGCTTGAGGTAAGGCCGAACACCTGACCGCGGCGATCGAGCGTGAACATGCGCCCAATCAGTGCGTTCGCGGTGGGAAGAATGCCGCCGAGAAAGAGCCCGACGCCGAAGCGCATCGCGATAAACGTGACGATATTGTGGGCGAACGCCTGCGGGATCGTGAAGAGCGCGACCCCGAGCAGCGAGATCAGCAGTACGCGGCGGTAGCCGATGCGGTCGCTTCGCTTGCCGAGAAACGGCGAGGCAATCAGGTCGGCCAGCCCCGTTACCGCAAACGCCAGCCCCGCAGCCGTCGCCAGCCACGATACGTTGCCGACGAGCGCGCGCACGAAGAGCGGCACGATCGGCTGCACGCCGAACGCCACGACCTGCGCCAGCAGCACCACCACGAACATCGGAGCGAGCGTCGGATGGAGCGCGATCTCGTGCAGGCTCTGGAAGAAGCCCGCGCGCCGCGCCGCACCGCGATGGGGCTTGAAGTGCTCGCGAACGAGCAGCACGCAAACCAAGGCCGCACTCAACGCGAATGCCGACGTCACGAAAAATATCTGACGGTAGTCGTGCATCTTGTCGGCGAGAAAGCCGCCCAAGAGCGGCCCCATGAGGCCACCGACGAGCTGGCCGGTCGTCATCCACCCCAGCGAGAATCCCAGCGACTCCTCCGGCACCTGCGTGCCGACCATGGCGATCGCGGCCGCCGAGAAGCCGCTGAAAATCCCCATGCAGGCGCGCGCCGCGAACAGCTCCCACACGTTCTGCACGAAGCCCATCAGCGCCGTGAAGATCGCGATCGCCACGCAGGAGCGCACGACCATCGCCTTTCGTCCGGTGCGGTCGGCGATACCGCCCCAGATCGGTGAGAAGATCGCCGCCGATAAAAAGTTGACCGACGCGACAGCGCCGGCCCACGCCGAAACCGCTGCCAGCGGCTTGACGCCGAGTTGGATGATGAAAAGCGGTAGAAACGGCCCGGAGACGGAGAAGGCGAAGGACATCAACGCCTGCACCGTCACCATGAGCCACAGCGTACGCTGCCAGGGGGCGAGCGGCTTCATGCCGCTCGCTTTACCCGTTTAATGCCAGATATGATCCATCGGGCCGTGCATATCGTCGTGCGGGGGAAGGGCGTGCAGGACGATCCAGCCGGCGTCGTTCATGCGCTCGCGCATCGAGGCATCCATCGGCGGATGCTCGTGCGGAGGGCCGCCGGCGGGCATCATGCTCTCCATCTGCTGTTTCAGCTGGTCGTGCAGCTGGCGGCTCTGGTTCGCAAACGCCTGGTGCGCCTCGATGATGCGCTGCCGTTCGCCCCCGCCGAGGATCGCGTCGATCCGCTTGGCGGTGGCGTCGGGGTCGGGATTCTCCGAAACGGCGAGATTGCCGATCTCGGCGGCAACCGCGCGGCGGTGCACCGGCGAGAGGCTGGCCAGAATCTGCGATCGCATCTGCTGGTGAAGTTGCTCTTCCTGCTGGGCGAAACGCTCGAGGGTCTGGTGCATGGCCTGACGCTGCTGGTCGGTCGGGGGCGCCGCGTTACTATCCGCAGCGAGCGCCGTAAGGGGAAGTACGCTAAGCGCGAAGGCTAGCGCAAAGATGCCTCTATTCATGCTTCTATTCTCAGCGCGCATGCGTAGAGCTTTCTGAGAGCCCGGCGAACCGGACGGCGAACGCCGGGGCAGAAAGCGAGGCACCGGAGCGTGCTGCAACCGCCTCGGGTGCGGAACGATATTCTCGCTAACACCGGCGGCTAGAAGCGACCAGTTTTTAAAATACGAACGGTACGAATCGCTTCGTCCGCCGCATGTAGCCGCGATAGCGATCGCCGATGACCGCTATCAGCGTTCGTTCCTCGACATTCACGCGATAGAGAAGCGTTAGGAGCACGAGTGCCAACAGCGTTGCGAGACCGATCCAGTTTGCGAGCGCCAGGCCGATTCCGAAAAACATGATCGACGCGGCAGTATACGAAGGGTGGCGAACGAAGCGATATGCGCCCCGCTCGACGACGGCATGATCCTCGCGCACGACCACGGCACCCGTGAAGCTCGCTCCGAGCATGCGCTGACAGTGACGGCGAAGCAGACTTCCGGCGATTAGCGCGAGCACCCCTACCGAAAAGCACAAGCGTGGGTAGGGCATTGCGCCGAGCGGTACGGTTCGTGCTATCGTAAATGCCGCAAACATTCCCACGCTTTGAGCGATGATCAAGACGCCCATCGAACCTGCATCCTGCGGCGTTGCCCGGCCTTCGCGGCGCCGCGCCGCGAACTCAGGCACGAAAGCCCAGGCGAAAACCGCCCAGAAGAACAGCCCGTATGGCCACGTAAAAACGAGCACGTGGCCGCCTTCGTGCGAAAGCGGCCACGCTACTGCCGACTATCTCGGATGCATGACCTTTAAAGGCACGTGCACCGAGGAGGCGGCCGCGAGCCGCTCGTTGCCGGCATCGACCGGATGCGCCACGATGCGATAGTCGAACTCCAAGCTCCCGCGTCCATGCTCGGTCTCACGCACTTGGAAGCCATTTGCCGACTTCATGCTCACGTACAAGCCGCGAGTGTCGCCTAACGGGGTGAGAAATACGTAGTACCACTTCCCGTCCATCACCGAAGCGAGCGCCGGATCGATCCGCACGTTGGCGACCCCGGCAGACATCCGCGCGGTCCCAACGTCTTCGATCGTCGCCGATGCCGACTGCGCCGCATAGCTATAGACGTGTTGGCCGGTGCTGGTCCGGTGCCGCTCGCGTAGGCTATCCGCACCGATCTTTCCGCTGCACTCCAGATTTCCGTCGTTGTCGATGTCGCAGTACGAATCGGCGAACGTGTTTTCGGCAAGGAATAGCCAGACTTTGGAATTCAAGCCCTGGACTAAGAGAGCCGGACTTTCACTGCCGAGCCCACCGTCGGACTGCGCGATGACGCCCGTATAGCCTTTGGAGTAGCCAAAGATCCCAAAAGTCTCGCCGTCGCCGTAGACTCCAGATGCAAGCGACGAGGAGCCCGTGACGCCGATGCCGCCGCTGCCGTAGACCCCCGAGGCATTGATGGAACCACCCCGGGAAACGCCTCTGACGCCGTCGCCGTTCGTCGAACTCCCGTAGACGCCGTTGCCGCTGCCGCTTCCGCCCATGGCAACGCCCGCTACGGCTGAGTTTCCATCGATCGAGTTTGTCCGCCCATGAACGCCGTCGGCGCTCTTCGAAACGCCGTAGAGTCCCCAGGTCTTGCTGCCGGTCGAACTGCCGACCACGCACGCCGTGCCGGTGCTGCAGTCGTACGTGGCGCTGTTTTCGGGAACGGCGCGTTCGGCTCGAACGATACCGAAACTAGAAACGCCGACTGCAATGCCTACGAGGATCATCGCGACCACGGTTGATCGGCCCGGACGATTTCTAAATTGAGCCATTGTTGAAGACTCCTTTCGTCTTTCAGCTGCATTAGCAGCCTAGCCAACCGAGTACGCGGAGGCAACGCACACTTGCACAACTTATCCGCACGTTTCCACGTCTGACGGGAATGGGTCGACAGAACGGTCGGATGGCTCGGGGTTGGGAACCCGCTCGCGCGCTACCCCTTGATCGGGACGAACTTACGCGGACGCTGCGAGAAGTCGAAGCAGTCGGCGGCGGGCGAGGTCGCGCGACGGTCGGCTTGGGTCATCTGCTTGAGTCCGAACCGATCTTCGATGAAGCGCAGCACGCTGGTGGTTTCGTATTGAACGTGCGAAACGTAATCTTGCTTCGCGTAAGGTGAAATCACGAGCAGCGGAACGCGAAAGCCGTCGCCGTCGTAATCCTCGTATGGCGGAGGCACGTGATCGTAGAAGCCGCCCCAATCGGCCCACTGCACGAAGATCGCGGTCGAATCCCAATATTTGCTTTCGCCGACGGCGTTCACCAGCGATGCCACCCAAGCGGGCCCGCCTCCCCCACCGCACGAGACGTCGTCGGAGTCGGCACACGAGGGCGTAATCCACGTAACGGTCGCGAGCTTGCCGGCGGCGAGGTCGTTCAAGAAACGGCTCGACGGCTGCACGACGTCCTTACGCCATTGCGGCGAGCCGTATACCCTCTTGTCGAACGCAAAGCTCGACGTGGCTTTATCGGCCGTATAGTAGCGCCATGAAAGGTTGGTCTTTTCGAGTTCGTTGGCGAGCGTGACGTAGGTGAAGCACGCGTCCTCATTCGGCCCGAAGCCGCGGCTCGACGTAAGCGTGCCGATCTCGTCGTACTTTCCCCCGCTGCAGCCCCACGCCCCGACCGGAACGTTCACGGCGCGGCCGGACTGAGCGGCGACGATATACTGGTGCGCCGTGAAGCTGCCGTCGAGCTGTGAAGCGAACATGTGATCGGCAACCACCCATTCGTGCGCGATGTCGAAGTACGGTTTCGACTCCTCGTGCGGCACGTAGGCGTACATGGGATACTTCACGCGCTTGGGACCGCCGTAGACCTCCTCGTTATTGAAGCCGTTCATGAGGCAGTCGGTGCCCGGCAGACTTCCGCTGCCGTTGCACGCTTCGAACATCGCGTCCGCCTGCGTATTGATATCGTAGCGTGCTTTCAAACTGATCGGCTGAAGCCCGACCGTCTTTCCGCTCGATATTTCGCCGCTGGAGACGGTGTCGGCCCCGGGATAGCCCCCGAACAAGTCGTCGAAGCTGCGACCCTCTTGCACGAGGTAGATCACGTGGGTAATCTTTTGACCGCCCGTCGCGTCCGAATGCGGCCGCGATGCGGTACCGGCTTGCCGGGGAGCTTGGGGCGTAGTACTGATGGCGCCCGCACAGCCGGCGAGCCCAACGAGGGCAGCGAGGAGCAAATAGCGCACGATCAGTCCCTCCGATTAGGCGTCGAAGTTTCGATGCCGGCCGCCGGGGACCATGCCCGCATGCGGGGCGTCTCCTGCGCCCCGATCGCTACACCGCCCGGCGCTCCTCGCCGGCGCGATAGCGATAGACGATCCGACCCTTCGTTAAGTCGTACGGCGAAAGTTCGATATCGACGCGGTCGCCTGGGAGAATTCGAATTCGGTGACGGCGCATCCGGCCGGCAATGTGCGCGAGAATCACGTGACCGTTCTCCAGCTCAACCGAGAAGGTCGCACTCGGGAAAACCTGCTTAATGCTGCCGACGACCTCAATCGGCTTCTCTTTGACGTTTTCAGCTGACTTGACCTTAGGCGGACGCGTACCGGTTTTTCGTTTTCTATTGCGGATGGCTATGGAACATGCTCCCTTCGAACGGGTGAAAAATTGGGCCGACCCGGAATCTTCTCACAAAAGCGCCAGGTTGTGCAACCTTTCGCCACGTCGAGCCGTTACTAGTCATTGCTATGGTCCATGCTCCCTTGCCTGTTGCTGTCCTCGCCATTCAATCGGGCCTCAATGGCAAAGGGCCGCAGGATCGTACCGAGGCCGTCTACGGCGGCTATGCCAATCCGCGCGGTGATATCGTGCTGCTCGGCAAGGAAGGCGCGTACCGCGTCAACTTCAAGAGTCAAACGCTCCAACGGCGCCCGCCGCTAAATCCGGGCGCCCAAGCGCGCTATGACGCGGCGCAAGCAGGCGAGCCGTTCGAGTTCGCCAGCAAGACCTTCCGCCGCCTGAGCCACGAGCAAATTTCGGAAATATGCGACGCCCACCGCTTTAGGATCGTCGGCATTCCCATTCGGTCCTAGCCGGCCAGCCTCAACCATCGCAGAATGACCGTGGTGCGCGCCGTTGCGCTCGTCGCGCTCGCGCTCTTTTTCATATTGGCGGGGATCAATCACTTCGCGCACTCCGAGGTTTATGTGCGCATCGTTCCCCCCTGGCTTCCGGCGCACGCACTGCTCGTTCAGATCAGCGGCGTCGCCGAAATCCTGGGGGGAATCGGCGCGCTCGTACCAGGTACGCGAAGGCTCGCCGGCGTGGGTCTCATTGCGCTGTTGATCGCCGTCTTTCCAGCAAACGTCGAAATGGCCCAGCATCCGGAGCGGTTTGCGGATATCGGCAGCGCCTACGCGTTCTACGTTCGGCTTCCGCTCCAGTTGCTGCTGATCGTCTGGGTTTGGTGGGTCTGCATCCGACCGCGGATTTCAAACCGGCTAGCATCTTCCTGGTCGTCCAGGCCAAATGTCTAGCAATTTCGTGGTCCGCGGGCCGGCGCAGAGATAGCCTTAAGGCACAACCTACTTCTTTACAAAGGAATGTGCCGAAATGAACCAACTCGCTCCCGGCGCACGCGCCGCCGCCCTCCTCGCCGTCGTCTCCCTCGCCGCCTCACCGCTTGGCGGATGCAGCGCCGCCTCGGCGCTGCCGTCTGCTCGAGCCGTAGGAAGCCAAGTGCCCGCGATGGGATCGCCGGCCCAAAACGTCGAGCCCGATACGAAGAAGCAACTTCTGTTCGTCAGCGACAATGCGAACGACAAGGTCTTCGTCTATAACGCGGCTTCCAAGACGCAGAATCCGCCGCCGCTGCGAACGATCACTGCGGGCATCAAAGGACCCAACGGCATCACAACCGATAAGTCGGGCAACCTCTACGTCACGAACTTTCTCTCCGATACCGTTACGATTTACGCACCGAACGCCTCGACCCCCAAGACGACGATCTCCAACGGCCTCAGCGGCCCCTTCGACGTCAAGGTCGACGGATTTGGCAACATCTACGTTGCCAACGATCCGCTGTCGGGCACCGCGTTCATCGAAGAGTACGCCCAAGGAAGCTCGACACCCACGAACACGTGGAGCGTCCCCAGCGCCGGCATGGTCGTTACCGGCATCGCGCTGCTCAACCCGACGTTGCAGAACGAAACGTCGATTTACGCAACGGAATTCGTTCAGAACAGCAGCACCGGCGCAGTAGGCGGAATGCTGACGTGTTATCCGAACGGCTCGACCTGTTCCCAAGTCGGCGGCGTAACGTTCGGGCAGACCGGAGGCGTTGCGGTCGAGGAATCGCCCGGCGAAAAGAAGCCGTTCGAGTACCTCGCGGTCGACCAATACGTTCCGGGCGTCGATATCCTCTCGCCGGGGCAGTCGAGCGGCCAGATCGTCACCGGCGGCACGCCGGAATTCGTCGCGCTCGATGCAAAGGCCAACCAGCTCTTCGTCGCGGACCGCTTCTACGGACGCGTCGTCGAGTATAGCTTCCCGGGCGGCAAACAATTGAACGCCTTTACGCCCACCGGCGACACGCAGATCTACGGCGTAGCGACGAGTCCGGCCGGCACCTACCGCTAAAAAACCATCCAGCCAGACTCCACGTCAGGCGCCGGCAGCGGTCGAAGGATCGCGGCCGGCGCTCTCTTCCTCAATCAAAGAAGCGTCGCTGCGGCCATAGGCTCCGATCGTGAACTCCGCATCGTACGTCGCGCCGCCCAACGCGGCCCTCACGGCCTCCACCAGCCGCTCCTTCTCCTCACGATCGGCCAGCGCGATGGGCACGTTCTCCCGCTTTCGGAGGTTGCCGCTCGCGCCGAGAGCGCGCGCGGCGAATCGCGCCCGGCCCTGCGCGCTCCCAATGGCCGCCAGCGCGTCCAGCGCGTCGGGCATCAGCCAGGGCGTTTTCGATAGCCGCGCGATCCCCATCGCTTCACGCGCCAACTGCTCCGCACGCTCGTAGTGGCGATCTTCGAGTTCGGCTCGGGCGAGAATCGTTTTCGCATAGCCGCTCGTCGAGCTGTGGCCGATCGCTTCGGCGATGCGAACGCTCTCGCCGGCAAAGCTGCGGGCGCGATCGAGGCTCTTCTCGCGTAGGGCAAGCGCGCCGAGCTGCGCGAAGACCATCGCGATGCCGAGGTCGCTCTTTGCTTCCTGCAACCGGGCGAGGCTTTCGTTCAGGTATGTCGTCGCGGCCACGGCCTCGCCGGCTTCCGCGGCCGTCGCTCCAAGCTCGTAGAGCGATATCGCTATCGCGAAATTGATTCCGAGCACGCGGCGAATCTGCAGGCTCTCTTCGAGCAGCGCGAACGCGCGCTCGTACTCGCCTCTCGCGCGCGCCCGCGCGCCCGCTCCACTGAGAATGGCGGCCACAACGGAATCGCGCCCGAGAGCGCGGTGGAGCTGCAACGCGCGCTCCGCGAGTACGTCTGCGACGGCGACCGAGGCACACTGATCGGCCAGACCCGCCGCCCGCAGGTACCCCGTTGCCAGAAGCTCCGAGTCGATCGCTTCACTCACGCGCTCGGCGTCTTCCAAAAGACGGCGCGTCCAGGTAAGACCGGCTCCCGGGTTCCTCAGCCACCAATATCCGTAGGTCGCCAAGCAGAGTTTCAAGCCAAGTTCGGTGCGACCGGATTCGCAAGCCCAGGCGAGCGCCGAATCGATATTGACGGCTTCGGCGCCAAGGCGATCGAGATTCTCGATCGTCTGCGTCGCCGGATCGGAAAAGGTGACCGTCGACGCGGCCTCGCGACAGTAGGCGGCGAGACGCTCGTGCGCGGCGTCGCTCTCACCGCCCTCACGAAGCAAGTCCCTCCCGTATTCGCGCACCAACATATAAAACTCGAAGTGCGGGTCGGCAAAATCCGGACGCACGCCGAGCAAGTTGTGGTCGACCATCTTCGCGACCGATTGCATCGTCCGCAGCGTCGCCTGCGCGGCTTCTTCTCCCGCGATCGCCGCAGCCGCGCGCACTGAAAACGGACCCCCGAAGACGGACAACCAGCGAAAGATGCGCTGCTGCTCCGGCGCGAGCAAGTCGTAGCTCCAGGCGATCGCATCGCGCATCGACGCGTGGCGCGCAACGACGTTCCCGTCCGCGGCCAAGAGCGGCAGCATATGCTCGAAGTTCTCGGAGAGCGCCGCGACGGAGAGCGTACTGAAGAGCGGAGCCGCCAGCTCGATCGCCAGCGGAAACCCGCCGAGCGTGCGCCCGATGTTTTCGAGGGCACTCGCGTTCGCTTGGGTCATCGTGAAGCCCGGGACGATGGTCGCGACCCGATCCACCAGCAGCGTCACCGACGCGGAAAGGCCGATCGGCGCCAGCGAATAGCGGCGTTCGCGCGAAATGCCCAAGGGTACGCGACTTGTAGCGATTATCGTGACCGTCGGAGCCAAGGCCAGCAGATCGGCGACGAACGGCGCGGCACCGAGCACGTGCTCGAAGTTGTCCAACAGCAGGAGCACGTTGCGCGATCCCCAGTGTTCGGCGATGCTCTGCGCCACGGAGTCGCTGCGCACGCGCTTGACGCCGGCGGCCAGCGCCACTTTCGACGCAACGAGTTCCGCCGCCGGAATCGCCGCCAGCTCGACGATCGTCGTTTCGTCGAACGTTCGGCCGGCTTCGCGCGACAGATGCAGCGCCAGCGCGGTCTTGCCGATGCCGGCCGATCCGGTGATGGTGAGCAATCGCGTCTCGCGAGCCCGGATCAGCTCGAGCGCGCCGGCGATGTCGGCTTCTCGGCCGACGAGCGGCTCGGGCATCGCGGTCGTCGTTACGCGGCCGCTGCCGGCCGTCGATGAATGCGCGCTTGCAGCCGAGCGAAGCCGGTTGCGATCCTCCGGCGAAAGACCGAGGGCCTCTTCGAGCAGTACCAGCGTCATCGTCCGCGGCGAGCGTGCGGCGCCGCACTCCATATCGCTGACGGTGCGCGTGCTGACGCCCGAGCGCTCCGCCAACGCCTCTTGGGAGAGATGCGCCTGTAAGCGAAACGTTTTCAGAACGTCGGCAAACGTGTCCATCGCCCTTCCGTCAAGATGCGGGCAAGGGTGCCTATGGCGTTGCGATCAGAAGGCCATCCGGAAAGGAGATCCCGCTGGTCAGCTCGGCGTAGGGCTTGTAGCGCCCGGGGTGATAGGCCCAGACCGCATCGGTATCGACGTCTCCAACGACCGCAGTGCCCTTACGATTGCCGTCCTGCTCTATGGCCATCGCGAAGGGATACATGAGACCCCCCAACGTTCGCGCCGGGATCGCCGAACCCGGCCGATAGATATTGACGCTCCCGCTGGCTCCATCGCCCACCCAGAGGTCGCCCGTCGTCGGCTCGACGGCGACGGCGAGCGGTTCGCTCACACCCTTCAAGTTGAGCGGCACGACGTTGCTGGTTCCGGCAGGGACCAAGAACACCCCAGCGGCGCCATCGTCGGCGATGTACAGGCCGCCGTTGCGATCGACCGCGATGCCCAGCGGATCGACGAGTCCCTGTCCGGAGATCGTCCGCGAAGGCGACGTGCTGCCGTAGGAGTACTCGGCAATAGACGCTGGACTCGTGTTGCTAACGTACAGTGTCTGATTCCCGTCGATGGCGGCGCCGATCGGGCTGTTCACACCGTTCGTGATCGTAACCGACGGCGTGGTACGTCCCGGCGGATACTGCTCGATATCGTTCCCGTTACAAGCATCGAGGACGTACAGCGTCCCGGTTTGATCCATCGCCAAACCTGTGGGGCATCCGCGTTGCACGTCGATCGTAGCAATCGGCATCGGGTTCTTTGCCAACGCCGAGGCGGCATACACGTTGACGGCCTTCTGAAGGTCGTCCGATTCGAAGACGAGACGCCGATGATACCGATAATCTGGATGGCGCGCGGAGGCGGCACGTGCCGGCGCCGGCAGAGAGCCGGGAATCGAGGGCGCACCGCCGCATCCGGTACCTCCAAAGAGCGCCACAATGACGAGCACGCGACGACTGCATTGCCTCTGCATTCTTGTGAACCTCCGGAGGGAGATGGCTTCGGGCGCCTTCGTAACCGCGGGCGGGAACGCCTGGCAAAGTTACGGGTTCGTACCTGTTGCCTTCAGGGCGGTGTGGAGGCAATCTTGGGTCACGACGCCACCGCTAACCTCTTCGAGTTTCTCGTCCGGAATCTGATCCTTTTCGTCACTCATGACGGCTCCTTTTCCCATGCCGCGAGGACGCCGCGCGTTCGTAAATTCAGGCATCTCGCTCGTCATCCTGGACCCTTTGCGGCGGCTCACCTCGACGCGATGCTAACGGACGCCCCGTACGGTTCCTGCGGCGCCGACTTTAGCGTCTTTGCGGGATTCCCGCCGGCCGGGTACGACCAGTAGTCGAACCGATGGTGGCACGAAAGGTTACCGCCAACGACGACCATGCCTTGCGTTCCGTTAACCGGCGTGTTGGACGTTCCAACGACGAACGGCTGGACGACGTCGACGTCGGTTCCATGGCACGTGTCTTTCAAAACCGTCGTGCCGATCACCGTGAGTCCGCCGCAAGGAACTTCAAGCGTCTGATAGACGGCCGTCGTACTTCCTCCGCCGTATTCTTGGTCCGTGAAAGTGAGATATTGGCCGTCCCACATGGAGCCACCGGGAAAATCGATGGTCGACCTCCCGAAAGGCGAGTTTCCCGTCATCAAGCCCTGACTGCCGCCATAGTACAGCTCGCACGCATAGTTCGTCGCATCCGTCTCGACGAACATGTTTCCGTAGTTGTCGTCTCCGGGGGGCCAGAGGTAGTAGCAGTATTGCGCGTTGGAGTAGCTGCTGGGCGTGCCCGACGCGTTCTTCCAGAGTTGAATGTCTCCGGCACCGCTCGGAGTCGTCATGTTCGCAACGGAGAGATCGCCCTGTGGCGCGACCGAACAGCCAATCGCGTGGCCGTTGGTGGAAAGCTTCTTGATCGGCCTGCTGCCGCCGTGTGCGTACTCCACGACGGAGAATCCGGAGAAGTTTGCGACCCACACGTCGCCCTTGGCGTCGACGCATTGGCCGTACGGATCGTGAAAGCCGGTGAGCTTCCCAACCGCCCGGCCCGACTTGTAATCATAAACGTAAACGTCGTTGGTGTGGTGGTCGGAAATGTAAAGCAATTCTTTGATGGTCTTCGCGCTGGGGTCCATCCACGATCGGCCAAGATCGGGCTGCTGCGGCATCGCGGCGTAGCGCGGGGTCGTCATGGCCAGTAGCCCACCCGGCGCCAATGCGATCGAACCGGCGCGCTGAGGCAGCGCGCCCGGCGTCGCGCAGCCCGCGAGCAACGCCACCATCACGCCAACGCTGAGGGCGTGGAAGCGAAAACCTCGATGCTTCACTCGATTCTTCATTAGTACGCTCCTGCAAAGCCCGGGACCGGCCGCTAGTATTCGGTGGCGTGAACGTCGCTCCCAGCGGAACCCCTCCCTTTTCGCCGAACGACGCCCGGGTCCATGAAGCGTAAACTGAAGTTGCGCCTCGCTATCCTTTGCACGGCGGCCGCGATTGCCGGCTGCGGGCTGCCGGTGCCCCCCGCCGTACCGGGGACGCTAACGGCCGCCGGCGCGGCACGGCCCGATCGCGGATCGGCTTGGATGCTGCCCGACGCCGGTCGCCAAGATTTGCTGTACGTGTCGGCTGGCAGCTCGGTCTACGTATATGCCTATAAGACGCGCGAGCTCGTCGGCACGCTGATCGGATTTCAAACTCCGCAAGGTGAGTGCGCGACCGCCAGCGGCAACGTATTCATTACCGACTCGACGTCGAATCAGATCACCGAGTATCGGCATGGCGCAACGAGGCCGGTCACGGCACTGGCCGATTTCGACGATTCTCGTCCTCTGGGGTGCTCGGTAAATCCATCGAACGGCGACGTGTGCGTCGCTAATTTCAACAACGCGAGCATCTCGGTATTTACGGCTGCGAGAGGCAAGCCGCGCGTCTACTCCACCAAAGGAATCGTTTCCGGCGACGCCACCTGCGCCTACGATGGCAAGGGCGACATGTTCGTCGCGGGCCCGAACGATGACATCAGCGGGATCTCGCAGTTCGCTTATCTTCCAAAGGGCGCAACCAGCTTCGTTAGGGTCAACCCGTTGCCGGCATCCTCCTGGACGTGGATCAACGTTTGGAGCGTGCAGTGGGACGGCGAATATTGGGAGATCGCCGACGACGGCGCATTTCGTTTTACGATCGAGAAGAACGGCGCAGCCCTCTATGAAGGAACGACCAACCTTCCGGGCATTTCTAGCGAAGCCCAGGCCTGGATCGTGAAGTTCAATACTCAGAAGGGATCGCAGGGCTCACAGATCGTTGCCGTCAACAACCGGACTTCCGGTTCGGTGCACGTGTGGACGTATCCCAAAGGTGAGGCCGTCGGCTCGATAACCGACGGTCTGACCGATCCTTTTGGCGTCACCCTCAGCCTCGCACCTAAGTAATGCGAACCGCTCGCTGCTCCTGTGGAAGCGTAGAAATCGAAGCCTTTGGCGCTCCCATTACGAGCGTCGTCTGTTATTGCGACACCTGCCAAAAAGGCTCCCGGCAGATCGAGTCCTTGACGAAGGCCGTTCCAATTCTCGATCCGGATGGTGGAACCGCCTACGTTCTCTATCGCAAAGATCGCATCAAATATTCGAAGGGCGCCGAGCTTCTCAAAGCCTATAAGGTCGAGGAGAACTCGACGACGAACCGAGTTGTCGCTACGTGCTGCAACTCGGCCATGGTCATGCGATTTGACGATGCAAAGCACTGGGTGCCCATCTATCGAGGGCGATTTTGGGGCGACCTTCCTCCGTTGCAATGGCGCATCTGCACGAAATTCAAGCCCGAGAATGTGGCGATCGCGACGGATATCCCAAGTTCCGCGATGTACCCACCCGGATTTATGTGGAAGCTCCTGGCCTCAAAACTTTCGATGCTATTTAAAGCGTAGTCGTCGTCGGCTTACCGGCTCACCGTTACGCCGTCGGGATCGTCGAAGCCGGTGCCGACCGTCACGAGCAGCTTGCCCGACGGATACGCCCAGATCTGCACCGCGTTTGCCACGCTTGCGGTGCCCACCACCTGCATGCCGCCGCCATGAGGCTGGAACCAGACCTCCGAGAGGCCGCCCGCCGCATTCTGCAGCACGCTGCGCCCTTCTTTGTAGACGCGCTTGCGATCGGGTCCCGCCGTGAAGCGGTAGAGCCGGTTGCCGTCGTCGCCCAGCGTCACGTGACGGCCGTCCCACCCCATCGCGCTCCCGAAAGGATGTTGCGGATAGCGTAGGCGCGTCAGCGACCGCGCGCCGACCGGTAACTCGTCGACGACCAGCCCGCCGCCATCGAACGAAGCGTCGACGTAGGCGTTGCCGTCGGCATCGTAAGCGCAGGAGTAGTAATACGCAATGTAACGATTGCGATCGTAGTAGAACGCCGGCGTGCCGCGGGCGTGCTTGTAGATTGCGAGATTCCCGGGATTCGGGACGCCGTCCAGGTTGGCGACGGCGAGATCGCCGGTGGTCGGATCGACGGCGCAATCGTTGGGATAGAAGCTCGTATCGACGAGGGTTGCTATCGGGCTGGTCCCGCCGTGCGCGAACTCGGTGATGCTCGCGCCCCGCACCTCGGTCACGAAAACGTCGCCCGCTGCGTCGCTGCAGGCGCCGCCCGGCGCGTTGAGCCCGGTGAGCGTGCCGACGAGCTTGCTCGTTCCATACTTATAGACGTCGACCTCGCCGCTGAAGTAGTTACTCACGTAGAGCAGCTCTTCGGTCTTAGCCTCCGGCAGCATCCACGATCGCATGGGCGCGCCGCGGACCGCGCGCTCCGTCTCCGGCAGAAGCGCGCTCCCAGGATCGGAGGCCGGCGCGCGCCCGCCGCAGCCGGCTGCCAGCGTCAAGGCGAACAAATAGGACAAGCGCTGAAGGCGGGGCCTCATGACGTTACCTCATTCGTAGTCCGGTGCGAAGTAGTTTGCCGAACGATTGTGCATGAAGAACTTCGGTGGCAGCGGCGCCTTGACGAAGACGAATTTGTTGGGCTGCTGGTTGAAGTTGAAGTTGTCCTGCGCGGGCGAGGTTGCGCGTCTGTCTGCCGCCGCCATCTGCTTGAGGCCCCACAGGTCTTCGGCGAAGCGCAGCACGCTGGCCGTCTCGTACTGCGCCTTTGAGACGTGACCCGAGATCGCGTACGGTGAGAGCATCACCAACGGCACCCGGAAGCCGAGGCTGTCGCGGTCTTTATACGGCGGTGGAACGTGATCGTAGAGACCGCCCCAATCGTCCCACTGGATGAAGATCACCGTCGAGTCCCAAAACTTGCTCTTGCCGACGGTATTGACCAGCGCCGAAACCCACGACGGCCCGTAACCGTCGGGACAGTTCACGTGATCGGAGTCGTCGCACTCGGGCGTGATCCAGGTGAAGTTCGCGAGATAGCCGCTGCGAACGTCGGTGATGAACTTCCAGTTCGGCGAGATCACGTCTTTTTTCCAGTCGGGGCCGTCGTAGATGTGCTTGACGGCCTGATAGCCCGACCAGTACGCACCGCCATCGCTCGACGCGCTGCCGTACGTCGCCGCGTAGAAGCGCCACGAAAGCTTAGCTTTGTCCAGCTCGTCACCGAGCGTGGTGTAATCGAAGCACGCCGACTCTTCGGGGCCGATCGTGCGCTCCTTGGTGATCGTAGAGACGCTGCCGCCGCCGCTCGACGAACATCCCCACGGGCCGATTGGGAGATCGACCCCCCAGTTCGCCTGCGCCGCGATGACGTACTGATGCGCGATGAAACTCTCGTCGAGCTGCGATTGGAACATGTTATCGGCGAGCGCCCCTTGACGCGCCATCGCGAAGTACGGCGCCGATTCGGCGTGGGGCACGTACACGTACTCGGGATACTTCACGTCCTTGGGCGCGTTGATGGTCTGTTCTTTGTTGAAGCCGTTCATCCGGCAGTGCGTGCCGGGCAGGTCGTCCTTGGGAGCGTTGCAGTCGAGGAACATTGCCTGTGCCGAGTGATCGAGCACGTACCACGCCGCGAGGCCTACCGGCACGAGCTTGACCTTCTTGCCCGTCGAAATCTCGCCCTCGGAGACCGTGTTCGCGCCGGGATAACCCTGGAAGAGGTTATCGAAACTGCGGTTCTCCTGCACGATATAGACGATGTGCTTGATCTTGCCCGCACCCGTTCCTGAAAGCGTCTGCAGTAGCCCGCCATTCTGCATATACGGAATCGCTTGCGCTCCGCAACCCGAAAGCAAGGCGGCAGCCGCGCAAACGCTCAAGGCGGCGCGGCTTCGAATAAGGCTCTTCATCTATTATGCTCCTCGCACCGTAAACGTCACGGCGCTCCCGGACGTTTCGCTCGCAGCCCGCCCCTGTCATCCTGAACACGCCCCTGTCATCCTGAGCGCAGTCGAAGGACGAAGGACGAAGGACAGCCCACGGCAGCTTTAAAAAGGGTCCATCGTGAACGAGGAGCGCCGCTCGCACCGGATTCGTATCGTACGCGACGTCGTCGAGATCGTCGCGTTTCTAGCGGCGGGAATCTGGGCGTTCTACACGTTCGCCTACGAGAACCGGATCAAGCCCTCCCTGGCCGATCCCGAGTTGAACTTCGTGGTCACGATGCAGAAACTGAGCGAGCACCGCGGCCTCATCGGCGTGCGGCTGCACACCGAGATTCGCAACGTCGGTACGGTGCAGGCCAATATCATCGGGCTCTCCTACTGGGTGCTCGGGAAGCGCGTCGAGCCGCTGCTCGTGCCGCAGAAGCCCGTCCTCGCCCACGGCGACGCCTTGCTCAAAGCGTTCTATCGCGAATCGTCGGGAACGCCCGTTTTCGGCATGGCCTACCTCACGCAGATGGCCGACCCCGCGAGCGTGCAGCGCACGACGATGGATCCGGGCGGCGACCTGCCGCGTGATTCGGTCTTCTTCGTTCCCTCGGGGCGCTTCGACTACCTCGAAGCGCACATCAGCGCGCGCTTTACCAAAGAGCTGCGCGACACGCCTACCACGCTAACGTTCGATAAAAACTCCGTTCCGGTGTTCGACGTGCCGCCGAACCGGCCGGATATCGACGTCGACAACTCCGTCCCTAGCCAGCTCGACCTCAACGGCCGTTAGTGCAGCGCCTTGCGCCCGAAACCCTATCCGACGAGGTCGTGCCAACTCGTAGCACGCAGCTGCACACCGTAGTATTCGGCAGCGGCCTTGATGTTCTCGAACGCTTGCGCGCGCTCGACGCCGCTGACGCCGCCGACCTCGGAGAATCGCGCGATCGCGCTGCGGACGTGACCGGCGTCGGTCAGCGGCTCTTTGCGCTCGCGAGGAAAGGCGAAGGCGCTGTCGGGCAGCTTCGCGCGCTCCCCTCCGTGATGAACCGGCTTCCACGAAATCTGCATGCCATGAGCATAGCGCCGCGTTATGCACAGGTTGTTTCAAAGGAGTGTCACGATTTCTTCCCACCTGCGACACGCTGGCGGCTATCGCCCAGCTCCCCTTAAAGGGATGGCGGCCCTCGGCGTCGCATATCGACGGCCCTACCCTATCAACCGTGCCTTACCTTACCTCGTTCGTAAAGAAAGGGCTTTTCTCTATGAAAGACATGCACGGCCAGCGTTTTGGCTTGGGTAGTGTGCTGGCAGCTTTTGCGCTCGCCGCATGCAGCAGCGGCGCCACGACGCCTTCGGCAGGAAGCTTCACCTCGAGTCCTCTCGCGCTGTACTCACACGGCGTAGCGGTTCGTCCGGATCACCAGCGTTCGTGGTTACACGTCAAACGGGACGTCTCGAAGCTGCTCTACGTCTCCGACGACTCAACGGATGACGTGCAGGTATACGACTATCCCGCGGGCACCCTCGTCGGCACGCTCACGGGCTTCGCTACTCCTGGCGGCCTTTGCGTCGACCCGGCACGCCATATCCTATTCGTCACCAATACCGATGCGTCTAACATTTATGTCTTCAAGTTCGGCGCAACGAGTCCGTTCGAGATCATCCCCGATACCGGCGAGTACCCCGTCTCGTGTTCGATCGATCCGGCCAACGGACATCTCGCCGTGGCCAACTACGAGACGACCGGAGGTACCGCAGGAAGCATCTCAATCTACCCGCCGCCGTTCACCACGTCCACGGTCTACGCCGACCCCAGCATGAAGCACTTCTACTTCGTCGGGTATCGGCCAAACGGCAGGCTCTACGCCGACGGAATCAATACCGGCAATACATTTCAGCTCGACCGGTTTTACGCGCTCGTCTTCGCGACGATGGCGCTCACACCGGGAATCACCACGCCCGGTAACGTCCAGTGGTCGGGCACGACGCTCGTCGTCGGAGATCAGACGGGCAATCTCTTTTACCGTTACACGATTGCCGGCTTGACTGGAACCGCCCCTCCGGCTTCGACGTTTACCGCAGCCTGCGACGTGCTGCAGTTCTTCATCAATGGAGCCGGCGCCAAGATCGTGGGACCGGATAACTGCGGTGCTCCGCCAAACGCGTATACCTATGCGTTTCCGGCGGGCGGAGCGGCGATTGCACCGTTCGTAACGACGGCGTTGGTGGATCCCGTGGGCTCGGCGATCCTCAGCCCGTAACGACGGCGAAAGCGCGGCTATGGGACGATGCGCAAAGTCGTCCCAATAGCCGGGCTGCCGCCCGAGGCCGGCGGTCCCGTCGAACCGCGCTAGGTTTCGACGGGCGCGATATCGTGCAGAATCGCCGCCGCCGCGCGCTTGCCGGGGAAACCGCTCACGCAGCCGCCGGGATGCGCGCCGGATCCGCACAAGTAGAGATTACGTACCGGCGTTCGCGTTGCAAAGCGGTTCTCGTAGATCTGTCCCGGCAAGAGCTCGCCGTGAAAGATGTGGCCGCCGCGCAGGCCGAAACGCACCTCGAGATCCGGCGGCGCCAAGACTTGCCGCTGCTCGATGGCGCGCGAAAGGTTTGGCGCGTAGCGCGCGAGGATCCCGACGATCTTGTCGGCGGCCGCTTCGCGTTTGGCAAGGGTCCAGCCGCCGGCACGATCGTACGGAAAATACTGCGCGAAGACCGAGAGTATGTGCTTGCCGGGCGGCGCGAGGCTCGGGTCCGTCGGCGTTTGGAGAAAACATTCGATGAGCGGCTCGTCGCTCTCGCCGCGTTCGCGCGCATCCGTATAGGCCTTCTGCAGGTAGTCGATCGATGGCGCGATGTGGATCGTCGCCCGATGGTGCGGCTGCGCTTGCGTGCCGGGGCGGCAGGTAAAGTCCGGCAGCTCTCCCAGCGCGAGGTTGAGCTTTAGCGAGGGGCCGACGCTCTGCCAGTCGTCGACCTTCGCGAGGAATCCGGCGTCGAGTGCGCGCGAGTCTAGCAGATCGCCGAAGGTCGTGATTGGATGAGCGTTGGACGCGACAACCCTTGCGCTTACGGTTCCTGGCTCCGTGCTTCCACCGCGCTCGCCACGACAAGCGATGACAACCCCACAGGCCGTGCCCGAGTCGTCCAGTTCGATGCGCTCGACCTCGTAATCGGTGAAGAGTTCGGCGCCGCGGGCGATTGCGGCCAATGCCAGCGCTCGCGAGACGGAACCCATGCCGCCGCGCACGAATGCCCACGCCCCTTGCACGCCGAGTAGACGACCGGCTAAATGATGCGCGAGCACGTACGCGGTTCCCGGATCGCGCGGGCCGCGGTAGGTGCCGATGAGCCCATCGTTGACCAGCTCCGCCTGCAGCACCGGCGCGCGAACGTAGCGCTCCACCAGATCGGCAGCCGAAGCGCGCAGATCGGCCTGCGTCTCCGCATCGAAACGATCGAAGCGCGGCTCGTCGTCCGAGAACGAGTCAAAGAGCGCGCGTCCCAAACGATCGGTGCGTTCGAGGTAGCGCGCGAAGCCATCGACGTCGCGCCGGTCGAAGCGGGCGATCTCGCGCGCGTTGGCCTGCGCGTCCGAGCCCAGCAGCAGCGAACGGCCGTCGAGCAGCGGCGTGAACGCATAGGGATCCTTGCGATAGTAGGAGAGCCCGTGCGCGCGGAGATCCAGGTCCTCGACCAGCCACGGATCGAGCAGACTGCACACGTACGACGCCGTCGAGAGCGTATAGCCGGGCCACACCTCGCGATCGCCGACGGCCGCGCCGCCCAAGACCGGCGCGCGTTCGAAGACCGCCACCGAACGCCCCGCCTTCGCCAATAACGCCGCGCACGCCAAGCCATTATGGCCGGCGCCGATGATGACGGCGTCGTACGACCGCTTGGGGTTGTTGGTGTTAGCCGTTAGCGGTAAGACGGCCGCGAGGCGAAGCAGTCCCGGCAGTAGACGGGCTTGTCGCCACGCGGATTGAACGGCACTTCGGCCACCCCGCCGCACTGGCTGCACGTCGCGGTAAACATTTCGCGCGGGCGCCCGGTGCGATCGCCGCCATTTGCGGCTCCCCCACCGGCGCCGGTGTTGCGCATCGACTTGCGCGCCTGACGGCAGTCGGGGCAGCGATTCGGCTTGTTCTGAAAGCCCTTTTGCTCGTAAAACCGTTGCTCTCCGGAGCTGAAGACAAACTCACGTCCGCAGTCCACACAGTTGAGCATTTCATCGACGTACACGAAACCAGAAACTCCTAAAGAACTCTTCCGACGAACGCGGACGAGGTAGCATGGTGAGCGGCAACTGCGACCTTTGCCGCTCCGGTCCCTGCCAAAGAACGGAAGGGGCGGCGTCGAAAGGGGCGCGCATGGCGGAGACCATTCCGGACGTGATCGCGCCGGCCTCGTTGGCCGATTACCTCGAAGTAATTACGCGCGCGGTCTTCCAAGCGGGCGTGCGCTGGAAGCAGATTGCCGAGCACTGGGACGCATACCGCGAGGCCTTCTCCGAGTTCGACCCGCATCGCGTAGCCGCATACGACCAGTTCGACGTCGATCGCGTACTCGAAACGCCCGGTATCCTGCGTGCCGCGCGCAAGGTCAACGCCACGATCGTCGACGCCGCGGCACTGCTCGAGGCCGATCGCGAGTACGGCGGGTTCGCGAACTACCTGCACGGCTTCGACTCCTACGACGCGCTGGTCAAAGACTTTAAGAAACGCTTTGCTTACATGGGCGATCTGAGCGTGTGGTACTTCCTCTTCCGCATCGGCGAACCGGTACCGCACTTCGAAGAGTGGGTCGAGACGATCCCCGGCAAGCATCCGCGCGTGCAGGAGATGGTGCTGCGCGCTCGCGCAGCAGGGAAGTCCTCCGAGTACTAACGGCTTACGGAGCTGCGTTGCGCCGCGCCGGCGGCACGAGATAGATACCGAGCGCCGGAGCGTAGTTCAGTTCCGGCACCAGCTTGCCATCGTATCCGAGTTTGCCCAGCTCGTCGCCCGTCGTGGTGGCGACGTGACCGCAGGTAATCAGCGCCGGCACGATCGTCGGGTCGCCGGGATCCAGCTCGTACCACGCGCCGCTCTTTGCGATGTGTTCCGTAATCGTGAAGCTCGGCGTTGCAGCACCGCTGGCGAAGTGTCTGCTCAACTCGGCGAGCGCCTGCGTGGCGAGGTTCTTCACCTCGCCCGTGCACGTGGTCGAGGCGCGCAGCTCGAACGGCGTCTTGGGCGGCGTCGCCGGTAGACGATAGACGCGAAACGCCTCTCGCCCCGGCTGCT
>DASZGC010000085.1:0-12375 GCA_035939175.1 Candidatus Cybelea sp. | reverse complement strand
AAACCTTTCGTCGTGTTCGGGAAGACCTTCTTGGCCTCGCCGGGATCGCTCAGAAGGCTTGCGTGAAACGTTTCTTTCGACAGATCAATTCCTAAGAACGATGCCATCAGTATCCAGCCTCCCTCAGCAGCGTCCGTCCTCGATCGACCTTGTGCATTCGAGCTGACCGACAATGCGGCGCCCACGATACCGTCCGATCTCTCCTGGACGCGACGGGCAGGCCGCCTATCTATCCCACAGAGTCTAACCCTAAGGAGTCAGTCAGCGTGACCTGCCCATGACCATAATACAAGGAGTTAAGCGATTCAAAACGGACCCCCCCTCCCGCCCGGCTTCGCTGCAAGGCTGCCGCGCGATCGGAAACGCTACGATCTAAACCGCTAAGCTCTTTGAATCCGATGCGAGAACTGCGAGCACGCTGCGAGGCGCAAGTCTCCACGCTGCGAGCCGCAATGCGCAACGCCGATCGGCGGCCGGGCCGCGCAGCTGCGAGACTCTAAGCTAAGCGCCCACGCTCGCTAAACGCGATGCGGCCTCGCGGGCGCGGCGGCGGGCGAGGCGGCCAGGGTAACGAGATACGGATGGCAGCGGTCAGTTTGATCGAGTGGCGTTCGTTAAATGGCGTCCGTCTCAACAAAAGCTGTGTAGCACCTTTTCTTTGCCGCTTAGGGTGATGCTGAAGACGGTGCCATCTCCGCAGGCGCCTCCATAATACGTCGTGCCGTAGAGGACGCCGTTCAGCCTGGTCAGCTCAGCGAGCGGATAATAGCCGTCGGCGCTCGTTGAACCGAAGGAGTACAACACCTTCACTCTGCCGCTCGGGGTAACACTGTACACGGTTCCCAAACCGTCACAATAGTAGCGGCTTCCGTATATGCCTCCAGCGGTTGTCGTGCCGTAGAGCGCGCCGTTGACGTCCATCAAGGGCGCTGCCGGGCGAGCCCCATCAACGCGTTTGCAGCCCGTGTCGAAGTTGTGCAACACGTTCCCGGTTCCGTTCCTAGTGACGCTGAACACTGTTCCCTCGTCGGTTTCATATCCTCCGGCGTACGTCGTACCGTAGAGCACACCACCGAGGTCGACCAGACCGCCATTTGCATGTGCAGATTCGCCGCTGGGACCCCCGTCGATGAAGCTGTAAAGGTTTTTTGTTTGTCCAGTCATGCTCATGCTGAACACGACTCCGTCATTCTTCGGTCCGCCGCCATACGTCGTGCCGTACAGCCGATTCCCGACCTCAAGCAGGCGTCCGTACGGTGCGGTCGCGCAATACCTGCTGGTGGTGCACCCTGGCCCAAAGCTGTGCACCACCTGCTCCACGCCGCTCTTCGTGACGCTGAAGACGGTCCCAAAGTTGTAAGCGCCGCCGGAGTATGTCGTACCGTACAGCGTTCCGTGAACGTTGGTAAGTCCGGTGGGCTCATTTCCATCGGGTCGTTTACCAAAACTATGCAACACGTGCTCGTCGCCGCTCGTTGTAATGTTAAATACGACGCCATTGCCGTGAGCGCCACCGCTCCAGGTGGTACCATAGAGCTCGTCGCCGACGAAGATCATATCTGACGGTCCGATACCGTCAGAGCCTTCGCCGAAACTGTGCAACACCGTTTCTGTACCGCGTGTCGTGACGCTGAACACGGTCCCGCAGCCGCCAAAGCTGCGTGTAGGACAATAGGCGCCGCCGTATGCGGTTGTCCCGTACAGCTTGCCGTTTATGGGGACTAGTCGCGTCGAGGGGAAGGTGCCGTCCTTAACGGTTCCTGGCGCAGCTGACCATGGCATTGCACCCGGCGCGCCAATCGGCGGCTGCGATCCGCCGCAACCGACGAGCAATGCTGTAGCAAGACTTATGCTTATTGCGTAGCGGCTGAAACTGAGGATTCTCACGACTGTGCTCCTGGCGCCAGGACCGACTGGCGGCTGAGTACGTTCGCTGCGCCGCAGCGTCATCCCGGCGCTACTAGCGTCTAAGCGCCCACGAGGTCGCGCAAGACTTCCCAATGCCTCGGATACGGAACCTTCGCACCGGCCCGGATACGCGAGCAGGCCGCGAGCGACAAGCCCGTTGCAGCCGCGATCACCTTGAGCGAGAACGCATCGAGCTTCGGCGCGATCTCGCGCTTGAACCATGCCTCGTCGCGCTGATCCGAGTGCTCGCGCGCCCAGCTGCGATTGCGGCGATGCCCTTCGCTGATCGCCTCGGCTCGCGCGCGGGCTAGCGCGAAGCCGCGCAGAGGGCAGAGTGTGCGGGGTTATTGCGCTGCCGGGCTGACTGCAACGCCTCGGGGACCGGTCATACCCTTCGTAAGTGTCATCGTCGGCGCGCCGCCTCCTGGATATCCGTAGAACAGCACTCCCTTCTTCCCATAGCCCGGACCATACCAGTTTGAAAGAATCAGGGTGTCCCCGTAGATGAAGATGTGATTTATCAATGCCGCTTCATCGAGCTGGACTATCGAAGCAACCTTTGCGTGCGTCCCGCTGATCGAAAACTGTAGAATCTCGGGATGATCCTTTCTTGAGTGAGGTTTGTAACCCACAATCGCCAAACGGTTACCGCTCCATTGAAGCCATGCTTCACCATCCCACCGCGACACGTCAACCGATAGTCCGATAAATTTATGCGAGCCAGCGGGAAGTTCGGCTAGGCGCGGCTCGCCCTTAAACGTCTTGAGGCCATCTACAAAGAGGTTTCCTTTATCGTCATAAGTGCAAGCCTCGTTGTAGACCATGTTCGGATCGTTCACGACGATCGGCTTAATGTGGCCCGGCTCGAAGATGTCGACGTCGCTTGAGTTACCACTTACCGCCATGTTCCCGGTAGTTGGGTCGAAGGCGCAGGCCCCGGCTCCAACGCTCTTGAGCAAGAACTTAGCGACACGCTTCGTCCCTCCGTGGGGATACTCCCAAAGGGCGGGTGGATTGAAGTCTGTTACATACACATCACCCTTCGCGTCTACGCACTCGCTCGCGTTAGGATCAAAGCCCTTAATTGTACCTACGAGCTTGCCTTGAGGGTACGTAAGCACGAGTACGTCCGTAAAGTTCGCTATGTAGAGTAAATCTTTGCCGGTCGCTTCTGGCAGCATCCACGACTTGCCACGATCGGCGTGCGTTGCGATCGCCGAGGTTTGCGGCGTCGAGCCGGGAGCGCCGATCGGCGGCTGCGATCCGCCGCAAGCAGCGACGGCAAATGCAACCACGAAGACGCTGGACATGCGACGATGTAATCTCAACCTTTTCATACTTCCTACCAGCTGATTACGACGAGCCCATCACCGACGGCGTTCTTCCAACCTGGCCAGACGTGCGCTTTCTTCGCACGTTTGCCCACAAAAGACGGGCCACCACCACCGCCACCGCCGGCACCCACACCGTAAGAAATCGATTCGGCGCCAGCGCCGCCGCCGCCGCCGCCGCCGTAAAAGCCGCCGCCTCCGCCACCGCCGCCGGCCGCGTCGTAGCCATCGCCGCCTGCGCCCCCGTTACCAAAGCTACCGTTGGCGCCCGGATAACCACCAGCGGTTTCGCACTGGCCGCCGCTACCGCCCGCGCCACCGGCGGTAAGCGATCCGCCTTCACCGCCGCTCCCTGCGCAGCTGTAACCGCTGCTGGAACCGTCGCTGCCCTTTCCGCCGGTGCCGGCGCCTCCCATGCCGCCCGCGCCGCCGGAGTATTTGCCGCTGGTAGTACCAGCCCCATCACCGCCGCCGCCTCCCGCGACGATCACGCGATCACCGAGCGTGCCGGCGGCGATACGAACGTCGGATGCGCCGCCGCCGCCGTAGCCATTGTCATTCGAACGGAACGTATCGATGCCGCCCGCGCCGCCGCCGTTGAAACCGCCCTTCTTCTCGTTTCCGGCGCCGCCGACGTACACCATGAGTGTCGGGCTGAGCGCTGCGGGAATGAGAGCGTAGACACGAGCGCCGTGTGCCCCGCCGCTCGCAGCCGCACCACCGCTGGCGCCCCGCATCACAACCTGAAGCCACTGTACGTGCGGAACCTCGAAGCGCTGTGGTTTGCCGGTGTACTTAAATGTTTGGCTGTGCGGAAAAGTCAGATTTGCGCCATCCAGCGATGACATCGTCGGAGCGGTAGGGCCGCCGCATGCCGCTAGCAGCACCGCTAACGCAATCGCACCCACTGGCGCTGCCGCGCGTGCCCTCAACCGAAAAGTCATGACTTTCTCCTAAGGTCTTGAGGCTAGCGGCTCGTCGCCGGACTGACGACCGTTCCGATTAACTCGCCGTTTCCGAACTGCGACCCGCCGATATGTTTTCGCAGCTTCCCACCATTCGGATACTTCCAAAACCCGATATTGTCGGGCAAATCGCTCATACCATATGGCTGGACAATCGTCCCGCGTTGAATCCAAAACTGCACTTCGATGCCCGAAACCGGCCCATTGAGGACGGTGCTTCCGATGGTAGTGCCCTTTGTGCCGCTGATGGCGACGTGGTAAATTACTGTAGCACTCTCCGCAATCGCAAGGTACTTGCCGGCCCACTGGATATCGTACCAGAAGCTCGGTGGGCTATCCAGCTTGATGCTCTTGAACGTGTGCCTGCCTTTCGGCAGTTCCACCAACGCATAATTGCCGCGTCCCCTAGACCCGCCGTCAACGAAAAGGTTGCCTTTGTCGTCATACGTGCAGAAGCCGTTTAGGTAGGCCTTTGGGTCGGTATAGTAGGTCGGGTCGCCCTTCGCACCGGCGTAGATTGCGACGGGTCCGGCGTCGTTCGTAACGGCAAGATTTCCGGTGGTTGGGTCGATGGAGCACGACTCCGGATAGTACCCTGGGTCGCTGAGCGTGGCAATCGGACTCGTTCCGCCGTGCGCGTATTCGAGGATGGCAGCGGTGCCGGTATCGCCTCCGAAATCCGCAACGAAGACGTCGCCGGCCTTATCTACGCATTCACCAAATGGTGAGTCGGAATCGCTGAGCTGCTGCACTAGCACGCCGTCTGGATAGGTAAAGACACAGACGCCCCCGCAATCTCCAGTCACATAGAGCAGATCGCTCGAACTGGTGTTGGGCACTACCCGCGTATGGCCGGACCGCGCCGCCGGAAGGAGCGTCGGCGGCGCCGACGCCTGCTGCGCGCATCCAGTCCACAACATGGCACCAAGACAAACTGCGAGCATGCGATAATACCAACTTGAGAAAGTCATTACTTTGAGGCCTTACTGACGGTGATGCCATAGGGATTGCTCAAGCCGTCGATGATGCTGGCAAACGGTTTCCCTCCGGCGGGGTACTGAAAAAACTCGACCTTGTATGGATCGTCCTCGGTGACAACGATCTGATTTGCACGTCGACTCCCGGCGTTGACCGCGGCGATCCAAAATTGCGCGATCGTACTTGAGGGTGAGAGCGCCGAGTAACCCTCGAATATTCCACGGCTGCCGGTGATCTTGAACCAGTCGAGCGTCTCTAACCCGACGACCCAAAACCGGCCGTCCCACTGCATGAATGTGGGGGGCGCCCACTGGAGCGTCTTCGAGAGCACCACCTGCCGCAAATGCGTAGCGCCGAGCGGAAGTTGCGCAAACGCGATAAAATTACGGTTGTTATAGCTGCCGCCGTTTACCAGAAGGCCACCGCGCGCACCATAACCAAGCGCATAATCTCCGTACACTCCACCGCCTTTGTAACGCTTTGGCGATCCGCTCGCATTTCGATACACGGCAACATCGCCGGCATCGAGGACGGCCAGGTTTCCAGTCGTTGCATCGACCGAACACGCCAGCGGTTGTTCGCTCCCATCGTCTAGCGTCTTAATCGGTTTCGTGCCGCCGTGCGCGTACTCGATCACGTCGCTTCCGCCCTCGTTGGTTACCCAAACATCGCCAGCCGTATCGGCGCACAAACCGGCCGGACTGGAGAAGCCACGCAGCGTGCCGACGAGCTTCCGGCTGTGATAGGCGTAGACGGTTACGCTGTCGTTGCCTGGATTCGATACGTAAAGCAGGTCCTCGCTCTTGGCGTCGGCCAGCATCCACGACGTGCCACGATCGGCGTGCGCTGCGAAAGCCAAGGCTTGCGGCATCGGGCTTGGCGCGCCGATCGGCGGCTGCGATCCTCCGCACCCCACCAATGTTGCGGCTAGGCTCGCCGCGATGAAGTTCGATCGATTAGCCGTCATACTCGGTCCCTTATCTTAGCGCGGCGCGATCCTAAACACCGTGCCGCAACCGCTGTCGTTGTGGTAGTCGCAGTTACCGGCGAGCGACGTCGTGCCGTATAGTCCCCGCTGTCGTAGTCGTGAATGATACGCTCCTCGCCGGCTCGGCTGAGTTTGAAGAGGGTTCCGCAACCATAACCGAAGCAGCCCGCGCCGCCACCCCCGGTCGTACCATACAGTATTCCTTCCCTGATGATTAGCCCATCCAGTGGAACCTTTCCATCGGGTGCGTTGCTTCCGCTGTCCGGAAGGCCCGTAAAGCTATGAATGACGCGCTCCTTGCCGGCATCGCTGATCTCATAAACGGCCCCGATATTAGCTCACTAGTGCTCGGGGTGCACGTGGACAGACCACCCGCAGCCGTCGTTCGTAGAGGTCACCATTCGCTGCTGTCAGCGTTGCAGCGGGCTCCGCCCCGTCGGGCGGGCCCGTGAAGGTGTGCAGTACCCGATCCTTCCCCGACGTGGTTTGCTCAAATACCGTCCCCGCGCCGATGCCGCCGTACTTCGTCGTCCTTCGCGTTTCGTGTCGAGCGGCGCTCCCCTCCGAGCAGCTGCTTCGGCGCTTCCCGGTGTCTCGGATGCGGGAGGGGCACGCGGGCCCATCCGTGACGTTGCGGGTCTACTCCCGAACGGTTTCCGGTGCGCAGGAGAAGGCCGTCACGGGGATCGGAGACGCTATCGCGGCGGCACAAGGACGACGTGCGGCTGGTGACAACTCGGGTCTGCACCGGCCCTGAAGATGGGTAAGGGCCGTACTCCTGAACCGAAATCGCACCGCGAGCATCGATTCAAGGTCCTCAGAGGCAGGGCAGCGTCTGGCAAAACCGCATAAAATATAGGAACCGTGTGTGCGCCCGTAGCTCAAACTGGATAGAGCAGGGGACTCCTAAGCCCAAGGTTGCCAGTTCGATTCTGGCCGGGCGCACCAATGAAAAGCCTCGACGCGAATGTCGAAGGGCTTACGGCGCGGGCTTGCCGCCGGTTGCGAAGAGATAGATCGTAGATTGCCGGATGCCGTCGATTTGCAGCATCTCGTCGATTGGGTAATCAAAGAAACCGCCGATCGGCGTGCCCCCCAAATCGAGCGCCGCCGTGCAAAGAGCGAGATTCTGGACGACGTGGCCGGCCTCGATCAAAGCGAAACGATAACCGCGCTCGCCATATTTCGTGGTCGTCCTTTCGAAGAGCGCGGTGACGAAGACGATGATGGAGGAGTCGAGCGCCAATGCGGATTGCGCGAGACACTTGCTAAGATTCTCCGTCTGATCGCCGTCGACGAACCGGCGAACGAGGCCGGCGTGCGGTTCGTAATGGTAGATGCCCGGAGGCAAGCCCTCGACGTCGGCCGCGTGGAAATAAATTTCAAGCGGATAGAGGGCGCCCCCGGACGGAACCGGGCGAAGCCCGAATGGGAAGGCATCTTCGGCGAGCGGTCGCGTGATGCCGTACGAATAGTGCAGCAAAGTGGCGACGACCTCGAGCGAGAGGGTGACGCGCCGCAACGCCATGGCGGTCGCGCGATCGCGCAGCGTGCTCTCGAGGGTCTTCGGAAACGAGGTGAGCGGCGGGGGCAGTGCGATCGCCGGGTGCCCGTCGTAGACGAGTGAAGGCGAGAGCTGCGATTGCCATTCGCCGAGCGCGCGCTCGCCCAGCGGGCGTTTGTAGCGGGTGGCTTTGGAGTTCTCATGATAGAGCTGCCAAAGGGCGTCGGCTCCCGGCATGCGCTTTTCGTCCCATCGCTCGCGGCTCATCTCACGCCTTACGGAAACGGATGCGGATTCGTGGGATCGTCGAGCGGAAGTTCGGGCGGCCCGTAACCGAGGCGCACGGGAACCTCGTAAAGACGCCGTCCCCCCAGCGCGCGATGGCGGTGCCCGATGAACAGCGGGTGCAGACCCGGTACCACGGCTTTGACCACGTTGAGGCCGAGCGCGAGGATCTCCGGCGTCGTGACGTCGACGGCGAAGAGCTGCAAGTCCGCCATCTTAAGCAATCCGCGCACGTACGTCAGCAGTTCTGCCGGGTCGCTCTCGTTGCTGAAGGCCACCGCAGGCAGCTCCTCTTCAAGCGTTGACGAGAAGAGCCAGTCGGCCAAATGGCGATTCGAGTGCTCGCACCAAAAACGCAAATGCTCCTCCTGCTCAAGAATCTCGGCCGTCTTTTGCGGATCGATGGGCGGCGTCGCCCGCTTCAGCCGCTTGCACCACAGGCGCGTGTGCTCGAGCTCTTCGAGGCCTTTGCGCGCGGCAACGCTTGCAACGGGATGCGTCGCCGCCGCGACGCAGAGCGCCGGATGACTGGGATCCTCGTGCCGAGCGACGGTGAGGAGGCTCGGTACGCCGATATCGGTCGTGACGTTAAAAAGCGTGACGTCGTAGCGCGCGCGAGCGAAGCGGTCGACGAGATCGGCAATCGCTGGGTCTAACGATTCCAGCGGCACCCTGGGCGGAGCGAGGCGGCCTTGCCAAAAGATCGTGAACGAGTCGCGCTCGATCGCCTCGCAGATGGCGGAAAGGAGCGCGCTTTCGTAGCCCTCGTTGCATGCAAGTCCCGTCGTAATCGGCTGCATGACCGCGCCCTCGGCCTCACCGTAAAAGTACGGCATGAAGACCGTTGCCGCGGGCACGTAAACGCTGCGCGACGTTGCGACATCGCACGCCTCTACCCAACGCACGGGGAGGTCGGCCGTAAACGGCACGAACTCCATCGCTTGTGCGGCGTACTGGTCTTCGCGATAGAGGGCGAACGCCGCAGGATCCACGCAGGAGAATGAGGCGTCGTTTGCGCTCACGAGCGGCAACCGCTCTTTGAAGTAGAAGGCCGAGCAGTACCGCTCGATCGCCTCGCCGATCGCCTTGCCCATGGCGCGGTCGCGCTCAGAAGATGCGCCGCCGCCCAGCCGAAAGTTCGACTCGCCGCCCAACGCCGCGGCATCGCATGCCTTGGCATAATAGTGAAAGAACTGCGGAGCGCTCGGCTCGCGCGTTCGTTCTGCCAGGAGCGAGATCACGCCGAAACGTGGATCCAGTAGCTGGTCGAGCTTGCTGCGAACTAACGTAGGCGTTACGAGCCCGCGACTCTGTCGCGCAGCAGCCCCATCCGGCCACGAAAATTCAGCGGGCTGCACACCGGACAGTTTGGCGCCTTGAGAATTGGCCGCGGCTGCATCGTTGCGGTCAGCAAGTTGACCTCGATGGCGTTGCCGATCGCCGCCGACGTCCAGCCGTATGCGTAATGCTTGGTGAGCTCCATCGCCGCAACATCGCCGAGCGCGGAGGCCATCGACGGATGGTACGCGGCAATGAGCTGGCCTTCGAAAGCAAAGACCTCCGTCGCCCGTTTGATCGCCACCGACGGCGAGTTTGCCTCTTCTCGCACTAGCAGGCATTGAAAGCACGCCGTCTCACCCGGAATCACCAAAGGTCCGACGAGCCCAACCGCATTTTGCAGTACGACCGGGAGAAAATGCCATCCCCGCCCATGAGCCAGCGCGTTCCATTCTGCAAGCCGCTGCAGGCCGCCAAAGTCGGAGCAGACGACGAGGCACGTCGTCTCGCCGCTCGGCAACGCGTCCTTCCAAGTCTCGAACGGCTCGGGGGCGCAGAGTCCCCAGCGTTGCGAGATCAGCCGTTCGCCGTCGTCAAAAAAGCGAACGTTGCGAAAGGTCGGCTCGTCAACCACGCGCAGCTGGGCTCCGATCGAGAGCAAACTTTCGACGAGACGCCGGGAGACGGCGTTGACGCCGAGCACGTCGATCGAGACGCGTGCGAGGGCCGCGAGCGTCGCTTGCGGACTGCTCCCCGCGTTCCACCCTAGGAGCTGATCGGGCGTCTCGGGCGCCGTGCTCGCTTCGCTCGGGTCGACGAGCATGTGCTTTGCGCGAAGCTCGCCGACCAGCCGGTCGATATCGATCTCCGGCGCGGATTTTTGGCCGATGTCGTGGAGCTCCCACAAAGGCGCCCCCTCCGGTACGCCGGCTCGCGCCAAGATGCTCAAAACGGCCGCGGCGCTCAGACGCGAAACGAGGAGTTCATCGACTCCTCGTTTCACGATCACGCCGTCGGGCACTTCGACGACTTGAACCGGCAGCGCGATGACGATTTCGCTCGAGCTCATGCCCTAACGTTCCAGGGCGCTAACCCGAACAGACTAAAAGGAAAATTTTATGCAGCAGCTGGAGCAGCAGCAGCACGTGATGACGATCTCGCCGCTCTGCTCCTGTATGAGCGGCGTCGTCGAGCCCCCCACACCGATCGCGTACGCGTAGGCATCTCCGAGGTCGCCGAGCGTTACGTCTGAGAACTTCCGAACGAGCTTGCGGATCGCGCCCTCATTCAACTCTGCGAGCTCCGAGAGATCGGCGAGCGTGAGCGCACCGGTGTTGCCCGGAAGCTGTGACGCTGGGATGAGTTTCGATAGGGGCGTTTTTGGCGGTAACAGGAAGGTGTCCGGCCCGAAGCCGAGCGGCTGGCCCCCGGAGCGGGCAAGTGCCGAAGCCGGGTCGGCGTACATGGCACCGCCGACGACGAGACCTGCTTTGAGAAAGGAGAGACGGGAGTTGTTGCCTTGATCCATTGTGCGGCGCTCACTTTCTTAACGTTTCTTGAAGGAAACTAGGCATCACCCGCACACCGTCTTGGCCGCGTTCCCTTTAAGCAGGCAGTCGTCCTCCCTCTCGGAGGGCTGCCAACCTTGCTCGGCGGTGCAGGCGGCGCAAATTTCCCGCGCCGCGAAACGCTACGGTTTGTATCTGAAAATGACGCCGTAACCCTTACCCGTGCCGCCGCTCGTCGTCGTTCCGAAGAAGACGCCGTTGAGCAGCGTCAATGGGGCGCCGGGCAATGCGCCGTCGCCCGAGGCGTTGAAGCTATGAAGCACCGTTACGTTTCCGCCGTAGGTGACGGAGAAGATCGTGCCGGAGCCGGTGGCGCCGCCGCTGTATGACGTGCCGTACATCACGCCGTGAAGCAGCACGAGACCGTCGGTCGGACACGTCGGATCGTACGCGGTCTTACCGAAGCTGTAGATCACGCGCTCTTCTCCGCTCGGCGACATCATGTAGACCGTTCCGAGATTGTACTGGCCGCCGGCGCACGTGGTGCCGTAGAACACGCCGTTCGCGGCGAGCAACGCCGCGTTATAGGGGTGTGAGCCGTCGTACTCGTTGCCGAAGCTATGCAGCACCCTCTCTTTGCCTTGCGTCGTGAGCGAGTACGCGATGCCGCGGCGATATGCGCCGCCGCCGTAGGTCGCGCTGTACAGCTTGTTGCCGATAACGGTGAAGCCGGTGTTCGGCTCGCCGCCGTCGAGATACGATTTGCCGAACGCGTAGAGCACCTCTTCGGCGCCGCCGGCATTGACTTCGTACGCCGTGCCGCTCGCGTACGCGCCGCCGGCGTACGTGGTGCCGTAGAGCAAGCCGTTGTGGTAGAGCAGCGTGGAGTGGGGCTGCTGGCCGTCGGTGCCGCCTTTGAAACTGTAGATCACTTTTTCACTACCGTTGTTGATGCTGAAGACGGTGCCGTGGTCGTGGGCGCCGCCCGTCTTCGTCGTGCCGTAGATCGTGCCGTAGACGTTGGTCAGGCCGGCATTCGGTCCCGACCCGTCGCTGCCGGAGAACTCGAGCACCGTGCTCTCGGCGCCCTCGGGCGTGATGCTGAAGACGACGCCGTCGCCGGCGCCGCCCTGCTCGGCGGTGCCGTAGAGCTTGTGGTTCATGGCGAGCAGCCCGCTGTCGGGGTCGGCGCCCGAACCGCCGCTGAACTGATAGAGCAGTCGATAGCCCGCGGCGTCGGGAGCCGCTCTGTGGGCGGGCTGCCTGGCGGCGGGCGCCGCAGCGCCTGGAAGCGTCGAGGATCCGCTCCCTTGCGAGCAACTCGCGAGAAGAAGCCCGCCGATCGCGATGACGGCGGAATGTCGAAATGATAGCGTTGTAGCCATAGTGGCGGGATTTTTCGGCTTGGCGCAGCCATCTTCCGCGCTCGATTGCCGGAAATGTCGGAGAATCAGCCGGCCCGCTTGCTTTCAACGAGGGCGCGGGAGCGGCACACCCGTTGAAAGGGGCGGTCGGAATGTGCTAGCATGGGTTTTCCGAACGGACCGCCGGTCCGTTTTCTTAATGTTGTGGTAGACTACTGATGGCAAAGAAAGAGACGCGCGTGATGGTAGTTCTGGCGTGCACACAG
>DASZGC010000084.1:0-1563 GCA_035939175.1 Candidatus Cybelea sp. | reverse complement strand
GCGTTCTGGTTGTCGACGATTTGCTCGCGACGGGAGGCACCGCGGCCGCAACGGCGCGGCTGCTGGAGCGGCTCGGCGCCGACGTCGATGCATTTGCCTTCTTGGTCGAACTGACGCAACTGCGCGGGCGCGAGGCGCTCGGCGGCGCCGAGATCGTTTCCTTCGTGGCCTATTAACTGGTCGCGCATGAAGCTGGCGGTGCCTGCCGTTACGGCCGCAACGGCGTTGATCGTGGCGTTATCCGCGGCTCCGAGTTCGTCGCGCCCGCACGCGACGCCGACACCGTCACCCTCTCCTACGCCCGTCGCCGATCCGGTAATCACGAAACTGGCGCGGCAACAGTTCGTGCAGTGGCAGGCCGGCTCGGTGAACAAGAGCATGTACGCCGAACAGGTTCTGGCGAAGCTTTCCGACGCAAAAATAACCGACACTTCGACAGCGCTCGGACAGCTCGGCGCGCTGACCGACGCCGTCTACCTCGGGCCCTGGATTGCAGCCGATTTTCCGCCGGGGGCGCGCGGGTACGTCTATCAAATGCGCTGCACGTCCGGAAACATCTACTTGTGGCTCGCGCTCAACGCGCAGGGCAAAATCGCCACGATTCTCTTTAAGAGCCGGCTCGACGTCGAGACCGTTACCCCCGCGCCTTCCCCAAGCCCGTAGAAGCGCGACCAACCCCCATCGTTGAGTGGCCGCCCAGCCCTGGGGCTGCGGGCCGAGCGAGCACGAGCCTGGGGCCCTGCGCTATAATGGCGGGATATCCATGACGATCTCCGAGCTCATCGAACGAGTCCGCAGCTACGACCCCTCCGCCGATCCGAAGGCGCTGATGGGCGCGTACGAGCTCGCCGTGACCGCTCACCAGGGCCAGCGCCGCGCGTCTGGCGAGTCGTACATCGAGCATCCCCTGGCGGTCGCCGGGATTCTGGTGGATCTCGAGATGGATCACGAGACGATTGCCGCGGCACTGCTCCACGACGTCGTCGAAGACACCTCGATTACCGTCGAGCAGGTCAGCGCGCAGTACGGCGAAGAGATCTCGCGCCTGGTCGACGGCGTGACGAAGCTCACGCGAATCCCATACCAGTCGAAAGAAGACGCCCAGGTCGAAAACCTTCGCAAGATGTTTTTGGCCATGGCCAAAGACATCCGCGTCATCATCATCAAGCTGGCCGATCGGTTGCACAACATGCGGACGCTGGCGAGTTTGCCGCCGTCCAAGCAGCAGGCCATCGCTCGCGAAACGCTCGATATCTACGCTCCGATCGCGCACCGCCTGGGGATCTGGAAGATCAAGTGGGAGATCGAAGACGAATGCCTTCGCTATCTAGACCCCGCGGGCTTTCACGACATCATCGAGCGCGTTGCGAAGACGCGGCGCGAACGCGAGGCCGACGTCGCGAACGCGATCGATCGCCTGCGGGACGAGTTCAAAGAGTTGAAGATCAACGCCGAGATCCAAGGGCGCCCGAAGCACTTTTACTCCATCTATTCCAAGATCAGCAAAGGGCGCGAGTTCTCGACGATCTACGATCTCACCGCGATTCGTATCATCGTCGATAG
>DASZGC010000083.1:0-110558 GCA_035939175.1 Candidatus Cybelea sp. | reverse complement strand
GTACCGTCCGCCGACGCACATGAAGGTGCTGGCGCAATCGGTCTTCGGCGTGCAGATCAAGAACCTGTTCAATCAACTCTACAACGTGCCGGTGTACAACGGCTGCTACGGTTCGCCGGTGAGCACCGGCTTGCAGAGCGGTAACGCGCCTTGCACCTACTCCAGCGCGCCGTACGCTCCGCCGGACGTCGCCGCGCATTCCTCGGCGCCCTACCTCACCTATCCGAACCTCGCGCCCCTTTCATTTCGCTTCTACTATCAGGTGACTATATGATTCGTCTCTCACTACGCGATCTTTTCGCCGTGGCGGCCGGCGCCGCGCTCTTGGCCGGCTGCGGCAACGGCGGCGCCTCGGAACCGCCGCAAACGTCGTACGATCCGGCCGCCACTTCAAAACTACAGTTCGCCGTCGGCGTCGCGACGATCGCCTATAACGGGGGCAAGAGCGTCGCCTACGGTCTCAACGCCGTCGAGACGCTGCGTCAGAGCGATGGGCTCTCCGGCGTGCTCTACGACGTGCCGATGATCATCGGCCCAAGCAAGTTTTACGTGCTGACCTCCACGCAGACCGGAAATCAAGTCCTTTCGGCGGGCTCCGATCTCGGCACCAACCACATTACCTGGGGCACGCTCAATCAAGAGCTGTGGACCGGGCCGCCGCGAGGGCAAAAGGAGCCCAGCAGCGGCGCCTTCGGCTACGGGCTTTGCCCGTGCAACTCCGACGCCGGTCCGGGTAACGGAACGTCACCGCTCTATCAAGCCTACCATCTCCCGATCTACGGCGACAACGAGGAGTTGTGGTACGGTGGCCCGCCGGCCTATCCGGCTGCCGGACCGTCGCTGCGCGCGCTCGGTTGGGCCGGCTACTCCCTGGGCTTCACCGATTTCGCCGTGGCTCCGGTCATCGGCACGTACCACCTGTACGCGGCGGTGCCGCCCTCGTTTGACACGCCGCAGAATCCAACGCCGAGCCCCGGTCCAAACGGCACGCCCACGCCGGCGCCCGGGATACTCGCGGCGGGGTCACAGCTCACCTCGCTGCGACCGCTGCCGATGACGGCGACGCCCTCGTTCACGCCCGACCAAAGCGGCGGCGGCGCCGTGAGTGTGAAGGTGCCTTCCGGCGCGGCCGAGGCAACGGTGGTGGTTCGCGCCGTCGGCGGCAGCGGCGAGGGCATCTGCGTCCAGTCGCACGAGGCCGACGCGTTCTATACGCTGGTCGCGCATCACGCCGGCAGCACGCGCCTCGTGCTCGACGACATGCTCGGCCCCTTGACGCAATCCGGCAAGCCAACGCCGAGTATCTGTCCCGGTCAGCGTTACGAAGTCTATGCCGCGGCCACCGACTACCCCGCCTACGAGGCCTCCTATCCCGCCGACCTTGGGCAGCTCCCTTCGATTACCGCGGCCAACGGCCAGGCTGACGTCTCGACCTCGGACCTCCTCCAAGCGACCTATCCGAAATAGACGCGGGGGGGCAAAAAAGGCCTCCCCTTCTCGCAGGCGCTTCTTGGACCGGGGGGCTATAATTAGAGTAACCAAGGGGGGCTCGAAGCAGCCCCCTTCCCTGTCCGAAGTGGAGCGTCATGAGGATCAAGTACGAGGTGTCGGCGGGCGGACTGCTCCTTCGCCGGCGTGACTCGACCTACGATGCACTGCTCATTGGCCGCGGCGCACCGCCGCGGGTTTGGACGCTGCCCAAAGGACACGTCGAAGCGCGCGAGTCGACCGAACAGGCGGCACTCCGCGAAGTGCGGGAAGAGACCGGCTGCTGGGGAGAGATCCTGACCAAGCTCAGCGAGATCGCCTACTGGTTTTACGTGGGCAAAGCCAAACACCGCAAGGCCGTGACCTTTTACCTGATGCGCTACCTCTCCGGCGATCCCACCAATCACGACCACGAAGTCGACGACGCGCGCTGGTTCGACGTCGCCCATGCCCGCAAGACGCTCAAGTACGTCAATGAAAAGCGTCTCGTGGATCTGGCGCTCGACTTTCTCGCCGCCAACCCCTCGGCTTGGGGCGAGCCGCTGCTCGTCGGCGAACGCGCCGACGAAAAACTCCACGTCTCATCCTGACCTCGTCATCCCCAGCGCAGTCGAAGGACGAGGGGTGACCGCCCCGTTCACCGTACGGCTCGAGTCGTTCGACGGCCCGCTCGATCTGTTGCTCACGCTGATCAAAGAGCAGCAGCTCGACGTGGCGACCGTCCCGCTTGCCGGCATGGCGGAGCAGTATCTCGCCTATGTCCGCGCCATGGAGTCGCGCGACGTCGAGGTTGCCGCGGAGTACCTGGTGATCGCCGCGACGCTGATCTTTCTGAAATCGAAAGCGTTGCTGCCGCCGATTCCGCAGGAGTTCGTCGACGAGACCGCCGAGACGCCCGAGCAGGTCGAGGAGCACTTACGCCGCCGCCTGATCGCCTACTCGAAGTACCGCGAGTTCGGCGAGCAACTGCGCGAGTATCAGAACGAAGCCGGCTCTTTCTTCTATCGCGAGCCGGGAGACCCAGCCGGTGAGATCGCGCAGCGCTACGATATCGACCCCGAAAAGCTCAAGCGCGCCTTTCTTGCCATGCTCGCGCAAGCGCGTCCCGAGAAGCGCTCGATCGCGCGGGAGCGCGTCTCGCTGATCGCTTCGATGGATTACATCATGCGCGCGATCAAGGAACGAGGCGAGACGCGTTTCTCGGAACTTTGCGGCGAACTGGGTATGACGCGCGATGTGATCGTGATCACGTTCCTGGCGATTCTGGAGCTGATTCGCCGCCGGCGCCTCGCCTTCGAGCAGACGGAAGCCTTCGACGACATTCGCCTCTTTGCCACGGTGGCGCAATGAGCGATCGCGAGCTGCAGCGCGCGATCGAGGCGCTGCTCTTCGTTGCCAGCGAAGCGCTCTCGATCCCGCAGCTCGCCAAACTGCTGCGGGCCGAGGAGTCGGCGATCGCGTCGGCGCTGCAGCAGATCGAGGCCGATTACGGCGAGCGCGGCATCGTCGTACGCGAGGTCGCCGGCGGCTACCGTTTCGCGACCTCTCCGCTAGCGCGCGACGTGGTCGAAGCCTACCTGCTTCCACCGAAGACCACGCTCTCGACGCCCGCGATGGAGGCGCTCGCGATCGTCGCGCACGTGCAGCCGGTCACCCGTGGCGAGATCGAAGCGATCCGCGGGGTGAACTCCGACAGCGTGGTGAGCACGCTCCTCGATCGCGGCTTCATCGCCGAAGCGGGGCGCAAAGACGTCGTCGGTCGGCCAATGCAGTACAAAACCACGCCGTTCTTCTTGGAGTCGTTCGGCCTTCGGTCGCTCGACGATCTGCCCGAACTCGAACTCGAACCCGGCCAGCCGCTCGAGTTCGACCTGAACGCTCCTTCGACCGCGCCGGCGACCGGCGACGTCGAAGGAGCTTAAGCGGCGCGCGGCCGGGTTACGGCGCGCAGAATCACCAAGAGAATCACCGCGCCGATCACGGCGCAAATCGTGCTGCCGATGTTGAATCCCGTCACGCCCGCGTGACCGAAGAAGCCGTAGAGGAATCCTCCGATGAACGCACCGAGGATGCCGACGATGATGTCGCCGATGATGCCGCCCGGTCCCTCACCGGGAACGAGAAACTTCGCGATGACTCCGACGATGAGCCCAAAAATGATCCAAGCTAAAATTCCCACGGTTCCACCTCCGACGACCAGCTTTCCCCAAGGCGCGACCGGGTAAACGAACGCGAGGGAGCAATCGTAGCGCAGGAGACCGTTCTGCTGCGAACAGAACCCCGCCGCGTGCGCGAGTTAAGACCATGCGCGTAGGCATGCACTGTCACGTGGCCGGCGGCTACGCGAAGGCCGTCGAGCACGCGAAAGCGATCGGCGCGAGCGCGATGCAGGTGTTTTCCTCGAACCCGCGCAGCTATCGCACCTCCGCGATCGACGTCGCCGCGCTCGATAAATTTGCGAGCCTGCGCAAGGAGGCCGATCTCGATCCGTGCGCGATCCACACGCCCTACCTGATCAACCTCGCCAGCAGCGATCGGAAGATTTCGCAAGGCTCCTTAAACCTGCTGCAGCACGACCTCGCGGTCGCCGCGCGCGGCGGCATGCGCTTCGTCAATACGCACCTTGGATCGTACGGCACGCGCGATCGCAAAGAGGCATTCGCCGATGTCTGCCGCTTGCTGGAAGCGGCGCTGGCGCCAATCGAGCCCGGCGTCTACCTCGTGATCGAGAACTCCGCGGGCGCTGGAAATCTCGCGGGCGGAACGCTCGAAGAGCTCGGTGCCTTCGTGCGCGCGCTGGCGCATCCGCAGCTCGGCATCTGTCTCGACACCGCCCATGCGTGGGCGACCGGGTATGCGATCGACTCGCAAGAAGGCGTCGATCGTTTCGTGGAGGAGGCGGAGCGCCACATCGGCGTCGAGCGGCTCTTGATGTTCCATTTCAACGACACGCAGGTCCCCCTCGGCGCCGCCCGCGATCGTCACTGGCACATCGGTGAGGGCAACATCGGTTTTGCCGGATTCCGCGCCCTCTTGGCCCATCGCGAACTGCGCGAGAAGACGGCAATTCTCGAAACGCCCGGCAGCGACGACGACGATCTCCGCAACATGCAGACCATCGCCGCCATCCTCAAGGGAATCGCCACCTAGCGGGAAGGGCAGCGAAGCGAGTCAAAACCCTCGGTCCCCTAAAATAAGAGCGAAGGAGCGGCTCATGGTGCGTTTACGCGGTCTTTTCGGAGTAGGCGTTGTGCTCGCATTTCTCACCGCCTGCGGCGGGGGCACGAGCACTCTCACCCCCCAGGCGTTCTCCCCGGCGCGCGTCGCGCGCCACGCGGTACCGGTCGTCCGGCCGGCCGCGGGATTCAAAGTACTTTACAACTTTGGGAAAGGCTCCGACGGTGCGTATCCCGAGGGCTATCCGCTCCTGGTCGGCGGAAAGATCTACGGAACGACGTACTGCGGCGGTGCTTACGGTGCGAGCACCTGCACCGCATCGGGCACGGGCGGAGGAACGGTCTTCGTGATCAACGTCGATGGCTCGGGCGAGAAGGTGCTCCACAGCTTCAATAAAGGCACCGACGGCTCGAGTCCCGACGCCGGATTGATCGCGATCAAGGATACGCTCTATACGACGACACTCTACGGCGGCACGAACGGCTCGGGAACCGTCGTCGCCATTACGACGGCCGGCAAAGAGCACGTCGTCTATAACTTCAAAGGCGGAGCCAAAGACGGCGCCAATCCGTACGGCCCGGTGGTAGACGTCAACGGTACGCTCTACGGCCTCACCTACAATGGCGGCGGCGGGCAAGGCTGCGGCAGCAACTACTGCGGTACGGTCTTCAGCGTCACGCCGGCGGGCAAGGAGAAGGTCGTTCACGCCTTCGACGAGTCCAAGGGCGACGGCGGCTTCCCCGCAGCGGGTCTCCTCGACGAAGGCGGCACGCTCTACGGCGCAACGAGCGCCGGTGGCGCCGACGGCAAGGGAACGTTCTTCAGCGTAACGCCGGCCGGCGCGGAGAAAGTGCTCTACAGCTTTACCGGCGCGTCCGATGGCGGCTATCCGGCATCTGCACCGGTCGACGTCAAGGGTACGTTCTACGCGACCTCGGCGAGCGGCGGCATCTGCGGCAGCAAGACATGTAACGGCACGGTCTACAGCATCACGACCAAAGGCGTGGAGAAAGCGATCTACGCCTTCAAGGCCGGTTCAGATGGGGCGAATCCCTACGACGCGCTGGTCGCGGTGAACGGAACGCTCTACGGCGACACGCTAGCCGGCGGAAGCGCCGGCGACGGTACGGTCTTCGGGGTGACGACCGGCGGAAAGGAGAGCCTGCTCAATACGTTCGCCGGCAGCTCTGGCGGCGCCGAACCGTATGGCGGCTTGCTTTACTCCAGCGGAAAGCTCTACGGCTTTACCGTGTTCGGCGGCACGCAGCACGCCTCGGGCGGCGGCGGCGGAACGTTCTTCATCGTCAATAAATAACGGAATAAGCGGACAACCCGACGGCCCCTCTGCGCGTCTTAGGAGACGCGCAGGTGGGGCAGCCGGAGATTGGACTCGACGAAGAGCTTGGAGTCGGCCCGGCTCACTCTGAGCCGAAGGTCGATATCCGAGATGTCGGAGACCAAGGGAGCGCTGCGTACGGGATCGCGGAACATTTTTTTCTTTCAACCTCTTGACGAACGGGTAACCTTTAATCATTATATGGTGGTGAAGGTAACTTGTCAACCGGTTTTGCCGGTGATTTTGAAGGTGGTGGCTGACCGTGGTGAATCCGGCCGCAGCTGAACGGGCCCCGGGCCCGCTCGAGATCGTGCGGACGTTTGAAAATACCGTCGAGCTGCCCAACGGTCCCGATCAGCTCGAATCGCTCGAGGGCGCTCGCGCCTGGTGCCTGAGCCATGGCCTGCCCCCGGTTATCGATTGCGCCCACCTCGAGTTGGTGCGCGGATTTCGCGAGACGCTGCGCGACGTGCTCTCGGCCAACAACGGCGAAGGCGACCTTGGCAGTGCCTGGGAGCGGCTGCGGCCGTTTCTCGCCAGCGCGCACCTCAACCTCAACGTCAATCCGCATGGCTTGGAGTTGCGCCCCGCACACGAAAAAGATAAAGGTCCCATTGCTTCGCTGCTCGCCGTGATCTATGAAGCACAAGTGAACGGGACGTGGTCGCGCTTGCGCGCCTGCCGCAAAGAGAGCTGCCGCTGGGCGTACTACGACTATACGAAGAACGGGTCGCGAGCCTGGTGCAGCATGGCCACCTGCGGAAACCGCGCCAAGGCCGCTCGCCGCCGCGAGCGTGCCCGGAACGCCGCTCCCTGAATTCGCCGGCCGGCTTCGTCGCGCACTTCGACATCGACGCCTTCTACGCCAGCGTCGCGGTGCGCGACAACCCCGAGCTGCGCGGTAAACCGGTGGCGATTGCGGGGATCAGCCGTCGTGCCGTCGTGCTAACCGCTTCGTACGAAGCGCGCCCCTTCGGAATACGCTCGGCGATGCCGCTCTACAAGGCCCGCGTTGCGTGTCCCGACTTGATCGTGGTGCGTCCGGAGATGCAGAAATACCGCGCGATCTCGCGCGAGGTGTTCGAGATCTTTCGCCGCGACGGCCGCGCCGTCGAAGGGATGTCCCTCGACGAGGCTTTCATCGCCGTCGATGCGGCGACGCTCGCCGAAGCGTGCGCGTTCGCCGCGGCCGTGCGCCGCGACGTCTTCGCGGCGACGCAGCTCACCGTCAGCGCGGGTGTGGCCACCGGAAAGATGATCGCCAAGATTGCGTCGGACGCGTGCAAGCCCGATGGACTGCTCGCCGTGACGCCCGGAGAAGAAGCCGAGTTTCTCGCGCCGCTTCCGGTCTCGCGCTTGTGGGGAATCGGTCCGAAAACTCAGGCGCGCTTGAACGTTTACGGCATCACGACGATCGGCCAAATCGCGGCGCTCGATGACGCGCGCCTGCGCGAACTCTTCGGCTCGTGGTGGCGCGAGCTGCACTCGCTGGCCCGCGGCATCGATCCACGGCGCGTGGAAACGGGACGCGAGACCAAGTCGATCTCGACCGAGGAGACGTTCGAATACGACGTGCGCGACGAGCAGCGGCTCATCGAATTGCTGCGCGAACAGGCCAAAGAACTCGCCGAAAAGCTCGCGGAAGACGATAGTCGCGCACAGACGGTAGCGGTGAAGATCAAGCGCGCGGACTTTACACTCGTCGGCCGGCAGACGCATCTGGCGGAGCCCACGCGCGAGGCGCGCAGCATCTTCCGCGCGGCCGTCTTCTGTTTACGGCGAGCCGGGCTCGAGGGGACGCCGGTGCGCCTGCTCGGGACGCGCGTCGCCTCGATCACGCAAGGCGACGCCGTCCAAACGAGCCTGTTTTAACTACGCTCGCGTGCAGGAGCCTTTGAAGTTCGCCTTCGTGCTCATGATCGACGGATAGCCGCTGAAGGCGAAATGGTTTTGGTCCGTTCGAACGACCGTCGTGCGGCTGAGCGTTCCGGTCGAGTTGGCGTGATCGGCCCAAGCTTCGGTAACGGGGGACGTCATCATCCACGGCTTCGCATAGCTCACCGACCAGCCGTTGTCGTTGCCCATCCAAGTCTCGACGTAACGGTGGTTCTTCGCATCGTACGTCGTCGCGGCGCTGCCCACATACGCCGTCTTCATCTTTCCCGACGGCGGAACGTCGACCGTCTCGTTCAGTAGGCCGCTGTTGAGCGTGTAGGTGGCGGTCGCCTTACTCGCCGTCTGCCCGACGGGGCCCGCCATGCAGTTCCACGTTCCGACGTAGTACTGCATCGAGTCCATGCCGGCGCCCCCGCCCGGCGTCATCTGCGCGGCCGCCGGCGCGCCCATTGCCAGAAGCAAGGCAAAAATTCCAAACGCTTGTTTCAAAATGCTCCAACCTTTCATTCGTGCGCCGCGCGGTGCGCGACGCTGCTGCAAGCGTGCCTTCGCTGCCCGACCCCCAGCTCTTGCGGGTGCCGGCACCCGCCGTCTCACCGAGGTAGCGGCCGCCTGCCGTGGAAAGGCGTGTTCCCCGCGCTCCGCGGGTCGGCTGATCGAAAGGAAAAGTAATGAAACACCCCGTCTCACTGGCCTTCGCTGCGATCGCACTCTTCGCCGGACTCTGCGTGGCTCCGACGATCTCTTCAGCTCAACCGGCGCCTAGCTATACCCCGGTCCCGCCGCAGCGGCCGGATTTCTCGACGATGACGTTCCTCACCGGAACGTGGAATTGCACGCAGATGCTGCGCGGCAAGACGCGGCCCGATACGAGCACGACGACCATCGGCATGAACGGCAGCTGGATGGTTACTGCGGATACCGCGCCCGCATTCGATCAGTACCGCACCTTTGCGATCAACGGCACGACCTACACGACCTACGATCCCACGATCAAACAGTGGGTGCAGGTCGGCGTCGACGATTCGGGCGGCTACTCTACCGAGTCGTCACCTGGTTGGCAGGCCAACGTGATGACCTGGACCGGCAAAGGCCTCGACGGCAGCTCCAGCACCGACGTGGTCACCAAGAATAGCGATACGGAGACGACCGATCAGCAGACCGTCACCGACTCGACGGGTAAGTCGACGACGGTGACGATCCACTGTACGAAATCGGCGAGCTAAGCGTAAACGCGCTTTAGAGCGCGCGCTGACCGACGACCCTGCCGACCGGTGGGGTCGTGTCGCTTCCGCGGCCCCAGACGCCGTTGAAGCTATTGTTGTCGCCGTTGAACCAGAACGAGAACCAGCCGGAGTCGCCGCCCCCGCTCCACTGTGCGCGGACCTTATCCTTGGCGCGGAACTTACCATTGAGGATAATCGGGCCGGTGTGGCAGACGACGGTCGGTCCAGACTCCGTGCAGCGCATCTTGCCGACGAAAGCGGTAGGCCCGCCGGCTCCGATGACGTTCCACGTTCCCGCCGCCGTGATCGGCGAGGGCGGCAGTATCTTGTTACCAACGAACGAGCCGTTAGCAGCGCGACCGTTATAGCCCCAGGTCCCGTTCAGGCTGTGACCGTTGGGGCTCACGTAAACCGTCAGCCAACCGGCTCCGCCCGGGCCGTGCCACTTTCCATTGATTTGGGTGTCGTTGACGAACGTGCCGGTGAAACCGTTGCCGTTGGACGCGTTGGTTCCGACGATGCCCATTCCAGACTGCGTCAGCTTCACGGTGCTCGTCGAATTGCCGTTGGCGCCGGTTTGCTGCACCGACCAGGTTCCGGTGATGCTCGGCGGCGCCGCCGTCGCGGTGATCGGCGCCAGTGCTGCTACGGAGAGGCAGCACGTCAGTACGATTGCGAAGGTTTTCATTTGCTCGGAATCTCCTTCAAAAGGTATGTAGGGTACGCTCGCTTACTTCTCAGCGCCGCAATCGGCCCCTGCCCTAGGTGAGGAGATGCGCGAGGTCGATCTTCCGTCCGGCGACCAACACCAACTGCGGCGGCTGCTCGAGCAGGGCGACGTTGCGGCTGGGATCGCCGGCGAACACGGCGACGTCCGCAAGTCTTCCGGGAGCGAGCACGCCGCGGTCGGTCGTGCCGATCATCTCGGCGGCGCTCGCGGTTGCGCTGCGCATCACGTCGATCGGACGCATGCCGAAGCCGGCCATCAGCGCGAAGTCTTTGTTGTTCTGCTTATGGGGAAAGACGCCGGCGTCGGTGCCGTACGCGATGCGCACGCCGGACGCCACCGCGCGCTGCATGCCGGCGTTGCGGAGTTGCGCGGCGTACTGCGCCTTCTGCACGCCGCTCGGCGGGACGTGGTTGGGATTGCCCGGCTGTAGGATCGAGTCGAGGGCCCAAAGCGTCGGCACGAGATAGGTGCCGCGTTGCTGCATGTTCGCCAGCGTCTTCTCGGCGACGCCGGTGCCATGTTCGATGGAGTGCACGCCCCCTTCGACCGCGATCGAGATGCCTTCGTCGCCGTGCGCGTGCGCCGCCACCTTGCGCCGGAACTTCGTCGACTCCTCGACCACCGCTTGCACCTCGTCGAGGTTGAACTGCGGGATATCCCAGGTATCGCCGTAAGAGAGCACGCCGCCCGTCGAGAGGATCTTGATGAGGTCGACTTGCAGCTTGACGTGCTGGCGCACGAGCTCTCGGAAACCGTACGGACCGTACGATACCGCGCCGATGCGATCGCTCGGATCCTCGTCGACCCAGCCCGGCACGTCGTTGGAGTCGCCGTGACCGCCCGTAATCGAGAGCGCCTGCCCGGCGGCCAGGATGTGCGGGCCGACGATCGCGCCGTTGTTGATCGCGTTGCGGATTGCGAGATCGATGCCCGCGCCGCCGCCGACGTCGCGCAGCGTGGTGAAACCGTTCGCCAGCATGACTTGTGCGTTGCGAACGCTATAGATCGTCGCTTCGGGAACGTTGTCGGCCGTCGTGTACTGCGGCCGCATCAGCGTCATGTAGTAGGAGGGTACGAGGAAGTCGGAGACGTGGGTGTGGCAGTCGATCAAACCGGGCATGATCGTCGCGTCGCCCAACTCGACGACGGCGGCGCCGCTGCCGGCATCGCCTTCGTGCAGCGAGACGATGCGATCTTCGGCGATCACGAGCACGCCCGGGGTCTGCATGCCCGTCCCGTTGAAGAGCCGCGCCGATTTAAGGACGGTTACACTCGAGGCTCGTGCGCGCCACGGCAAGAGCGCGGCGACTCCGGCGGCGCCGGCACCGATGAGAAAGGAACGGCGTCCGAGAACGTGCTCGGCCTCGCGCATGACCTTTGGCGAGAGCGGAGCGTGCGGGCAACGGCAGTGCAGGCTCACACGATATCGTCGGCCTCGCCGTGGTGCTCGTCCCACTGATCGTCGCGGTTGGGATTGGTGCTGTCCTCGCCGTACTTTTCTTTTTCACGGCGCACGGCTTCGGAAGGATCGAGCGGTTGCTCTGCCTCGGGTGCGATGTCGGGTGCGATGTCTTCGTTCATCCTTGCGTGCGCGACTTCGTTGCGAGTGCCGGGATCATATGTGATCGGTACCCCAAGAGAAGTCACCGCCTTTCGCCGCTAAGATTCCAGCGACGGCGAGTCGCCCCTCCGGGGTGAGCGGCGCCATCATCAGGATCGCGCTGGTGCGTTTGCTGCTGGTCACGCGTGGGAGCGTGGCGCGCGCGTGCGTTGGCGGCATCCAGCCGCGGACGCGCCGCAGATCGCCGGCCGCCGCGCGCAGGAGGGCGGGGATCAGTCGGGCAGACGCCTGGTCGGCAAACCCGAACTCATCGAGCAGATAGGCGTCGCGTTCGGGTGCGCGCGCGCCGAGCACGTAGGCGCGAATACCGCCGCGCGGGCGGCGAAGCACGAGGTTGAACTCTCGCCCAGTCACGTGCTCCGACGCCTGCCGCACGCGCAACGCAATCCATCCCCAGACCGGTGCGCCCCGGGTAAAGGCCGCCGCCCGTTCGCTCTCGCACGCTTCGAAGCAGCGGCGCACCGCGTTCCAGTCGTCGTCGCGTAGCGGCTTGGGTGCGATGCGCTGCGATGGCAGCGCGTCGGCACGAAGGATCATTCTTCGTGAGGGTAGTTCCACAAAGCCCAGCGGCGTGTAAAACTGAGGCCGGATGTCGGAGAAGAGATAGGCGAGGTGGCACCCGTCCGCGCGGGCGCGGTCGAGTTCGGCGGCCAGCATCACGCTGGCATAACCGCGGCCGCGATACGGCTCCGGGGTAAAGACCGCGCCGAATCCGATCGCACGCAGCGGCTTCGAACCCGAGCGGATGGTGCGCTCGTAGCGTTTGAACGACGAGACCAGCGCGCCGGAGTCGTAGAGGCCGATCGTGCGGTAGTGCCTCCGGCCGTACGCGCCGCGCGCGATCTCGCCGGTCTGCGCCACGTACTGGTCGAAGGTGCGGCGGCCCGCCCAAAGCGGAAACGTGAGCGGCAGAACGTCACGCGCGTACTCCTGCGGACCAAGTTCTCGCAGACGCATCGCCGTTACGCTCGCAACTCTTCGAGCAGCTCGGGGGCGGTCACGCCGCGCGTCGGCGTTCCCCACGCAGTCGCCAGCGTGCCGCGGCGCGCGCGCTTGAGCGCGTACTGGAAGGCGCGCCGTTCGCGCTCGTTATAATGCTGCGCCGCTTTGCTGCGATACATATAATAGGTAAACTTCGCCGTCCGCGAGGCGCGCGCTTCTCCCGCGTTCTCCTTCGGGATCATGCCGTACCTCGGGCTAAAGAGAAAGTTGTCCGGCGAGTACCACAATGGAAACGCGCCCGGGCGGACGTTTCCGACGACGACGCGATCGAACTCCAGGCCTAGCGCGGCCTCCACGCTCATAATCCGCACGAATCCCTCACCCACCGTCGCCACCCCGACCCCCGTCATCCTGAGCCCGGTTGTCATCCGCAGCGCAGTCGAAGGATCGCTCTGCGCTCTTTGGGTCGCGTATTCGAGAATGTCGCCCGCCGTCGCGTTGGGCGATTCGGTCGCAAACGCGCGCAGTCCGTCGAGCAGCCGCGAGAGGACGACCTGCTGCGCGGCGGCGCGCGCCGAACCCGGCGTGCCGTCCCGCGGCAGCGCATCGCGCCATACCGCGCGCGCAAAAGCGTCGAACGGCCGCTCGTGCATCGCCGCAATCCACCGTTCGCGCAGCGCCCGAAAACGCTGCAGGCGTTCGGCGGCCTCGGCGCTCAGCTCCGCGTCGCACTCGCCGCGAACGACGTTCCAGCCGAGCCGCAGGTCGCGCTTGGGATTCCAACGGCTCGCGCGCGTCGTCGGCGCGGGCTCGTCGTCGAAGGCGAAGAGCGGACGCTGCGGGTCGGCGGGCTCGGCGCAGAGTGCCGCGAGCGACGCGTCGGAGAGCGCGAGCGATCCCGAAAGTGTCCGCAGCATCCACTCGTGACGAAACGGATCCCACACGTTCCACAACAACGCGAGCGCGTCGAGCGCGCGCCGGTCCGCGAACGGATTGACGTCGCCTTCGATGACCACCGCAACGTTTCGGTCGAGGAGCGCTTCTTCGTATAGCTCGACGTTGCGCACGGAACGGAAGAGCACCGCGATCTCCTCCGGACGCACGCCCGATGCAATCCATTCGACCACCTGTGAAGCGATCAGCGCCGCTTCGTCGGCGGCGGTCGACGTGCGCGCGGTGTTGACCGGCGCGCGGCGCAGCGGTTCGCGCAGCGTCGCGCGTGCGGCGGCCAGCGCGAACGTTGCCTCGGGCTGGGTTCGGCGTTCCAGCGAGACCGCCGACGCCGCGTCGCCGCAGAGCGTCACGCCCGCCAACGTGTCGCCGAAGATGGCGCGCAGCAGCCCCACGGCCGCCTCGCTGAGCTCCTGGGCGTCGTCGACGAACGCCAACCGGTGGCGTTCTCGCAGCTGCGCTGCAAGCGCGCCGTTCTCGCGCAGCAGAAGCGTCGCCGCCCTGATCGCGTCGCGTCCGGTCATGCGGCCGCCCTCGTCGACAAGTCGCAGGTAATCCTCGTACAGGCGCGCCAGGATCTTCGTGAGATCGACCTCGCGGCGCCGCTGGTGCTCCAGCTCTCTCGCGGCCACGTCGAGCGAGTCGTGATAGACGCTCTTGGTGGCGACGAGTAGCGACGAATCGGCGAAGTTGGGCGGATTGGCGTAGAACTCGGTCGTGCCCCGAAGCGAGATCGAGCGCAAGCGCTGCGGATCGATGCCGGCGTCGCCCAGCCGCCGGATCAAGCGGAACGCCGACTGCAGGAAGCGCTCTGGGGAGCGCAGCCCCGGCACCTCCGGATCGAGCTGCTCGGCGGCGAATTCCTCCCACTCCAGCTCGAAGAGCGGCGCGCACGCTTGCGTGAAGAGTTGCTCCGCCGCGGCGTCGTCGATGAGTTCGATCTCTCGCCCATTCTCGCGCAGAACGTGCGCCGCGTACTCTTCGAGCGCGCGCTGCGTCGCGACCTCGAGCGGCTGCGCGTGCGGGGCCAGCTCGCCGCCGCGCCGCCGGCGCTGCGCGAGGGCGGTGCTCTTCCCGGTGCCGGCCGCGCCGACGATCGCGAAGCACGCGTCGAAGGGCGCCTGAACGGCCTCCTGCTGCTTCGCCGTGAGGTCGAGCGCGATCATCGTCCGAAACGCTGCGGCTCGGGGAACGGTTTCTTCGCGCAGGCATCGGCATACGCACAGTAGGTGCACGCCGCAGGATTCGTGGTGGTCGCGAAGTGCTCGACGCCGCCCGTCGCCAGCAGCGTGCTGAGCTCGATCATCCGTTCGCGCGAGCGATCGAGGTCGTCGAGGTGGATCGTCTTGCCGACTTCCAGTACGACGGGTCGCACGTCGAGCAGCGCGTCGCGTAGCGGAATCAGCACGAGCTTGGTGACGCGGTCGCCGGCGGCCGTCCGCGCCCAATAGTAAAAAGGGAGTTGGAAGTCGCGGAAGCGGCGCACCTTCTCGCAGTACTCGGCGGGAGTCGCGGCGATGCTGCCGGTCTTATAGTCGACGACCCCGATGCCGCCGGTCCGTTCGTCGCGGTCGAGGCGGTCGATGAATCCGACGAAGGCGCGCCCCTCCAACTCGAGATCGGCGGGAACCTCGCGGCCGAGCACCTCGAACGGCGCGTCTGTTTCCTGCACGAGGAGCCAGTCGACGTACCGTTGCGCGGTGCGCTGCGCGCGGCGCACCTGCAGCTCGAACTCCACGCGCGTTCCAAAATCGCTCCGATTGCGTTCGAACGCCCAGGTAATGCAATCGCGCACTCTCGCGCGCATGACCTTCTCGTCGGCCGCTTTGGGCCGAGGATAGTCGCCGTGAAAATCTTCGAGGGCAAGGTGAAACGCGGTGCCGTACGCTGCCGCCGACGATCCCGGATCCTCCACGGCCGAGCAGGCGTACTTATAGAACCACTTACGCGCGCACTCGGCATACGCGTTCAGCGCCGAAGCACTAAAGTGCCGCTGCCAGCCGGGGACGCGCCGCCCGCCCTCCGGCAAGAACGCCTCGGTAAGCTCGACCCTGTCGCCTCCAGCGCAGTCGAAGGGCGGCGCACTACTCGAGTCGTCATGCTTGGCCCCTCGACTGCGCTCGGGGTGACATACGCTGAAGGAGGACGCGATCGATTCACGCAGGGCGTCCTCTTCGGCGCCGGAGGCGCGCAGCGCGCGCGCTCGCGATGCGAAGCGCAGAACGGCGTCGCGCTCGGCTGTCGGCAGCGCGAGGCGCCCCGCGTCGATGGCGTCGAGCAGGTTGCCGGTGCGCACCGCCAGCGTGGCGTACGCCGCGCCGGCGTCGTGCGGCACGCCGGAGCACGACGAACGGATCATGCGGAGAAGGAACGACTCGGCGCCGCTGCGACGCCATGCGACGGCGTCGTCGACGAAGGAGCTGACCTGCGTGGACTGGGGCACGGCCATTGAGAGTTACGGTTCGCACCAGGCGCCCCTGCATGCAACGTATAACCGCCCTCCGATGCGGCGGATCATCATCGGCATCAGCGGCGCGAGCGGCAGCCTTTACGGGTATATGGTGCTGCAGGCGCTACGCTCGATCGGCGGCATCGAGACGCACCTCGTGCTCACGACGGCTGCCCAGCGTACGATCGAACTGGAGACCGAGATGACGGCCGAGGATTTCGAAGCCTTAGCCGACGTCGTGCATCGCGACGACGACCTCGCCGCCGCGATCTCGAGCGGCTCGTTTCTCACCGACGGCATGCTCGTGATTCCCTGTTCGATGAAGAGCGCCAGCGCGATCGCGCATTCGTTCAACTCAAACCTGCTCGTGCGCGCCGCCGACGTCTGCCTAAAAGAGAAGCGCCGCTTGGTACTGGTGATCCGCGAAACCCCGCTGCACCTCGGCCACCTGCGCACGCTGACGGCGCTCGCGGAGATGGGTGCGGTGATACTGCCGCCGGTGCCCGCGATGTACGCCAATCCGCAAAGCGTCGACGAGATCATCGCGCACACGGTCGGAAAGGCACTCGACCAGTTCGGCATCGCCAACGAGCTCTTCAAGCGCTGGCGGACGCCGGCCACGTAAGCGCGAAGCGGCGGGAAGGAAGGAGTGAGAGAGTGACCGACAACAAGAATGCGCGCCTCCCCCTGCTTATCGTAGCGGCTTCTTTAGTTTCGGCAGGCTGCAGTGCAGGTTCGCAAACGACAGCCGGCGCGCTCCCGCAAAGCGCAGCCGCCAGCCCGCATCGGGGCATTTCGTCGGCGAAGAGATTGGGCGACCTGATATACGTGTCGAGTTACCGCCCAGGCGAGGTCTATATCTACACGTATCCGCGGGGGCATTACGTCAATACGATCGGCAAGCTGGGCCAATACTTAGGTGGGGAGTGTTCCGACCGCGCCGGCAACGTGTACGTCGCCACGTCGACTAGCGATCATGTCAGCACGATTTATAAGTTTGGGCACGGGGACGCGAGTCCGATTGCAACCTTTGCCGATCAAGGCCAGGCCAGTGGCTGCGCGGTCGATCCCTCAACCGGAGACCTCGCAGTCTCGAACCTTCAAGACGACTCTTCCAACAACCCGTATCCGGGAAACGGCGACGTTGCCGTTTTCCCACGCGCTCGCGGGAATCCGTCGATGTACTACACTAGCGCGTACCGAGGCTTCTACTTCTGCGGATATGACAACGGGGGAAATCTCTACCTGTCGGCGTCGGAAGATTATCACAGCGGTGAGAGCTTTCTCGTACGCTTGAAGAGCGACAGCGGCTCCTTCGAACCGATTAACGTCGATGCGACGATTTACGGCGAGGCCTCGGTGCAGTGGGACGGCGCGCACATTGCGATCTCGTCGTATACCAATGTCGACGAACGCGGGTCGGTTATTATCGACCGTCTTGCGATCTCCGGAAGAAGCGCAACCGTGCTGGGCACGACGACGCTGCACTCCGCCGCCGGGCACCACAAGGGGCAGCTTTGGATCGCCAAGGACCGCGTCGTCGGGATCGACCACTACCACGGCGACGCCAACGTGTCAATCTGGCCGTATCCGCTGGGCGGTGCCAGCCGCCATACGATTTCGCACGTCGGCAGCGACGACGATCGAGACCTCTGGGGAGTGACGGTGTCGGTAGCGCACTGATGCGCGCACCGCCGCGCGCGCGATCGACAGCCGGCCCATTGCGAAGCGCGAGGTATTTTGGTTTTGGCGCTCGTTGCACTTTAGATTTGATACTTCTTGATAAGGCGCGTGCAGGCGTTTGTTATACTCGGAGTGGTGCTATTCGACAAGCGTAACCCCGAGCAACGCAGTCACACGATTGCGATCGCGCGCGATGTCGTCGAAATCCTCGCCATCTTGGCGGCGGGCGTCTGGGCGTTCTACGTGTTCGCCTACGAAAACCGCATCAAACCCTCGCTGGGGAATCCGCAAGTCGAGTTCTCGACGACGATGACGAAAGTGGCGGAGCGCAACGGCACGATCGCCGTTTCGCTCGATACCGAGATGCGCAACGTCGGCCAGGTGCCGGCGCATTTCATCGGATACGCGATCTGGGTCTTCGGCGTGAAGGCGACGCGCCTGCCGCAGCCGCGCCGCGCGCGCGGATCGCCCGGCACACTGAGCCTTCCCGACGCCTTTTACCGCGAAGGCCACCGAACGGCCATCTATGGCTTCGGCTACGTTACCTCGCTCGGCGATCCCGCAACGAGCGCCGACCTGCTCTTGGACCCCGGCGACGTGAACCGTTCGCAGGACGTCATCCTCGTGCCGGCCGGCAAGTTCGACATCCTCGAAGCCTACATCCACGCGCGCTACACCAAGTATGACAACAAGGTCGTCCCGACGAAGCTCGCTCTGGATCGGTTCGGCTACCCGCGGTTCGTCGGCGACCATGCCAACAATTGGGATTTCGACAACGTGGTGAGCCGCATCAGCATCATGTAAGGGAGAGGGTGCCGGATGGACGCACCGCGGCGAGCCGGCTAGCCCGAGCCGCACCCCGTTAGTTCCCGGGCGAGCGCGACGTCGCTGACGCGGTCGACGTTCACCCCCGTCTCCGGATAGGGCGAAACGAGCGCGCGCACCGGCGCGCCGAGGATCTTGGTGGCGCGCGCCTCGGCCTGCGCGATCGACAGCCGGCCCATCGCGAAACGCGCGAGCATGTCCCAGCCGAAGAACGATGCGAGTTTGAACGGGTGCTTGCGCGCCGCGCCGAGATCCTCGATGAACCCCTCAAGCAGCTGCAGCGCGCGCGGCTTGATCGCCATCAGGCCGCCGCCGCAGAACGTGCCGTCGCGCATGCGCGCCCACGTATGAGGAACCGTCGGATAGCGCGCGAGGTGCACGCTCTTCTCGACGCAGCCGTACACGACGTCGGCGTGCAGCGCAGGGATGCGCTCCACGAAATCCGCCGTTGCCAGCGGCGTGAGGACCGGCAGATCCGAGGTCGCCACGAGCGCCTCCTCGTCGGGGGCAAAACCCGCCAGACCGCTGCGCAGGCTGTCGCGAATGCGAGCGCCGTCGGGCCGGAACTCGTCGGCGTCGCGCAGGTCGGGATGCTCCCACTGCGCCGGCGGCGCCACAACCACGATGCGCCCCACCGAAGCGGTGGCGCGCAGCGCGCGCACGACACGTCCGACCAGCGTGGTGCCGCAGATGTCTACGAATGCTTTGTTGGGGGCCCCGGGCTGCAGCTGCGCGACTTCGTCGAGCGGGCCTCCCGCCAGTACCAGCGCGTTCACGAGCGCCACTCCGGCGTCGCCGCGAACTGGGTGGTATAGCGCTCGAACGAAGCCGCAAGCGTCAGCCTCTTCAAAATGCGCTCGATGGCCGCGCCATCGGTCGCCAGCGTAAAGACGCACGAGCCCGAACCGCAGAGCATCGCGTTGCTCGCGCCCGCCGCGCGCAGCGCCTCGCTCGCGTCCGCGATCTCCGGCGCGCTCGAAGCGATCGGGTCGTGGAAATCGTTGCACATCAAACGTTCCACGCTGTCGAACTCGCCGCGCTGCAATGCCTCGAGCAGCGCCAGCGACACGCTCGCGCTACGCGGGCGCTGCGGACGCTCGCGGCGATCCAGCTCGCGATACGCATCCGCCGTCGACACCGCGACCGGGGGCTTGACGATCAGCACGTGCCACGGCGGAATCGCGCCGGCCGGCGTCACGCGCTCGCCGGTACCCTCGACGAGTGCCCCGGTTCCCGCGAGAAAGAACGGCACGTCCGAGCCGAGCGCTCGCGCGATCTGCAGCCAATCGCGGCGCGGCACGGCGCCGAATGCGCCGGACTGCGCCGCGCGCAGCACCGCCGCGGCGTCGCTGGAGCCGCCGCCCAACCCTGCCTGCACGGGAATCCGTTTCGTCAAGCGCACGCGCACGGCGGGGGGATCGTCGAAGAGCGCGCGCACCGCCGCGGCGGCGAGATTGCGCTCGCCCGCGAGCTCGGCGTCGTCGCATTCAAAGGAAAACGCGGCGCTGGGCTCGATGCTCAGCTCGTCGGCCAGGCCGAGCGGCACCATGACGCTGCGAATGCCGTGATAACCGTCCACGCGGCGGGCCAGCACTTCGAGCGTGAGGTTGAGCTTCGCGGGCGCTTTCAACCCGCTCTCCGTTGGCCGTCGCGAGAGAAGGCGCCTTCGCGGCTCGCGCCGCAGTAGGTTGCGAGCAGATGGGGTCGAGTTATGACGCGCAGCGGAACGAATTTTGCGCCTACGTCCTTCACGAATCGGAGACGCCCTACGGGCTGTTGCTCGGAAACTATAAGGCGTACGCGCAGTCGACTGCCAAAGGCGGCGTGCGCGGCCTGTGGGACGCCGATACCGACCAGATCATCTTCGGCACCCACCACGTCTCCTATCGCCTCGCCGGCACGACGTTTTTCCCTCATCAGATCGAGCGCGAGCTAACGTTCCTTCCGTACGCGCAGATCTCCGAGTTCACGCTCGAACACCGCCTGCACGTCACCGAAGCCTTCTACGTGCCGCACGGCGCGGCGTTCGAGCGCGCGGTCGCGTTCGTCGTCGACGTTACGCTCTACAATCCTGGCGCCGACGAGGTGCAGGTGTCGCTCTTCCCGTGGGCGATGCTGGTCGGGCAGCGCTTCTACGGCGAGCCCGAGCACGAGGTGCGTGCCTGGGACGACGGACGCTACATCTGCTCGCGCAATCTCGAGACCGGCGGGGAACGGTGGTGGGGCGGCTCGCGGCCGCCGGCGGCGGTCGAGCTGTCGCTGCGCGAACAGGTGCTCCTCGAATCGATGCGGCGCGGCACGCTGGTGAAGCCAGCCGCGGCGCCCAGCGTCGACGACGTGACGCCGCGCCAGGCCGAACTCGTGAGCCGGCGCATCTTCGGCGCGTTTGAGTACCAAATCGCCGTCGCGGCCGGCGCGCGCGAATCGCTGCGGCTCGCCGTCGTCTATCATAAGTCTGGAACCGAGCAGAGTCGGCCGGTGCTCGAACGGCTGCTCTCCGATCCCCGCGCCCTGCACGATACGCAGAGCTACTTCAACGAACGTCTTGCCGACGCGCGTTTCCTGACGCCGTCGCCGGTCATCAGTCGCGGCGTCGTGTGGGCAAAATCCAACATGCTGCGCGTAGTCAAAGAGTATCCGCACGGCTGGGGCTCGACGAACTCGCCGCCCTCCGACATCCTCGTATCGCGCGACACCTCCTGGTTCGTGCACGGCTTCGATTACTTCTGGCCGGAATTCAGCCGCAACGCACTCGACGTGTTCAACGCAGCCGCCGAAGACAGCGGGCTGATGATCGAGTACGTTCGCGGCGTGAGCGGTTACAAGACCGATTACGATCTCAACATCAACGACGACACGCCGCTACACCTCATCGCGATGCTGCACCACTACAACGCGACACTCGACGACGAGTGGGTTCGCAAGCATATCGCCTTGGTGATCCGGCTCACCGACTACATGCTCTCGCAGCGCGACGACAAGGGGCTGGTGGTCTGCCGCGCCAAAGGCGTCGACCTGCACGGCATCTCGTCGTGGCGCAATATCATTCCGTACTACACGCTCGACGGCGCGGTCACCGAGATCAATGCCGAGGGGGTCTACGCGCTGGAAGCGGCGGCGATGCTCTGCGCGGTGGTCGGCGACAACGACCATTGGAGCACGTATAGCGCGCAGGCGCAGCAGATGCGCTCGGCAATGATGGACTACCTGTACAACGACGACACCGGCGCCTTCGTGCTCAACTACGATCAAGACGGCAACTATCAAGACAACTTCACGGCCGACGAGATATTCCCGGTGCTTTTCGGCGTGGCCGATCAGCGGCAGCGCTGTCAAATTCTCACGCGGCTGAAGGAAGCCGATTTCATCACGCCGGTCGGCCTGCGCACGATTTCAACCGCCGATGCATGGTACTTTCCGTCCTACGGTTTCGGGTTGCTCGGCGGAATCTGGCCGGATCTAACGTTGTGGTTCGTCGTGGCGCTCGCGCGCGACGACATGATCGACGACGCCGTCCACTTTCTCGAGATTACGTACGCTGCGATGGAGGGCGGAAGCCCGCGCAACACGGTACCCGGCGAGTTCGCCGAATGGTTCGACGGCGGCTCGCTGAGCAATCGTGGAATGTACCTCTCGCCATGGACCGGCGCGAAGTATCTTTGGGCCGTCGCCGAGACGGTCGGTGGTTTGAACGGGTATCGCACGAGCGGACGGCCGCATCTCTCGCCGCAGCGTCCGAAGAACTGGCAGTGGGTCGCCGCGGCGCGGGTGCACTGGGGCGGCCGCCGGTGCACCTACGTGATCGATCTGCGCAATAACGCGATCTACGGCAACATGCCCGAACTCTCGGCCGAGGAGCCGTACACCTGCATCTACGCCGGGCGCGACGTCAGCGATGAAGTGACCACGTCGCCGGTCGAGGTCGGGGCGATTGCCTTCGAAGACGACGCCGGCGCGGTGCGCATCTTCGTCGGCAACTCGCTCGACGGCGCCCGCAACGTGCTGCTGGAGTTTCGCGGGCATACGGCACGGGTGGACATGGCGGCCGGCGAACTCCGCGAGGTGCACCTGATCGGCAAGCCCAGCGACCGGCGGGCGCGAGCGGCCAAGCTCGACGTCGTTCCGGCGCTCGTCCGCGCATGAGATTTCCTACGGTGATCCTGGCCGTTGGGGCGGCAGTGCTGCTCGTTGCCGTCGTCATGGGCCAGCAGATGGGCGATCGCGTGATGCAGCAGGTCACCCAGTCGCAGCTGGAATCGATGATGCCGACGCCGTTGCCGACGTCGCCCGACAACTCACCTCAGCCCTACGGCCCCGACTGGAAGCGCTCGCAATCGCTCTCGGCCGCCGGCGACCCGCACTTCCCCGATCCGCGCGTGCCACCGCAGCCGTTGCCCACGCCGCTGCCGACCCCCAAGCCGCGGCCCACGCTGCCGCCGACGCCCACCCCCAACCCCAACATCCCAATCTGGAGGCAGAAGCCGCTGCCGACGCTGCAGCCATCGAGTGAGCCTCCGACGGAGGGCCCGCTCGCGTCGCCTGGCGTGGAAGAGTCGCCCGGCGCCAGCCCGAGCGCGCCCCCGTAAGCCACGTTCCTCAACGTTTCCGTTGGCTCGCGCTGTTATGATGGTGTAATGGAAAAAGGAACGGCTACGGTCAAGCGCGGGCTCGCGCAGATGCTCAAGGGCGGCGTCATCATGGACGTGGTTACGCCCGAACACGCGGCGATCGCGCAGGAAGCCGGCGCCGTGGCGGTGATGGCGCTCGAGCGCATCCCGGCAGACATCCGGGCGGCCGGAGGCGTTGCGCGGATGAGCGGTATCGACTTGATCCGCGGCATCATGGACACCGTGACCATTCCGGTAATGGCTAAAGTCCGTATCGGTCATTTTGCCGAGGCGCAGGTGCTGCAGCAGCTCGGCGTCGACTACATCGACGAATCCGAAGTCCTCACTCCGGCCGACGACAAGTACCACGTCGACAAGCACGCGTTTACCACGCCGTTCGTCTGCGGGGCGCGCGATCTCGGCGAGGCGCTCCGCCGTATCGCCGAAGGCGCGGCGATGATCCGCAGCAAGGGTGAGGCCGGAAGCGGCAATATCGTCGAGGCGGTGCGCCACATGCGCGCGATTGGCGACGGGATCCGCGATCTCGGCGTTGCGCCGAAGGAAGAACTCGTCGCGCGAGCGCGCGATCTCGGCGCGCCGCTCGACCTGGTCGCCGAAGCCGCCGCGGCCAAGCGGCTGCCGGTCGTGCTCTTCTGCGCGGGCGGTGTGGCCACGCCGGCCGACGCCGCGCTGATGATGCAACTCGGCGCCGAGGGCATCTTCGTAGGCAGCGGCATCTTCAAATCGAAAGACCCCAAGCGTTTCGCGCGCGCCATCGTCGACGCGACGACCCACTTCAACGATCCCGGTGTCGTGCTCGAAGCGTGCCGTTCGCTCGGCGCCTCGGAGGCGATGCCCGGCCTCGACGTGCGCCAGCTCAGCGAAGCCGAACTCATGGCACCGCGCGGCAACTAACTTGAGTCGTCCTACCTGCAGTCGAAAGACGGGAATACTGGCCCTTCAGGGCGACGTTGCGGAGCATCTCGCCGCACTCGAACGCGCCGGTGGTGAGGGGATCGCGGTCAAGTCGCCCGCAGAGTTCGAGCGCGTCGCTGCGCTGATCGTTCCGGGAGGCGAGTCGACGACCGTGATGAAGCTGCTCGAGCGCGCCGGGCTCGCCCGTCCGATCGTCGAGCGTACGCGCGCCGGCATGCCGCTCTGGGGGACGTGCATGGGAATGATCGTCGCGGCGCACGACGTCGCCGGGCTGCAGCAGCCCACGCTCGATCTGATCGACATCACCGTACGCCGCAACGCCTTTGGGCGGCAGAACGACTCCGCCGAGTTCGACCTGGCGATCCCGGCGCTGGGTGCGTCTCCGTTTCCCGCGGTGTTCATCCGCGCACCGTGGATCGAGCGCATGGGTCCGGAGGTCGAACTGCTCGCGGAGCGCGAGGGGCGCGGAGTGATGGTGCGGCAAGGCAACGTCTTGGCGACCGCCTTTCATCCCGAACTCACCGGCGACCCGCGCGTCCATCGCTACTTCCTCGGAATGAGCGCCGAGCAAGGGAAGGCGTCTACGGCCGCGTAAATTCCCACTTGGAATGTCTACCCGAACGGCCTCTCCCGAAATGGAAGGGGGATTTCAAGGGCAGATTCCGCCCGTCGAGCCTTTGGTGAGCGAAGTGATTGCTACGCTCGTGCTCGCTGCACACGCATATCTCACCGAGGAAGACGGGCGCGCGCCCGACCGGCCCTCCGCCGAGATCGCAATCGACGTTGCGACCGCCGCGTTCGAACGGGTCAAAGAAAGGTTGCCTGCCGACCAGCGGTTAGCGATAACGCAAATGCTAACCGAGACGCGACTGACGTTCGTCCGACAGCGAGGCACCTAAAATGCCTCGCTTTTTGACCGCCTGGAGCACGGGGCAATGAGCGAGGTCCTCGTCCTCAACTTCACCTACGAGGCGCTCAACGTCACCAGCTTCCAGCGCGCGGTGAAGCTGATCTTCGCGGGGAAGGCCGAGATGCTCCACGGCCGCGAGCGCATGCTTGCGTCGCCGACGTACGAGATGCGGATGCCCTCGATCATTCGTATGCTCTACTACATCAGGCGCCCGATGCAGCGCGTGGCGCTTACGAAGAAGAACGTGCTGATCCGCGACGACCACGCTTGTCAGTACTGTGGCCTGCGCGGCGAACGGCTGATGACCGTCGACCACGTGATTCCCAAGAGCCGAGGCGGCGACTCGACGTGGGAGAATCTCGTCTGCGCCTGCATGCGCTGCAATAACCGCAAGAACAACCGCACGCCGCACGAAGCCAATATGAAGCTGCAGCGCAAGCCTCGTCAGCCGAAGTACATTCCTTGGATTCAGATCAAGCGCAACACGCTGCCCGACGAGTGGGGCAAGTTCCTATTCCTCTACAACGTCTCGATCGAAGAGCGCGTCGAAAGCTAGGCTTCCCACGGTAGAAATTCGGCCAACGACGTCGGAGGATCTCGACGGCGTCTTAGCGTTGCTCGAGGCCGTTGCCGCGGAAGGAAGATGGATCGCCACCGAGCCCGGATTCGACCCAGAGCGGCGGCGCCGCGGTTGGGGCACCGTGAAAGCATCCGGATTGCACCTCGTCGCCGACGAGGAAGGCAAGGTCGTCGGAACCCTCAGCGTCTTCGTGCCTGAAGACGGAAAGTACACGATTGGAATGATGGTGAGGCGCGAGCTGCGAGGTCGTGGAATTGGCTCGGCGCTGCTGGAGGCGGCCTTCGTCTGGGCACGTGAGCGTGGGATCGCGGTCTTGCACCTCGACGTCTTCCCGCACAACGACGCCGCGCGCCGGCTCTATGAGGGGGCGGGCTTCGTCGAGACCGGCTACCTTGCCGCCGCAATGCCTCGAGCGAACGGCGAGGTATGGGACGTCATCGAGATGGAGAAGCGTTTATAGAAGATAGCGCCGCGATGGACTACTGGTTCGTTGCCTTCATCGCTGGATCGGGAATGCCGTTCGGGCAGATCGTCGCTTGGACCGCAGCGGAGACGTAGTACGCATGCAAGTCATAGTGCGGCACCGGCATGCCCGCGTGGCCCTTTGGTTCGAAGCTGAAATCGACGTGATCGATCGTATAACCGGGGAGCGCATGGAGATCGGCGTAGCTAAATCCTTTTTGGAGCTCCGTCAGCGGCACCATGATCTCGGTGAAGATCGGCTTGCCCTGCCACGTACCGTAGATGGGGCTACTCATGTTCTTGAGGTCGACCCAATGTTCGCCCATGCTCGCAACGCATGGCGACGCCATCACGTAGTCGGCTGGAATCCCGGCGGGATGAACCGCCGGCTGCGGCGGGAGGCCGTGAGACATATTATCGGCCGGCGCGACTGCCGGCGGCGCGGCGAAGATCAGCGCGAAAAGACAAGTCCGAAGAAGATTCGTCATGTGAGGCTCCTATCGATGCCTCAGAGTTTGGCGCGGGAAGCGCGCGCTCCTAGGAGAAGCGTTTGAAAGGATGCCACTGCAGAATCGCGTCACGCCCTTCGGGGCGCTCGTCGCAGTCTCGGGCCGAGGCCTTATGATGGGAAACCGCGGCGGGGCGCTGCACGACGACAAGCGCAAGATCGTGCGTCTCTCCGTTTCGAAGCGCTGGATCGCGTGCGTGCTGGAGTTTCGCGGGCGCAAGCGCACGGTCATGACGCCCCATCGCTACACCGAACTGTTCTTTCTCGACGAGGCCGCAGCGCTGAGCGCGGGCCACCGTCCGTGCTTCGAGTGCCGCCGCGCCGATTGTAATCTCTTCCGAGCGTTTTGGGCGCGCGCGATCGGTCCAGCGACCGACGCCGATTCGATGGACCTGCGCCTCCACGCCGATCGGCTCGACGGGAAGAGCAAGCGCACCTATCGCGCCGATATCGCGACGCTGCCCGACGGCGCCTACGTTGTTTTCGAAGGCGAGCCGCACCTCATCTGGGGCGATGCGATCTTTCCTTGGACGGACAGCGGATACCGCGGCGCAATTCCGCGGCCCAAGCGCGGCGAGCTGGAGGTGCTCACGCCGCGCGCGTTCGTCGAGGTATTGAGTGCAGGCTACCGGCCGATGGTTCATCCGAGCGCCATCGGCGCCGTCTGACGGATCGCCCGATGTCGCACCTCTGGCTGCCGTTTACGCAGATGCTCGAGTTTCCGCCGCGCGCCCGCTGTTTCGTGCGCGGTGAAGGAACGATGCTGGAGGACCGCAGCGGCAAGCGCGTCTACGACGCGGTCAGCTCGATCTGGACGACGATCCACGGGCACGGTCATCCGCGCATCGTGGAGGCGATCGCGCGCCAGGCGGCGCGGCTCGATCACGCGACGCTCCTGGGGGCGAGCAATCCGGTCGCCGAAGAGCTTGCGGAGCGGCTCTGCGCGCTGGCTGGGATGGACCGCGCCTTCTTCGCAAGCGACGGCGCCAGCGCGATCGAAGCGGCCCTGAAGATGGCGCTCCAGTATTGGCAGAACGTTGGCAAATCGGAGCGCAGGCGCTTCGTGCGGCTCGCCGGCGCGTATCACGGCGACACGGTCGGCGCGATGAGCGTCTCCGACATTGCGGTCTTCAAATCGCGATTCGGCGCCGTCACTTTCGAGACGCGAGCCTACGACGATGGCACTTCGCTGGAATCCGACGTCGCCGCCGTGATCGTCGAGCCGCTGGTGCAGGCTGCGGCGGGGATGCGCTTGGTGCCGCCGGAGGCGTACCGCTCGCTGCGCAAATGCGACGCGCTCGTGATCTGCGACGAGATCGCGACGGGATTCGGGCGCACCGGCACGATGTTCGCTTTCGGGCAGGCGGATCTCGATCCCGACATCGTCTGCGTCGGCAAGGGGTTGACCGGCGGAACGCTGGCGCTCTCGGCAACGCTCGTCGGCCAGACGCTTTACGACGCATTCCTCGGCGCGCCCGAGGAGCAACTGCATTTCTTCCACGGCCACTCGTACGCCGGCAACCCGATCGCGTGCGCTGCGGCGCTGGCGTCGCTCGCGCTCTTCGACGAAGAGAAGACGCTGGAGCACGCCGCTGCGATCGCCGCCGCCGCCGAGCCGCGCCTGGCAGAGCTGCGCGCGCATCCGCTCGTAAGCGACGCGCGGCAGTGCGGCACGATGATCGGCGTCGAACTCACGGAGCCGCGGGGGTGGGAGGTCGCCGACGCGCTTTACGAGCGCGGTCACTTCACGCGCCCCATCGGCAACGTGATCCAGTTCGTCCCCCCGCTAAGCTCGACGAAAGAAGAAGTAAACGCCTTTTTCGACGACCTCACCGCTGAAAGTGCGCTGCGGGTGACGGCGTGAGCTTCCTTTCTCGCATCGAGCATCTGTTGCGGGAGCTGCGCAACGAGCATCGGTATCGCGAGTTGCCGCTGCGCCAGCTGGCCGACGTGATCGACTTCTCTTCCAACGATTACCTCGGAATGGCACGCGACCCCCAAGTCGTCGCCGCGCTGGCGCACGCGACGCGCGTTGGATCGGGCGGCTCACGTCTCTTGGCCGGACGAAACCGCGAGCACTCGCTGCTGGAGGAGGAGCTGGCGCAATGGCTGGGCCGCGAGCGCGCGCTGCTCTTCTCGTCGGGCTATCTCGCCGCCGTCGGCGCGATACCCGTGCTCGCCGGTCTCTGCGAGACGATCCTTTCGGATCGGGGCAATCACGCGAGTCTGATCGACGGCATCCGCCTCTCGCGCAAGACGTGCCTGATCTACGAACGCAGCACGCTGCCCCCGTCGACGGCGCGCGATGGCGCGCAGAGCGCGCTGCTCGTGAGCGAGACGCTCTTCGGCATGGACGGCGAAGCGATCGATCCCGGCGCGCTGCTCGCCGGCCTGCGTGCCGACGACGTGCTGCTCCTCGACGAAGCGCACGCGCTCGGCGTGCTCGGTCCCGACGGAGCCGGCCTCGCCCGCGAGCTCGAGGATCCGCGCGTCGTCGTGATGGGGACGCTCTCGAAAGCCTTCGGCACGCTCGGCGGATTCATCGCCGGACCGGCGCCGGTCGTCGAGCTGCTCGTCAATCGCGCGCGCAGCTTCATCTTCGATTCCGCGCTCCCGCCGGCGCTCGCGCTCGCGGCGCGCATCTCGCTGCATCTGCTGCGCGACGCCGGCGAACGCCGCGAGCGCTTGAGCGCCAACGCCGCGCGACTGCGCGCCGCGCTCGGCATGCCCGAGGGACGCGGCCCGATCGTTCCGGTCCCGCTCGGCTCCGAGGCCCGGGCGATGGAGGTCGCCGGCGCGCTGCTCAAGCGTCGCCTCGTCGTGCCCGCGATTCGCCCGCCGACGGTACCGCCCGGCACGTCGCGTTTGCGCGTTTCGCTGCGCGCCGATCATACGCCCGACCAGATCGATCTGCTCGCCGTCGAGCTGCAGCGGTGCATCGCTATTTCGTAACGGGTACCGATACCGATGTCGGCAAGACGCGGGTCACCGCCGCGCTGGCGCTCGCGCTGGCGCGCGCCGGGATGGAGCCGCGCGTCGTCAAGCTCGTGCAGACCGGCGTGCAGCCCGACGAGGAGGGCGATGCCACGCGTGCCGCTCGCCTTGCAGGCGTGCCCGCGCTCGAGCTGGCGCGCTACCGTCGCCCGGCCGATCCCTGGTCGGCCGCGCTGGCGGCGGGCGAGGAGCCCGCGCGCGCGCGCGACCTCGCGGCGCAGGTCGACGAGCTCGATGGAGCGCTGGTCGCCGAAGGCGCCGGAGGCATCGCGTCGCCGCTCAATGCACGCGAGCACCTCGGCGACGTCGCTGCGCTGGCGAACCTGGAGGCCGTGCTCGCCGTCGGCTTGCGGCTGGGCTGCCTCAACCACACGCTGCTCACGCTCGCACTCTGCCGCCAGCTCAACCTTTGCGTTGCCGGCGCGGTTCTGGTGGAGCGCTGGCGCCCCACCAGCGATGAGTATCGCGCCGACGTAACGCGCGTGCTGCAGGAAAACGTGCGGCTCTTGGGCATCCTGCCGTTTGCGCCGGACGAGGAGCGATCCGTGGAGGCCGGGGCAAAGCTTTTCAAACCCTTGGTGAACGACAAACAAAAGAGATGACGGATTCGACGATTCAAAGAGCCCGGACGGCCGTGCTCGACCGGCGTCAGCCCGCAGATGCCGGGCTGCTCGCCGAGTTGGCGGCGCTGCCGGCGGAGCGCGTGCCCGAGTTGCTCGCGCTCGCCGACGAGGTGCGCACGCAGTACTGCGGCGATTCGATTGCCGTCGAGGTGCTCTATAACGCGAAGCGCGGGGGCTGCTCCGAAGACTGCAACTTCTGCTCGCAAAGCGCGCGCTACGCGACCGGCGTCGAGCCCGAGCGCCTCTCGGCAGTGGCCGAGTTTGTCGACGCGGCGCGCGAAGCGCACGAGCGCGGCGCCGGCGAGTTCTGCATCGTCGTCGCCGTTCGCGGGCCGTCGGAGCGACTGTTGGAGCGCGTCTGCGAAGCGGTCGTGCAGATCAAGCGCGAGCTGCCGCTCACCGTCGCCGTCTCGCTGGGCATTCTCAACGAGGCGCAGATCGCGAGGCTGGCCGCGGCCGGCGTCGACAAGGTCAACCACAACCTCGAAACGTCGCGGCGCTACTTCCCCCAGGTCTGCACCACGCACACCTATGACGAGCGCTGGAATACGTGCAAGCTCGTCAAGCGCCAGGGGCTGGAGCTGTGCTGCGGCGGGATCGTGGGGATGGGCGAGGAGGTCGCCGACCGGATCGCGTTTCTCACCGCGCTTCAGGAACTCGCACCGCACGAGGTGCCGGTCAACTTTCTCAACCCGCGTCCGGGCACGCCGTTCGGCAATCGTCCGTTGCTCGATCCCATCGAAGCGCTGCGTTTCACGGCGATGGCGAGGCTCGCGCTTCCGTACGCGCTGGTGCGCTTCGCCGGTGGCCGCGAGGTGACGCTGCGCGCGCTGCAGGATCTCGGGATGCGCAGCGGCGCGAGCGGCATCGTGCTTGGCAACTATCTCACAACGGATGGGCGCGGCGACGCCGACGATTTCGCGATGCTGGAGCGCCTCGGCTTCGAAGTCCTCGCCTAAGACCCGCAACGCCTTGGATCAGAATCGTGCGCCGTACTTTCAAGCGCTGCTCGACTACGTCGACGCGGGCGTACTGCCGTTTCACACGCCGGGGCACGTCCAGGGCGTCGGCATGGACCTGGCATTCCGCGAGTTCGTCGGCGAGAACATCTGCGCGATCGACCTTACGCCGATGCCCGGCATCGACGACCTGCTGCAGCCCACCGAGGCGATCAAAGAAGCGCAGGAGCTGGCCGCGGAGGCCTACGGCGCCGACAACACCTTCTTTTTAATCAACGGCTCGACCAGCGGCAACCAGTGCATGATGATGACCGCCGTGAATCCCGGCGACAAGATCGCGGTGCCGCGCAACTCGCACAAGTCGATGCTGGGCGGCTTGGTGATGAGCGGCGCCGAGCCGGTCTACATGCCGCCGGAGGTCGACGAGGAGCTGCGCGTCGATCACTGCGTCACCCCGCAGACCGTCGCCGCGACGCTTGCGCGCCATCCCGACCTCGCGGCGGTCTACCTCGTCTCGCCCACGTACTACGGCGTCGCCGCCGACTTGGCGAGCATCGAGCGCCTCGTGCACGATGCCGGAAAACTGCTGCTGATCGACGAGGCCTGGGGACCACACTTCCACTTCCACCCGGCGCTGCCGCTCTCGGCTACCGCTGCCGGCGCCGATCTCTGCATCAACTCCACGCACAAGATGCTCTCCTCGTTCTCGCAATGCGCGATGCTGCATCAGAAGGGCGAGCGCGTGCGCTTGGACCGCCTCAAAGGCGTGCTCAAGATGTTCCTCTCCACGTCACCGAATCTGCCGATGGTCGCGTCGCTCGACGTGGCCCGCAAACAGATGGCCACCGAAGGTGAGGCGCTGCTCTCGCGCACGATCGAGTTGGCCCAGGAAACGCGCGCGCGGCTCAATCGCATCGACGGCATCTACTGCTTCGGCGAGGAGATTGTGGGAAAGAACGGCGTCTTCGACCTCGATCCGACCAAGATCGCGGTAACCGTCAAAGGCCTGGGATACACCGGCTACGAGGCATCGGCCATTCTGCGGCGGCGTTACAACATTCAGGTAGAGCTGGCCGACCTCTTCAACGTCGTGGCGCTCTTTACGATCGGCACGACCCGCGACGCCGCCGAACGCCTCATCTTCGCCTTCGAAGAGCTGGCGCGCGACGACCGGCCCATCGACATGTTCGCGCCCTCGGGCATCCTGGAGGAGCGGCTGCGACGCGGCACCTTCCGCCTTCCCGCGGTTCCCCCGATGCGCATGCTGCCGCGCGAGGCATTCTTAGCGCCGGCGGAGTTCGTGAAGTTCAAAGAGTCGGTGCGGCGCATCTGCGCCGAAACGCTGACGCCGTATCCGCCCGGCATCCCGGTGATCGCGCCGGGCGAAGAGATCACGCAAGAAATCGTCGACTATCTCCGGCTCGAGCTGAAGGCCGGCGTAAGAATTCAGGGGCCGGAAGACGACGAGCTGAGAATCATCCGCGTAGTGAAGGAGTGACCGGCTCGCCCGGCCAACGGCCCTCGCAAGTGGCGGTCAGAGTTCATTCGGTTTCGCCGAGTTGGGAGCTCTCCCAACTCCTCGACATCTTCCCGCTAACCATCCGGCAGGCGCTCGTACGGCTTCGTAACCTCGAGGACATCATCGAGGTCGTGCTCGATTTGGGCCGGCCGCCGGAGGCGCGATTCGAAAGCGACTTTATCTATCTCACCGACGTTGCGGTGAGTCACGAAGACATCGCGCACGTCTGCTCGCGCATCTCGCCCTTTGGCGCCGACAATCGCGCGGGCATCGAGCAGACCCTCCACCGCATCAGCGCGATTCGTAATCGTACGGGAAAGATCGTCGGGCTCACGTGCCGCGCCGGACGCGCGGTCTACGGCACGATCGACATCCTGCTCGACGTGCTGCGCGGCGGCAAGTCGATGTGCCTTCTGGGCAAGCCTGGCGTCGGCAAGACGACGATGCTGCGCGAGTGCGCGCGCGTGCTTTCGGAAGAGCGCAAGCGCGTCGTGATCGTCGACACTTCCAACGAGATCGCCGGCGACAGCGACATTCCCCATCCGGGCATCGGGTTGGCCCGGCGCATGCAGGTGGCCGATCCGGCACTTCAGCACGCCGTGATGATCGAGGCGGTGGAGAACCACATGCCCGAGGTGGTGGTGATCGACGAAATCGGCACCGAGGCCGAAGCCGCCGCGGCCCGCACGATCGCCGAGCGCGGCGTGACGCTCATCGGCACGGCTCACGGCCAGACGCTGCAGAACCTTTTGATGAACCCGACGCTCTCCGATCTCGTCGGCGGCATCAGCGCGGTGACGCTCTCCGACGAGGAAGCGCGCCGGCGCGGCACGCGCAAGACCGTGCTCGAGCGCAAGGCGCCCCCCACGTTCGACGTGGTGATCGAGATTCACGACCGCGACCGTCTGGCGATCCACAAAAACGTCGCCGAGGTGATCGACGCGTTGCTGCGCGGCTACCAGCCGCAACCCGAGATCCGCCAGCGCACGGCCAGCGGCGAGGTGACGGTCGTTCAAGAGGCCGACACCGAGTCGATGCCCCGCCTGAGCGAAGCCTACGACCATCACGACCACGAGGGCGAAGAGCGCGACCGCCCGCTCTCGATCTTTCCTTACGGGGTCTCGCGCAACAAGATCGAGCGCGCGATCGCCAACCTGCGCGTGAACGCTTCGATCGCCCGCAACTGGGACGACGCCGACGTCGTGCTCACGCTCAAAACGCTGGAGCGCAAGGAGCAGCCCAAGCTCAAGCAGATCGCGTCGGACAACGTGCCGATCTATTCGATCAAAACCAACACCACGACGCAGATCCAAGCGGCCTTGCGCGACGTCTTCAACCTTGGCTCGATCGACAACGAAGAGATCGCGCTGCGCGAAGCGGAAGAGGCTGTCTATCAAGTGCTGCTCACGAGCCAAGCCATCGAACTGTCGCCCCAAACGTCGTACGTGCGGCGCATGCAGCATCAGCTCGCCGAACGCTATCGCCTGCAGTCGCGCAGCACCGGCCTCGAACCGAACCGCCGAGTCCGCATCTACAAGCTTGCCGAAGCCTAGCACCGTCGTCATCCGCAGCGCAGTCCGAATGGATAGCGTGAGCAACCCATGAGTCTTCGTTGTCAGAGAAGCGGGTGACAGCGGGGTGACGGCGTGTTCGTAGTTATCGAGGGGATTGAGGGCAGCGGCAAGTCGACGCTGCTGCGCAACCTCGTCGAGCGCCTGCGCTTGAACGGGCGCGACGTGGTCGTCACGCGCGAGCCCGGCGGAACGGCCACCGGGGAGGCGATCCGTACGATCTTTCTCGACCGCACCCTCAATATCGATCCCGTGGCGGAGACGATGCTGGTCAACGCGGCGCGCGCGCAGCACGTCGCCGAGGTAATTCGTCCCGGGTTGGCCGCGGGTCAGTTCGTGCTCTGCGATCGCTTCACCGATTCGACGATCGCCTACCAAGGCTACGGCCGGGGCGTCGATCTGCCGAAACTCGTGCGCCTATGCGATGAAGCGACCGGCGGCATCGTTCCCGATCTCGTGCTGCTGCTCGACCTTCCCGTCGATGTGGCGCGAGAGCGCATGCAGGAGCGTTCGTACATGCTCGATCGCATCGAACGCGAGAACGGAACGTTCCACGAGCGCGTACGACAAGGCTTTCTCGAACTCGCCAAGACGCCGCATCACCGCACGCTCGACGGCACCCTTCCGCAGCAACGCCTCCTCGACGAAGCGTGGAACTTCATTTCGACGTCGTAGGCGCCGCCGGTCCGAAGCGCTATTTCCAAGCGCTCACGCGCCAGCGCCTCGCTCACGCCTACCTGTTCTCCGGGCCGGCCGGCGTCGGCAAGAAAACCTTCGCGCGCCGCCTGGCGCAATCGCTGCTCTGCCTGGCCCCCAAGAAGGGCGTGCTGGGCTACGACGGCACCTGCGCGTCGTGCGCGCTCTTCAACGCCGTCAACGCTCGTCATCCGGATTTCATCGAACACGAAGGCACGCTGAAGATCGGCGATCCCGACGCCCCGCGCGGGTTTCACGAAAGCGAAGAGCTCTCGGCGCGCGATCTCGTGCGTCTCTTTTCCATGCAATCGTACAGCGGAGGGATGCGGGTGCTGCTGCTCGGCGACGTCGAGTTCGCTACACGCGAAGCCGCCAACGCGCTGCTGAAGTTTCTCGAAGAACCGCCCCAAGGCGTCGCGCTGTTTCTTACCACGAAGGCGCCCGAGTCGTTGCTCCCGACGATTCGCTCGCGCGCGATCGAGCTGCGTTTTCCGCTGCTCGCCAAAGCGCAGGTTGCCGAGATCCTGCGGCACATGAGCTATAGCGATGGGGACGTTGCACGCGGCGCCTCGCTTGCCGGCGGCAGCGTTACCCGCGCGCTTTCCGCGCTGAGCGGAGAAGAAGAGTCGCTGCGCGGGCAAGTGGTACAGTGGTTCTTTGACGCCGCTGCGGGCGAAGTGTCTCAAGAGGCGTGGCTCAACCGCGAGACGCTCGATGAGGGGCTCGAGACGATCAAAATGCTGGTGCGCGATTGGATCGTCGCCGCGGGAAACGACGGCGCGCTGCTAACGCTGGACTACGAGGAGCGCCTGCGGGGGTTGCCGCCGATCGGCAAGAGCGAGGCGGTGGCGTTGCTCGGAAAGCTCGGCGAAGCGCAGCGTCTCGCGCAGACGAACGTGATGCCCGCGCTCGTCGGCGAGTACGTTCGCATGGCGATTGGCTCGTCGCTCCGGCGCTAACTCGAGCCGTCTCGAGGGTTCGTCTCTCTACCAGTAGCCGCGGAAGGCGACGTCGTCGTACGATTTCGCGAACGGGAACGCGAGATACGCCAGCGCGACCGCGCGTAGCGCCGCGCCTACGAGCTGGTATTCCAGCACGGTTAGACCACCCCCGAAGCGACTGCCGATCAAGGCCGGCAATTGGAGGAAGAGCAGCACGAACGCGATCGCCAGGACGAGCGCGGCGAGCACGTTCTCCCGCACCGCCCGAAACGACGCCCCTATTGCAAGATTTCCCGGCATGCCGCCGATTGCCGCAGCCGGAATGGTGTAGATCAGCAAAAACGCGACGACGAGTTGAAGGACGAGACCCACGATTCCGGCGCCCAGTATCGACGCGATGTACCCCGCGGCGTATACCAAAAAGTAGAAGGCGATCGTCGCGACCAGGATGCCGCCGGCCTTGTGGCGCCCCTCTTCCCAGGAATCGTCGAAAGTCGCGCGCCGCTGCCGCCACACGTTGTTGGCGGCGATCACCGCGACGCCGAAGCAGAAGCCGTACACCAACTCGGTGACGATCGTAAAGAGAAACGAGCCCAGGCCGCCGAGCGGATCGGTGAGGTAGGTCGAGAGCTGCTGGATCAAAAGGTCGACGACGGCGGCCAGCAGCGGCATCACGAAAATCGTCGGATGGCGCAACAGCAGCGGGATCGCTTTCGCGTACATCGCAACGTCGAACTTCCGCAGGCGCATCGGGGCTAGAAACGCGCCCCTTCCAAGGCGTGGCGGCACGAGCAGTCCGCGTTGCGCGGGACGTTCTCTACGATGCGGCCGATCGCAGCCTTCACGCGCTCGTTGTTGCGTTGGAAGACCTCGATCACCTCGTGATGCGAGACTGCCGCCATGCCATCCAGCCCAACGTCGTAGTCGGTGATCAGCGAGATGTTGACGTAGCACATCTCCAGCTCGCGCGCAAGATAGGCCTCCGGGTACTGCGTCATGTTGATCACTTCCCAGCCCTGGCCTTGAAACCACTTCGACTCGCTGCGCGTCGAGAAGCGCGGCCCTTGGATCACGACGACCGTGCCGCGTTCGTGCGTCTCGATAGCGAGCGCGCGCAGCGCGTCGATCGCGATAGGCCGCAGCGTGGGGCAGTACGGATCGGCGAAACTGACGTGCGTGGTTATCGGGCCGTCGTAAAAGGTATCTTTGCGACCGGTCGTGCGGTCGACGATCTGGTCGGCTACGACCATCGAGCCGGGCTTCACGCTCTCCTGCAGCGAGCCGCATGCCGTCGGCCCGACGATCCACTTGACGCCGAGCTGCTTCATCGCGTACATGTTCGCCAGATAGTTGATCGACTGCGGCGGAAATCGATGATCCTTGCCATGCCGCGGAAGAAAGGCGACGCGACGCCCGGAGATCTCGCCGAGGGCAACCTTGTCGCTGGGCGCGCCGTAGGGCGTCTCGACCCACGCCTCGTGCGCGTTCTCGATGAGCGAATAGAAGCCGGATCCCCCGAAAACGCCGATCTCGGCGCGCAGCTCATTTGCCATGCCGCGCCTTGTTCGCGCCCGGGCTTCGGGGTCATCCCGAGCGCAAGCGGAGTCGCCGCCGGCGAGTGCTCCGCTGCTGAGCGTCGCTCAAGATCGGATGGGTGACCGTCGTGGGTTAGCGGTTGAAGTCGGAGGGTTTGAGGTCGTCGAGGAACTTTTTGAAGCGCGCCATGTCGGTTTCGTTGACTTGCTTTTTCTCCGTCGTCGATTCTTCGAGCACGATCTTGTCGGAGACGAAGATTGGCGCTGGGACGCGCAGCGCCAGCGCGATGCCGTCGGAGGGACGCGCGTCGATCTCCTGCAGCTCGCCGTTGGTGCGGACGATGAGCTTGGCGAAGAAGGTGGAGTCTTTGATGTCGTGGATGACGACCTGCTCGAGGTTGGCGCCCAGACCCTCGAGGATGTTGCGCATGAGGTCGTGCGAGAGCGGCCGCGGCACCGGCGCGCCTTCCAGCGCGAGCGCGATTGCCGTCGCTTCGAAGGGGCCGATCAGTATCGGGAGATAATGCGACCCGTCCATATCCTTGAGGATGACGACGGGGTCGTGGGTCAGGAGGTCGATTCCGAGCTTGTCGACCTTCATTTGGCGCATATCAGACCTATCCGACACCCTCACCGGAATTTCTTGCCGGCCAGCGAACCGCGCCCTCGACCATGGCACTTTCCTGTGGAATCGTTGGGCTGCCGAACGTCGGAAAGTCGACGATCTTCAACGCGCTGACGCGGTCGGCCCAGGCCCTCGCCGCGAACTACCCATTCGCGACGATCGAGCCAAATGTCGGAGAGGTCGCCGTGCCGGATGCGCGCTTGCCGGTCTTGGCGCGCCTTACGAGCGCCGCGCGCATCGTCCCGGCGACCGTCCGCTTCGTGGATATCGCCGGGTTGGTGCGCGGCGCCAGTTCGGGCGAAGGCCTCGGCAACGCATTCTTGAGCCACATTCGCGAAACGAACGCCATAGCGATGGTCGTTCGCTGTTTCGAAGACGACGAGATCACGCACGTGGAAGGTACGATCGATCCGCGGCGCGACTGCGAAATTATCGCCATCGAATTGGCGCTTGCCGATCTCGCGACGATGCGCAAGCGAGTGCCGAAGATCGAACGTGAGATCCGCGCCGATCCCAAGCTACGCGAATATTTCGCCGCAGCACAGCGCCTCACGGCAGCGCTCGAGGAGGCGCGCCCTGCGCGCAGCTTCCCGCCCGCTTCGCTCGAGGCGCAGGTGGCCGCCGATTCCTTCCTCCTCACCTCCAAGCCCGTACTCTTCGTGGCCAACGTTGCTGAAAACGAGATCGGTAGCGAGACCGATGCCGTGCGCACCGTGCGCGAGGTCGCTGGGACCGAGGGCGGTCGGGCCATCGTGCTCAGCGGCAAGGTCGAGGCGGAGCTGGCCGGGCTCTCCGAGGCCGACGCGGCCGAGTTTCGAGCCGAGCTGGGCATCGAGCGCAGCGGCCTCGACGACCTCGCCGCCGAGACGTACGAGCTGTTGGGCCTGATGACGTTCCTGACCGCGGGGGAGAAGGAGGCCCGGGCTTGGCCGATCGCTCGGGGCACCAAGGCTCCGCAGGCCGCCGGGACCATCCATAGCGACATCGAGCGCGGCTTCATCCGGGCCGAGATCGTCTCGTACGACGATTACGTGCAGTACGCGACGATGGAGGCGCTGCGTGCTGCCGGGCGCCTCCGCAGCGAGGGGCGGGATTATGTGATGCAAGAGGGCGACGTCGTAAACTTTCGGTTCAACGTTTGACGATGAGGGGCTGGGCAAGCAAAGCGGGAAAGGGTAAAGCATGACGACTGCTTTGCGCGAAACCTCGGTACGCGACGTCTCGGTCTTCGGCGACGCGATTGCGTACTTCAACGAGGCGGCCGATCTGCTCGAACTCGACGCCGGCATGCGTCGGATCCTGACGCATCCGTCGCGACAGATCATCTTCTCGATCCCCTTCCAGCGCGACTCCGGCGAGTTCGAGGTCTACACGGGTTATCGCGTGCAGTACAATTTCGCCCGCGGCCCCGCGAAGGGCGGCATCCGCTACCACCCGGGCGTTACCCTCGACGAGGTCACGGCCTTGGCGTTCTGGATGACGTGGAAATGCGCGGTCGTCGACCTGCCCTTCGGCGGCGGCAAGGGAGGCGTTACCTGCGATCCGGCGACGCTCTCGCAGAACGAGCTGGAGCGTATCACGCGGCGTTATGCGGCCGAGCTCGTGGAAGTGGTCGGTCCCGATAAAGACGTGCCCGCGCCCGACGTGAACACCACGCCGCAAGTGATGGCGTGGTTCATGGACACCTACTCGATGCACGTCCGCCAAAATATGCCCGGCGTCGTTACCGGCAAGCCGCTGGAGATCGGCGGATCTCGCGGACGCGTCGAAGCGACGGGCCGTGGCGTGACGATCTGCGCGCTCGACGAGATGGCCGAGATGGGCCTGCGCCCGGAGCAGGCGACGATCGCGATTCAAGGTTTCGGCAACGTCGGCCGTTACGCGGCCAAACTCTTCGAAGATCGCGGATGCCGCGTGATCGGCATCTCCGACGTTACCGGCGCCTACTACAACGAAGACGGCATCTTCGTGAGCGGTGCGATGGAGCACACGCACAAATACGGTACGCTCGAAGGATTCAAAGGCGGCGAGAAAATCACCAACGCCGAACTGCTCGCAAGCAAATGCGACGTGCTCGTTCCCGCGGCGCTCGAAAAAGTGTTCACCTCGGAAATTGCGGCGAAGGTGCAGGCCAAGCTCATCGTCGAGGGTGCCAACGGCCCCACGACGCCCGAAGGCGACCGCATCTTCCGCGAAAAGGGGATCAAAGTAATTCCCGACATCATGGCCAACGCCGGCGGCGTTACCGTCTCGTATTTCGAGTGGGCGCAAGATCGCATGGGCTACTTCTGGAAGGAGTCCGAAGTCAACGAGAAGCTGGAAGACTTCCTGCTCTCCAACCTGCACGCGATCCGCGCGATCGCCAACTCGCGCAACGCGACGCTGCGCACCGCCGCCTACACGTTAGCAATCGACCGCGTCGTGAAAGCCTCGATGCTCCGAGGAATCTACGCCTAACTCGCCGTGATCCGGAGCGCACCCGGTCGCCGTGGCTGCCACGGCGCAGCAGTAGTGCAACGACGCAACTGTTACGCGCAACGTTGACTGAGGGTCTTAGTCGTGCGCCCGACGCAGCGAACGCGACGCGTTCTACGGTACGACCTTCGACAATGGTTCCGGTACAGGGGGCGTGGGCGGGAGCGTTTTCAGTGTAAGCTCGACGGGCGTGGTGAAGACGCTGCATGATTTCGGTGGCGGCAGCGACGGAGCAAACCCGTGGTCAGGCTTAGTCGCTCTACATGGCGCTCGAGATGCGCCTTCCTCTACGGCTGCGGGACAGTATATAGCGTAAACACGAGCGGAGTTTATACGCTCCTCTATAGTTTTAATTCCGGTGGCGGCGCGGTCCCCTGTGGGGGATTGATCGACGTGCAAGCCCTTCTGGCTCGGAGGCGGTGCTGCACAGTTTTGGCGGCAGCCCCGACGGTGCTCGGCCCTATGGCGGCTTGATCGACGTGAGCGGCACGCTATACGGCGCGACCGTTGGCGGCGGCCATCCTAAATGCACCGTTTACAATGCCACCGGTTGCGGAACCGTCTTTGCGCTGACGCCGTAACGCGCGCACCCTTCTCGCCGATCGCACCGTATGGCCGCACAAGGTCAGCGCTTCAGAGTTCCTTAAGAATTTGCTTAGATGATGACGGTACCCGCAACCGCAGTATTTCACGGAGCAAGGAGTCTGGAGATGAAGAGCCTTCGATTTAGGCCCTACGGCCTAAGCGTTTGCGTCGCCGTTGTAATGGCCGCAGGATGCGGCGGAGGAAGCGGCACGCCGCCGACCCCAGCGGTTGCCGGGAAAACGGCAGAGCGCGCGCACCCGGACGCTACGTACGGCGTGCTTTACAGCTTCGCCGGCTCGAGTAAGGGAGACGGAGAGACTCCGGAAGCGACCCTTCTCGAGGTCGAGGGCAAACTCTACGGCACCACGATTCTTGGAGGCACGAACGGCGACGGGACCGTCTTTTCGGTCACGCCTTCCGGCACGGAAACCGTGCTCCACAGCTTCGGCGGTTCGGGGGACGGCGCATATCCGGAATCGGGCTTCCTGCGCGTCAATGGCACGCTTTACGGCACGACCATGGAAGGAGGCACAAGCGGCTACGGCACGGTGTTTTCGATAACGCCGTCTGGAAAGGAAAGAGTGCTCCATAGTTTCGGACGCTCGAAGGATGGCTCATATCCGGTTGCAGGCCTCATCAACGTCAACGGCACGCTTTACGGCACCACCGCTAACGGGGGTGCAAACGACGATGGGATCGTCTTCTCGATCACGCCGTCCGGGACGGAGAACGTGCTGTACAGCTTCAAGGGCGGTTCGGCAGACGGTGAAGATCCGCATGCCGGCCTCGTGAACGTTAGCGGCACGCTCTACGGCACGACCTATGAAGGAGGCGCGCGCAACGAGGGAACCGTCTTCGCGATAACCCCGTCCGGAAAGGAAAAGAAGCTCCACAGCTTCTTAGGCAACTCGGACGGCGCATTTCCGGTTACCGGCCTCGTCTACGTTAAAGGTATGCTTTACGGCACGACGACGGTAGGCGGAGTGTACTGCAGCCCAAGTCGATATTGCGGCACCGTCTTCGCGATCTCACCGGCAGGAAAGGAAGCCGTGCTCCACAGCTTCGGCCACTCGGGAGATGGCGAGGTTCCGTTTGCGGGCCTCATCAACGTCAGCGGCACCCTGTACGGCACTACCGAGTTCGGAGGGGTAAATTGCACCCAATTCGGTTGCGGAACGGTCTTCTCGATCACGCCGTCCGGCAAGGAGAACGTGTTGCTAAGCTTCGGCGGCACGGACGAGGGTGGATACCCGGAAGCGGGACTCCTCAACGCGAACGACACGTACTACGGCACGACCTCCGGAGGGGGCGCAAACAACTTCGGAACGGTCTTCTCGCTGAAGCTGTGAAGCGAAAGTCGGATCATCCGAGAGGCACCGCGGCCGCCGTCGACTCGTGGAGCGTGAGAACGCCTTCGAGCGAGTCGTACTCGAACAGCTCGGCAAACCGCCCCCAGTCGACGGCCGTTTCGAACTGCCGCTGGGCTTCTGCTGCGGGGAAGTATTCGTCCCACAAATCGAGGAAGAAGTCGACCCGCATCGTCCCGTCCTTTTTCCCTTCGAGCGTACGCACGATCGAGCCGAAGAGCTGCACGCACTTCAGCAGCTGCTTGCGAAATATCTCCTTCCCACTTTGAATGGTCGATGCGGCGAAGGCGCGGCCCACCTGAGTCAGCGCGACGTCCCCGTCGGTGATTTCCGCAAATTCGAGAAAGACGGCCGTTTCGAGCAGCGCGAGCAGATCGTCGGCAGTGATCGACAAGCGATCCGAAAGATGGGCGACGTCTTCGGTTTGTGCATCGTGCTCGGCCAAAAGCTGGAGCATTCCACTAATTCCGCCGGGGCGGACGTGCGGCAGCGGCTGCGCAAACGGCGACTTGTGCGTGGTAGCGAGCTCTGCCGGCACGGCGTCCGACGCGACAATCGCGACGCCCGGGTTCGTCATGACGGTATAGAGACGGTCGACGATCTCTGCAAAGCGCGCGTCGGAGCGGTTATGTGGACGCGAGAGTTCGACCTTCACTTCGCCTCGAAGATGGCCTGGATTGGAACCGAGAACGATCACGCGGTCGGCCAGAAACACCGCCTCCTCGATGTTATGCGTAACGAGCAGGATGCTCTTTGACGGAAAGTTTCCGTCATTCCAGAGCTGGTCGATTTCGCTGCGCAGGTTCTCGGCCGTCAGGACGTCGAGTGCGCTGAACGGCTCGTCCATGAAGAGTACTTTCGGTTCGATGGCGAAGGCGCGTGCGCAGCCGACGCGCTGCTTCATGCCGCCGGAGAGTTCTCTGGGATAGGCTCCCTCGAAACCGTCGAGGCCGACGAGGTCGACCGCGTTGAGCGCGCGTCGCACGCGATTCGTGCGCCGAATGCCTCGCGCCTCGAGCCCCAGTTCGACATTCTCGAGGACGGTGAGCCACGGCAGCAGCGCAAACGTTTGGAAGACCATTGCCACGTCGGGGTTCGGGCCTGCGACCGGCTCGCCGCCGCTGATCACCTCTCCCGAACTCGGCGGAATGAGCCCCGCCATTATTCGCAGGAGCGTACTCTTTCCGCTACCGCTGCGCCCGAGCAGCGCCAGCACTTCGCCGCTGCGCACGGAGAGCGAAACGTCGCTCAATGCGGTAAACTCACCCTTCCCGCCGGGAAGTGGAAACCGCTTGTAGAGGCGGTCGCAGCGAATCAGCTCATCGTTCATTGCGTAAACCGTTTCTGCGCGTAGCCGTAGAGCGGGCGCCAGACTATTCGATTGACGACCACCACAAATACGCTCATCATGCTCACCCCAAGAACGATCCGCGGCCAGTCGCCGCCGGTTGTCGCTTCGGTGATGTAAGTTCCAAGTCCGGTTGCGGTAAGTGTCGTGTTGCCCCAAGAAACGACCTCCGAGACGATCGAAGCGTTCCACGCCCCGCCGCTTGCGGTGATCGCGCCGGTAACGAGTGAGGCGAAGATGCCCGGGCCGATGAGCCGACGCCATCGGCGCCAGCCCCGCAAGTCGCAGTCGTCACACATCTCCCGGAGGTCCGTTGGGATGCTCTGCGCCCCGGCGATGGCGTTAAAAAGGATGTACCACTGCGAGCCGAGCGCCATCAATAGTATCGCCCCGAAGTTGATTGGCAGGCCGAGCCGGATGAACGCGAGCGTCGCAAAAGGAAAGATGAAGTTCGCCGGAAACGACGACAAAAACTGAACGACCGGTTGCAGTGCGCGCGCGAGCCGCGGGTTGAAGCCAATCGCGACGCCGATCGGAGTCCACACGATGGTCGCGAATGCGACGAGCACGGCGACGCGGGCCAGCGTCGCTAGCCCCAGTCCGAAGACTTTGATGGCCTCTCCGAATCCCACGGTCGTGAAAATGAAATGCAGGGCTGCGGCGGACAGAACGACGACCACTCCGATTGCCGCCGCGTTGAAGAGTCGATCTCCGCGTTTGCGCTCAGCGATCGGCGCGCGCGAGGCCAGTCTGGCCTCGGTGACCGCTGAGAGGAGGCGGCCGACGCTATCGGCAGCGGGTGCCCAGGCTCGGCTCGCCAGTGCGGGAACGTTTGACGCGCGAATTACATCGAAAACCCAGGAGCGCGGCGCCTCCGCGGCCGCGCTTTGCTCAAAGCGAAAGCGATCGGCCCACGCGACGACGGGACGCCAGAAGAGCTGATCGACGAGCACGATCACAACCGCGATAGTGAAGATTGCCCAGCCTAGTGCCCTCATGTCTTGTGCCGCCACGGCAGCTGCCACGTACGAACCCACGCCGGGTAAGGTGTAGTTGTGATTCAGTACCGTAATCGCTTCGCTCGCGGCGAGAAAGAACCAGCCGCCTCCGTAGCTAACCATGGCGTTCCACACGAGCCCGATCGTCGCAAACGGGACGTCGAGCTGAACGAACCGCTGCCATCCGGATAGCCGATAGAGCGCGGCCGCTTCCTGCAGCTCGTGCGGAACGGATTTTAGCGACTGATAGAACGAGAACGTCATGTTCCATGCTTGGCTCGTGAATATGGCGAAGATAGCGGCAAACTCGAGGCCAAGCAGGCTGCCGCGGAATAGTGCAATGAATGCGGTAATAATGACGGAGAGATAGCCGAGCACCGGCACCGACTGCAGGATATCAAGCAGCGGGATGAGTATTCGTTCGCCGCGCTTGCTACGTGCGGCGAAATAACCGTAGACGAGCGTGAAGAGCGTCGACCACACCAAGGCGACGAACATGCGGAGGGTCGACCGAGCGGCGTAGTAGGGAAGGTTACGCGGATCGAGGTCGACGTGCGGCGTGATCTTCGCCGTAAACGGCGCGAATGCGCCGGCGCCTACTTTCGCGACAATCGCAAGCAGCGTCAATACGCCCAAGGTGACGGCCACGTCGGGGAGACCAAAAGCAAAGCTGCGCGGGGCCCTGGCGGCCGACGCGCTTCGCATCACTTCGCTACCGCCGGCGTGTGAAGCAGATCAAAGAATCGGCAGACTCGGGGCCGGAGATTCATTGGCCCTGGATTGTTCTACTTCTTTGCGCCTACCTGGTTCCTCGCGCGAGGTCGCAACTCGGCGCGGATTCGCTCCTAGCGTAGGCAGGAAGCGCGGATTACTTTTCTACTGCCACCACGCCGAGGGGAGCGTTGGAATTGCCCGCAAGGATTGCAATCGGTGAACCGCCGGCCGGGTAATTGAAAACTTCGGTGGCAGCGTTGCCCGCATCCGCGCAGTAGAGGATACTCTTAGCGATCCAGGTCTGCGCGCAGTCCCCGGCACCGGTGAGCGATATCGTGCCCATCAACGTCGCGGTCGTCCCTTTGACGGTGTATCGGTAGAGGGCGCTCGCGCTCTGGTCGGCGACGGTTAGGTATTTGCCGTCCCACTGCACGGAACCGGGGAACTGCACGGTGTTGCTCGTCGTTATCGTTTCGAACGTGCCGCTGCCTTTCGGGAGTTCGACGAGCTCGAAGCCACTCCCATTGCTAAAGCCGTCGGCAAAAAGATTCCCCTTGTTGTCGTAGCCATCGAAGTACTCTTTAGCCAACGTGCTGCTCATAACGGTACCGGAGCCCTTCGCGTGCCTAAAGATGTCGATATCGCCGTTGGTCAGGATTCCGACTGCCAAGTCGCCCGTATTATCCATGGCACAACTAGATGGCGGACCGACGGAATCGGAGAGCGTCTCGATTGCTTTCTTGGGAAGCTGATACTCCGTAATCTGGGCCTCGCCGGCAACGACCCAGAAAATCTCCTTCCCGGACCCGTAGAGGACGTTCGTGCATTCTTGGCCGCCGGCGGCATCGAACGAACCGATTTGCCGGTCGCTCTTCGGATAGTCGAAAATACCGATGTCGGTAGCGTTGGCGACGTACTCGAAAATCTTCGCCTTCGCATGCTTATCAGGAGCGATCGTCGGGTAACCGGCTAGCGTTGCGCTTGACGTCGCGACCGGCGCGGCGATGGGCTGCGATCCTCCGCATCCCGCCAACAATAGAGCCGCAACGCCTCCATTGAGGGCGTATTTGCCGAGACTCAACCTCTTCATACCTACACGCTCCTTCGAAGCGAATCGATTAAAGCGAAACGTTCGGGGAATCGGCTGCCGTTCCATCGCCTAAAGCACGATCCGCGGGACGGGCAGCGCACCCTTGCTTGACCGCCTATGGCACGGAAACGGTTCCGGCGAGGCGGCTTCGGGAGCGACGGTTTCTTTGAGTTACACGCGCTTCAGCGCGGGCACGAAAGCGCGCTCGAGTGCCTGATAACCCCCCACGTTCCCGAGGCCCCACGCGGTGTTCGAGATCATGACCGCAGTGTAGCCGTTGAAAAATGTCATCCACGTTCCTTGTGGCCCGCCAAGGCCGCCGCCGCCGTTTTCGTTATAGTCCGTATAGGTCTGACCGCCGAGGGACAACTGGCTTCCGTACATCCCGATTCCAACATCATTGGATAGCGGATCGTTCTGCGCGAGCATGGCCGCAACGCTGGAAGGAGATATGATTTTTCCACGCCACAGGGCGGAGATGAACGCGCTATACTCGGAGGCGGAGATCGTCCAGTTTCCGGATCCGGCGGTGAGAACGTGTTCGTCCGCGGTCATATCGTAGCCGCTTCCAGGGACGTTGAGATTGTCGGGAATTGCCACTCGGTTTTGGTCGAAGTAAATCGTTTCCGGCAACGCTCCGGTGTAGAAGTCGTCGACGCCGGGCATTCCCAAGGGGTCGAAGACGCGGTTTCTCACATAGTTCCGATAAGAGAGCGCGGTGATTTGTGCATTGAGAGCGCCGTTCGTCTCGAACGGCCGGAACGTTTGGGGACCGTCGACGAGATACGCCAGCACGACCCGAAGGAGCGCGTAGTTGTAGTCGCTGTACTCCCATTTCCCGACGCACGGCGGATACGGGCCGTATTCCACCATGTTCCCAAGCGCTCCATAGGCATCGCCGCCAGGGATGTTCGTGTTCACGCCGTTGAACGATCCACAGAAACCCGACGTGTGCCGCAGCAAGCTGCGGAACGTCACGTCTTTGTCCAGCGGATGTGGAGTCCACGTGCTCGGCAGATAAGGAAGGATTGACGAATCGAGCTTCACGTCCAGCGCCGGCTTATGGGCGGCGAGCTGCTCTAAGGCCGCCATGACGGCAACCGCCGTGATCGTCTTGCTCATGCTCGCAACGTCGAAGCGCCGGCCGGGGGTCATGGGGGTCGCCGGCAGATAGGCGCTGCCGGTGACTGAACCGTAACCCCGGTTGAAAACCAGGCGCCCTTCGGGGTCGCGCACGGCCAGCTGCCAGCCGACGGGCGCCGGATGTCCGGCATTGAGTTCGACTTCGAGGTTGTGCGCGAACGCGGCGACATTAAAGGTGTACGGCACGTGTGTCGACGGCAGCGGATATCCGGTTGAAGCCGGGGGCGCGGGAGGCACCGGCACGTTCGGAATGCTCCGGCGCAACGCGTCGCCGATGGTCACGTTCATGTAACAGTTGCCGTTGGTTTTGGTCGCGAACGTCTCTTTGTAGGTGGCGCCGAGCGGGCCTACCCCGGCGCCTTCGTTGATCCAGTAGTAGTTGGGGTTGCACCAAGACTCTGCGATGTTGGTTCCCGAGGTAAGGTACATGCCGGCTCGCCTCACGGTAGCGCCGCTAGCGCCGGCCGCCGGGTTGGCGTTGATGTCGCCGGGATTGCCCCAGAGAACGTCAGCGCCCGCAGTCGGGTAGATCCAGCTGGCATAGAAGCCGATTTGCGGGGTGTAGAAGTTGGGCGCGTAGACGGGCTGCAGATTGGCGGCGTTTTGCGCTCGAGCAGCGAGCGGAGCGGCGGCCACGCACGCGGCGAGGGCGAGCGGCACGCGGATCCTGGAGAAGCTGCTTCGCCGTTGCCTAGCTTCAGCCGCGATCGAAAGGTTTTTGCTCGTCATTTCAGCCTCCCGATCTGCTCGTTTCGATTACCTTTTCCGCCTACCCTTCGCTTGGTCGCTAGGTCATCCCATTACCGACGTTCGCTCTGTTCCCACTAGGCGGGCAACGCGCTCGGCGGCATCGGCGTAGCCCCGGAGCCGCGTATGGAAGAAATCGTCGCCCGCAACGGCCGCAGTTGCCGAGGCCAAGCGGTCGCCCGGGGGCGCGTGGTGCGAATCGCGCAGGGCAGTCGCCAGTTCGTGCATCCGTTCGTCGAGCGCGTCCGCGAAGGCGCCGTCAGCTCTCGTAAGCGTGGGGCGAGGCTCGTCGAGCGCCGTTTCGAGCGCGAAGTTGATCAACGCGTAACGCTGCGTCGCCGACAGGATGCGCAGCGCCTTTGCCGCGCCGATCGTGTGCGGGCGATGCGGTTCGTGCCGCGTGCGATCGATGGACGCCTCGACGGCCGTTCGCACCTGCCATACCGCGGTGCGCGCGCTTTCGATCGCGTTGCGGGAGCGCTCCGTCGGCGAAAGATACGCGCGCAGAATCGCATCGGAGAGTCCGCGCTGCGCGTCGAGCAGGTCCGCGAGCAGCGCCCGCGTTCGCTTGCGCTCCCATGTCGGCATCACGAGGTAGCCGATCATCGCCAGAGCCCCGCCGCCGAGCGTGTCGAGCACGCGCACGTCGATCGTGGTCGTGCCTGGCAGGCCGCGCATGCTCAGCACCAGCACCACGAACGACGTGATCGCGACGGTGAACAGCGCGTAGTTTGGATTGAACGTGAGATAGGCTACGGCCGCCGCCAGCAGCACGCCGCCGATCTCGAGCGCGCCATTCCCGCGCAGCACCACCAACGCCGCGCTGGCGACTACCGCGCCGAGGAGCGTCCCCGCGATGCGACCGGCGCCGCGCACGAACGTCGCTTGAAAATCCGGTTTGAGCACCAGTGCCGCCGTCATCGGAATCCAATAGCCGCGATCCGCCGAAAAGTGGCGCGCCAACACCATCGCGACGGTCAGCACGAGCGAGAATCGCAACGATTCGCGGCTAAACCACGAGATGCGATTTTCCACGTACGGGCCGGGGCGCGGTTTGGAGAGCAGGTGCACGTTGGGAAGCCGTCCACTCGACATCACCGCCGCTGCAAGCAGGGCGTCGCGCAGGTGTGCGCCTAGATCGGCTGGGCCGCCGGCCTCGGCGGGCAGGTCGACGTCGTCGGCTTTCCGCTCGCCCCGAAGCATCGCCGCGATCAGATCGAGTTGGCCGGCGATCTCCGGCGGTACCCCGTGCGCGGTGGCGAGGGCTCCCAGGCGCGTGCGAATCAGTTCCGAATCCTCGAGCAGCCGTTCCGCTCGCGCGCGCTCCGCCGACCGCGCGAAGGGCTGCGGATCGGCGAGAATCTGTCGCGCGGTGGCAAAGGGCGTGATCGGCGGAAGCGCCGGCGATCCGGCCGAAACCTGACGCGCGTACGCGGCGAGATTTGCGTACACGTCGGCGAGCGCCGTTCGTTCCGCATCGAGATGCGCGGTGGGCCAGACGATCAGCAGCAGAAGCGCCTGGATCAGTCCGCCGCCAAGCACGAGCCCCGACTGCACCAGCGCCGGCTCCGGTGCCAGCGCTTGGCTCGAAAACAAGACGAAGGCCACGAATGAGTTGAGCGCGACCGTCGCAGCCGCGGGCCCGATCTGCCCGATCGTGCCGCACGCGTACCCGGCAACCGCCGTCGCCGCGACGATGCCGGGAGTCGAATGCGCCGCCAGTGCGCCGATAAAACTCGTCAGTGCCATTCCCAGCGCAGCGATCAATATGGCCTGCAATCGCGTGCGATAGACGCCCTGCAGCGAAGTGAAGCCCGTAATGAAGGCGCCGACCGCGGCCGCGACGCCGAGAGCCGGTTGCCCGAGCAGCGCGGCGACGACCAGCGGAATGGCGACGCCAACGGTGCAGCGCAACGCGTAGCCCGGCTCGAGTGCCGAGCGATCGAAGGTGCCGACCGTCTCCGCGAGTTCGCGCAGCCAGGTCAGCACCGGCGTTCGATGTTCCTTAGAGTGGTCGCAAGTCGTACGGCGGAGCGTACGGGTCGTGGAAGCAGTATTTCTTCGTGCTACAGCGGCTGCCGTCGTACACGGCGGTCACGTCGATCTGCGGAATTTTCGTGCCGTACGTTTTGTTGATCGCGTTGATGAACTCGTACGCGATGAGCGCGTAGCCGGTATTGGAGGGGTGCAGCCCGTCGAAGCTGGTGATGCCGTAAAGGTAGCCTAGCGTGCAGCAGGGACCCTTCGGATTGATCGATGCCGCCAGCGCGAAGTACGGATTCGCAGGATTGGCGCTCGCCAGCCCGGCGAAGATTGCGTGCACGTCGACGAGCGGCACGTGCGCGCCGTTCGCGGCGTCGTCGATGCCTTGATTGATGGCCGTGTTGAGCGCCTGCACCTTCCCCGCGAACTCCGGCGTGATGTAGTTCTGGCCCAGGCCGTTGCCGGGTGCGCCCTTGCAGCCGGGCGCGGGCACGTTGCAATCGAGATTTGGAACCTTGCCCGTGTAGCCGAACACCTGGATGACGGCGATCACGCCAGGCAGCGTGAGGTAGCCGCACGGCTTGGTCGTCGAGGCGGGAACGCAGCCCGGCGCCGCAAGCTTGTACTTCTTGACGATCTCCTGCAGCGCGAACTGCGGCGTACCGGCAAGGCTGAAGAGACACATCACGTACGAGTGGAACTGACACAGCTTTTTCGTCGTGGGCACGGTGACCCGCTCGAAGTACCCCGCCTGCAGAATATCCGGCAGGTTTGCGACGACGACCTTGGCGCCGGCACGCTGCATCGCCGAGATGCTCGCGCGCAGGTCGCTTGCGGCCTGCGACGCGTTGCGATCGCCGCCGACGAAGCGGCCGCCGCTTCCCATGTACTTGAGCACGTCGTTGGCGCCGAGCCAGACCGTCGCCAGCGTGGGGTGGCGCGACGCGGCCGCGTTGACGTCGGTGAGGTTGTAACCGAGCTTGGTGAAGTTTCCGAGCACGGGCCAGAACGTGCCGCTCTCGTCGGCGACGACCACGCTCAGCAGTCCGGGAATGCCCGGCAGTTCCTTGCACGTGTTCGTCTGCGGTTGGTGCAGCGTGAGCGCTTCGTGGAGCGTGAGCCCGGGAATGCCGACGTCGCGAATGTTTGGCGACGCCGGATCGAGGCGCACACGCGAAAGCCCGCTCAAGCGGTAGGCGTCTTCGTTGAAGTCGTTGTTGTCGGTGCAGACGTCGCCGCTCTTCTGCTCGGCGATCGGGAAGCCGGTACCCGGCGCCGAGATGATTTGATTGTTCAGCCCCGGCCCGGCGATGAGCGGCAGCGGGCTCGTCGACGGATCGAACATCTGCGAGATCGCCTCGTCGAGCGGTTTGCCGGAGGCCTGTTCGTAGAGGTCGGCCCACCATCCGGTGACCTGATTTGGGGGAACCGGATAGGTTTGGCTGCCGACCACCGCGTGAACGCCGGTTTCGCCGAGGAAACCGTCGGACTGATAACCGGCCGTCAAGCTGTCGCCGACGCCGACGATGCTCGAGAGAATCGAGCCGGCGTCGTGCACGCGTTCGCGCGCCGGCACGTTGCCCGAGATCGGGCCCGGGATCGCACCGCCGCCTCCGCCGCAGGCGCAGAGTGCGGCGAGAGCCGCGAATGCCGTTAACGTTCGAATCCGTGAAATCTTCATCGCTATGCGCCTCACTTACAACGGGAAATAGGTCGGCGTGCCGATGCCGAAACTCAGTTGCAGTTGCGTCGCCTTCAGACCGCCGATCGCCAAGCCGCACGCGTTGTTGATCGCCTGCTGCACCGTCAGGCACTTGATGCCGGTCACGCCGTCGACCCCGAGGTTGGTCGGGCTGCCGCTGTTGATCACGGCCTCCACGAAACCGTACCTCGAGATTCGCTGCTGCACGCCCAAGAAGTACGCGTAGAGGTGCTCGGGGTACGGATCGGTCGGCAGATAGTCGCGCGCGCTCTGCGGCTCGAAGAAAAACGTGGTTCCGTGAGTCGGCGTGTACTCGAGATAGAGTATCTGCGGCAACTGCATCGAGTTGCCGGAGTTGGCGCCCGCCGTGTGCACCAGCCATTGCGGAGCTACCGTGAAGGTGCCGAACATCTTCGGCGTTTTGAGAAACGGCAGCGTGATCGCGACCGCGTAGTATTGGGCCGTGCGCACCGGGATGTTCTCGACGGGCCCGTCGGGCAGGTCGTAGGTGAAGGGCACGACGTCGTTGTGGCCGGGAGCGAACGCGATGAGACCGCCGCGCGCGACGTACGTCGGAGAGATGACGATCGGCACCGGCCCGGGCAGCTTATCGGAGTTGATCGTGAAGAGTTTTTCGAGCATGAAGACGCCGAAAGTATCTTTCGTGGCGACGTTGATGTTGCGTCCGGCTCCCGGGCCACACGCGTTGCCGCCGGTGAGATCGGCGCAGCCGACGGGATTGCGGAAACCGGCCAGATACACCGGCGCGGTGCCGCTGTTGAAACCCTCCGGCCAGTGCTGCAGCTGGAACATGCTCGCGACCAGGCGCGTCGACCAGTTGAAGCCGTATCCCACCGAGGCGTCCATGCCGCCCATCAGCCATCCCTGGCTGCGCCCGTAGGTACCGATGTCGCCATACGGTTGTGCTGCCGTGAAGTCGACCGTATACGTCAATCCGCCTGGGAGCGCGATGACGGGACCGACCTTTTGCTGCGGAACCGGCGGCACTTGCGCGATGTTGGAGTTACCGCCCGCTTGGGCTTGACGCCGCGTCTGCTCGCGCTTTTGCTGCTCTTGATCGAGGAAGTTCTTGATGCCGGCGTTCGCGCCGGGAAGAATCGATTGCTGATACACTTCCGCGGTTCCGTCGGCGAGAACCGGCGACGCGATGCCCGCGACCGCGAGCGCGACGACCGCGGAAACGACTCTCCCAAACGAACGACCCAGCATGCAAGCAACTCCCCGAAGAGTGCCCGATAACGGCAGTTATTTTTATTCTTATCGGGCGTTAAACGGAGGTTGGGCTAAAGGATTGCAAATCCTTTTCTTCGCTTTCGCCGTCCGAGCGGCCATTGCGTCGGCTCGGTTTTCCGCGCAGTTCCAGCGATTTAATGATGACGTAGAGCACCGGAGTGATCGCAAGATTGAGGAAAGTCGACACCAGCATGCCGCCGAAAACGACCGTTCCCAGCGAGTGACGCGCCGCGCTCCCCGCACCGGTGGCAAAGACTAACGGCAGCACGGCGATCACGAAAGCGATTGAAGTCATCAGAATGGGACGAAGCCGCGTCTGGGCCGCGCGCAGCGCCGCCTGCACCACGCTCGCGCCTTCGTGAAGCTGCTGGTTGGCGAATTCGACGATTAGAATTGCGCTCTTGCTCGCCAGGCCAATGAGCATCACGTAACCCACCTGTGCGTAGGCATCCTGCGCGAGATTCGGATCGAACAAGAACGGAATCGGAAGATGACGGAAGTTCATGAAACCGAGCGCGCCGAAGAGCGCCGCCGGCACCGCGAGCAGCACGATGAGCGGGTCGATGAAGCTTTCGTACTGCGCCGAGAGCACGAGGAAGACGAACACGAGACCCAGCGCAAAGATGATCGTGCTCAAACTTCCGGCGGCGATCTCGTCGAGCTGCAATCCGGACCACTCGAAGTTCATTCCGGCCGGCATCACTTTGTTGGCGATGTCGCTCATCGCTTCGATCGCCTCGCCCGAACCGTGCCCCGGCGCGTTGTTGCCGTTGAGCTCGACGTTGCGATAGAGATTGTAGTGCGTAATCACGGGGGCGGCCTGTACTTGCTGGATCTTTACCAGGGCGCCTAATGGCGTCATCACGGTGCCGGTGGCGTTCGTCGACGTGGTGGCCGAGCCCGGCGGCGCCGTCGCGAAGGGATTGGTGCCCGTGGGAATGTTGTTGGCGGCGGATCCCGAGCTGACGTACAAGTTCTGCAGCGACGAGACGCGGTTGCGGTACGGTTCCTCGGCCTGTACGTTGACCTGCCACGAACGGTTGAGGTAGGTGAAGTTGTTGACGTAGAGCGAGGCGAGATCGACCTCGAGCGTGTCGAAAATGTCGGTGAGGGAGACGCCGATCGCTTTGGCCTTGTTGCGATCGATATCCATCTGAATCTGCGGCGAGTTGATGCGGAACTGCGTGAAGACGTTCATCAGCCGCGGATCCTGCGCCGCGGCGCCCATGATTCCGAAGGCCGTTTTCATGAGCACGGGCAGGCCGAGGTTGGCGCGGTCCTCCAGCTCGAACTGGAAGCCGCCGAAGCTGCCGACGCCGTTGATCGCAGGCGGGTTGAGGGCGAAGATCTGCGCCTGCGGGACCGTCTTGAAGAATGCGTAGTTGATGCGCCCGATCACCGCGTCGATGCCGTCGTCGGGACCCTTGCGCTCGCCCCACGGTTTGAGCAGGCAGAACATCAAGCCGCGGTTGGGCGCAGCCCCGGTGAAGCTGAAGCCGCCGATGTCGAACATGTAGCGCACCTGCGGCTGGCTGCGGATGATCGCCTCGGCTTTCTCCGAGATCGCTTGCTCGCCCGAAAGCGAGGTGCCCTCCGGCGCCTGCACCAGGACGATGAAATAGCCTTGATCTTCTGCTGGAATGAACGACGTGGGCGTGCGGACGAACATCACCGCCGTGAGCAGCAGCGCGATCGCGAAAATCGCGGTCACCAGCCAGCGGTAGCGAAACGCGCGCGGCAGCTCCGCGGAGTACCAGCGGCGGAAGCGCGCGAGGCCGGCGTTGAACCAGCGGAAGAAGATGAACTTCGACTCCACCTCGCCGGTGAGCAGGCGCGCCGACATCACCGGCGCCAGCGTCAGCGCTTGGAAGAGCGAGATCGTGATGGCGGCGGCGATCGTCAGCGCGAACTGCTTGTAGAGCTGACCCGTGGTTCCCGGAAAGAATGCGACAGGAATGAAGACGGCCAGCAGCACGAGCGACGACGCCACGACCGCGCTCTGGATCTCGCGCATCGCCTGCGCCGCGCTGGCAACGCCGCTCTGCCTGCCCTTGTTCAGCTCGATGTGGCGCGCGATGTTCTCGATCACGACGATGGCATCGTCGACGACCAGCCCCGTCGCCAGTGTCAAGCCGAAGAGCGTGATCGTGTTGATCGTGAAACCGAAGATCTTCATCACGAAGAACGTGCCGATCAGGGAGACGGGAATCGTCGCCGCCGGAATCAGGGTCGACTTCGGGTTCTGTAAGAAGATGAAGATCACCAGCACCACGAGCACGATCGAGAGCAGCAGCGTGATCACGACCTCGCGGACCGATTCGGCCACGAAGTCGGTGGTGTTGAAGGCGACCGTATAGTGGATGCCGGGCGGGAACGACTTGGAGAGCTGCTCCATCTCGGTCAGCACGCCCTTGGAGACCTGCAGCGCGTTGGCCGTCGGATACTGCAGCACGCCCATGCCGACGACCTGTCCGTTGCCGTTGAAGCGCAGCGCGGTGCTGTAATCCTGCGCACCGAGCTCCACTCGCGCCACGTCGCCCAAACGCGTGAAGCCGCCGTTGGGGTTGGCGCGTAGGATGATGTTGGCGAATTGGTCGGGCGAGGAGAGCTGGGTCAGCGCGTTGACGGTGTAGGTGTAGGGCTGGTTCTTCGATTCGGGCGTTGCGCCGATGCTGCCGCTGGCGATCTCGGCGTTCTGCTCCTGCAGAGCGGTAACCACGTCGCCTGCGTCGAGCCCCTGCGAGGCGAGCTTCGATGGATTGATCCAGATGCGCATCGCGTACTGTCGCTGGCCGAATATCCGCACCTGCGAGACGCCGGCCACGCGCGACAGATCGTTGACGATGTTGAGCTGCGCGTAGTTGCTCAAGAAGAGCGTGTCGTACTTCGAGTTGTCCGACGTGAGCGCGATGCCCATCACGAACGAGCCCGAGTTCTTGGTGACCTGAACGCCGACTTGCTGCACCGTCGCCGGGAGCTGGCCAATGGCCGACTGCACGGCGTTCTGCACGTCGGCAGCGGCGATGTCGAGGTTGGTCTCGAGCGTGAACGTGCAGGTGATCGTCGAGACGCCCTGGGCGCTCGTCGAGCTGATGTAGCGCAGGCCCTGCACCGTGTTGACGGCCTGCTCGAGCGGCGTCGTGACCTGGGCCTCCACGGCCTCGGGCGCCGCGCCGACGTACGTCGCGCTGATCGTGACGACCGGCGGCGCGATCTGCGGATACTGGGCGAGGGGCAGGGTCGGCATGACCACCAGGCCGCCGATGAGGATGATCAGGGAGCAGACCGTCGCCAGGACCGGTCGAGTGAGAAATGCCTTCGTCACGCTAGCCGTACCAACAGAGGGGAAGCAGGGGCGGTTGCGCTGGCCGGCCGCTTTTTAGAAAGCTTGTTCTGCGTGATACGAACTGCGCGAGAGCGGGCTCGAGACGACTTGATGGAACCCTTTCGCGGCCCCGAGGTCGCCCAGTTGCTTGAAGCGCTCCGGCGTCACGAACTCGACGACGGGGAGATGTTTCTTGGAGGGCCGCAGGTACTGGCCGATGGTGAAGATGTCGACGCCTACGGCGCGCGCGTCGTCCATCGCCGTCTCGATCTCCGCCGCGGTCTCGCCGAGGCCGATCATGATCGACGTCTTGGTATAACGCTGCGGCGCGCGGCGTTTGACGTGCGCCAGAACCGCGAGCGACTGGTCGTAGCCGGCACGCTTGTCGCGCACGCGTGGCGTGAGGCGGCGTACGGTTTCGAGGTTGTGCGCGAAGACGTCGGGCTTGGCGTCTACCACGATGTCGACGGCTCTCAGGTCGCCGCGGTAATCGCCGCTGAGGATCTCGACTCGCGCCCCCGGCACCCGCTCGTGAATTGCGCGCACGGTATTAGCGAAGATCAACGCGCCGCCGTCGGGAAGGTCGTCGCGATCGACCGCCGTCACCACCAGATACTTCCAGCCCAGGTCGCGCACCGCGTCGGCTACGCGCAGCGGCTCCATCCAATCGACGGCGCCACGCGGATTTCCGGTTTTGACGTTGCAGAAGCGGCAGCCGCGCGTGCAGAGATCGCCGAGGATCATGATCGTCGCCGTGCCCGCGCCCCAGCACTCCGCCATATTCGGGCAGGCCGCCTCTTTACAAACCGTATGCAGCGCCAGCTCCTTAACGCGCGCCTTCACCCGCTCGTAATCAGGCCCACTCGGCAAAGAAACCCGCAACCACGAAGGCTTGCGCGCAGTCCGGTCATCCCCAGCGCGGTCGAAGGACGAAGTAAGGTCGACCTCGATCATGCGACCTGCGATTCTGCGTAAAACGAAACCTCGAACTCACGAGCCAGCTCCTCGAGCAGCACGCGCTTCGTCTCTTCCAGCGAAACCGGCCGCCCGCTCTGCGCGGAGATCGACGTAATCCCGCGACCGGTCAAACCGCAGGGGTTGATCAAACGGTCGTAATCGAGCGAGGTGGAGACGTTGAGCGCGAGGCCGTGCATCGAGACCATGCGCTTGACCGCTAGTCCGATCGCGCAGATCTGATCCTCTCCGACCCAAACGCCGGCGTGCTCCCCCCAGCGCTCCCCGGCAATGCCGAAGCGCCCGCAGCAGGCGATAACCGCGCCCTCCAACGATCGTACCAGTGGCACTACTTCCCGAAACCGCGCGAGCCGGCGGATTGGATACACCACGAGCTGCCCCGGGCCATGGTACGTCACGTCGCCGCCGCGCTCGACGTCGACGACGTCGACCCCGCGGCGCGCGAATGCCTCTGGCGAGAGCAGCAGATTCTCTCGCCGCGCTTGCCGCCCCAGGGTAACGACCGGGCCATGCTCGACGACGATCCACGTATCGGGCTCGCGCCCTGCCGCGACTGCTTCATGCAATTGCCGCTGCAGCGCCCACACCTCGCGATACGGGCGCGCGCCCAGATCGAGCAGTCGCGCGGCGCTCATCTCGCCGTTCAGCGCGAAGACGCCACCGGGGTCTTCGGCTTGGGATTGATGATGTGGATGGCCTTGCCGTGCGCGGCCTCGGCGGCATCCATCAAGCCCTCGGTCAGCGTCGGATGCGGGTGGACCGAGAGGCCGACGTCTTCGAGCGTCGCGCCCATCTCCAGCGCGATCACGCCTTCGCCGATGAGCGATTCGGCTTGCGGCGCGACGATGTGCATGCCCAGCAGCAGATCGGTCTTCGCATCCGCGACGAGCTTGAGCAGGCCGTCGCTCTCGTTCATCGTGCGCGCGCGGCCGCTGGCGGCCAGTGGGAACTTGCCGATGCGCACCTCGTAGCCGGCAGCCTTTGCCTCTTCCTCTGAGAGACCGACGGTCGCGACCTCGGGATCGGTGTAAACGCAATTCGGCACGGCGACGGGATCGAAGGCCGCCGACTTGTCGCCGGAGATGACTTCCGCCGCGATCACGCCTTGCTTCATCGCGCGGTGCGCGAGCAGCGGCTGGCCGGTGACGTCGCCGATGGCGAAGACGTTGGCAACCTTCGTGCGCTGCTGCTGATCGGTCGAGATGAAACCGCGCTCGTCGGCGGCGAGTCCCGCGGCGGCGAGGTCGAGTCCGTCGGTAACGGGGCGGCGTCCGACGGCGACCAGCGCCATGTCGAACTCGCGCGTTTCGTCCTTGCCGCTCGTGCCCTCACCGTTAAACGTTGCGCGCACGGTATCGCCTTTGCGCTCCAGCGATACGACCTTCGTGCCGAGCATGATCTCGACGCCCTGCTTTTTGAGAATCCGTCCGAGGGTCTTGCCGATCTCGAGATCGGTGCCGGTGAGAATCTGCGGCATCATCTCGACGACGAGCACGTCGGCTCCCAGGCGGCGATAGACCGTCGCGAACTCCAAACCGATCACGCCGCCGCCGATCACCAGCAGCTTCTTGGGGATGCGCTCGAGTTTCACGGCATCGTCGGAGTTGATGATCGTCTTGCCGTCGCGCGGCCACGCTTTGACGTCGACCGGAGCCGAGCCCGTCGCGATCACCACGTACTGCGTCTTGAGCGTTTCGCTGCTGCCGTCGTCGCGCTTTACGACGATCTCGGTCGGCGATTTGAAGGATGCTTGCCCGCGCACGGATTCGACGCCGTTGGCTTTGAAGAGCGTCTTCACCCCGCCGACGTTGGCGGCAACGACGTCGCCCTTGAACTTGACGACGCCTTCGCGCGCGACTTGGGGTTTCGCGACGGTAAGTCCCAGCGCGTCGGCGTGCTCGATGTGGCGAATCACTTCGCCCACGTGCAGCAGCGCTTTCGTGGGAATGCATCCCCAATTCAGGCACACGCCCCCCACCTCGTCACGGTCGATGCAGATAACTTTCTTGCCCAGCTGACCGAGCCGGATGGCGACGTGGTAGCCGCCGGGGCCCGCCCCGATCACGACGGCGTCGAAGGTACGTTCGTTGCTCATACCTATGGCTTCGCGCAAAGGGGAGCGTTCCCCACACGGGCAGCGAAGCGGAGGCAGCGATGGCGAGCACCCCGACCGGCAGCCTCTTGCAAGGGCGGCTCCTGCGCTGGTACCGGAAGTACGGCCGCGCGGAGCTGCCCTGGCGCGTGCTGCGCAGCCAGTACCGCACGCTCGTCAGCGAGTTCATGCTCGCTCAGACACAAGTCGAACGCGTCGTGCCGAAGTTCGAAGCATTCGTCGAGCGCTTCCCCGATTTCGCTGCGCTGGCGCGGGCGTCGTTGGGGGAGGTGCTGCGCGCCTGGAAGGGGCTTGGCTACAACTCGCGCGCGGTTCGGCTGCACCGCCTCGCGGTCTGCGTCGTAGAAACGCATGGCGGCCAGCTCCCTTCCGATGCGGCCTCGCTGCGCCAGCTTCCGGGGTTGGGGCCGTACGGTGTCGCCGCCGTGCGCGCCTTCGCTTTCGATCTCGACGACGCGCCCGTCGACACCAACATCCGCCGCATCGTTCACCGGCTCTGCTTCGGCACCGAGCATCCGCCGCGGGCGAGCGCGCTCGAACTCGATCGCCGCGCGCGTGCGCTGATGCCCCCAGGGCGCGCGCACGATTGGAACTCGGCGATGATGGATCTGGGCGCCACGATCTGCAGCGCGCGCGCGCCGAAATGTCTGCTCTGCCCGCTGCACCCGGATTGCGCGGCGGCGCCGGTCGATGCGGCGGCGCTCGAAACTGCGCGCAGAGCCAACGGCAAACCGCCGTCGCCGCAGAACGCGATCCCGTTCGAGCGCTCGCGCCGCTTTGCGCGCGGGCGAATCGTCGATCGTCTGCGCGAGCTCCCGGCGGGGCAGCGCGTCTCGCTGCTCGACCTACGGCGGGCGCTCGAAGGCGCGTCTCGCTGGACCGTCGCCGACGTGGGCGAGCTGGTCGGCGCCCTCGAGCGGGACGGACTGGTGACCCGCGACGGAAACGGCGTCGCCTTGCGAGAATGACGGCGCGTGCCGCGCATACCGTTCCCCACGAAAAAGGTGCCACGTAAAATCGCGATCGAGGAGCTGGCGATCCTCGAGAAGGCCTACCCACACGCGGTGACCGCACTCGAGTACCAGAGCGAGTTCCAACTGCTCGTTGCGGTGATTCTCTCGGCGCAGTGCACCGACGCGCGCGTGAACGCCACGACGCCGGCGCTCTTCGCGAAGTATCCGACGCCCGAAAAGCTGGCGCGCGCGAAGCAAGAGGACGTCGAGCGCATCATCAAATCGTGCGGCTTCTTCCGCATGAAAGCGAAGAACGTGATCGCCTGCGCGCGCGATCTCGTCGAACGCTTCGGCGGTGCGGTGCCGCGAGGGCGCGAGGAGCTCGAGTCGCTGGCGGGCGTCGGCCGCAAGACTGCCAGCGTCGTCATGGCGGCGGCGTTCCAAGAAGAAGCGCTTGCCGTCGACACGCACGTCTTTCGGGTCGCGCATCGTTTGGGCTTGACGGTCGGCACGACGCCGCGCCAGGTGGAGGACGACCTTACCAAAATCGTGCCGCCCCGCAAGTGGGGCGACGCGTCGCACTGGATGATCCTGCACGGACGGCAGATCTGCAAAGCCCCCACGCCCCGTTGCGGCGAATGCCCCGTCAACCACCTCTGCCCAACGCCAAAAATTATCAAACTCTTCGTATCATCGCAAGCGTCAAATTTGTCATCCCGAGCGCAGTCGAGTTTGTCATCCCGAGCGCAGTCGAGGGACGGTATGCGAAAACGTTAAGCGTTCGTTGTCGAGGTGAACGGCGGAGGGCTAGAGATCCAGCGCTACGGGGTCGTAGAGTTCGGTTTTATTGCCGCTGATGCGGCGTACCGGTGACACGTTTCCCGAGGAGGAAGGGGCGAAGACGAGCACGCTCTTGGGGCGCGTGATGTTGCTGACGTAGATGTAGCCGTTGCCGTCGAGGGAGACGCCGACCGGATAGGTGAGCTGCGTTCGCAGGCCGTGAATGGATGCGATTGGTTCGACATCGCCGCTGGCACCCGAAGCGAAGATGAGAATGCTCTTGTCGACGTAGTCTGCCACGTAGATCTTTCCCGAGGGGTCGACCGCGACGCCCGTGGGGGCGTTGAGCGTCGTCTGGCCGCCGGCGATCGTGGCGAGCGGTTTCGCATCGCCGTTTGCGTTGGCGGCGTAGACAGTGACGCTGGCCGGGTAGGTCGTGTTGGTGGCGTACGTCTCTCCTTGCGAATCCACCGCGACGCCGGCCGGTATGCTGAGCCCGGTATCGGGCCCGGTGATGCTGCGCGCGGGGGGGACGTTGCCGTTGGAGCCGGCGGAGAAGACGTCGATTGCCGCGGCGACGTAGGTGTTGTTCACCACGTACATGTTCGCGCTGGAATCGAGCGCGATGCCTCCGGTTACGTCGAGCCCCGTCTGCGACCCGATGATCTCCGCGATCGGCTCCACATTGCCGTTGGCGCCCCCCGCGTATTCGGTGACTCGAGCGAAGCTCGAGACGTAGGTATTCCCCTGGCGGTCGGCCGCAATTCCCTGCGCGTAGTCGAGCTGCGTCTGCGACCCTTCGATCTGGCGCGCCGGACCGGTATTGCCGCGCGCGCCGGCATTGAAGACGAGCACGCGATCGTCGTTGTGGCCGAAGTTGCGGTCGACGACGTAGATGGACGCTACGGACGAACGCGTGCCGAGCAGGTGCGCCGCCGGCCCAAGAGGAGCGAGAGCCCCCGAGGTCGCGGCGTTGCCGCTGCAGCCTCCCAGCGCGGTGCAGGCCAACGCCAAAGCGACGCGCGCTGTGGAATCGCGAAGTCCTTCGGTCATCGCGGTACGAGTTCACCGGAGGCTGCCTTGGTTCCGTCGCATTAGGCGGACATGCTTGCGGCAGCCGCGGCGGCGATCACGCTCGACTCCGTCTTCACCAAGGAGCCGCCGTGGGGACGAATGATCTCGCGCATCTCGTGGTCGCCCGACGGGCAGCGCTTCCTCTACGTGCGACCCAGCCAAGATCCCGACGAGAGCCTGGCGGTCATGCTCTACGACGTCGCCAGCGGCAGCACGCGGGTCTGGCTGCGGGCCGGGGCGCTTCCCCGGACCCCCGAGGTCGCCGGCTGGGCGCCCGGCGGGGCGCGCGTCGCCCTGCTCGCGGGCGGCGACCTCTACGCCGCATCGCTGCGCGATCCCCACCCGCAACGGGTGGCGCAAGACGTCGACGACGCGCAGTGGTCGCCTCGCGGTAACTCGCTCGCCTACTCTCACGGCGCCGATCTCTACGTCGCCTCACCTGGCGCGGGCACGCCCGTCAGGAGAGTAACCCGCGGGGGCAATCCCGGCGATCTGCTTAACGGGACGCTCGATTGGGTCTACCCTGAAGAGCTGGGCATCGAGCACGGCTTTCGTTGGTCCCCCGACGGCAAACGGATCGCCTACCTGACGATGGACGAGCGCCGCGTCACCAACTTTCCCATCGTCGACTTCCTCACGGTGAACAACGCGATCGACAACCAGCGCTATCCGCTCGCCGGCCAGGCAAATCCCCGCGTCGCACTGCACGTGGTCGAAGCGGCCGGCCGCGCCGGCTGCACCGTCTACGACGCGGCTAAACGCGACGAATATCTCGCCGCCTTCGATTGGGTGCCGCATAGCGGTTTCCTCGAAGCTGAAATCCTCGATCGCGCGCAACGCACGATGCGCGTCGAGCTGTGGCGCGCCCCCTGCGGAAATCCTGCGCTGCTCTATCACCAGGCGTCCTCGACGTGGGTCGACGTTGCGCCCCTTCCCTTCTGGCTGCGTAACGGGGATTCGATTTGGCTGCTCGATCGCGAGAACACCGCGGGCGTCTATCTGCGGCGCCGCGACGGCTCGCTGCGAAGATTGTCCGGTTCCGGTCGTGTGACCGATCTCTACGGCGTCGAGGGCGAGACCATCTACGCGCGCGCTGCCTACCCCACCCGCCGTGACCGTTCGCTCCTGGCGATCTCGCTGGGGGGCGCGCAGCGCAACCTAACGCCGGCGCCGGGGTGGCACGAGCTGGTGCCGGCGCCGCACCTCGCGCATTTCGTGGACACCTATAGCCGGCTCAACGATCCACCGCGCGTCGACCTCGTCGGCGCGCCGACCGGCGCGCTGACACAGCTCGTGCCGGAGAGCCTCGCGCTGCGAGCGGATTTGCTGCCCGCCAAGATGTTCGAGGTGCCATCGGCCTACGGCTCGCTCGACGGTTTCGAGATCGACCCCGCGGATTTCGACTCGGCGAAGCGCTGGCCGGTGGTGATGTACGTCTATGGTGGGCCCGACGCGCCCACGACGAGCGATCGCTTCGGCGGCCTTTACGACCAGTTGCTGGCGCGTGAGGGCGTTGTCGTGATCTCGATCGACGGCCCGGCCTCGCAGGTCGATAACGACGATCACGTGCGGCTGCTGTACCATAATTTCGGCCCCGGTTCGCTGCTCGGACAGGAGATCGGCGCGCGCTACGTCGCGTCGCTGCCCTACGTCGACCCGTCACGGATCGGCATCTGGGGGTGGAGCTTCGGCGGCTACGAGACGGTTTATGCGTTAACGCACAGCCGGCTTTTCGCGGCTGGCGCGGCGGTAGCGCCGGTAACCGATTGGCACTTTTACGATTCGATCTACACCGAGCGGTACATGGGGCTGCCCGCGCGCGAGTCCATTGCATATAAAAGAAGCTCTACGCTCGATTCGGCCGGCCATCTGGCGGGGCCGCTGCTCGTGCAGCACGGCACCTCCGACGACAACGTCCACCTGGCCAATACGATCGCCCTCCTTCAGAAATTCGTCTTGGCGCACGAGACGCGCGTGCAATTTTATCCGTACCCGCGCAAAACCCACGGGATCCGCGGGCTGCCGCAGCAGAGGTCGGTATACGCCCGGATGCTTGAGTTCTGGAGGGCGGTGTTCTCGCTCTCACACGCTGGCTCACACAGTTCCTGACACACTCTCAAGTGCATGATTTCAGGCGCTTTTCAGAGTGCTATGATGCGGCTGCGTGGTCGCGAGGGGCCCGAACTTCGGGCCCCTCCCGTTACAAAAACATCATTTAGGAGAACAGTCGAGTGGTTAAATCTCATTTTTCGCCCCGGTTCATCTCGGCAGGGCTTGCAGTTGCGGTGGCGGCCGCGCTGCTCGCTGGCTGCGGTGGCTCGCAAGCGCTCGGTCCGACGGCACCTGCGATGGGCAGCTCTTCAGTAGTTAGTCATTCGCCGATGATTCCGGACGTCAAGGGCGGATGCAAAGCGCACGGCGGCGTGCGCGTTACGCCGTGTTCGGTAGACTTCACGGCTTCGAGCACGGGTCCGGATACCGTGGTCGTTCGCACGCCGAAGAACAAGAAGGGCACGCTTAGCGAGCAAGACAACTGCGGCGGTGCTTCGGGAATCGCTACGGTTACCCAAGGATCGGGAGACGATTGGACCGTCACCGCCGGCGCCTCAACCGGATCTTGTCTGGCGACGTTCAGCTTCACCAACAACGGCAAGCACGTCAAGACTATCGGTTGGGCGGATCTCAACATCACGAACTCCATCTAGTCGTTCCGGAGCTTCGTACGTGTTCGCCTCGCATCGCTTCTCGGTAGATGCGGGGCGGGCACGTTCCTTTGACGGACGTCGTTTTTACTAGGGATAGCCCGCGAGTTTTGGAAGGAAGAGTCATGTTCGCTCGCTCGGATCGCCCGGTTTCGCTACTCTCGCTCGCGCTGCTCGCCGTACTTAGCGGCTGCGGCAGCGCCGCTACCAACAACGTGCCGGCTGCGTCCGGCGCATCTGCAGTTGCGCTCCCCACGGTCGTCGGCGACAACAACGGCAAGGGCAAAGGCGGCGGTGGTGGCGGCAAAGGGAAGTGCGGCGGCCTCAACGATCCTTCCAAGGGCGGCGGTGGCGGTAGCGGGATCCTCTACGGCGCGATTCTGTACGGACACGACCTCAACGTTTACAGCACCGGCTCGAGCGGCTCGGGACTCCAATACCAATGCACGCTCACCCAAGGCGTAGAAGATCCCAATGGCACGATAGCCACCGTCAACGGCTGGTGGTACGTTGCCAACGGCGGCGGCGAGAACGTGCTCGTCTATCAGACGAAGAAGAGCGGACCGCAAGGGCCCGTCAGCACGCTCGCGGACTACAACGAGTATCCCACCAACGTTTATACGAATCCCAACCGCAACACGGTCGCGGTCTCCAATCTCGACAGCGTCAGCGGCGGCGGCGGCAGCGTCAGCGTGTACCTGCATCGCCAAGCGGTGTTCACACGCATGCTGACGGTGAGCGGTTACGGCAGTGTCTATGGTGCGGGCATTGCAATCACGCACGGCGGCGACTGCTACTGGGGCTTCAATACCACCGGGAGCAACAGCTCCGGATATATCGTAAAGTTTTCCAAGTGCAACGGCAACGCGACGGTCGTGTTGAGCGGCATCCCGCAGGTCGGCGGCATCACGTTCGATCAGTCCGATAACCTGTATTACGTCAATAGCGTAGCATACGGCAGCATCGCGGCCGGCGTTTACAAGTGCGCCAAGACGTCGGAGCCGTGTAATCCATTCGAGAATACCACCACGCATATCGACTACGTGCAGCCGACCAATCTGAACTTCGACTATAAGGGCAAAGACCTCTGGGTTGCCGATCCGGGCGCCGGATATATCTACGAGCTCAACTCCAGCGGCGGCCTCGAGCTCTCGGATCAGGTTGGAACCGGTAACTATGCCGTGTACGGCGTTGCGCCGGAGCCGGGCCAATAGGTTAGGCTTCGCCTAACCAGATCGCAGGCGCATGGACCGTCCCATGGCGGCGCGAACGCCACCATTGGTGGACCCCACGCGCGCTTCCGATGAAAGATCGGCGGCTCTCGAGTTAGCAACGCTGCTCAAGACGTTACGCCAGCAGGCGGGACTCTCGCAGCAGATGCTCGCCGACAAAGCGCTCGTGAGCGTGCAGGCCGTCAGCGCGCTCGAACGCGGCTACCGTAAGGTCCCCTATCCGAAGACGCTCGAGCGCCTCGCCGACGCGCTCTCGCTCGCGCCCGAGGCGCGCGCCGCGCTCGAAGAGTCGGCGCGCCGCGCGCGCGGGATGCGCCTGCAAGAGCAGGACGTGACGCCGAGCCATAACCTGCCGCGCCGGCTCACCTCGTTCCTCGGGCGTGAGAGCGTCGTCAAAGAGATCACCTCGCTGGTGAAGAGTGCGCCGGTGGTCAGCGTCGTCGGGACCGGCGGCGTCGGCAAGACGCGCGTCTCGATCGAGGTGGCGAACCTGCTGCTGGGCGACTTCCCCGACGGCGTGTGGTTCGTCGAACTGGCGCCACTGGGCGATCCCGAGCTGGTCGCGCACGCGCTGGCATCGGCGCTCGGTTTGCAGGAGTCGCCACGTACGCCGCTCCTGGACACGCTCCTGGCGTACCTTGCCAACCGGCAGGTTCTCGTCGTCATCGACAACTGCGAGCACGTGATCGAGCAGGCGCGCCGCGTGGTCGGCTCGCTGCTGCGCGAACTGCCCAAGGTCAAGTTTCTCACGACCAGCCGCGAGGCGCTGACGATCGTCGGCGAGCGCGTCTACCGGCTCCCGTCGCTGGCCTTCCCCGAACACAACCGCATCTCGCCGGAAGAGGCCCTCACGTTCGGCGCGGTCGCGCTCTTCGTCGACCGCGTGAGCGCCGCCGACGCGCGCTTCACCGTAACGAAGGACAACGTAGGGCCGATCGTCGAGATCTGCCGCCGTCTCGAGGGGCTGCCGCTGGCGATCGAGTTGGCTGCGGCGCGCGCGACGGTTCTCTCGCCCCGGCAAATCTCCGAGCGGCTCGACAGTATCTTCGATTTACTCGTGCCGAGCGATCACGCCGCGCTTCCGCGCCATCAGACGATGCGCGCGGTGATCGAGTGGAGCTACGTGCTGCTCTCGACGCAGGCAAGGCTGCTTCTCGACCGGCTCTCGATCTTCGCCAGCGGCTTCTCGCTCGAAGCGGCGGCCGACGTGTGCACCGACGTTCGGCTTCCCGAGGGTGACGTGCTGCAGCTCCTCTCCACGCTGATCGCGCAGTCGATGGTGATGGTCGACTTCTCACGCGGCGAGGCGCGCTACCACATGCTCGAGGCGACGCGGCAGTACGCAATGGAGCGCCTCATCGCTGCGGGAGAGCTCGAAGCGATCGCACGGCGGCACGCGCGCAGCTGTCTGCGCGTTGCGCAGCGGCTCGACAAGGACTGGTATGGTGCCGACGAGCGCACCTGGTTCGCCGATGCCGCCTCGGAGCTGGATAACTGCCGGGCGGCGCTGGATTGGTCGCTCGCGCAGGGCCACGACGTTGAGACCGGTGCGCTTATCGCGGGCTCGCTCGAACGCGTCTGGTACTCGCTGGCGGCGGTGGAAGGGCGCAACTGGGTGAGAACGGCGCTTGCGGCGCTCGATGGAAGCGGCCCGCCTGCGACAAAGCGTTTGCTCTACACTGCGGATGCAGAACTCTGCGGCGCGCTGGGTGAGTATGCCGCTTCGTTCGCGGCGGCGCAGCACGCTCTGGACGTTGCCGAGCCGGAGGACGGCCTGCAGTTGGCGCGCGCGCGCCAGGCCGCCGGCAGCGCGCTCGGCGCGCTTGGCCGCGCCGACGAGGCGCAGGAGCTCTTGAACGAAGCGCTCGAGGACGCGCGACGGCTCGACGTCCGCCGCTTGCAGGCGCTGGCGCTCGGCGACCTGGGCACCGTGCGCTACCGCCGCGGCGACGTCGTTGGCGCGCGGCTCTTCTACGACGAGGCGCTCACGTATTATATCGCCCTGAATCTCGAACGGCCGGCGGCGTCGATCGCCGGGAGCTTGGCCGAGATCGAGTTCGCCTCGGGCGACGTGCCGGCAGCGCTCCATCGCGCCGAGGAGGCGCGCGTAGGCCACGAAGCGTGGCACAATCCACGTTCGGTCGCCAACGATCTCTGCAACATGGCCGCCTATCTCGTGGCGATGGACTGCTTCGACGACGCCCTCGTCCACGCGAGCGAGGCGCTCGCGATCGCGCGCGACGTGAAGGCGACCGTGCTCACCGCCTACGTACTGCAGCATTTCGCCGCGATCGGCGCTCTGGAGAAATACTCCGAGACGCGCCGCCAAACGTCGAACCGCGAGCGCGCCGCGATGCTGCTCGGCTTCGTCGACGCGCGGCTCGCCGCGCTCCAAGCCGGTCGCGAGTACACCGAGCAGCAGGAGTACGCGCGGATCCTCGCAGCGCTGCGCGAGGATCTCGGCGAGAAACTCGACGCCGTGATGGCGCTCGGCGCCGAACTCACCGAAGACGGAGCCACCTCAGTAGCGCTAGAGCTGTAGCGTTTACCGTGGTGGAGTTAATCGTTGTCGGGGGGTTGCGTTCCGGGGCCTTGCTTTAAGAAGTAGTCGCGGCCGAGCGGCGCTTGGATCGGGGTGAAGCTGCGCGGGGCGCGTTTAAAGTTGAAGCAGTCGGAGAAATTGTCGGCGCGTACGTCGGTGGTGCCGAGCGACGGCAGCCCGAACGTGCTCTCGGCGAACTTGAGGATGCTGGCGAACTCGTGCTGCACGTGCGACACGTAGCCTTTCGGCGTGTACGGTGAGATCACGATGGCCGGTACGCGGAAGCCCAGTTCGTAGGAGTTGTAGACGGTGGGCGCTACATGATCGTACCAGCCGTCCCAATCGTCCCAGGTGACGAAGATCGCGGTGCTATTCCAGTAGCTGCTCTCGCCGACGGCGTTGACGACCGAGGCCACCCACGACGGGCCCGATCCGTCGGTGATGTCGGCGTGATCGGAGGCTTTGGCCGTCGGCGTCACCCAGACGACGCTGGCCAGATCGTTGTTGGAGATGTCGGCGATCACTTTTGAGGGCGGCGCCACGACCTCGGTCGAGAACTGCGAGCCCTCTTGCAGATGCTTGATCGCATCGGGCGCGTTCCACAATCCGGCGCCGGTTTTCCACTCGTAGTAGCGCCACGACAGTCCTTTGGCCGCGAGGAGATCCATCAACGTCTCGCGGTCGTAGCAGGGATAGGTCTCCTGCAGTTCCTGGCCGTTGGTGTCGATGTTGATGGCCAGCGATCCGACCGGCGAGTCGCAGCCGCCGGTGAACGTCTGCTTGGGCGTATACGGATTCTCCGAGACGCGCACCGTCGAACTGGCGCTCACCGTCGACGTGCCGCTGATCAGGTACTGGTGCGCGGGAAAGCTGGGACCCTGATTGGTCGCGAACATTTTGTCGGCGAACGCGTATTGACTCGCCATCTCGAAGTACGGTTCGACCTCTTTGCGCGGAACGTAGCCGTAGGCCGCAACGTCGGGTTTGGGACAGGATTTGGGATCCTTGCAATCCGAGGAGTGCTCGAGGTTGAAGCCGTTCATCGCGCCGTTATCGCTTTCGAGCGCGTACGCGCGGTGCTCGTGGTCGAGGTCGTATGGCGCCGTCAGCGCGATCGGTGCCAGCTCGATGCGCTTGCCGCCCGAGTCGAGACCGTAGGACTGCGTATCGGCGCCCTTGAGGCCCGCGAAAAGATCGTCGGGCGAGCGATTCTCTTGGACGATGATGACGATGTGGCTGATCTTGCCGCTGGTAAAGGGGCCCGGCCTCGCCGGCCCGTGCGCCGCGGGCACCGCGCTCAGGGTGCGCGCGCTCTCGGAGGCCGCTGAGTTCGGGGACGCGTAGCTGCAGCCCGCGGCCGCAATCAGGGCGAGCGAGATTGCCGCTCGCGCCCTCACGCTCTGCCTACGAGGTTGCGCGCGATGACGAGCCGTTGGATCTGCTGCGTGCCTTCGTAGATCTGCGTGATCTTCGCGTCGCGCATCATGCGCTCGACCGGGTAATCCGCCGAGTAGCCGAACCCGCCGAGAACCTGCACTGCGTCGGTCGTCACCGACATCGCAACGTCGCCGCATTTGAGCTTGGCCATCGCGGCCCACAGCGTCACGTCGGGCCCGCCCGCATCGCAGCGGCGTGCCGCTTCGTAGAGCGTTAGCCGAGCGGCTTCCACCTCGGTTTTCATGTCGGCGAGCATGAAGCCGACACCCTGATGCTGCCCGATCGGCTTTCCGAAGGCGACGCGTTCCTTCGCGTAGTTATTGGCGTAATCGAGCGCGCCGGCGGCGATGCCGAGCGCCTGCGCCGCGATGCCCGGACGCGACTTGTCGAGCACCTTCATCGCGATCTTGAACCCTTCACCCTCTTCCCCCAGTCGGTTAGCCGCGGGAACCTCGCAATCGTCGAAGATCAGCTCGACCGTCGGCGATCCGCGTATGCCCATCTTTTTCTCGAGCTTGCCCACCGAGAACCCGGGCGTCCCCTTCTCGACGACGAACGCGGTGACGCCGCGCGACCCCGCGGCGGGATCGGTTACCGCGAAGACGCAGACGACGTCGGCGACGCTGCCGTTGGTGATCCAGATCTTCTGTCCGTTGAGCACGTAGGAATCGCCGCGCTTGTCGGCGCGCGTCTTCATCGAGCCCAGCGCGTCGGAGCCGCTGGAGACTTCGGTAAGCGCGTACGCCACGAGGTGCTCGCCGGAAGCGATCTTGGGCAGGAAGCGGCGCTTCTGCTCGTCGCTGCCGCCGATCATGATCGGCAGCATGCCCAGCTCCTGCACCGCGACGATCAGCGCGCTCGAGGCGCACGCCTTCGCGATCTCTTCGACGACCTTCACGTAGGTGACGAACGTGCCGCCCAACCCGCCGTACTCCGTGGGAATCGGGATGCCCAGCAAGTCGTTCTCCGCGAACAGTTGCTTGATATCCCACGGAAACTCGGCCTTCTCGTCGATCTCGGCGGCGCGCGGCCACACCTTCTCGGCGACCAGGTCGCGTACCATCTCGAGGATCATCGCCTCTTCTTCGTTGCGTTCGACATCGATCGGTGCAGTAGTCATAGCGAGGTTACGTTCCACGAAGGCTGCGCCCGTTCCGTCGGCGCATAGGACGGCATGGAGAAGGTCTACGCGTCCTGCGCCGAGGCGGTCGCCGACATTCCCAGCGGAACGTCCATCGCCGTGGGCGGCTTTGGCCTCAACGGCATCCCCCACAACCTCATCGAGGCGTTGCTCGAACAGGGGGCCACCGACTTGGTCACCGTCTCGAACAACTGCGGCGTGGACGGGTGGGGCCTGGGCGTCCTGCTCGACAAGCACCGCATCCGCCGGACCACCGGGTCGTACGTGGGCGAGAACCGCGAGTTCGAACGACAGTATCTCAGCGGCGAGCTGGAGGTGGAGCTGGTGCCGCAAGGCACGCTTGCCGAGCGCCTGCGCGCGGGCGGCTGCGGAATCCCCGGCTTCTACACGCCCGCCGGAGACGGAACGCTCATCGCCGACGGCGGCCTGCCCTGGCGCTACAACGCCGACGGCAGCGTAGCGGTTGGCTCGCCGAAGAAAGAGACGCGCGTCTTCAACGGACGTGAGTACGTGCTCGAAACGGGAATCGTCTGCGAGTACGCACTGGTGCGAGCCTCGATCGGCGATCGTAGCGGCAATCTCGTCTTCCACAAAGCGACGCGCAACTTCAATCCGCTCTGCGCGATGGCCGGCAAGATCACGATCGCCGAGGTCGAGGAACTCGTCGAGCCTGGCGCGATCGATCCGGAGAACGTGCACTTACCCGGTGTCTTCGTGCAGCGCATCGTGCACGTCGGCCCCCAGGGCAAACGCATCGAACGCGTGACGACGCGCGAGAAAGGGTAGGGCTATGCCCCTGACTAGGACGCAGCTCGCCGCACGCGTCGCGCAGGAGTTGCGCGACGGCCAGTACGTGAATCTCGGCATTGGACTGCCGACGCTGGTGCCGAACTACGTGCCGTCGGACGTTACGGTGACGCTGCAGAGCGAGAACGGCATTCTCGGCATGGGGCCCTATCCGTACGAGGGCGAGGAGGATGGCGACCTGATCAACGCCGGCAAGGAGACCGTGACGGTGCTTCCCGGAGCGTCGTTTTTCGACTCGTCGCTATCCTTCGGCATGATCCGCGGCGGTCACATCGATCTCGCAGTGCTCGGCGCGATGCAGGTCTCCGAACAGGGCGACCTCGCCAATTGGATGATTCCCGGCAAGATGGTCAAGGGGATGGGCGGCGCGATGGACCTAGTCCACGGCGCGAAGCGCGTGATTGTGATGATGGAGCACGTCGCCAAGGGCAACGCGCACAAGATCGTTCGAACGTGTTCTCTGCCGCTCACGGGGAAGCGGGTGATCAACCGCATCATCACCGACCTCGGAACGATCGACGTCGGTCCCGAGGGGCTGATCCTGCGCGAACTGGCCCCCGGCGTGAGCGTCGACGAGATCCAAGCGGCGACGGAGCCGCCGCTGCAGGTCCCGGTGCCGCCGATGGTCATGGAGATCGCCTAACAACCTGCGCGGCGGGAATGTAACCGGGCGAGCGTCGAGAAGCTCCCGTTAAACGGCGCTTTTTTTCTTAAACCGGAAGGAGTCAATCTTGCGTATCTCCCGTTTCATCGCCGGCCTCGCCCTCTCGCTCGCCGTCGCCGCACCCATCGCCGCGCCTATCGCTGCCTCGGCGCAGCAGAGCTCGGCTCAGGTGCAGACCGCGGTCCGCAACGCCCTGCAGGCCGCCGATCTCAGCATGCGCCAGAAAATGCAGATCAAACCGATGGTGCAGCAGTACCAAACGGATACCGCCAACGCCGACGCCGCGCAGAAGAAGACCGCCCAAGAGGCGCTAGTGAAGAAGATCTACGGCGTGTTGACGCCCGATCAGCAAGCCAAGTTCAAGGCCTCGCTCAAAGCCTCGATGGGCAGCGCCCCGCCGCATAGCTAGAAGCCCCACTAACGCACTCGGAGGAGAATCTCAAAGAATGTACGTTTCGAAATCCCGCTTGGGCGCGCTCGCCCTTGGATTCGCGTTACTATTCGCCGGCGCCGGCGCCGGCACGGCCCTCGCCTATCAGGGTCACATGGCCAACGCGCGCATGTACCTCAACGACGCGCTGACCAATCTCAATCAAGCGCAGAACGACAAGGCGGGTCATCGTCTGCAAGCGATCAGCCTGGTCAAGAACGCTCTCCAGCAAGTCGAACTGGGCATCAAAGCCGGAGCTCAGTAGCACGGAAGCTCTGATTTAGCCCAGGGTGTCGTCGCCGAGGCCCTCGATTACGATAGTAAACGTCGGGCCTCGGCTTCTAACCCTGAACTAAATCGGAGCTTCCCGTTACGCCGACAATCCCGCGAATTGGGTTCGGTATAGTCGAGAGTAGAGGCCGCCGCGCGCCAGGAGCGTCGCGTGGCGGCCCGACTCGACGATGCGACCGGCGTCGACCACGAAGATGACGTCGGCGGCAAGCACGGTCGAAAGGCGGTGCGCGATTACCAAGCTCGTGCGCCCGCGCATCACGACCTCGAGCGCCTTCTGGATCGCCGCTTCGTTCTCGTAATCGAGCGAGCTAGTCGCCTCGTCGAGAATCAATATCCGCGGATCCTTCAACAGCACGCGGGCGATCGCCAGGCGCTGGCGCTCGCCGCCGGAGAGTTTGTGTCCGCGCTCTCCGACCACCGTCTCGTACCGGTCGGGTAGCGCGGCGATGAAGTCGGCGATGTTTGCGGCGCGCGCCGCAGCCTCGAGCTCGGCGGCGGTCGCATCGGGCTTACCGTAGCGCAGATTGTTCGCCACGGTATCGTGAAATAGATAGGTCTCCTGCGTGACGATGCCGATGTTGCGCCGCAGTGAGTCGAGCGTTACCTCGCGCAGGTCGTGCCCGTCGACGAGCACGCGGCCTTCTTGCGGACCGTAGAAGCGCGGAACCAGGCCGGTGATCGTGGTCTTGCCGGCCCCCGACGGTCCTACGAAGGCCGCAACCTCGCCGGGGCGCACCTCGAACGAGATGTCGTCGAGGATGTTGCGCGTGCCGTCGTAGGAGAACGTGACGTGGTCGAAGGCGATGGCTCCTTCGACCGCCGGCAGCGCGATTGCACCGGGCGGATCGTACTCTTCGGGCGTCATGTCGAGGTAGTCGAAGATGCGCTCGAATACCGCCAGCGCGCTGACGATCTGCACCTGGATCCCGGCGAGCGATGCGGCCGGCCCGTAGAGCCGGCCCTGAATGAACGAGACGAACGCGACGATCACCCCAACCTGCAGAGCGGAGGCGATCGCGAGCCAGCCGCCGCCGAACCAGACCAGCGCCGGGCCGACCACCACCATGGCCGTCACCGACGCTAAGAACCAGCGCCCGACCATCGCGAGGTCGACCTCGAGCTGCATCAGCCGCGTTCCCACCGTGTAGAAACGCGCGCGCTCGAACGCCTCGCGCGCGAACGATTTGATCAGCGTGATGCCAGAGATCGAGAGCGTCTCTTGCGTGATCGACTCGATCTCGTCGCGTTTCTCGCGCGTCTGTTTGCGGATGAGGTACATGCGCCGTCCCACCGGACCCAGTGGAAAGACCATCAGCGGCACGATGGCCACCGAGAGCAGCGCGAGGCGCCAGTTCCAGACGAACATCGCCACCAGCGTCGTCGCGATGATTACGCCGTTGGTGACGATCGACGTCAGCGTACCGGTGACGACGTTGTCGACGTTGTCGACGTCGTTGCTCACGCGATTCATGATCTCGCCGGTCTTCGTGCCGGTGAAAAAGCTCAGCGGCATGCGATGGAGGTGCGCGACGAGGCTCGTGCGGATATCGCGCATGATGCCTTCGCCGACGACCGAGTTGAGATACCCCTGCATCACGCCGATACCGGCCGAGAGCAGCGCGGAGGAGAGGATGATCCCAACGTCGATCGCCAGCTGTGCCAGATTGCGCTGCGGGATCGTCACGTCGATGATGTGGGCGGTTACGAAGCCCGGCACCAAGCCGAACGCCGCGACCGCGAAAATGCAGGCGAGCACGAGCGCCTGCTGCCGCCAATAGGGGGCGAAGAGCGCGCCGAGCCGTTTCCAGTTGACGCGCCTGAAGGTGGGTTTCTCGGGCTGATAGATGTTCGACCACATCAGCCCGTGGCCGGCCATCATCGAACGTGCCTGCTAATGCGGGACCGTCACCTGATGGAACGTGACTTTGTTGCCTTCGGGATCTTCGAAAGCCGCGATCTTGCAGACGGGAGTCGCGTAGGGATCGTCGACCTTGACGCCCTTCGCGCGCAGATCGGCGAGGCTCTTATCCATATCGTCGACCTCGAAAACGATTCCCGACGCGCTCCCCGGAGCGCGATCGACCCATTCCGACCACAGGACGCTGAAGTATCCGTCACCGACCTTGGCTTCGTTGTATCGCTCGACGCCGTCTTCGACGTAAGGTCCGCTGAACTTCAGACCGAGCGTATCCTCGTACCACTGGCGCAGCTTCGCGACGTCGGCCGAAGGATACGCGGTAAATGCGATCTCTTTGATCATGTGCCACCTTGTTTCGAGTTGGGAGTGATAGACGCGTAAACCGCCGCCGGCGGGCGCCGGTTGCCGGTAGGATTACCCGCTTGCTCGCTCTACTGGGTGTCGACGGGCTTGTACGACGGCCGCTGGCGCAAGAAGAAGGCCTTGCCGTACTTCGAGGGGATCGCGCTAAACGGGCGCGGCGCCTGGTAAAGGTTGAAGCAATCGCCGATGCTGGTGGCGCGCTCGTCGGTCTTCCCAAGGCTGCCCAGCGCGAACGTATCTTCGATGAACTTGAGGATACTGCCGAACTCGTACTGCGTATGGGAGACGTAGTTCTGCGTGCCCCCGCCGAGCGCGTACGGCGAGACGACGATCAACGGAACGCGGAACCCCAACCCGCCATACTGGTCGTAGAACGCCGGAGGAACGTGGTCGTAGAACCCGCCCCAGTCGTCCCACACCACGACGATCGCCGACGTGTTCCAGTACTGGCTCTCGCCGACCGCGTTGACGATGCTCGCCACCCACGACGGGCCCGTATCCGATTTCGATTCGGGATGGTCGGAGTTTTCCTGGTCGGGAATCACCCACGACACGGCAGGCAACTGCCCATACGCAATGTCGGAGAAGATCGCGGTGTCGGAATCGGTGACGTTGACGCCCCACTCCGGGCCGTAGCGCACCGCTTTGATCGCTTCGAACGCGTTCCAAATGCCGCCGGTGCCGCCTTGGATCGGCGGCGAGTAGTACTTCCACGAGACGCCGGCGCCGTCGAGGAGATCGCGCATCGTCTCGTACGACATGCAGGGAAACGGGCCCTGATTGCGCTTGTACTGGAGACCCGACGTCGTCGACAGAAGGTACGACGTGCGCGTGCGGGCGGGCGCGTCGCAGCCCCAGGGCGTCTTCGTCGGCAGGTCGACGAGGCTCTCGTCGCCCGCGGTATCGAAGATCGTGGCGCCGGCGACCAAATCTTGGTGCGCGGTAAAACTATCGCTGCCTTGCGTTTGGAACATTTGATCGCCGAGCACGTACTCTTTGGCCATGTCCCAATAGGGCGCGATCTGCTTGGGCTTTACGTATTGGTACGGCGCGATGCTCTTCTTTTGATTGCACTTCCCGTTCGCGCCTTCATCGTCGAAGCCGTCCATCTTGCCGCCGTCGAGATCGGTCAAATAGTTCTGGTAGGAGTGTTTGAAGTCGCAGGACTCTTTGAGATCGACCGGCTGCAGCGGCACGTACATATCGCCACTGCTGGTCTTCATGAGACCCTGGGTCGTTCCCTCAGCGTTGGGAAACGTCGCGAAGAAGTCGTCGAAGGAACGGTTCTCCTGCACGATGACGATGACGTTCTTGATCGGCGACGAGCCCGAACCGGTAAGCGCGCTCGCGCCACGCGCCGGCGTTCCCACTTCATTGCCCGGCAAATTGCCGGTGCACGAGACGAGCAAAACGCCAACGGCAAACGCCGCCGGTCCTACCTTCGGAAGGCCACGCACGAGGCCCGAGAGTTTGGCCGCAGGCTAGGCTCTCCTCCTGCGCAAGCGACGCAAACTCTCGGGTTAGGCCATCGGGTTAGAAGGCGCTGACGCCGTCGGGCGTTCCCCACCCCGTGGGCCCGGCATAGGTTTTGTACTGACCGGTCCCGGCGGTGCAGAGATAGCTTCCCCCACACGAGCCATCGCTTCCGCTGGTGATGACGTGGAGGCCCTTACTCGCCTTTTTGCTCCAGAGCTGCTTGTCGGCGTGCACTTTGCTTGCGTTTCCGGCAAGCGCGTAGACGGCCGCGATCAGCGGCGTCGCGACGCTGGTTCCGCCGACGGTGAACCACCCGCCGCCGCTAAAGGTGTCGTACTCGGCGACGTTGTCGGCGACGGCGGAGACGTCGGCTGCGGTGCGGTAGGAGCAACTGGGGTCGTGCTGCCACTTCGGCTTCTTGATCTCGCTCGTGCAGCCGGCGCCCGCGTACGGCCAGACCGTCTCGGAGTAGCCGGAGCTGTTCTTGGCCAGGGTGGTGCCGCCGACGGCGGTTACCGTTGCCAGCGACATCGGCGGCCCGATTTGGCCGTAGCCGTCGTCACCGGAGCCGGCAGTGTACACGACGCCCTTCTTATCGAAGTACGACGGGTCGATGGTGCACGAGTAGGAGTAGCAGATCCAGCTATTGCTGATGATATGTGCGCCGAGCTTCACCGCTTCGGCTTCGGCGGTCTGAAGATCGCTGCTGTTCTCGCTGTTGGCTTCGATCAGGTCGATCGTGCACTTCGGACAGGCGGCGGAGACCATCTGCGCGTCGAGGTCGATCTCGACTCCCCAGCCCGGGCTGCCTTGGGGATAGTTGCTCTGCTGTCCCTTTTGGTTGTACTTGTGAAACTTCGCGGTGCCCAGCCCGAAATACGAACGGTACTCTCCGAGATCGGAGGTGACGTCGGGGTTGTCGTACGCGTCGACGATGGCGACGAGCTCGCCGGTTCCTTTGGTCGACGACGGCAGATTGTAGGCGGTTTGAATGTCGCTCGGGCCCCAACCGGAGACGTTGGGACGAGCGCCGCCCTTGGACTCGACGAGCACCAAGCAGCGCGCGCCTCCGGGCGGCGCCGTGTCGCAGGCCGCCCGTGCGAGGCCGTTGGACTGCCATCCGGGTACCGGCACGCTTGAAGAGCCGCCGGCGCTGCACGCTGCGACGGCGAGCACCGCGACCAGCGGCGCAAAAAACTTAAAGGCTCCGTTCACATAAAACTCCTGTCCGAAAAGGGGTTGGAATGCGAATGTTACCTCTACTCGAGGGGCGCCCCTGTCGAGGAGGTGTTATGCTTTGCCGTCGTGCAGCGCGGCGAGTTCTTTGAAGAGTTTCTTCTCTTTGTCGCTGAGATTCTGTGGGAGCTGCCCGATGAGGCGGACGTATTGGTCGCCGCTGCCTTTGCCTTTGACTTGCGGCATTCCGCGCTCGGGGAGGCGGAGCAGCCGGTTGTTCTGCGTGCCGGCGGGGATCGTCATCGCAACCTGGCCGCCCAGCGTCGGCACGTTCACCTCGCCGCCGAGCACGAGATCGTAGATGCTCACCGGAAGGTCGACGTAGAGATCGTCGCCCTTGCGTTTGTAGGTTGGATCTTCTTGCAGGTGGACGATCAGATAGAGGTCGCCGTTCGGGCCTCCATTGAGGCCGCTGCCGCCTTGACCGGCCAGCCGAATGCGTTGGCCTTCGCCGATGCCGCGCGGAATCGAAACCTCGAAGCGCCGGTTCATCAGCACGTGCCCGGTACCGTGGCATTGCGGGCAGAGGCGGCCGCCCTCCGTGCCCGTGCCGTGACAGCGTGGGCAGAGGTCTTGAATCTGCAGCGATACGGCTTTGCTGCCGCCCTCGTAGATGTCGCGCAGCGTCAGCTCGATGGTCGTTTCCAGATCCTGCCCGCGCCGAGCCCGCGCCTGCGCGTACGTCGGTCCGGGACGCGTCGTTTGACCGCGCCCGACGCCGGTAAAGAACATGTCGAAGAAATCGGAGAAGCCGCTCGGGCCGCCGGCTCCTCCAAGGTCGAACTCGAACTCCTCGCCGTCGACCGTCGTGCGGTAGCGGCGCTGCTGCTCGGCCTGTTGCGATGCTTGCTGCCAGTTGGGGCCGAGCACGTCGTACTTCTTGCGCTTCTCCGGATCGCCCAGAACTTCGTAGGCCTCGGAGATCTCTTTAAACTTCTCCTCGGCCGCTTTCGGGTTATCGAGATTGGCGTCGGGATGCCACTTGCGCGCGAGCTTGCGATAGGCGGACTTGATGTCTTTCTCGGCGGCGTTCTTCGGCACGCCGAGGATGGCATAGTAGTCCTTGAAATTCATTGAGCGTCGGATTGGGCGACGATCACCTTTGCGGGGCGCAGCAGGTCCTCGCCCATGACGTAGCCCTTTTGCGCAACCTCGACGACCGTGTCGTCGGGATTGCCGTCGGCCGCCGCCGTGCCGATCGCTTCGGCAACGCGCGGGTCGAACGGCTTGCCCTTCACGTCGAGCGCTTTCACGCCCTCGCCCGCGAGGAGCGCCTCGAACCCGCGCAGCGTCTGCTCGATGCCGCCGCGCAGCGTGTCGCCGCCGGCCTTCGATTCCAACGCGCGCTCGATGTTGTCGAGAACGGGGAGGAATCGCTCCAGCAGCATGCGCCGACGCGTGGCGACCATCGAGTCGAGGTCGCGTTGGCTCCGCTTGCGGAAGTTATCGTAGTCGGCGACGGCGAGTAGGAACTTCTGGTAGTTTTCATCGGCGCGAGCGTTTGCCGCAGCAAGCTGCTCCTCGAGGGAGGCTTGCTGCGGCGCCGGCTCTTCGATGATGGCCTCTCCGGCTTCGGTCTCGAAGACCATTCGATCGTCACTCATTGCGCGGACCGCTTAGTGCGTCTCTTTAAACTCGGCGTCGATCACGTCGTCGCCGCTGGGCGCGCCGGACTCGCCGTTGGAGCCGGCGGCGCCGTCGTCGCCGGGCGCACCCGCGCTACCGGGCTGTTCGCCTTGCGGCGTCGCGGCCTTATAGAGCAGTTCGGCCATCTTGTAGCTGGCCTGCTGCAGCGTGTCGATTGCGGGCTTGATCTGTTCGACCGTGCCGTTCTCGCTGATGCGCTTGAGTTCCGAGAGCGCGTTCTCCACTTCGCCGCGAGCCGTCGCGTCGAGCTTGTCGCCCACTTCCTTGAGCGACTTCTCGGTGGAGTAGATCAGGCTCGATGCGTTGTTGCGCACCTCGGCGTCTTCGCGCTTGGCCTTGTCTTCGGCCGATTGCGCCTCGGCTTCGCGCACCATGCGGTCGACCTCGTCCTTGTTGAGGTTCGTCGAAGCGGTGATCGTAATCGCCTGCTCCTTGCCGGTGCCAAGATCCTTGGCGCTTACGTTGACGATGCCGTTGGCGTCGATGTTGAACGTAACTTCGATTTGCGGCACGCCGCGGGGCGCCGCTGGAATGCCCTCGAGCCGGAAGCGCCCGAGCGTCTTGTTATCCTGCGCCATCGGGCGTTCGCCCTGAAGCACGTGGATGTCGACGGATGTCTGGCCGTCTTCGGCGGTAGTGAAGATCTGCGACTTCTTCGTGGGGATCGTCGTGTTGCGATCGATCAGCTTGGTCATCACGCCGCCGAGCGTCTCGAGTCCGAGCGAGAGCGGGGTAACGTCGAGCAGCACTACGTCGCGCACTTCACCTGATAGCACGCCGGCTTGAATCGCCGCGCCGATCGCCACGACTTCGTCGGGATTCACGGTGAGGTTCGGATCTTTGCCCGTGAGCTTGCGAACGAGTTCCTGGATTACCGGCATGCGCGTCGCGCCGCCGACCATGATCACCTCGTCGATCTTCGAAACGTCGAGCTTTGCATCGGCGATGGCGTTGTGGAACGGTCCCACGCAGCGATCGGTCAGATCGCCGGTCAGCTCTTCGAACTTCGCGCGGGTCAGCGTGTAGTCGAGGTGTTTGGGCCCTTCCTGGTCGGCCGTGATGAACGGCAGGTTGATGCCGGTCTGGACGACGGACGACAGCTCGATCTTGGCCTTCTCGGCCGCTTCGGTGAGCCGCTGCATCGCCTGCTTGTCTTTGGCGAGATCGATGCCTTGATCGCGGCGGAACTGATCGACGAGCCAGTCGACGATGCGATGGTCGTAGTCGTCGCCGCCGAGGTGCGTGTCGCCGTTGGTCGCCTTCACTTCGAAGACGCCGTCGCCGACTTCGAGAATCGAAACGTCGAACGTGCCGCCGCCGAGATCCCACACCAGGATCGTCTCGTTGCCCTTCTTTTCGAGGCCGTAGGCGAGCGCCGCCGCGGTGGGTTCGTTGATGATGCGCAGCACGTCGAGCCCGGCGATCTTGCCGGCGTCCTTGGTGGCTTGCCGCTGCGAATCGTTGAAGTAGGCGGGCACGGTGATGACCGCTTTGGTCACGCGCTCGCCGAGATAATTGCTCGCGTCGTTGACGAGCTTCTGAAGAATCATCGCCGAAATCTCTTGCGGCGTGTAATCCTTGCCGTCGATCTTGACGCCGTAATCGGCCTCGCCCATGTGTCGCTTGATCGAACTGATCGTGCGATCGGGGTTGGTGATTGCCTGGCGCTTCGCGAGTTGTCCGACGAGACGCTCGCCGGTTTTTGTAAAGGCAACGACCGAGGGCGTCGTACGCGAGCCTTCGGCGTTGGGAATGACGACGGGCTGTGTGCCCTCCATCACGGCGACGACCGAATTAGTCGTGCCGAGGTCGATGCCGACCGTCTTAGCCATGAAACGTTTACCTCGTTGCGTAGAAGATTTTCCAACCGTGTCCCGGACCAGCTGAACCAGCGCGCGCGCGAGCCGAGGTTAGGAGCATGCGTGCGCTGCCGGCGGCGCCTTGCCGCTTACGGACCGATTGAAATGGTTACCGCACCATGATACACGATGCGGATTATAAGTTGTTTCGCTCTCTATAACAGTGAAAGGGACCCCACGGTTGCAGGGGTCCCCTCCCGCTCGCTGCTTCGGCGGAGAACTCTTAAGGCTGCTGGCCTTCGGGAGGCTGCTCCTGACCCTGAGGGCCGCCTTGGCCCTGGGCTTCGGGCTGAGCCGCCGGCGTCTCGCCGAGCTTGATCGCCACGAACTTCTTCATGCCTTGGGACCAGACGTTGAGCCGGATCGTGTCGCCGGGTTTCTTGGAGCCGATGTAGTCGTGCAGGCTCTTGGTGTCGGTATAGGTCTTGCCGTCGGCCTGAAGGATCACGTCGCCGGGTTGGATGCCCGCCTGGTCGGCAGGCGACCCGGAGAAGACCTGCTGGACGGCGATGCCGCCGCTGCCGTTGTAGCCGATCTGGTTCTTGATGCCGGCCGTGAGGTCGGCCATGTAGATGCCGAGGAAGCCGGTATCGGTACCCTGATGAGCGCCGGGATTCTTCTGCAGCGAGGCGACGACGTTACGCACGGTGTTCGACGGAATCGCAAAGCCGATGCCCTGCGCGTATGCCGACTTGACGGTCGACTGATTCATGCCGATCACCTGGCCGTCGATGTCGATGAGCGGGCCGCCGGAGTTGCCGGGGTTGATCGGCGCCGAGGTCTGGAGCAGGCCCTTGAAATCGATCTCGTTACCGTTCTCGGTCGGTATCGGTTCGGAGCGATTGAAGGCCGAAACGACGCCGACGGTTACCGTCTGCTGAAGCTGGAGCGGTTCACCGATGGCGATCGCCCACTGCCCTTGTTCCAGACGGTTCGAATCCGCCAGCTCGAGCGGCGGCGGCAGCTTCGCGTAGTGATCCACGCGCAGCAGGCCGACGTCGGCGGCGAGATTGTAGGCGACGACGTGAGCCGGCACGCGATCGCCGTTCGGGAAGACGACCGTCAGCTTCGTGACGCGTCCGCCGCTGGGCGGCTGCAGCACGTGCGCGTTGGTGACGATGTCGCCATCCGAGTCGATCACGAATCCGGAGCCCGACGCTTCGCCGCGATAGGGCTGGACGATTCCGGGGCCGCCTTGGCCGCCGCCGAAAAACTGTTGGAAGAACGGGTCGGCCGGAATGACCTCTTGGCCATTGACCTCTTCGGTAATGGCGACGACCGACGACTTCGTGCGCTTGACCGCGCTGACGATGCGGTCTTGATCGCTGACGCCGCTGAGCGGAACCGCGGCGATTGCGGGCGGCGTGCGATCCGGGCCGGTCGCTCCGCCGAAATGGCTGCTGGCGTAGAGCATCATAAGGAAGCTGCCGATAACGGCGCCCACCAACCCGACGATGAGCGTGGGCAGAACGCGATTCTTCATACGCTGCCATCCTACCAGGCCGCGGACGAAAAGTTACCAACCCGGCGCTGGGGCCTTAGAACTTTAGCATTTCCTCACATTTCTCGGCGGCCTCCCGGACGTCGGCGGCACCGCGCTCGGGCCCAGGAACCTCCTCCCAGAGCGCGCCGGGCAAGCGGCGCTCGAGCGCCGCGCGGATGCACTCGAGGCGCTCGTCGCGCAGTTGCATCAGCCGCATTTGCACGAGCAAGCGCGCCCGCCGCAGGGCTCGCCGGGAGAAGAGCGCGTCGGGCGAGAGCGGCCCCGTCGAGGCGGCTGCGGGGAAGGCGCGCGGGGCCGTGCTGGGCGGCGCGCTGGGCGCCGGTGCGGCTCCGAGGGCGAGTACGATCGATAGAAGCAGGCGCATCGTGTGGTCTCTCCGGGGAGCAATTCACGCGAAGGCACGGGGGAGCAAGAGCCCGCGGCAAAAACTTGGGCTGGTGACCAACGACGCACCGGCCATCGCCCCGACCCCTTCGGACCCCTATCTCCGAATCGTCCCGATCGGCGGCTGCGGCGAGATCGGGCGCAACATGACCGTGATCGAGACCAACGACGACCTCGTCGTGGTCGATTGCGGCCTGATGTTTCCCGACGACGAGATGTTCGGCGTCGACATCGTCATCAACGATTTTACCTACGTCCGCGAGCGCCGGCACAAACTGCGCGCGCTGCTGGTGACGCACGGGCACGAGGATCACATCGGAGGCATCCCCTATTTCGCGCGCGAGTTCTCCGACGTGCCGATCGTCGGCACGGCGCTGACGATCGCGCTCATCAAGGCGAAATCGCGCGAGCAGCGAGTGGGCGACGTCGAGTTCACGCAGGTCAAGCCGGGGAGCCGCGTCACCTACGGAACGATCGACGCGGAGTTCGTGCACGTAAATCACTCGGTGGCGGGTGCCTGCTCGCTAGCGCTGCGCACGCCGGTGGGAACGGTGTTTCACACCGGAGATTTCAAGTTCGACCAGACGCCGATCGATGGCAAGCCCGCCGACTTCGCGCGCATCGCGCGGATCGGCGACGAGGGCGTGCTCTGCATGCTCTCCGATTCCACCAACGCCGAGCGTCCCGGGCACACGCTCTCCGAACGCATGGTCGGCCACGCGTTCACCTCGATCTTCAGTCACGCGAAGGGGCGCATCGTGGTCGCGTCGTTTGCGTCGAACGTTCCGCGCATTCAGCAGACCGTGGATCACGCGGTGCGCTTCGGGCGCAAGATCGCGTTTCTCGGGCGTTCGATGCGCAACGTGGTGCACTTTGCCGGCGAACTTGGGCACCTCAAGATTCCGCCGGAGTCGGTGATCAAGATCGAGGAGGTCGACGCCTATCCGCCGGAGCGCCTCGTCGTGATGACCACCGGCTCTCAGGGGGAGCCGATGAGCGGCCTCTCGCGTATGTCGGTGCGCGACCACAAGCAGTTCAAGATCGAGCCGGGCGACACGGTGGTGATCAGCGCGACGCCGATTCCCGGCAACGAGAAGAGCGTGCACAAGACGATCAACAACCTTTGCAAGCTGGGAGCGATCGTGATCCACGGCACCGATGGGCGTTCGCACGTCTCCGGCCACGCATCGCAAGAGGAGCTGCTGCTCATGCTCAACCTCGTGCGCCCGGAATTCTTCATCCCGGTGCACGGCGAGTACCGGATGCTCGCGGCCCACGGAAAGCTGGCGGTAGAGACGGGCGTCGAGCCCGGCAACGTGTTCGTCGCCGAGAACGGCGATGTGATCGAGTTCACCGACGACTATGCCGACAAGGTCGGCCGCACGTACGGTGGCAACGTCTTCGTCGACGGCTCCGGAATCGGCGACGTGGGCGAGGCCGTTCTGCGCGATCGCAAAGCGCTCTCCAACGACGGCATCATGATGGTGGTCGTGGCCATCGACAGCGAGGCGGCGCGCGTGATCGCCGGGCCCGATCTGATCTCGAAGGGCGTCTTCTACCTGCCCGAGGCCGGCGGCGTGCTCGACGAACTGCGCGCGGAACTGGTGACGGCGATCGAGAGCATCTCCGTCGATGCGATGCGCGACGTCACCGCCGTCAAGGAGCACATCCGCAGCGCGTTAGCCGGCGCGATCTACACCCGAACCAAACGCCGCCCCGTCGTAATCCCGGTGGTAATGGAGGTCTAGCTCCCCTGTCATCCCGAGCGCAGTCGAGGGACGACAAGGGATCACGCTCCGCACTCGTTGTCAGAGTCACGCCGTCGCGCCGGAAGAACGCCATCAACCGCCTGCCTGGAAAAGTTGAAATGCGCGGTAGCGTTCCCGCAAGCCGCCAGCGCGTGCATGGCCTTCCAGTCGTTGGCGATCAGGGCTCGTTTCTTAGCTCGAGACCATCCTTTGACGTGCTTCTCCCACGCGATCGCTTGCTCAATCCGCTGGAAATCCGCAGCGTAGACCAGCTTCAACGGTCGCCGAGAAAACGTGTAACACTTCAGATCCCATCCCGTGTCGTGGCGCCCGATCCGTTGCTCGAGGTTACTCGTGACCCCGACGTAGAACGAGCCGTCGGAGCAGAGCAGCAAGTAGACGTAGTATCGCATGCCCTCATCTGCGCCGCCGTGCTTTCGCGGCAAGGATCCCGCGAGAACGCTCGCGGTGTTTAGTCGCACGCCGTCCTTCGACTGCGCTCAGGATGACGGAGCGGGGCTCAGGATGACGGAGCGGTGTGTAGCCGTTCGATCACGGCGTCGGTGAACTCCGTCGTGGTGGCGTGGCCTCCGAGGTCGGCAGTGGCGACTCCGGCTGCGACGGTGTCCATCGCTGCGGCGTAGATGGCGCGCGAAGCCTCCTTCGCGCGCGGCTCGTCGATGTACGAGAGCACGGCGGCTGCCGCGAGGATCATCGCCAGCGGATTGGCGACGTTCTTTCCCTCTAAGCGCGGCGCGGTGCCGTGCGGTGCTTCGGCCATCACCGCCGACGGGACGAGCGTCTCGTCGAACGCCAGCAGCACCGATTCTGCGCCCGCGATCGAGCCGAAGAGCTGCATCACGAGATCGGAGAGGCAATCGCCGTCGCGATTGAGCGACGGAATCACCAGCGGCCGGTCGCCGGCGGCGGAGAGCAGCAGCGCGTACGTCGCGTCGATGAGCTGCGGGTCGTAAGGCACGCCGGGATGGCGCGCGGCCGCGGCGTCCATCTCTTCCTTTAGCATGCCTTCGTACACCGGACTCACCGTGTACTTCGGACCGCCGAAGACCGTGGCATCCATCTTACCGGCATGCACGAACGCATATTCGGAAACGTACCGGCAGATGCGCCGCGAGATCGCTTCGGTGCGGTACGCCATCTCGTCGAGGCCGCTGCCTTCGCGCCACTCCTTCGCGCCGTATGCGTCCCCGACGGCCATGCGCACCACGGAGATTGGCGCGTGAATGCCGCCGACCGGGCGCACGCGCGGCAGTTTGCGCCCCGTGCGCACGATCACGCTGCCGCCGATCGCCTCGCGCAGGATGCGGTTGGGAGAGCCGACGTCGCCGTGCGTCTCCGGCGTGATCGTCGCGGCTTTGAGGCCCAAGCCGCAGCGCTTGATTGCGGCGGCCGCATCGAGCACGACGCGGTTCTGCGTTGCGCGACGATTGACTAACGACAGATCGTACGGCTCGAACACGATCTCGAAACCGATGACGTGCGGCTCGAGCACGCGCAACGCTTCGAGCAGCAGCTCCTCTCCGGTTTGATCGCCTTGCAGAACGGCGAGGGTCGGCGTATTCAAGGGGCACACCCTTTCGTGACGCGTGCCGGGAACCCGCTGGCCCGCCTCGAAGAGGTAGTTCCCATGGCACGCAGCCGTCGCCGGGCGAGTGCGAGGGCTCGGCTCAACCTCGAGATCGTCGGCATCTCCGCGATCGCACTCGGTATCCTCTGCGCCATCGCGCTAGCCTTCCCGCATCACGCGGGCAGCATCGGCGCGTGGACCGCCAAGGGGCTCCGTAGTCTTTTCGGCGACGCCGCGCCGCTCTTCCCGATTCTCGTCGCGTTTGTCGGCGCGATCGTGTTCCTCGAGGTCAACGTACCGCGGATGATCGCGACGTACGGCAGCAGCGCGCTGGCGTACTTCCTAATGATCGCTGCGTTCCTCGGCGCGCGCGGCTGGACGCACGGCGGATCCGTCGGTTCGAACATTTGGTGGGCGTTGCGCAGCCTCTTTGGCGGCGTCGGGGCGACGATCGTGCTCGTGGTCGCCGCGCTTTCGCTGACACTCTGGCTAAGCAACGCCAGCCTCAAGCGTACGATCGGACTGCTCGTGATCTGGGCTGCGAAGCTGCGACCGCCGCCGCGGCCGAAGCTCCCGGCGCGCAAGGAAGCCTTAGTCGAGGTGAAGCTCGCGCCAATCGCCTCAGTCCCCGCGCTCGTGCGAGAGCTCGAAGAAGAGGAAGATCCCGAGCTCGAGTTCGAGGAAGAGCCCGCAGCGGTCGCCGCGGTCGCTCCCCCGCGCAGCGCGCCGAGCGCCTCGCGCACCTACGTGCCCGACGATTCGGGGCGCACCTATCGCCTGCCGGATCTCTCGATCTTCGACGTGCCGCATAACGAGCCGGTCGACGAATCGAGCCGCGCGCACGTGCTGGAGGATACGCTGGCGAGCTTCGGCGTCGGTGCGAAGGTCGTGCATATCGAGCGTGGCCCGTCGATCACGCGCTACGAGCTGCGCCCCGAACGCGGCGTGAAGATCTCGCGCATCGCGTCGCTCGCCGACGACTTGGCGCTCGCGCTGGCCGCGACGGCCGTGCGCATCGAGGCGCCAATCCCCGGAAAGAGCGCGATCGGAATCGAGGTGCCCAACAAGACCGTCTCGATCGTCGCCGTGCGCGAGATCCTCGAGGCGCTGCCCGATCGCGGCCAGGTGCCGCCGCTGTGGATGGCACTCGGCAAAGATATCACCGGCCGCCCCGTCTTCGGCGATCTCTGCAAGATGCCGCACCTGCTGATCGCCGGGGCAACCGGTGCGGGAAAATCGGTCTGTCTCAACACGATCGTCGCTTCGCTGCTCGCCTGCGCGACGCCCGACCAGGTGCAGCTGCTGATGATCGATCCCAAGCGCGTCGAGCTGACGGTCTACAACGGCATTCCCCATCTCATCAAAGACGTGATCGCCGATCCCCGCCTGGCCGCCGGCGCGCTCTTCGAGATGACCAAAGAGATGGACGCGCGTTACGAGCGCTTCGCCAAGGCCGGCGTCCGCAAGATCGAGGAGTACAACGCGAAGTATCCCGACGAGCGCCTCCCCTACGTGGTGATCGCGATCGACGAGCTGGCCGATCTGATGCTCGTCGCACCGTCGAAGGTGGAGACGACGATCATGCGCCTCGCGCAGCTGGCGCGCGCGACCGGCATTCATCTCGTCGTGGCCACCCAGCGCCCCTCGGTCGACGTAATCACGGGCTTGATCAAGGCCAACGTGCCTTCGCGCATCGCGTTTGCGGTCAGTTCGCAGACCGATTCGCGCGTCATCCTCGACATGAACGGCGCGGAGCGGCTGCTCGGCCGCGGCGACATGCTCTACCTGCCGATCGATGCGCCGAAGCCGATTCGCGCGCAGGGCGCGCTGATCACCGGGGCGGAGGTGAACCGGCTCGTCGAGTTTTGGGCGCGCCAGGCGCGACCCGACAACCTGCTCGACGTCGAGGTCGTCCCCGTCGGCGACGACGAGTCGCGCAAAGACGCCGATCCGCTCTGTTACGAAGCCGCAAAGTTTCTCATCGAGACGAACTATGCGTCGACGGCGGCGCTCCAGTCGCAGTTCTCGATCGGCCATCCGCGCGCCGTGCGCCTCATGAAACAGCTCGAGGATTTCAAAGTCGTCGGGCAGCACGAAGGCACGAAGCCGCGTAAGATCCTCGTCGGTTTGCCGGAGCTGGAGATCATCGCGCCGCGGTTTGGCCCAGGGCGAGATGCCCAGCAAGACCTCTTTGCAAGCGGCGAGTAGCGCGAGCCGCATCCGGCTCGTCGCGCTCTACCTGATCGCGGCGCTGCTCGCGTTTGCGGCCTTCATCGCACTTGGGCGCGACGTCGTCGCCTCGGGCGAGCCGGGTGCGTTCGTGCCGCTGGAGCAATCCGCGTTCGACCACTCGACTCTTGTCGCATGGTGGCTGACCTGGGCATGCTACCCTGCTGTCCTGATTCCCATTTGCATCGTGCTCTCGATTCTGGCGTGGCGTTTTCCAGCGTGGCGTGCGCGGCTGCTGCTCAGCCTGGTCTCGTTGCTGGTCTCGTGGCGCGCCGCCGATCTCTTTCAGCACGTCTTCGAGCGGGCGCGCCCGCTGCAGTGGGTGGTCAAGCACGAAACGTCCTTCTCCTATCCAAGCTCGCACGCCGCGATCGTCGCCGGCTTCTACCTCCTCTGGGCAGCCTTGCTTTATACGTCGGATCTGCCTGCGCGCACGCGTGCGGCCGGATCCGTGCTGCTCGCGCTCTTCGCCATCGCGGTCTGCTGGTCGCGACTGGCGCTTGGGGCGCACTATCTGACCGACCTCATTGGCGGGGTGCTGCTCGGCAGCGCCGTCGCGTGCGTAACGCTGGCGGTCCTCGCCGCGGGCAGGGGTCGCCTCTCGGCGGCGGCAGAATAGGAGCGGCGATGGCCTACGCAGACCCGATGATGGTGGAGATCGAGCGCAAGCTCGACGCCGGCACGCCGCTCTCCATGGAAGACGGCCTCGGGCTTTATCGCACCTGGGATCTCCACTCGCTGGGGCGGCTCGCGCGTAAGCAGAAGGAACGCAAGAGCGGTAAGAAAGTCTTCTACGTACTCAACCGCTACATCAACTCGACGAACGTCTGCTTCGCCGGCTGCACGTTCTGCTCGTTTGCCGCCGACGAGTTCAAAGAGCCGCAGCGCGTCTTCCGCATGACCGCCGATCAGGTCTACGCCAAGGCCGTCGAGACGGGGACGAACTTCAACCAGATCCACATCGTCGGCGGACACGACCCTCGCCAGCTCTCGCTCGACTACTGGCTGCCGCTGATGCGCCGTTTCAAAGCGACGCTGCCGCACGTGCAGCTCTCGCTCTTCACCGCGGCCGAGATCGAGTACATGGCCAAGCGTCACCGGATGACGTTTCCACAGATCGTAAGCGAGCTCAAAGCGGCTGGCCTCGACAACGTCAACGGCGGCGCGGCGGAGATCTTTGCCGAAGAGACGCGCGCGAAGATCTGTCCGAACAAGGTATCGGCCGCGAACTGGCTCGAGCTGCACGAAGAGCTGCACCGCCAAGGCGTCGCCAGCAACGCGACGATGCTCTACGGGCATATCGAGTCGCTCGAGGACCGCGTCGATCATTTCATCCGTCTGCGCGAATCGCAGGAGCGCTCGCCGGGATTCAATGCGTTCATTCCTCTCGCGTTCCATCCCGACGGTAACGAGCTGTCGTACTGCGGCTGGACCACCGGCCTCGACGATGTCCGCACGTTTGCCGTCGCGCGTCTGATGCTGAACAATTTCGACCACATCAAAGCGTACTGGATGATCCAAGGGCTGAAGGTCTGCCAAGTGGCGCTGCAGTTCGGTGCCGACGACATGGACGGCACGCACGGGAGCACCGACGAGGAGATGATCTACCACGCCGCCGGAACGAGTTCGGGCCAATACGTCGACGACCGCGAGTTCCGCCGCCTCATCGAAGAGGCCGGTTACACGCCGATCCGGAGAAATTCGACGTACCAGGAGTTCCCGGTAGATTGGGCACCCGCCACCCCGAGCGCAGAACCTGTCACCCTGAGCGCAGTCGAAGGGTGAGCCCAAACTTGCGCTGCGGTAGAATCAAATACACGAACGACCTTCCGATCTATGCGGCGTTCGACGCCGGCGCCATCGACTATCCGGGAAGGCTTCACGCCGACGTTCCCGCGCGCCTCAACGCGATGCTGCTTGCCGGCCGGCTCGACATGAGCCCGATCTCGGCGTTCACGTGGGCGGCGAACTGGGAGCGACTGGTGCTGCTGCCCGATCTGTGCATCGGCGCGCGCGACGAGGTCGTTTCGGTGGTGCTCGTGTCGACGGTACATCCCTCGGCTCTCGACGACGCGCCGGTCTTCGTCTCGGAAGAATCGGCCAGCGGACGCTATTTGCTGCGCGTGCTTCTCGAGCGTCGCTACGGACTGCGGCCTCGCTACTTCAACGAGCCCAATCCGCTGCAGCGCGCGCGCAACGGCGATCCGACGTTGCTGATCGGCGACTCCGCGATCGACGCCATCGAGCGCTTCCCCACCGCACAGGTTTACGATCTCGGCAGGCTCTGGCACGAGTGGACGGGGCAACAGACCGTCTTCGCCGTCTGGGCAGCGCGCCGGGAGGTTTACCATCGCGATCCCGCCGCGATCGGCGCCTGCATGCACGCGCTCACCGATTCCTACACGTGGTCGCGCGGACACGCGGTCGAGGTCGTGGCCCTGGCGCAGCGCGCGATTCCGCGCCCGCTGGGGTTCTACGATCGCTACTACGGAAAGCTGAACTTCATGCTCCACGTCGCCGCGCAGAACGGCCTCGCCGCCTACTGCCGCGAGCTGGTGGAGATCGGCGCGATCGCTTCGGTGCCCGCGCCGCTGGCGGAGATATCCTATGCCGTCGCTGAGTAGCCTGCTCGATCGCGCGGCCGGCGGCGGCCGCCTCTCCTACGAGGAGGGCGTACAGCTCTACACGGAGGCCGATCTTCACGACCTCGGCTCCGCCGCGCACGCGCGCCGCCTGACGATGCACGCTCCCGACGTCGTCACCTACGTGGTCGATACGACGATCAACTACACCAACGTCTGCAACGTGCACTGCACGTTCTGCGCCTTCTTCCGGCCCGAGCACCACAAAGAAGGCTACACGATGTCGCACGACACCGTGCTCGAGCGCGTGAAATATGCGGTCGATCAAGGGGCGACGCAGATCATGATACAGGGCGGCGTCAACCCCGAACTCGGCATCGAGTGGTTCGAGACGCTCTTCGACCGCGTCCGCCGCGAGTACCCGCAGGCCGACATCCATTCGCTTTCGGTCTCCGAGATCGTGGGGCTCGCGCACGTCGAGAACATCTCGACGCGCGACGTTCTGGCGCGCCTCAAGGAGGCCGGGATGAAATCGCTACCCGGCGCCGGCGCGGAAATTCTCGTCGAACGCGTGCGCAAGCGTATCTCGGCGCGCAAGATCAAGCCGCACGAGTGGCTAGGCGTGATGCGCGAAGCGCAGCAGCTCGGCATGCCGACGACGGCAACGATGATGTTCGGCTCCATCGAAACGCCGGCCGAGCGCATCGAACACTTGCACGTGCTGCGCGAGCTGCAAGACGAGGCGGGCGGCTTTACCGCCTTCATTCCGTGGTACTACGTGCCGTTCAAGACGCCGCTGCGCGGCAAGGAGTCGACCGGGCTCGACTACTTGCGCGTGCTCGCGATCTCGCGCCTCTACCTCGACAACTTCGCGCACCTGCAGGCCTCGTGGCTCACGCCGGGCTTGAAGATGGGCCAGCTCGCGCTCTTCTACGGCTGCGACGACATGGGCGGTACGATCCTGGAGGAGCGCGTCGTGCACGATGCCGGCAGCACCAACGAAGCCACCCGCCAAGATCTCGAGAACATCATCACCACCGCCGGCTTCCGCCCAGTAGTGCGGGACACGTATTGGAACCCGGTCCGTCATCCCGAGCGCAGTCGAGGGCCGGAGTTAGAACACGTAACGCGCTAGTCGTCAGCACTCACGCAAAGCGCGATGCTCGATAACGCACGCTGAACGCGATTCCGGCTCGTCCTTCGACTGCTCTCAGGATGACAGAATTGTGGCTCCGCCCAATACTTCGTCCTCGCGTTCGTCAAGCAGCGCCACGAGTTGGCCCGGCGAAACCGCGCGCTGCGGTTCCTCAAAGCGCAGGCGGAGCAGACCATCTGAAACGATCCACGCCACCGCTGACGCCGGCGCGGCGCGATAACGGATCATCGCTCGTACGGGCACCTTCCCGCCGCCGGTAAAGCGTTCGGCGCGGATCAGGTTGACCTCGTCGGCCGCGAGTTCGCGGGCGAGCAGCTCGTCTTCGCGTCCGACCACCACGGTGTTCGTCGTCGCGTCGATGCGCGTGACGTAGCGCGGGCCGTCGCTGCTAGCGGGCACGCGAGCGCGCTGGCCGATCGTGTAGTTCGCCACGCCGTCGTGGCTGCCGAGATGCGCACCGTCCGAACCCACGACCGCGCCCGCGGCCCGGGCTCCGGGCGCCAGCCGCGCCACGACCTCGCGGTAATCGCGCCCTTCGGCGAAGCAGACGTCCTGCGACTCCGGCTTGTCGTGCACCGGCAGGCCGAGGCGACGCGCGTGTGCGCGCGTGGCAGTCTTGTCGAACCCGCCGAGCGGCAGCAGCAGACGTTCGAGCTGCGCCGGCTCGAGCTGCGCAAGTGCGTAGGCTTGATCTTTGCCATGCGCGCTGCGGAAGAGGTGCGGACCGTCGTCGCGCCGCTCGACGCGCGCGTAGTGCCCGGTGGCGACGTAGCGCGCTCCGAGGCGATCCGCGTACTGCGCGAGCGTGCCGAGCTTCACGAAGTTGTTGCACGAGACGCACGGATTGGGCGTACGTCCGGCAGCATAGTCGCCGATAAAGCGGTCGATCACGTTGCGGCGAAACGTCTCCTGAAAATCGAGCACGTAATGCGGAAAACCGAGGATGGCCGCGCTGCGGGCAGCGTCGTCGAAGTCGTTGCTGCCGCAACAGCTCTTGGCGTGTGCCGGTCGTGACGGCGAATACATCTTCATCGTGATGCCGACGACCTCGTAGCCGCTCTCGAGCAGCAAACCGGCGGCGACGGCAGAGTCCACTCCGCCGCTCATCGCTGCAATTACGCGTTTTTTCGCCATCTTTCGAAAGACAGGATAACATTAAGGTGAGGCCAACTCAAAGCCTGACCAATGAGCGACGCGCAGGCTCGAGATCTAGGCGAACGGTTTCGTGCGGCTCGCGAGGCGAGGGGTATTTCGCTTTCCGACGCGGCGGAGCGCATTCGCATCCGCTCCCTCTATCTGGCAGCCATCGAAGAGGGGAACTGCAACGCGATCGGGCCTCCGGTCTACATTCGAGGCTTTCTCCGCACCTACGCGCGCTTTCTCGGGCTCGATCCCGAGGAGGCGGTCGCCGATTTCAACCGCAGCCGGCCCGACCAGCCCTCCGCATCCCTCCTCGCGGGCGAGGCGGAGCCGCAGCGCGGCGGCGGGGCTCGCCGCGGCGCGTTCGGCGGCGGCCTGCTCATCTGGCTTGCCGGCGCGGTCGCCGTGCTGCTGATCGCCTTCGTGGTCTACAACGAGCTGACGCTGCGGGGCCAGCAGAGCACCGTTGCCGTCGCGAGTGCCGAGGCCTCGCCCTCTGGCCTGCCCTCGGCCACCCCCAGCCCCGAGCCCAGCCCGACCCCCGCCGCAGGCGGCCCGAAGTCGCTGGCCCTGGTGCTTTCGGCCCCCTCGTGGCTCAGGGTGACGGTTGACGGCAATGTTAGCATGGAGGGTACGTTTCCGGCCGGCACCTCGAAGACGTTCCATGGTAAGAACGCGCTCGTGCGCATCGGCAACGCGGGCGGCGTGGAAATCTACGTCGACGGCAAGGATCGTGGTAAGCTCGGCAAATCGGGGGACGTCGTCGAGCAAGTTTTTGCTCTCTGAGAGGAGTTACGATTGGCGAGCGACTCTTCGTTCGACGTGGTCTCGCGCGTAGACGCGCAAGAACTCGATAATGCGCTCAATCAGACGCGTAAAGAGATCGAGAACCGTTTCGATTTCAAAAACAGTAAGACGAGCGTCGAGTACGACGGAAAGAAAATCACGCTGATCTCCGACGACGAACTAAAGATGCGCAACGTCGTCGACATGTTCACGAGCAAGGCCGTGCGGCGCGGGATCGATCTCAAAGCGTTCGATTTCGGTACGGTCGAGCCGGCCGCCGGAAGCACGGTGAGGCAGGTCATCACGCCGCGCAGCGGCATCTCGAAGGACCAGAGCAAAGCGTTGATGCTGCACATCAAGAATCTCAAGCTCAAGGTCACCGCGCAATACCAGGACGAGCAAGTTCGCGTCTCCGGCAAGGACAAAGACGACCTGCAAAAGGTCATCGCTTCGCTGAAGAAGATGGAGTACGAGCTTCCGTTGCAGTTCGTTAACTATCGGTAGGCTGAAGGTTCGGTAAGGTTTGCCAAGCGTCGCATTCGTCAGCCTCGGCTGCGCCAAGAACCTGGTCGATACCGAGGTGATGATCGCCAAGCTCGCGAGTGCGGGCTGGCAGCTCGAAACCGAGGCGAACCGCGCCGATACCGTCGTGATCAACACGTGCGCGTTCATCGACCCGGCCAAGGAAGAGTCGACCGAGGTGATCCTCGAGCACGCGTCGCGGAAGCGGCGCGGCCAGCACCTCATCGTCGCGGGATGCCTCGCGCAGCGGTACGGCGTGCAGCTGCAGAGCCTCGTCCCCGAAATCGACGGCGTGGTGGGCACCGGCGCCTACGCGAGCATCGTGGAGCTGCTCGCCGACGTTGAGGCCGGCCGCAAACCGGTGCGGCTCGACCTGATCGCCGAGCCGGAGCACGATTTCTTGCCGCGCCTCGTAACCACCCCGCAGGCGACGGCCTATCTGAAGATCGCCGAAGGCTGCGACCACCCGTGCACGTTCTGCATCATTCCTACGCTGCGCGGAAAATTCCGCAGCCGCAGCGAGGAGTCGATTCTCGCCGAGGCGCGCGCGCTGGCGGCCGGGGGCGCCAAAGAACTGATCCTGATCGCGCAAGATACTTCGATGTGGGGGCGCGACCGCGGCGTGCGCCGCGGTGGGCTGGCACAACTGCTCGAGCGCCTGCACGACGTCGACGGCCTGCAATGGATTCGCCTGCTCTACCTCTATCCGGCGACGGTCGACGGAGAGCTCATCGACGCGATCGCCACCCTGCCCAAGGTGTGCAAGTACATGGACATGCCGTTGCAGCACGCGCATCCCGAGGTGCTGCGAGCGATGCGGCGCCCGAGCAACGGCGAGCGCTATCTCGAAATCATCGAGGATTTCCGCGAGCGCGTTCCGGGCATTACGATGCGCTCGACCTTCATCGTCGGCTTTCCCGGCGAGACTGACGAGCACGTCGACTATCTCGCGCGATGGATCGAACGCGCCCGGCTCGACCGCGTCGGCTTCTTCGAATATAGCGCCGAGGAGGGCACGCCGGCCGCCGAGCTGCCGGGCCGCGTCGCCGCCGCGCGGCGGAGGCGCCGGCTCATCGCCCTGCGGGAAGCGCAGCGGCTCGCCTCGGAGCGGGCGCGCGCGTCGCGTTGCGGCTCGACGGTCCGCGTGCTGGCCGAGGAGTACCACGCGGGGCGCCAGGCGTGGTACGGGCGCTCGCAGGGAGAAGCGCCGGGAGTCGACGGCGGCGTGTACTTCACAGGGGAGGCTAAGGTTGGAGAGTTTTTTGAAGTTATATTGGACACGTATGACGCCTTCGATTTCCAGGGCCGCGTAAGCGCGCCGGAACGGTGCGCGGTTTGACCAAGATCAAGGTGCTGATGATCGCCGGCATCGTCGTGCTGGGCTTGGTCTCGACCGTCGCGGGGTACGCGGCATTCAATCACAAGAATCCGGTGGTTGCGCTCACGCAGATTTTCGTGCCATCGCCGCAGCAGGTGTTCGGCAAGCCGAACCTGCTCGTGCTCGTCGAGGGCCTCGACTACGACTACAACGAGAAAGACGAAGAGTTTTCGACCAATTCCCGCAGCGACGTGATTTGGGCGGTCAATCTCGATTTCGCCAACAAGCGCATCTACGAGCTTTCGATTCCGCGCGACATGATCGCCACGATGCCCAACGGCACGCAGGCGAAGATCAACCAAGCGCAGTCCGATGGCGGAGTGAAAGAGGCGAAGAGCGTCATCGCGAACTGGCTGAACATCCCCGGCTTCGACAAGTACGTGATCCTGCGCATCGACGCGACCAAGGAGTTCATCGCGGCGATCGGCGGCGTCGACATCGACGTAAAGAGTTCGAACTGCCTGCGCTACAAGACCGACTGCACCGGCGATCACCTCGATTACGACGATACCTGGGGCCACCTCCATATCCATCTAAAGGAAGGGCTGCAGCACCTCAACGGTGAGGACGCGGTGGCCTACATGCGCTTCCGTCACGACTGGTGCAGCGATCCCTGCCGCATCATGCGTCAGCAGCAAGTGCTTCACGCGATGGTCGCCAAAGTCAAAGGCGACCGCCTCAACACGCTGATGCACCTGGGCGACCTCCTGGCGGTCTTCCGCAAGTACGTGCAGACCGATTTCTCCGACTCCGACCTGCTCTCGATCGCCACCTACTTCCAAGGTGCGTCGAACCTCGCTGTGGTGAGCAAACAAGTGCCCTACACCGACGACGTCAACTTGCCCGGCTACGGCGACTCGCTCGTTCCCGATACGCAGGCGCGGGCGCAGCTCGTCGCCGCGATGCTGGTGGCGCCGCCATCACCGGTTCCCTCGCCCGACGCGATGGCGCTCGCCGCGATTCCGGCCTCCACGCTGCGCGTCGACATCGAGAACGGCAGCAACGTCGCCGGCGCGGCGCACCGCGTAGCGGCGCGTCTCAAGCACGCCGGCTTCGTGATCGGCGACGTCGGCAACGCCGGCCGTTCGGATTACACCTCCACCGAGATCCACGAACATTCCAGCGTCACGTTCGCGGGAGCGAAGGTGCGCGAAGCGTTGCCTGGCCCCGTTCACGAGATGGTCGTCGTTCCCGACGTTGCGCCGAGCGCGGCGCCGCCGCAGGCGTCGCCGGCCGCGAGCGACGTGACCGTGATCGTCGGCAACGACCTGGCCAACAGTCTCTCTCTGGCGCAGGACCACTCGTAGTGCCGTGTCCCCGGGGTTGAAGGGTGTCGTCGCGCTGCTGGCGGCGGCCGTCATCGTCGCGGGTGCCTGGCGGGTCGTCGTGCACAAGAGTAACCTCGTGCCGGCGCTGGTGACGCCGCAGACCAACGTGCACCTCGAGTTCTCCGACGGTCTCGGCGCGCGGCTCTATCGCGTGACGCACGAGCTTCCCACCGAAGACCGGACGCAGCGTCCACGACTGATCGCGCTGACCTTCGACGACGGCCCCTATCCCGTCTATACGCCGATGCTCCTCGACGTGCTGCACGATCTGCAAGTGCCCGCCACGTTCTTCCTGATCGGGCAAGATGCGATTCAGTGGCCGGAACTCACGCGCCGCATCGAGGCCGACGGAAACGAAATCGCCGACCACACCTACACGCATCCAAATCTCGACTCCGAGAGCAACGCGCAGGTTCGCGAGGAGATCTTGAAAGGGCGCGACGCGCTGTGGGATCTGAGCCACGACCCAGCGGTTCGCTCGCTTATGCGTCCGCCGCACGGGCGTTACACCGAACGCACCCTGCAGGTGGCGCAGGCGCTCGGCTACGACGTCGTGCTCTGGACCGACGACAGCGGCGACTGGCGCACGGTCACCGCCGACTCGATCGAGCGCCATCTCGTGGCGCACGCAACGGCGCCGGAGATCGTGCTGCTGCATAGCGGAAAGATTGCAACGATCGAGGCGTTGCCCTTCGTCGTCGACCGGTTCCGCAAGGCGGGCTACCGCTTCGTGACCGTGGGCGAACTGCTGCGCCTGGTGCAGACCAGCGACCTCAACCATCCGCTGAGGCGCGCGGTTTAAGCAGGGATGCCGCGTCAGATCATCGATACCGAGTCGAGCCGCCCCGCCTTCGAGCGGCGCCGCATGCGCCGCGCGATCGTCGTGGTGCTGCTCGTAATCCTCGTCGCGGCCGCCGTCTGGTTCCTTGCCGGCCGCGCACACGCCGAGGAAAGTCTTGCCGCTGCGGGAACCTGGGGAAAGAATGCTGTCTAAGCGCGCTCTAGCTTTTGTTGGTATCATCCTGACCGGCGCCGTCGTCGCCGCGTGCAGCAATTTGGGTTTGACGACGGGCCAAAACGTCGGTCCGACGTTTCCCGGCAAGACGCTCTACGCGACGAACAGCAATCAGAACGCCATCAGCATCTACTCCAACGGCCAGAAGTCCGGCACCGGCCCCGCCTTCCAGATCGGCGGCTCGAGCACGGGCCTCGACGGTCCCCAGTACCTCGCCTTCGACCGAGAGCAGTTACTCTGGGTGACCAACTACAATCCCAGCACGCAGCACGCGGAGCTGGTCGAGTTTGCGCCTCAGGCTACCGGAAACGTCGTAGCGCTTAGTACCACCGCGCTCTCCGGGCGGCCGCGGGGCATCGCGTTTTCGCCCAAGATGCCGAGCCCTCAGCCCTCAAGCTCGATCAAGCCGCTGGTTCCGGTGATGGTGATCGCCGAGCAGATTCCGACCAACGTCTATCCCAGCCAGTTGGTGCTCTACACCGCGAACAGCACCGCACCGTTCCAGTCGATCGCCGGTCCGAGGCCTGGTCTCAAGCTGCCGGGCGGCATTGCGATCGATCGGTTCAATCACGTGTACGTCGCCAACATTCAGGGCGCGTCGGTTTCGCAGTTCGTGATACCGACTGCATCGCCGACGCCGCGCCCCACGCCGACCACCTCGCCGAGTCCGACGCCTTCGCCCACCCCGACGCCGACCGGGAGCCCGAGCCCGACGCCGACGCCCATGCCCACCGCGACGCCGATCAACATCTACCCACGCTTCACGATCACGTCGAAGAACGAGCTGATCACGCCGACGAGCGTCGCGCTCGACAAAGCCGGCAACATCTATGTGGTCGACCAGGGACACCCCAATGCCAAGTGCCACGCGAGCAACTCGGCGGCGATCCTGGTATTCCCGCCGTACAACAAGCGGATTCCCTACAGCAAGCCGACTCGCAAGATCCAGGGGTGCAACACGAAGCTCAATCTGCCGTCGGATATCAAGGTGAACTCCGACGGGCTGATCTACGTCGCCGATTCGACGAGGGCCGGTGTCGGCATCATCTATATTTTCCCCGCCGGTGCGACCGGCGGTCTTCAGAACATTTCGCCTACCAACTACAGCTCGCCCGGCGCGGTTACGGGACTGGGACTCGTTCCGTAAGGGGGCTTCGCCGCCATGGCTTTTCTTAAATCACTAGTCGACGGTAACGAACGGGAAGTCTCGCGTCTGCGGCGCACCGCGCGAGCCGTGAACACGTTCGACGAAGCCTTCTCCGCATTGCCCGACGCTGACTTACAGGCAAAGACCGGCGAGTTCAAGCGCCGCTTAGAGCAGGGCGAGTCGCTCGACGCGATGCTGCCGGAGGTCTTTGCGGTGGTGCGCGAGGCCGGCAAACGCACTTTAGGCATGCGGCACTTCGACGTGCAGATCATGGGCGGCCAGGTGCTCTACGAAGGGCGCATCGCCGAGATGAAGACCGGCGAGGGCAAGACGCTGGTCGCGACGCTGCCCGTCTATGCGCGAGCGCTCGAAGGGCGCGGCGTGCACGTCGTGACGGTCAACGACTACCTCGCGCGTCGCGACGCCGAATGGATGTCCCCGATCTATCAGTATCTGGGGCTCGAGGTCGGCATCATCCAGCACGGGCTCGATTCCGCGCAGCGGCGCGCGGCGTACCTTTGCGACGTGACCTACGTCACCAACAACGAGTGCGGCTTCGACTATCTGCGCGACAACATGGCGTGGCAGGTGGAAGACCTGGTGCAGCGCGAGCTGTACTTCGCTCTGGTCGACGAGGTCGATTCCATTCTGGTCGACGAGGCTCGCACGCCGCTGATCATCAGCGGTCCCTCGCAAGAGGCGACGGAGCTGTACGAGAAGTTCGCGCAGATTCTGCCGCGGCTGAAGAAGGACGAGGATTTCACGGTCGACGAGAAGGCGCACGCCGTGCCGATCACGGAAGCGGGCGTCGCGCGCGTCGAGAAGATCCTGGGCATCCAGAATATGTACGAGCAGCGCAACATCGAGCTGACCCACCAGCTCAACGCGGCGCTGCGGGCGTGGAATCTCTTCCATCGAGACCAGCAGTACATCATCAAAGACGGCGAAGTGATCATCGTCGACGAGTTCACCGGACGTTTGATGTACGGCCGGCGCTATTCCGACGGCATCCATCAAGCGATCGAGGCGAAGGAAGGCATCAAAGTTCGCGGCGAGGATCAGACGCTCGCGACCATCACCTTCCAGAATCTCTTCCGGCTCTACGAGCACCTCGCCGGCATGACCGGCACGGCGAAGACCGAGGAGCGCGAGTTCCGCGACATCTACGGGCTCGACGTCGTCGTGGTGCCGACGAATATGCCGATGGTGCGTAAAGACAACTCCGACATCGTGTACAAGTCGGAGCGCGCCAAGTTCGACGCCGTCGTCAACGAGATCATCGAGGAGTACCAGAAGGGGCGTCCGGTGCTGGTGGGCACGCGCTCGATCGAGAAGAGCGAGCTGCTGGCGACGATGCTGCGCCGCAAGGGCGTCGAGTGCAACGTGCTCAACGCGAAGTATCACGAGCAAGAGGCGGAGATCATCAAAGATGCCGGCCAGCACGCGCAGGTGACGATCGCCACCAACATGGCGGGCCGTGGAACCGACATCAAGCTCGGCGAAGGGGTTGCGCGAAACGGCGGCCTGCACATCATCGGCACGGAGCGCCACGAATCGCGGCGGATCGACAACCAGCTGCGCGGACGCTCGGGGCGCCAGGGCGATCCGGGGTCGTCGCGCTTTTACGTGTCGCTGGAAGACGAAGTGATGCGGCTCTTCGGCGGCGAGCGCATGACCAATATCATGGAGCGTGTCGGCTTCACCGACGAACAGCCGATCGAATCGGGCCTCGTGTCGAGGTCGATCCAGCGGGCGCAGAGCAAGGTAGAAGCGCACAACTACGAGATCCGCAAGCACGTGCTCGAGTACGACGATGTAATGAACAAACAGCGCTCGGTGATCTACGGCGACCGCCGCGCGACGCTGGAAGGCACGTTCGACTCGCGAACGTTCATGCTGCAAACGCTCGAGGCGAAAGTCGACGAGGCGGTGGAAGAGAACGCGCCCGAGAACGCGCATCCGAGCGAGTGGGACCTCGAGGAGATGATCAACGCGCTCGAGCTGATCTTCCCGATCAAGCGCGCGCTGAGCGTGAGCGATCTGGAAGGGAAGGATCGCGAGGAAATCCGCCGGCTGTTGCGCACGAAAGCGCGCGAGGCGTACGAGGCCAAGGAGCAGGAGGTAACTCCTGAGATTCTGCGCGTGGTCGAGCAGCGTTATCTCTTGCTGCCGATCATCGATCGCCAGTGGGTGGACCACCTCTACGTAATGGACCACCTCAAAACCGGAATCGGCCTACGCGGTTATGGCCAGAAAGATCCGCGCGTCGAGTACGAAAAAGAGGCGTTCGAAATCTTCGAGTCGCTCAAGAGCAACATCTCCGACGAAGCGATCAAAGGCGTGTTCCGCGTGGTGATCGAGCAAGGGCCGCCGCCGCAAGAACTCACGCCGTATCCCGCCGGACCAGCATTCGAGCCGATTCCGTCGGGCGAGATGATTCCGCAGGCCGTAATGAGCGGCGGCAACATGGGTACGCACAGCGTCGAGCAACTGCTCGGCCCTGCACCAGGCGCCGGCCGGCGCGTCTCCGAGTTCCACACCAACAAAGAAGACGACGAACCCGCCAAACCGATCCAACGCGAATCGCCGAAAGTCGGGCGCAACGAGCTATGCCCGTGCGGAAGCGGAAAGAAGTACAAACGCTGCCACGGGGCAGCAGCGTAGTGGGTAAGGAGTTAAGCGATTCAAAACGCCGCCCCCCCTCTGCCGGCAAAGCTGCAAGGCTGCCACGCGATCGGGAACGCTGCCGTCTAAACCGCTAAGCTGTTCGGACCCAAAACGCGAAACTGCGAGCTCGCTGCGAGCCGCAAGTCGCTAACCTGCGAGGCCGCAATGCGCAACGCCGATCGGCGCCGGGCTGTGCAGCTGCGAGGCCGTACGCCGCTACGCGAGCGCGGCGGGCGCGGCATGAGGCGGGGGGGTGGAGCTAACGACCAAACGTGATTGCCGCGGGCGTATCGGTCCCATCACTTATCGTTTCGGACGGCTTCCCCGATCCCGGAACGTAGACGGTGATCGTGTTGTTTCCATAGTTAGAAACATATAGAGTGTCCGACGTATTAAAAGTGAGCCAGTACGGATTGTTGATCCCCTCCGTGATCTCGCCCTGATAAGCCATGCGTCGGCCGCCATAGATCGAGATTGTATTTGCCGGTTGATTTACGACGTAGAGGTTACCGGCGCGATCAAACGCCATCCTGGTTGGCCCTTCGATTCCGCTAGAAATGATCTGCCTTACTTTCGAGGTTCCGGCGGCGAAGACAACGACATCCTGACCGCTCCAGTTCAAGACGAAGAGATTCTGTTCCTTATCGAACAACAACGCGTTAGGGCCATCAAGGTCACTCGATAGCGTGCGGGAAATATAACCGCTGCCGGCCGTAGACCGTGACCGTACTGTACGGATAGCTCGCGTTGGCCACATAAAGATTGCCGGACCTATCAAAGGCTAGTGACGTGGGTGACGCGACGCCGTCGGTGATGGTCCGTTCCGGCGAGCTTCCGTCCGAAGCGTAGATGGCTACGGTTGAGCCGTTTTCATTTGCCACGTATAGATTTCCGCTAGCGTCGAGAGCCAAGGCGCGAGGGCCGTCTACGCCATTTGAAATTGTCCGTTCGGGATTTGAGGTCCCTTTGGGGTAAACTGTGACAGTGTTTCCCGCGTAGCTCGCGCAGTAAAGATTTCCCGCTTTGTCAAGCAGCAAATATGAGAAGTTTCCGAAGTCGATTCCGTTCGATATGGTTTGAACTAGTTTTTCACCTCGGCCACGATAAACGGTAACCGTGTTATTTCCGCGATTCGCGACGTATAGTTCGGGATGAACCCCGCTAACGAAGTTTTGCTTCGCTAGTGCCATCGCGCCCGGCGCACCGATCGGCGGCTGCGATCCACCGCACCCTGCGAGCAATACGAAAATCATGCTTGCACCTAGCGGGTACCGGCGTGGGTCAAAGATACGCATCCGGGGCCCTACTCTGACGGAGCTACGGAAATGGCAGCGCCGCTTAGAGTCTCAAACTTTCCAACCAGATTCTTAGCCTGCCTTTCCGGCTTACCGCCTCGCGGATAAACCCAGAGGCCAATACTGCGCATCTGCAGCTGACGGAGAACGTACGGCATGATAACCTGCGTTTGATAGATGAGTGGGTAGCCGGTGGTTCTTCTTGTTTCGAGTACAGTTGAGCCAATGACTGTCGCTGTCGAGTTTGAGATCGTTACTCGGTCGATCGTCGCCTTGGCCGGTCGCAACTCTCCAAGCCCTGTGCTGATCGTGAGATACTGTCCATCCCACTGAATAGCTCCAGGAGAGTCGTTTGAAGGCGGGCTCAATGTTAATGTTGAGAATGCGCTTCCCCCATTGGGTAGCTCTGACAAGCCAAGATAAGTGTACGGAGCGCCTGCATAATAATCTACGAAGAGGTTCCCCGCGTTATCATAACCGCAGAAGGCTGGCAGTACTGGTACCGAATACTGCGTGGCCTGGTTATAAGGTTGGGTAAAGACTGCGACACTCGCTTGGGCCTCTAAAGTGACAGCAAGGTTTCCACTTAGCGGATCGACTGCACAGCTATGCCCTTGTGACGGCAGCGTCAAGGTTTGGCTCGGCGTCGTCGCCCCGTGAGCATAAACATAGATCGTCGCGTTATATACAAGGTAGGCATTCCCCGAAGAGTCAGAACAGATGCCGATCCCCTTTTGCGAGATCATTGCAACCATCTTTAGCTGAGGGTACGAAAATATATAAGAACCACTTTGGTATGCCGACACGTAGAGGAGTGGAGATTGGTTCGACTGCGAATGCCCCTTTTGCCCAATCGCAAGCTGGGCTCTCGTACCCTGAGGAATGCTTCCCGAGCCGACGCATCCAGACAGCACCGCCGCAAGGACGCTGATACAAAGCGCGTGGCGACTAGCGGAATAGGTCATCGTGTGCTTGCTCCCCGAGGGCTGAACGGATCGGTGGCTGAGTACGTTCGTCGCGCCCAGGCGGCTCTCCCAGCGGTGCGAGCGTTTACTGGTCTACAAGCGCCCGCAGACCCTCCCAATGCCTCGGGTGCGGCACCTTCGCCCCCGCCCGGATGCGCGAGCAAGCTGCGAGCGATAAGCAGGTTGCCTTGGCAATTTCGGCAAGCGGGAAGCCGTCAAGCTTCGGCGCGACCTCGCGCTTGAACCAGGCCTCGTCGCGCTGGCCGGGATGCTCGCGCGCCCAGCTGCGATTTAGGCGATGACCTTCGCTGATCGCCTCGCCTCGCGCGCGGTTCACGTCGGCGCTGCGCCGTGGATCATTGCCCGCGGCAGTCTGCGCTGCGAGCGCTTTGCGAGCCGCCTCGATCGCTCGCAGTCCGTGCTCGCGCCGCGCCTTGGGCATGCAGGCCTCGCAATGGCGACGCCTGCGCTTGAGCACCGGCTCGCCGCATAGCGCGCACGCGATCGGATTGGCCGGACCCGCTTCGACGGTTGGTGCCCGCCATTTGCGAGTTGCATACGGCCGCTGCGCCGAGGCTTTGCGAGGCGTTGCGAGCAGCGGCGATTGCTGCGGACCGGGAACGCTGCGGCGCTTATTCCCGGACTTAGCCGCGAGCGTGCGAGGCGGCACACCCTTATTGACCAGCGATTCCCGGAAGGTTTGCGCCAGGCTCGCGGCGATCGGCCGCAGGCATTCGCGCCAATGCGGCAATGTAAGTGCGAGTTCGTGCGTCAGCGGTGCGGCGATCCGACAAACACCGTTCGGGAGCTCGCCAAAGTCGCGAGCCGTGAACTCGCGATCCTCCAGCAGGTCGAGCAGAAAGGCGTCAACGTCCGCGCGTACCGGCTCCATGGCGTCGAGCGCGAGCGAATCGCGGTTGCGCTGATCGGCATGCAGAACACCCATCGCGGGATCGCAACCCTGTGCGAGCAACGCGAGGCGCGCTTCCGACTCCAGGCACGCGAAAAGATAGTTCCGCATCGCATTGATCGGCGAGGTCGCCGCGCGGGGCGCGCCGGTCAATACCGAGGCTCGCGAATCGCAGCGAAGCCATCGTTTCGGTATTCGTGCGAGGTCACGTCCGCGGAAGCGAATCCTCACGTCGCGCCATGCGGAAAAATACAGCGCCGCTGCATTGGCCTCGATCACCCGCGCGCGCTCGATCGAATCAGCCGCATCGATCGCGGCTCGCAGCTTGTCGAACTCGCGCAGATCGGCACCAAGCCGAACGAGAATCCGGCGCTGGCCGTCGAGCTTGGCGGCGATCAGCTCGCGCGTGATCGCCAGGTCCAGGCCGTTCGTCACCGCAAGCGCCTGCGCGCGGCGGATCGGATGGCCGTCGTAGCCGTAAGGAACTGAGTGCGCGAGCACCTCGCCATCGCGGCCGATCTGGACCAGCGCGGCGCCGATCGCGCGCAGCCACGCGAGCGCCTCCAGGGTAACGTAGCCCGCATGGCCGATAAGAACCAGGCGTTCGAGGCCGCAGCCCGCGCGATCGAGCACGATCGATCGCCGCTGCCTGCCAAGCCCATCCTCCACGCGCAGCTTGCCGCGATTCAGGACGCGCAGCGCAATGCCGTAGCCGTCTACGACCAAAACGCCCGCGCGGACTTGCAGCGGGGGATATATCGAGGTAGTCTGCTGTTGCATCTGGAGCTGATACCTCCGAGTGCGACGCCTCCGGCTCGTTAGCGCGGGCCGGGGGCATCTTTTGTTTTATGCTTTTGTTATACGCAAATCATCGATCGAGATGGGATCGGTGTGTTGCCATTTCCAAATATCCTCATCGTACATGTTGGTCCGTTCAGGCTTGCCAACAAAGCCGCCCTGTTTATACAGTGCGAGCCGCGCATAGTCGGCATAACCCATGCAGATCATGTCGCACCAACTCTGCACGTGCTCGGCCACAAGCGCGAGTCGCGTAAATCGCGAGTTATAGCCTCGCGGCAAGATGCGTGCCGCCTCTTTGAAAGGCTTCCTGATTGTGGCGCCACTTGGAGCCCGCGCAAGTTGCGCTTGCGGCAGCACGCGGTTGGCTATCACCGAGAGTAGGATGACGAGTTCCTTCGCATAGGGTCGCAACTGATCGCCACGGCGCACGAACAACCCTATGGCTAAGAGGAATGCATAGGCCATTGGCTTTGGGAGTGCCACGACACGCAGCCGGGTCCCGACTCTATTGTAAATAGGCGCCTGGTGGTAGCGATGCGCATATAGGGGAGGCACGCCGCTATGGTCCTCGCGCTCCAGTCCCCAATGCTGCGCGTCGAAGGCCGCTCCGCGCCACGGATCAAGATGGACGCGATCTTCGCGCATCCAGGACCAGCCGAGCCGATAGAAGCTTTCGAAGTCATCGAAAACCGCATCGAAATACTTCGCCTGCCAAAACGCGTCGATCGGCGAAATGCCCACGGCCAAACATAATCGCCGCAGCACGTCCGGGCCGGGAATGATCTGGTGTTTTAGGTACGCCCCCACGCGCGTCGCACTGGCTTGGCCGATGCGCCGAGCGACTTCGCGCTGCGAGAGGTGACGAGACTCCATTTCGGCGGCGATGCGGTCCATCACGTTCCACATTTCGCCGCTGGCCCGGCTGCGGGTGACGGGCTTCTTGCGGGGTTTCCGGCCGCCTTTTGGTGGATACATTTTCAATATTTTTGTTCGAAACTGCCCCACCAGAACCTTCCGATGCCCCGTGATACAAAGCGTATAATGGAGTGAGGAGGCAGATACATGCTAACCATGCTCGAACTCTACCGCCGCGCCCACGGCCTCTCCCAGGCCGCCTTGGCCGAGCGCCTTGGGCCCGGCTTCACCGCCAGCGCGATCTCCCTGATGGAGACTCAGCGCCTCAAGCCCAGTACGCGCCAAGAGCGGCGCCTGCGGGAGGTCTTCGGCGACCAGGCTGAGGCTATCCTCATGCCGGTCGATCCGGCTCAGGTTGCGGCGCCGATCGGAGACCCGTCGTGAACGCTGCCGATCGTGACCGCATCGTGGAGATGCTGCTCGAAGACCCGCCGCCGTCGTGCCGCGCCGTCTCTCGCGCGACGGGCTATTCCGACTGGACGATCCGAAAGATCGCGCGCGAACTCGACGGTGATCCGCGTCCGATGAAACAGCGCCGCTCACGATCGCAAGAGTCCACGGAAGAGGTCTCGACGCTCGCCGGCTGGCTCACCTTCGGTGGCTTTATCGCTTTTGTCGGCCTGGCGATCTGGGCCAGTCTGCGCTGGCCGCCGTTGCCCGACTCGCCGGAGTCTCCGGACTAGTCTACACGCCCACTCGACTACAGAAAGGAAAACGATGAAACGTAACACCCAATCCACGCGTGGAAAAACCGATGTCTCGGAGATCGTCGGGAATTTTTCTTTCGGTTCCGAACACTCGTACGCGGACAACGACGAATATGTGAGCAAGAACCTCGCATTCGACGTTCTCGCGATCGCGCGAGAGCCCGGTCGAGGCTACGACGGCAAAGATCGCTGGGCGCTGACCGTCAAAGCGGCCGATCGCGACTGCGAGATTCTCACTCTCGGCTGCAATCCCAAGCGCGACAAAGAGCTCGCCGCCGCGCAGGCGCACTGCGCACGTGGCGGCACAATCAAGAATAAGCGCCTGCACCGTTCCGGCAGCGCATTCTACCTGCGCGATGGAGACCGCTGACGGCTGAGGGCCGAGGCATGCCCGCCTCGGCCCTTCCTTGGTGCTGAACTATGGCCAAGATACCAAAGCGTCGCCGCGACGGTCAACATCGCCGGCGCCCCCGTACGCTCGCGCAGTACGATGCGCTGCCGCGCCGCTCGCAAGCAGCGGTCGAGAACGTCGCGCACGTCGTCACGCGTATGCGCCAGGGCGCCTCGTTCAAGAGCGCCTCAGCTGAGTATGGCATCGATCCTCGCACCGTCGTCAAGTTCGGCGGCTCGGCGCTCCGAAAAACAAGCGGCGGACGCTACGCAGCGAAGGCCAGCGACAACCTCTTGCGAGTGTTTCTCGTACAGGTTCACGGTGACAACCCCGTGGAGGTAGCTGTGCGCAGCTCGCGCGCCGCGTCCGAGCTGGCCAAGCGCGCGATAGCGCAGCGCGAGTTCCTTAAAACGGGCGACGATACGAAACTTCGCAAGTTACGCAAGACCAAGATTCTCGATGCGTCCGGCCATGAGGTGCCGTTCCTCACGGATGAGGAAGAGCTGGTGCGCCAGGGCGACCTCGGAGCGCTTTCCTATGAGAGCATCTACGCTCGGCGTGGCTGATGCGCGAAGACGATCCGATCGGTGCCTGGCTGCGCAGCTCGCGCTCCCAGCGCCGCGTCGGGCCTGCGGCGGTGTGCGCATCCTGCGGCAAGGACTCGCGGCCCTACGCGCTGATTTCTGGTCGCGAGCCGCCGTGCTGCTACCGCTGCGACCGCATCGCCCAAGGACGGTCACCCTACGAGCTCAATCACGTCTTCGGCCAGCAAAACAGCGACCTGACGATCCGCTACCCGATCAACGATCACCGGGCGGTCTTTAGCGTGAAGCAGTTGGACTGGACGGACGAGACCCTGGAGAATCCAAACGGCGATGCGCTGCTCGCAGGGATCGCGCGCTTCCACGGGCTGGAGAACAATGCGACGCAGATGCTTGCCGACTGCATCGCATTTGCGCCGCAGCTCAAGCACGTCCAAGAGCTGCTCGTCATGATCTACGGCGAGAAGTGGCTTCCGGGCCTGGAGGCCGATGCAAAGCGAGTCTCCCGCAAAACGGCGAAGAAAAGCCGTCCATGACAAGTGACCTGCCGATTGCAGTTCGCGTCTATCCCGATCTGCCGTCATCGCATTCGGATCGCAAGACCATGCCGCAGATCGACGGCATGCTCGTTCTTGACTGCGAGACCCGCACGGATAAAGCCCAAGCGCTGACCTTCGGCAGCTATCGGTTCCTG
>DASZGC010000082.1:0-4693 GCA_035939175.1 Candidatus Cybelea sp. | reverse complement strand
AGAGCCGGATGCGCTCGATGCGCTTCATGATGGTTAGGATAACCCGGCCGAATGCCAACAGCCTGGCACACACGTTCGTCTTATTTAAACCGTCGTTCGTGCTGGTCGCTGCTCCGCTCCGGCTGCGCACGGCACCAACGGTCCGCAACCTTAGGATCGTCGGGCCTTGCGACGGCGTCGTTCACATCCTGTTCACTACCGCGGAAAGAACCGTTCGATCTCCGCGGCGTTGAAGTAGAAGTCGTTTTCCCAGAACGGCAGCCGAAACGGACGCCCCATCGTGAGGCAGGTCGTTACCATCTCGAGGTTCGTCTTCGGGTCGGCCGGCATTGGAGCGCCAAGCTCCCCGGCGGCGCGAACGCGACCCGCCACAGATCGCCGAACGTTAACGGCCGCGGCTCTCCGGTCTCGTCGACGCCGGTCTGAGCGATGTCGTCGATCTGACGCGAGAGCCAAAACGTCAGCGGCTCCGGGCTGAAGGGAAGCGTAGACTTTCTGCCACCGGTGCACATGCCGTAGTTGGAGCGGGGCATCAGGTATAAGAGTTCCACGACGAGCGCGACGATCGCGACAACAGCTATCATAAAAATCAGCTGCGGCACGCCCCGAAGGTGCGGCACGTGCCACTGGAACAGTGCTTCACCGAAACCCGCGGCGAGGAAAGCCAAGAGCGCGACGCTCACCCCGATTTGAAAAATGCCCCATGCCGTCGGCCGCTTTAGAGCGCTCTTAACGTTGAGTACCCACAAGAACGTGTAGTACAGCGGAACGGCGACGATTGCCGGCACGAAGAGCGATCGCAGATTGTTGCCCTGCGCGAGCCATCCGCCGATCTGCGTTTTGAGCTTCATGAAGCCATCGCCTTCCTGGCCCAAGGGCGCCGTCTGCCGGCGAAACTCTGCGGCCGCGGCGAGCGAGGCCGCGATGGCGCCTGCCGAAGTGCCGCCGATGTTCTTGAGTTTGAACCGCTGCGCGATGCGCAGGATCGCATACGGGTAGACGATGCCGCTGGTGATTCCGCCCTTCATCACGAGGTCGCAGACCTGCGTCGGTTCGGCAAAGTCGGCGACGGAGACGTCGGCAACCGGCTTCGTTCTCTCGCCAAGTTTAAGCATATTGCTTCATCTGTTCCAGCACCGGGTCGAGCTCCGCAGCGAGGCCGCGCACGCGCGAATCCTCCGCGTGGTTATAGATCTCGCTCAACCGTTCGTAATTCCAAAGAACGTCGGCAGGCGGCGGCGTGAAGCGCTTCCAGACGCTCCGGCCCTCGCGCCGCAGGTCGGCGAGCGTCGCACGAGCGTTGTGCAGCTTATCGGCAGCGCTCACCAAGAGCACCGACGGATCGCTCCCATCGCGCAAGCGGTTCTGATAACGCTCCTTACGAGGATGCCACGGAGCCTTAGCGTTGGGATCGACGGCAAGCGAATCGGAGCAGCCTTCGACGATCTCGGCCACACGCGCGCCGAACTTCTGCCTGATGTCCGCGAGACGCGGCGCGCCGCCGCAATCCTCGGCGGCGTCGTGCAGGAGCGCGGCGATCGCCTCGGTCTCGTCTGCGCCGTACTCGAGCACGAGGCTGGCAACCGCGAGCAGGTGGCTCAAATACGGAATCTCCGATCCTTTACGCCGCTGACTGCCATGAAGCTCGTTGGCGTAGGCAACGGCTTCTTCGAATTCCCGCGAGAGCGTCATGGGGTGGCACTACGCCGCAAGTGGGCGGCAGCCTTGCCCCCGGCGCAATTCGCCATCTTGAGGTAATCGGCGGCGCGCTCGCGAAGCGAAGGCCCTCGTGGCGAACCTATCGCAGAGCGAATTCGAACGCGTGGTCGAGGAGGCGCTGGATTCGCTTCCCAAACGCTTCGCCGATCTCATCGAGAACGTTGCGATCTCGGTCGAGGAGGAGCCGAACGACGAAGACCTCGAGAGCGGCGACGATTCCGACGACGATTCCGAGCTTCTCGGCATCTACCGCGGCGTCGCGCTAACGGAACGCACGCACGATATGCCGCTGCTTCCCGACGAGATCGCGATCTTCCGGGGGCCGATCAACCGAGTCGCGCGCTCGCGGTCAGAGGCCGTGCACGAGGTGCGCGAAACGGTGATCCACGAGCTGGGCCACTACTTCGGCCTGCACGACCACGAGATGCCGCACTAAGATGGCGCCGCGCACGTTCACCACCGTTCCCGATTCCGGCCTGGCGGTTGTGCGGACCACCCTCGTGCCCCCAACGTCGCTCTTTTGGCGCCGCCAGGAGCGCGCGTCTTCGCGGTAAACGTGAGCGAGCAAATGTTTGCAGCCATACTGCTCGCAGCCGCCGTCTCGCGAACCAACGCTTCGACGACGATTCCGTTTACGATGTTTGATAACCGCATGCTGGTTACCGCATCCCTGAACGGCAAGGGGCCCTTCACGATGATCGTCGACACGGGCTCCGATTCTCTCGTCGTCACGCCCGCGGTCGCGCGCCGCTTGCATATGGCAACACGATCCGTCGGCAACGCGGGCGGCGCGGGAAGCGGCTCGACGCCCGCCGCGCTCGGGCACGTTTCGGGCGTTTGCATCGGCTCGCTGCGGCTCGAGGGAGTTCCGGCGTTGGTACTCGACCTCTCGCCGATCCAACATGCTTTCGGCTTTCCCCGCCTCGATGGCGTGATCGGCTACACAACCCTGCGCAAGCTGCGCATGGGCGTCGACATCGACGACTCGCGCATGACGTTCTCGCTTTCCCCACTGCCCGTTCCAAAGTCGGCGGTCTCGCTGCCGTTTACGAGCGAAGACGGCCTGATTCACATCTCTGCCGGGGCCGTCGACGGCGTGCACGGCACGTTCGTCGTCGATACCGGCGATCGTACGTCGCTCACGCTCTTTCGCCGTTTCGCCAGCGAAAACGATTTCTATCGCGACGCGCCGGTGCGCAACGTGGTCACCGGCATCGGCGTTGGCGGCTTGATCTCCAGCGACGTCCTTCGGACCACCGTCTCGCTCTTCGGCACGACGATTCCGGGCGTCGTCACTCGCGCGTCGCGCGACCGTGGCGGCGCCTTCGCGTTCGGGGGCGACGATGCGAGCGTGGGCAACGGCTTGCTGCGGCGCTTCAACATCGTGTACGACTATCCGGATGCAACGATATACGCGTGGCCTAGCCGCTACTTCAGCGAGAGCGAACGTTACGTGCCGCTCGTCGCGCGCAACGGGCTGCTCGAGCGCCTGACGAACGCGCCGGATCCCACGCTCTCCGCCGTGCCGCAGCTGCCACGGCACGGCGTGTTGGGCGCCGCCGTAGCGCAGTCGCCGGGCGGAGTCGTCGTGGGCTTCGTCGTGCCCGGCAGCTCGGCGGCACAGGCGGGCCTGCAGCGAGGCGACGCAATACGTACGGTCGACGGCCAGAGCGTCGCGACGGTCGCACAGTTTCTTATGGCCCTGCACGACCTGCACGCCAACCGGCGCGTGAGCCTCGGGATCGGGCGCAACGGAACCTCACTACAGCTCGAAGCGACGCTGGCTGCAGCGCCGGACGAGAGCGATGCGGGCGTCACGACGCAATACGCGCAGATCGCTGCCGACGATTCCCTGCGGCGCGCGCTGATCACGCTGCCGGCCGGCCTCTCGGGCCGCGCCCCCGCGGTGTTGCTGATCGGCGGCATCGGCTGCTACTCCGTCGACGTTGCGGAGAGTCCCCGCGACGCTTATATGAACCTCACGCACGACCTCACGCGCGCGGGTTTCATAACGATGCGGATCGAGAAGAGCGGCGTCGGCGACAGCCAGGGGCCGCCGTGCCGCAGCGTCGATTTCGACTCGGAAGTGCGCGGCTACACTGCGGCGCTGGCGGCGCTGCAGAGCAACCCGCAGGTCGACCCGTCGCGCGTCTACCTCCTGGGGCACAGCATCGGCACGGTGATCGCGCCCCGCTTGGCGCTGTCCAATCATATTGCCGGACTGATCGTGCTCGAAGCCGTCGGCCGTGACTGGCCCGAGTACGAGATCCGCAACCTGCGCCGCGATCTCGACCTCGAAGGCGAGACTGCGTCGGCCGCCGATCAGGCACTGATCGAGAAAGCGCAGTGCATGGAGCGCCTATTCTTCGAACATCAGAGCGAAGCCGAGATCGAGCGCGCGCTGCCTTCGTGCAAAGTGCACGACGGCATCTATCCGGTTTCAACGGCATATATGCAGCAGCTCGCGCAGCTCAACGTCATCGAGCCGTGGACGCACCTCAACGTGCCGGTGCTCGCGATCTATGGAACCGCCGATTTCGAGACCGAGCTAGCCGACCATCAGCGCATCGTCGCCGTCGTCAATGCCGTGCACGCCGGGTCGGCGACGCTCGTCGTAATTCCGGCGATGAGCCACCGGCTCGGTCACGCCGCGACGCCCGCGGCAGCCGCAGCCGACGACGGGAGCAACACGATCGAAGCGTTCGACGAGGACGTCAGCGCAGCGATCGTCGCCTGGCTTCAAAAGGAGAAATCGTAATGCCGTTCGTTGTGTGTGCCTACGCCGCCACATCCTGGTGGCGGCGTAGGCGTCCTCGGCCGGGTCTGGCTCACTTTGGAGCGCCAACTGCGCTCGCCGCCGAATCACCAGCGCCGCATTCACGTCAGCGTGATTGGTATAACCACACGACACGCACGCGAAACGCCTTCTTCGGCGGCTCTCGCTCGCCACGTGATCGCACCGCGAACACGTCTG
>DASZGC010000081.1:0-112767 GCA_035939175.1 Candidatus Cybelea sp. | reverse complement strand
CCGGCTGCTCGATAGTAGTTTTGGTCTGCTTCGGCAGATGATCGTGGCGAAAGCGGAAGAGGCGGCGCGCACGGTGGTCGAGGTAGATGCCCATTTCTCGTCGCAGACGTGTTCGCGGTGCGATCACGTGGCGAGCGAGAGTCGCCGAAGAAGGCGTTTCGCGTGCGTATCGTGTGGTTATACCAATCACGCTGACGTCAACGCGGCGCTGGTGATTCGGCGGCGAGCGCAGTTGGCGCTCCAAAGTGAGCTAGACCCGGCCGAGGACGCCGGTCGCCGCCACCAGGATGTGGCGGCGTAGGCACACACAACGAAATCGATGACGACCGAAACGCCCTCGGGTCATTCGACGCAGCCCTTCGCTCCGTTCTCATCGACGTAGTCGTGGTAGGACGCCACGGTAGGACAGAGCGGCGGCGCACCGCCGCGGCAACGAAAGCGCGTCTCATGGCGGCAGGAGAAGCGTTGCGCGCGTACCAAGCGCATCGGCACGATGGCCGAAGACGTCGAGATCGAGCCGCACCGGCTCGCGGAAGAGATCACCGAAAAGGGCACCGAGTCGGGCGTCCCGTCGTGGCTGCGGTACGTGGGTTTGAGCGCCGCGATCTTCGCCGTGGTCGCTGCGGTGGCGGCGCTGCGTTCCAGTTCCCTCATCAACGAAGCCACGATCGACCAGATCAAAGCCTCGGATACGTGGACCGAGTATCAGGCATCGCGCGAGAAGGAGCACATCTACACGATCGCGCTCAACGGGCTGCTGGATGGCGGATCGAAGAACGTCGCTCGCATGCGCGAGTACCGCATGCAGATCGCCTCGGAGGCGACCAAGGAACGACCGCTCGCGGCCGCCGCGAGCCGGTTGGAAGAAGAGTCGGCGCAAGAGGTGCGCCGTCATCATGCCTTCGAGTACGCGGTCGCGCTGCTCCAGGTCGCGATCGCGCTCGGCGCGGTTGCGGCGCTCGCGCGCGTGAAGCCTGCGTGGTACGTGAGCCTCGCCGCCGGAACCGTGGGGATCGCCGCGTTCGTCTGGGGATTTACGCTGTAAATCTCACTCGTAATCGGGTGCGAAGTAGTCACTGCCGAGCTTGTGCAGGAAGAAGCCTGCGGGATATGGGGCCTTGATCTTCACGAACGGCCGGGGATTCTGCGAAAAGTCGAAGCAGTCTAGTGCGGGATTGTTCGCTCGCAGATCGGCCGCCGCCATCTGCTTGAGTCCGAACAGATCTTCGGCGAAGCGTAACACGCTCGCCGTTTCGTACTGCGTGTGCGAAACGTAGTTCTGTTTGGCATAGGGAGAGATCACCAAGAGCGGCACGCGGAAGCCGTTGCCGTCGTAATCCTCGAACGGCGGCGCGACGTGGTCGTAGAAGCCGCCCCAGTCGTCCCACTGGACGAAGATTGCGGTTGAGTCCCAGAACTTGCTCTTCCCGACGGTATTGACGATGGCCGACACCCACGACGGGCCATAACCGCCGCCGCACTCGAGATGATCGGATGCGAGGCACTCGGGCACGATCCACGTGAAGTCCGCGAGCTTGCCGGCGCGCACGTCTTTGATGAACGTGTAGTTCGGCGAGATTACGTCCTTCTTCCAGTCCTTACCGTAGAAGATGTGCTTGATCGCTTGATAGGCCGACCACGTTCCGCCGTTACCGCCCCGGTCGTCGCCGTACGGGGGCGCGTAGAAGCGCCAAGAGAGTTTGGCGGCATCGAGTTCGTCACCGAGCGTCGTGTAATCGAAGCACGCCGGCTGGTAGCCGCCGTACGGGTTGCGCTGCTGGGTGATGATCGAAACCTCGTCGCCCGAACCGCCCGCGCATCCCCATAGCGACGAGTCGGGCAGATCGACGCTCGACTGCGCCTGCGCGGCGATCACGTATTGGTGCCCCACGAAACTCTCGTCGAGCTGCGACTGGAACATGCGATCGCCTACGACCCATTCGTGGGCCATATCGAAGTACGGCTTGGATTCGCTGTGCGGCACGTAGACGTATTCCGGATTCGACGGTCCGCCGAACCCGGGTTCGTTGTTGAAGCCGTTCATCTGGCAGTCGGTCCCCGGAAGGCTGCCGGTGCCGTTGCACGCTTGGAACATCGCGTACGCCGAGTGTTCGATCACGTAGACGTTCTTGAGAGAAGAGGGCTTGAGCGTGATCGTCTGACCGTAGGAATTCTGCCCTGTCGATTGCGTATCGGCGCCGGGGTAGCCTTGAAAGAGATTGTCGAAACTGCGGTTCTCTTGAACGACGTAGATCACGTGTTTGATCTTGCCGGCTCCGGTCGAAGTCAAGTGTCGCAGCGCAACGTCGCTGCGCATGTACGGCAGCGACTGCGCGCCGGTTGCGCAACCGGCAAGCGACAGCGCGAAGAGAACGGCAAAATACGTCGGCTTCATGGTGAGCGGTTCCGCGGTGCCGGCGTCCGCGCCTGCGGCTTCTCGCCTTAGTGCAGCGTTCCGCCGGGGGAGATGGCGACGCCGAGGGGGTTGGGCGTGGGTCGGAAATACGTCGATGTGCTGGCCGGACGGATAGGCCAGCTCTTCAATGCCCGGGGCACTTGCCGAATCGACGGCGATGAAGAGCCAGTCGCCGGCAGCGTTGAGCGTTAGGAACTCCGGCAGGCCCGGCGACGTCGTCCACAAGCCTTCGATCTTGCCGCCGACGGAGACGAAAACCACGGGCAAGTGTTGGGTGGCCGCCAGCAACGCCAACGGCTTGCGGCCGTTCGGCGAGTGCGCGGCGGCGATTCCCGCGGTCGGTCCCGAAAGGTCGTACTGCCCGAGCGTCACGCAGTCGGGCGCGCCGGGGGAACGCGGGGGGCGACGAGTTGGCAGCGTACTCGACGATGTAATTGGATTCGTTCGGCGGGCTGTTGCCGACGTAAACGTTGCCGAAACGGCCGATGTCGTTACCGTTGTAGTTGGCCACGTAGAGATTGCCCGATGTGTCGGTGGTCATTCCGGCGGGGACCATCGAGCTGGACGCCGACGTAGGGGATCTCGCGCTTCCACGTGGGGCCGGGAGCGGGCAAAGCCGCCGAACGGAGGGCCGACGCGGCGTTCGGGATGCCGTCGTGCGTGCCGGCGGCGCCGGACCACGAAGTTTCTAGAGGTTTGCGCGCGGAAGAATGGGCGCATGATCGTTCTCTTGGGCGTGGCGCTCGTGGTCGTCGGCTTCGCGCTGCGCTTCAATCCACTGCTCGTCGTCACGGTTGCCGGCATCGTCGCAGCGCTGCTTGGCGGAGTAAGCCCGCTGCAGGTGCTCGAGGCGTTCGGGACCGGATTTGCGAGCAGCCGCTCGATCTCGATCGCGTTCGTCGTGCTGCCGGTCATCGGCCTGATGGAGCGCTACGGACTACAGCAGCGCGCCAAAACGCTAATCGTCGGCGCCGCTGCGCTCACCGCGGGGCGGCTGCTGCTGACGTACCTCTTCGTTCGGCAGCTCGCCGCGGCGCTCGGGTTGACCAGCATCGGCGGCGCAGCGCAGATGGTGCGTCCGGTGATCTATCCGATGGCTGAGGGCGCGGCGATGCGCTCGCACGGCGAGCTGCCCGAGGCCGTTACCGAGACGATCAAGGCCAACGCTGCCGCAGCCGACACCGTCGGCGTGATCTTCGGCGAGGACTGCTTCGTGGCGGTCGGCTCGATCTTGCTGATCACCGCATACGTCGATGCGAGTTACCATCTCAAGCTCGACGCGTTGCAGGTCGCCATTTGGGCGGTACCGACCGCGATCTGCGCGTTCGTAATTCACGGCTTCCGGTTGCTGCGACTCGACAGACGGCTTGCCGATCTTGCGGCCACGGCGCGCAAGGCGCGGGGCGAGCGTACGTGATCACTGCGGAGTGGGTGTACTGGCTCTGCGGGCTGTTTTTCTTAACCGTGGGTCTGCAGATTGCGTTCGATCCCGCGCACAAGCGCCGCTGGACCAACGCGCTCTTCTGGTGCTTGCTCGGCGCGTCGCTCTGGTACGGCAGCTTCGTCCCGTCGGCACCGGCGTGGATACTGGGCGTGGCGGTGATCGCGATGGCGCTGATCGCTGGGTTCGGGCTCACCGGCTCGGGCGATGTGTCGACTACCAGCGAGGCGGAACGCGTGGCGAGCGCGGCTGGCAAAGGTAATCTGCTCTTCCTTCCGGCGCTCACGATTCCGATCGTAACGGTGCTGATATCGGCGGGCGTTGGGCGGATCGCGATCGGCTCGCGGCCCCTGCTCGCGCCCGGCTCGCAGACCCTGGTGGGGCTCGGCGTTGCCACCATCGCGGCACTGATCGTCGCGTGGATCGCGCTGCGGCCGCGCCGGCCCGGCATCGCCGTTGCGGAGGGACGGCGGCTGCTCGAGTCGATCGGCTGGGCCGCGCTCTTGCCGCAGATGCTTGCAACGCTCGGCCTGCTCTTCACGCAGGCCGGAGTCGGAACGCAGGTCGGGTTGATCGCGCAGCACCTGGTGCCGGAACACTCGCGCCTCTTTGCGGTGATCGTCTATGCCGTCGGCATGGCCGGCTTCACGGTCGTGATGGGCAACGCATTTGCGGCGTTTCCGATCATGACGGCAGCGGTCGGCTGGCCGTTGCTCGTGATGCGGATGGGCGCGCACCCCGCACCGCTCTTTGCGATCGGCATGCTCGCCGGCTTCTGCGGCACCATTTGCACTCCGATGGCCGCAAACTTCAACCTCGTGCCGCCCGCGCTGCTCGAGATGCGCGACAAGTACGCACAGATCAAGGTGCAGATCCCAACGGGCATCGCGCTCCTGATCGTCAACATCTGCTTCATGCTCGTCTTTCCGTTCCGGTGAGCGGCCTGCGCGAAGAGCTGGCGCCGCGGATCGTGCCGGTGGTGCTCGCTAACCTGCAGACGCACTATCCCTATCACGACGCGCACCTCACGAGATCCGGTGAAGGGCCGCGCGATCCGATCGCGACGCATCCCGCCTTCGGAAACTCCTTCGACTGGCATTCCAGCGCGCATTCTCACTGGACCGCGATGCGGCTGATCGAGCACTTCGCCGAGCGCTCCGGCGCGCCGGACGCTTTGCCGCTGCTACAGGAACGGGTGCGGGAGAACTTGACAGCGCCGAACGTCGGAGCCGAGATCGCGTATTTGGCCGAGAACCGCAGTTACGAACGCCCCTACGGTTGGGCCTGGGCGCTGCTGTTGGCCGCCGGCGCGACGCTCTCGCCGCATCGCGAGCTGCAAGAGACGGCGTCGCCGCTTCGCGCGCTGGGAGAGCACGTCGCGCACGCGGCGGTGCAATGGTTGCAAGCGTTGCCGATGCCCGTGCGTCACGGCGTCCATTCCAATACCGCGTTCGCGCTGGGCTTGATGTACGACGCCTCTCGCGTACTTCGCTTTACGGCGCTCGAGAATGCGATCGCGCGCCGCGCGCGCGAATGGTTCCAAGGAGAGCGCGAATGGCCGGCGCGCTGGGAGCGCAGCGGCTCCGACTTCCTCTCACCCGGGCTGGTGGAAGCGGACCTGATGCGCCGCGTGCTTCCGGCGGGAGAGTTCGCGCGGTGGTGGGATGGATTCGCGCCCTCGTTTTCGGCAGATTCGCCGCTGGCATCGGTGGTGGACGTGCCCCCCATCGCTGACGGCCACGTCGTGCACCTTCACGGCCTCAATCTCTCTCGCGCCGGCGCGCTGGCGCGGTTATCCCAGGCGCTCGGGCGGCCGGCGATGCTCGAGCTCGCGCACCGGCTCTACCGTGCCGGCGCGCAACGCTCCTGGCAAGGCGCGTACGCCGAAACGCATTGGCTTCCCACCTTCACCTGGGACGCCGCCGTCAGCCTGGACGCAGCGCCGGGGCGTTAACCTACATGTCGTCGTCGATTGGGAGATATGAGGGTTTGCGATGGATGAAATACTCTTTACCCTTTACCGACGGTATCGTTTGGAAGGGTATCGGGCTTTGAGAGTAGTCGAAGCAGTCGATGATGCTCGCCGCGCGCTTGTCCGTCGTTCCCAGCGTGCCGAGCTTCCAGTTGTTCTCGATGTATTTGAGGATGCTGCCGAATTCGTACTTCGTGGGCGAGATGTAGCCGGCTTTGGCGTAGGGTGAGACGACGATCGCCGGAACGCGGAAGCCGAGGCCGCCGTAGCCCTTCTGCGGCGGCGCGTCGTTGTCGTAGAGGCCGCCCCAATCGTCCCACACGATGACGATCGCCGTCGAACCCCAGTACGAGCTTTGGCCGATCGCGTTGACGACGCTCGAGACCCAGGCCGGACCGTCGTCGATCTTTTCACCGGGATGGTCCGAGTCGGGTTCGTCGGGGATAACCCACGAGACGTTTGCGAGCGAACCGCTAGTGATGTCGCCGAAGATGTTGGTCTGAGGCATCGAGATGTTCGTACTCCATTCCGACCCGTAACGCACCGCGGCAATTACGTCGTAGGCGTTCATGAGACCGCCGAAGTTGGTTTTGAGCGGCGGCACGTAGTACTTCCACGTGACCTGGTGGGCGTCGAGAAGATCGGCGATGGTCGTGTAACTCGACGACGACGGAAAATCGGTCGTGCAGGGAAACGGCCCGGCGCCGCCCTGGTAGACGCCGTTCTTGGAGATCAGCGAGGTCTTCGTACCGTGTGGAGCGTCGCAGCCCCACGGAAATGCGGTCGGGTCGTTGACCATGGCCTCGTTCGGCTCGATCTGCGTGCTTCCGCGTATGAGATCTTGGTGGGCGACGAAACTGCTGCTCCCTTGCGTCGTGAACATGTGTTCGGCGAGCGCGTACTGGCCGGCCATGTCCCAATAGGGCGCGATCTGCAGCGGGTCGGTATATTGATATGGATAGGTGCACTCGGGTTGGCCGGTGTTGACGAACGGGACCTTGTCGAACGCGTCCATCTTGCCGCCGTCGTAGGCCGCCAAGTATCCCTGGTAACGGTGGTCGAGGTCGTGGGGATAGATGATGAGCGGCACCTTTTTGAGGGCGATTGCTTTCGTCTTGCCGATGTGACAGGCGCCGTACTTGGCGATGCGCCCAGTCGTCGTGCCGTCGGCACCGGGAAACGTCGCGAAGAAATCGTTGAACGTGCGATTCTCCTGGACGATCAAGACGACGTGCTGGATGGGGGAGGTGACCGAGTGCGAGAGCGGCCATAGCGCGCCGTCGGGTGCAAACGCGCCAGTGCCTCCGCCCCCGCAGCCGGCGGCGGCGAAAAAGCAGGCGAGCGTCAGCCCTCGAAGCGACCGGAGACTCATGACGGAAGCGGTTTGTTCGTCAAGCGCGCAAAGCGCGCCTTGGTTCCGTCGCTCGCGCGTTGCTGCTCGATCTTCGCCTGCTGCGCGTTCAACTCCGTCGCGAGCCTTCCGAGTCCGGAGTTGAGCTTTGCGTTGTTGCTCTGCCACTGCGACTTGTCGATGAAGGCGATGCCCGGGTAGAGTGCGTCCATGTTCGGCACGTTCTTGTTCTCTTGGAGAACGCGATGAATGGTCGCCACGAGCGTCGGGATATTATTGAAGGCGTAGCCATTGATGTCGGGTCCCACTACTTGGAAGAACGCGTTGGACGCGTGGAACAGCTCGAATCCCGGATCGCCCATCCCCGCAAATCTCTTTTGATCGACGAGCAGCCCGTAGAGCCGGCCTTGATACTGCGCCGTGTAGAACCAGTAGATCGCCTCTTGGCGATAGCCGAGGTCGTACAGCCGGATCGCGCCGACGTAGAGCTGCGTGAAGTCGAGCTGTCGCCAGCTCTTTTTCATCTGATGAATGGTGGCGACGAACTGCGCCTGATTCTTAGAGGCCAAGCCGGAGCTATACTTGCCGACCGAAACGGCCGGCCCGGTCGAATTGTAGTACGGCGTGACGTAAGCGTCGATATGGCCGGGATCGTCCGCGCGTGCCGGCACGGCAAAGGCTTGCGCACCGGCGACGAGCGCCAGGAAAAGGACCAGGTTTCTCACTCTAAGGCGCCTCCAAAAGTAAGGTTGGTTTTATCGGATACCTGGGGTGCTTGCTCGAAGTGTGGACGATTCCCGCTAGAGGAGCGTTACTCTGGGCGTTTGAGCGCTTCGAGTTCCTCCAGCGTGCGCGGCCAGTCGGCCTTCAATAGTCGCGAGAGCGCGCGATCGGCCAGAAGCCGGCCGCCGGTCTGGCAATTTACGCAATAGTTCGTCTCGTTGTCGGCGTAGCGGATCCGCTGCACGAGCCTGCCGCATTGCGGACACGGCTTGCCGTAGCGCCCGTGCACCGCCATTCCTTCGCGAAATGCGGTGACCCGCCGTGGAAATTCCTTTCGCGCTTCGTTTTGCAGGCGCTCGATCCAAGCGCGTAGCGTGGCTTGGGTCGCCTCGTAGAGACGCCGCCACTGCTCGTCGTCCAGCCTGCCGGTCTGCGCCACCGGTGAGAGTTGCGCGGCGTGAAGGATCTCGTCGGAGTACGCGTTACCGATGCCGCTGAGAATTCGCGGGTCGGTGAGCGCACGTTTGAGCGTGCGGTTCTCGGCACCCAGCGCGGCGCGAAAGGTCGTGAACGACGTACCGAGCACGTCGATGCCTCCCGGATCGAGGCTTTCGAGGCTCGCCGATCCTTCGACGACGTGCAGCGAAGCGCGGCGTTTGGCGCCCGCTTCCGTGAGTTCGAGGGAGCCGTTGGGAAAGTCGAAGGCGGCGAGCGTCGCGCGCGTCGCGCCGGCGGCGCCCGTCGGCTTCCAGTGCAGCCGTCCGGCGATCATCAAATGGATCACGAGCCACGCGTCGCCTTCCAAGCCAATCGCGATGCGCTTTCCGATGCGCCGCAGCTCGACGACGCGGCGGCCTTCCAGGGCGCTCGGCGGCGGCGCTTGCGTGCGCAGAACGAATGGCTTGGCAATCCTCACGCGAAGGAGCGGCTGCCCGACGAGCCGCTCGTCGAGCGCCATCAGATACGCCTCGACGTCGGGCAGCTCCGGCACGCCGAGCGCCTTCGCTCCGAGGGCGGCGCCTTCATTGCCAGGAAAGAGGGCTTCATGCAGCTAGGAATGGTTGGTCTCGGCCGGATGGGCTCGAACATGGTGCGGCGTCTGATACGCGCGGGACACACGTGCGTCGCTTACGATCGCAGTGCCGACGCGGTGAAAGCGGCGGAGACGGACGGCGCGACGGGCGCTTCGTCGCCGAGCGATTTCGTTGCCAAGCTCGAGAAGCCGCGAACCGCGTGGCTGATGGTGCCGGCCTCCGTCGTGGATGCGAGCATCGGCGAACTCACGCCGCTGCTCGAAAAGGGTGATGCGCTGATCGATGGCGGCAACTCGTATTACGTCGACGACATTCGCCGTGCCGCGGCGCTGCGCGCCGCGGGCATCGACTACCTCGATGTCGGCACCAGCGGGGGCGTTTGGGGGCTCGAACGCGGCTATTGCATGATGATCGGCGGCCCCGACGAGACCGTCAACCGCCTGGATCCGATCTTCGCCTCGCTCGCTCCCGGTCGCGGCGACATTCCCGCGACGCCCGGGCGCACGCAGGGCGGGACCGCGGAGCAAGGTTATCTGCACTGTGGGCCCAGCGGTGCGGGGCACTTCGTGAAGATGGTGCACAACGGCATCGAGTACGGTTTGATGGCCTCCTACGCGGAGGGCCTCAACGTTCTTAAATCGGCCAACGTCGGCAAGCAGAAGCAGGTCGCCAGCGCCGAAGAGACCCCGCTGCGCGATCCCGAGCTGTACATGTACGATCTCAATCTGACCGACATTACCGAGGTCTGGCGGCGCGGGAGCGTGATCGCGTCTTGGCTGCTCGATCTCACCGCTGCCGCACTCGCCGAAGATCCGCAGCTGGCCAAGTTCGCCGGCCGCGTCTCGGACTCGGGGGAGGGACGCTGGACGATCAAGGCCGCCATCGACGAAGCCGTTCCCGCGCCGGTGCTGACGGCCGCGCTCTACGAGCGGTTCTCGTCGCGCGGCGACGCAGAGTTTGCCGACAAGGTGCTCTCAGCGATGCGTTACGAGTTCGGAGGACATTTAGAGGAGAAATAATTCGGCTAGCGCGGGGCCGTAAAGTTGGCGAGGTGGTTGTTGGCGATCACGTCGTCCCAGGCGCTCGGCGAGACGCGAATCGCCCCGGAGTACGGTGTGCTCAACTCGACCACCAGGCCGAAGAAGAGGCCGATCGACGCCGCGAGCAACGCGGTGAGCGCCATCTGTTTGAGCGCGCTCTTCATCCCGAAGAAGAAGACGAACGCGACCACCATGACGGCTCCGAGAATGAGCGCTTCGAGCATGCCGGCGGGGAGGCGGTCCTGCGATTCAACGAGGCGTACGCGCCGTGAGTCGCCCAGATTACGCAAGCTGTCGAGCAGCTCCGTGCGGATGCCGTTGCTCTCGAGTTCGGCGCTCACGCCCTTGCCGGGGAGCGGCTGCGGCATCGAAACGGTGAGTTTGACGGCATCGTTGAGTTGTTCGAGCGCGTCACCATCGGCGCTATTCTTCTCCATCGAGACCATCTCGACGTTGCGAACGTCGAACGCGTAGCGTGCGATCATCTTTTGCAGCCGCTTGCGCTCCGGTTCCACAAGCAAACCGGCGAAGTTGAAGGCGTCGCCCACATAGGCGGCCTCCTTATTCGTCGTGTCTTGCGCGGTCGAAAAATTCTGCCAGACCGTGCCAACCAAGAAACCGAGCACGACCGAGTAGAGCACCCCGACCACCGAGACGATGAATCCCGCGACCTCGTGCTGCGGCGCGAGCCGGTCGGGCGCGAAGAAATGCCGCACGACCATGTGCGCGGCGACGGCGAGCACCGCGAAGAGCGCCGCAAAGAGCGGCAGCGCGACCAAGATGGGAATGCCGGAGAACCAGAACGCCATCAGCGCTCTAACGCAACGCGAAGAACCCGACCACGCCGCCGCAGAGGATGAAGAGCACCGGGTTGACCTTGGTGCGCACGACGAGGACGAACGTTGCCAACGCAAGCACGGCGGTGAGCCAGCCGGTTACCGCGCCCTTGCCGAACGTGATGAGGCCGCCGACGGCCAGCCCAATCGCAACCGCTCCCAGACCCTTTTGTATCGAAGCGCGCCACGGCCAGTGCTCGGCTTTCATCCATAAGCGCCCGACGACGAACGTCAAGATTGCCGTCGGCACAAAGAACGCGAGCGCGCAGACGAGCGCGCCGGCGAAACCGCTTACCAACTGGCCGATCTCCGCGACCATCATCATGTTCGGACCGGGTGACATCTGCCCGGTGCTGTAGATGTGGATCAGCTGATCGTCGGTGAGCCAGTGGTGCACCCCTACGATCTGCACTTTCATCTCGGGAAATGCCGCCATCCCGCCACCGATGGTCAGCAGCGAAAGGTAGGCGAAGACGCGGGCTAAGGCAGGGATCTGATCCATTCGCTCTCCACCTCAGCAGCTTTCTCCGGCTTGGTGTGGGGCCGGTACGTAAAGATCGCAAAGGCGCCGACGACGAGCAGCACCACGGGCACGCCGAGCTTGAAATAGTTGATCCCCAAGATGGCGGCGATCACGAAGAGCGCGTCGTAGAAGCCTTTGAGCGACTTCTTTCCGATTTGGAACCAGGTTGCGGCGATCAGCCCGGTAGCGGCGGCCGCGACGCCGCGCAGGGCCGCCGACGCCAGCGGACGCGTCGTCGATCCGCTATAGACAATGCCGGCGAGCGTCATGAACGCAAACGCCGGCAGGCACGTTCCGAGCAGCGCGAGCGCGGCGCCCAGCGGACCGCAGAGACGATCGCCGGCGAGAATCGCGATGTTCGTCGCGTTAAGGCCCGGCAGCGTATTGCTAATCGACGTCAATTCGAGGAACTCGTTGTCGTCGAACCACTTTTTGTCGCGAACGAGCGACGTGCGCAGATACGCGACGACCCCGCCGCCGAAGCTGATCGCGCCGATGTAAAGGAACGTCACGAAGATCTCGAGCAGCGAGACCTTCTTGCGGGGTGCTTGACTAGAGATTGAAGGAGTACCCCAGCAGCGGGCCGGCCATCACGACCTTCTGTACGTGGTCGTCGGGATTGAATCCATCGTAATTGAGCGTGCGGTAGACCAAGAGCAGCCGCTGCCCGTGCTCGAAGGAGTAACCGGCGCCGCCATATCCCTGCCAGGTCGTATTCGGCACCGACGAGAGCGCAGTACCGAGATCCGCGTAGTACGGAATGAAGAACCGGCCGCTGCCGAGGTAGGCTTGGCCGCGCATGCCGAAGATGAAATCACTGGTCATGTCGCCGGCGGTGATCGTCCCCGAAGGGGAGATCAGACCGCGCCGGCCGATGGTCGCGCTATAAGCGAGCGTCACGTTTATCGGAAACTGGCGAATGCCGGCAAACATGCTTAGGTCGCTGTTGGAACTGCGCGCCACCGTGTAACCCGCCGCGGCTTCCCAGATTCCCGCCGAGAGCCGCGCATTGGTATTGAAGGTCGCGGGGATCGTGATTCGTCCGCGGCCGAGGGTGATCGTCGAATAGCCGGTCGCGTTAGCGGAGGCGTTGAGATAGATGCCGTCTCCGAACACGTCGAAGGCGCCTTTGCGCGCGTCGAACGCGATCATGCCGGCCGAGTTGAGCTTGGCCAGGTATTGCGAGGGAGTTACGCTGACGCTGCCGATGGTTGCGCCTTTCCCGCCACCACCGTGCAGCGACGGCACCGAGTACTGGAACACGCTCGTGACGGTTGGTCCCCAAAGATAGGGCGCGATCGAAATGTGCGTGTTGCCGTCGTAAAGGCGGTCGAGGGGCGACGGCGTTGCCGCTTGCGCCGGCGCCGGCGGTGCGGCTTCTTGCGCACCGGCAACGGTCGTTCCGGCGGCGAGCGCGAATGCGACGGCGAGGCCGATCCGGCAGAGGCGCGTGGAGTTCATTGCGTACCTTTCTGAAAAATGCCAAAGCGGCGCTGTTGGGGCGCCGCTTTGGCTCCGTATTTGATTGCGCTAACCTTTTTTAGTGCGACGGGGCGATCCAAAGCGTGGAGTCGGCCCACTTGACTTTGACCGGGACGCACGAGCTCGTCTGTGTTCCGGCGTACGTTACGTCGTTGTAAAGCGAGAACTGATGCTGGATCTCCACGCCCGGCGCAAAGCTGCCGTAGTCCGTGACGGTACGCAGGAAGTGCTGCGCCGCGTTACGGTAGCCGACCGCGAATGTAATCGCGGCGGCGTTCTTCTTGCCGTAGATGATGTAGCTGATCGCCGTACCACCGGCCTTCTTGCTCAGCGGTTTGGGATGAACGATGGTGCAGGACTTAATGAGAACGGGTGCGGCGGCGAAGGCCGGAGCGGCGGCGATCGACGTCATCGCAACGCTAATACCGATGACGGTAAGAGTACGGCCGAGGATTTTCATGAGTTTCTCTCTCCTTTGGAGTGAAGCGGGCTTCTGGGAAGCTGCTGATGGCCACGTTTGCTTGCGAGCCTTTGGTCCTCGAATTCCCCACTCCTGCAGCCGAGCGCAGTCTCGGCTCAGACTCACGTCGCATCCAGTCGAGCCCGCCGGGCGCAGGATGAGGTGCGCGCGCTGCATCATGTCGCTACCGATGCGCGCGATCACGCTCAACGCCAACGGGGTCAGGTCGGCCGCGCGCCGCGGTCTCTTCGCGTGGCTCGCAGCGCAGGATGCCGACATCGTCTGTCTTCAGGAGACGCGCGCCCAGGAGCATCAGCGGCCCGCAGAGGCGTCGGAGATCACCGGCTATCGTGGCTATTTCGTCGATGCGCAGCGAGCCGGTTACAGCGGCGTGGCGCTCTACTCTCGCCGCGAGCCAATCTCCGTCGGCCGCGCGCTCGGATGGGAGGACCTCGATGCCGAGGGCCGCTTCGTGCAAGCGGATTTCGGTGCGCTGGCAGTCACCTCGCTCTACGTGCCGTCGGGCATCAGCGGACCGGCGCGGCAAGCGTTCAAGATGAGCTTTCTCGAACGCCTGCTCGCCGTACTCGCGCGGATGCGTCATTCGGGAAAGAGCCACATCGTCTGCGGTGATTTTAACGTCGCGCATGAGGCGATCGATACGTACAGCCCGTCTCGGAACGCGCGGGTCACCGGCTTTCTGCCACAGGAGCGAGAGTGGCTAGACACGTTGATCGGCACGGTCGGCTGGGTCGACGCGTTTCGCGTCGTCAACACGGCGCCCAAGCAGTACACGTGGTGGTCGAACTGGCCGGCGGCATGGGAGCGAAATCTCGGATGGCGGATCGATTACCAACTGATCACTCCCGACCTGCGCGACCGCGTATTGTCCGCCGAGATCTACAAAGCGGAACGCTTCAGCGATCACGCCCCGTTGATCGTCGACTACGACCTCTCGTTGTCATCCTGAGCCTTTTCGACTAGGTCAAGACGGGCTTCGTCGAAGGAAGTTAACGGCGAAGCGCCTTAGGCGGGATCAGGCAGACGAGCATGCCGCGGGGTGATCCGCTCGGAGCCAGCTCGACGCCGGCCAGCGCGCCCTTTTTTACTTCGACGTGAGCGCCGCCGACGAGCCGGCCGAGGGTTACGCTAAAACCGGGTTCGTGCCCCACGAGCAGCACGGCGTCGCCGGGATGGTCCGCGAGAATTGCGGGCAGCAGTTCGAACGAAAACGCTGCGCCAAGACGCTCGTCCTCGACGAGCGCGGCGCGCAAATCCAGACGATCGGCGACGAGTTCGGCGGTTTGGCGCGCGCGCACGAGCGGGCTCGTAACGATGGCATCGATCCCCAGAGAGAGGGCGGCGATGCCTTTGGCCTCGCGCTCCATTCTGGCGATCCCGTCGCTCGTCAACGGGCGGTCGAAATCGCGTCCGCTCCATTGCCCTTGCTCGGCGGCAATGCCGTGGCGCAAAAAGAAGAGCTTCACGCGGCGCGATTTCGACGGGGCCGCTGCGTCGCCTCGGAGAGAATGAGTGCGCGTGCGGCTCAGATAAAGCGCCGCTTATGACGACCTGGCAGACCCGCCTCCTTCACTCGCAAGCGCGCGTGCCTCTACCGTACCGCTCGTTGGCCACGCCCGTCTACCGCGGCTCCACCACGCTCTTCGGCAGCGCCGCGGAGGTAACCGATGAATGGGATCAGGAGCGCGCCGGCTACACCTACGGCTTGTACGGAACTCCCACGGCGCTCGAGCTGGCGGCGCGGATCTGTGAGATGGAGGCGGGCCGTCACACGATGCTGGTGCCGGGAGGGCAAGCGGCGATATCGCTGATCGACCTCGCGTTGCTGAGCGCCGGCGACCACGTACTGGTGCCCGCGAGCGCCTATGGGCCCAACCGCCAGCTCACGCGCAAGCTGCTCGCGCGGTTCGACGTCGGCGCGACGTTCTACGATCCGACGATCGGCGCCGGCATCGAGGCGCTCTTTGCCGACAACACGCGTCTGGTGTGGACGGAGAGCCCCGGCTCGATCACGATGGACGTGCAGGACGTGCCCGCGATTGCGGACGCAGCGCACCGGCGCGGCGCGCTCGTGGTGCTCGACAATACGTGGTCGGCCGGCGTGCTCTTCGACGCGTTCGCCCACGGGGTCGACGTTACGATGCAGGCGCTCACGAAGTACGTCGGCGGTCACAGCGATCTGCTGCTCGGCTCCATCACGGTACGCGACGCCGAGCTGTACCGCCGGCTCGGCGATGCGCGCCAAGTGATCGGCTGCGCGGTCTCGCCGGACGAGTGCAGCCTCGCGCTGCGCGGCCTGCAGACGCTCGCCGTGCGGTTGGAGAGCATCGAACGTTCGGCGCTGGCGGTCGCCAATTGGCTGGGGGAGCGACCCGAAGTCGAGCGCGTGCTGCATCCGGCGCTGGCGTCGTGCCCCGGTCATGAGTTCTTCGACCGCGATTTCCTGGGCTCATCGGGCGTGTTCTCTTTCGTCTTTCGTCCCGGCACGGAGCGCGCGGCGGTGCACGCCTTCGTCGACGCGCTCGAGCTTTTCGATATCGGTTACAGCTGGGGTGGAACGCACAGCCTCGCCGTTGCGTATACCATAGGGCGGGCCATGGGGCGGCCCGCCTTCGATCACCGCCTCGTGCGGCTAAGCATCGGGCTCGAGTCCACGCTCGACCTCATTGCGGATCTGGAGCGCGCGTTCGCAGCATCGGCGTAAGGCCGCGCGCGGCGATCGCGGCAGCAACGAAGGCCAACACGGCAGAGGCGGCCATGGCGCCGCGAAAGCCGTTGACGTAGGCGGGGAGTGCCGTCACGATCACGCCGAGCGACGCGATGCCGATCAGTCCCGCCGTGCGCGCAACCGCGTTGTTGACGCCGGAAGCGACGCCCGAATGCTGCACCGGGACCGCGTTCATCACCGTCGTGGTGAGCGGCGCCACGAAGAGCGCGCCGCCGATGCCGAGGATCGTCGCTGCGGGGAAGAACGTCGTCCAGTACGAGCCGCCGGTCCCCGGCAGCGCGTAGGCCAAGAAGCCGCATCCGGCGACGATCGCGCCGGCGATGAGCGGCGTGCGCGAGCCGATGCGCGACACCAGGCCGCCGGACCAGCGCGACGCGGCGACCATGATGAAGATGAACGGAAGCAGCGCCGCGCCTGCGGCCGTCGGCGTGTAATGGTGCACGTTGATGAGAACGAAAGGCACGAAGTACATGCTGCCGCCGAGCGCCGCATAGAGAAAGAACGTGTAGACGTTGGCCGTGCTGAAGTCGCGTGATGCGAAGAGATCCGAGCGCAACATCGGATCGGGCGTCCGCCGCTCGGCGCCGACGAAGAGCAGCAGAACGGCGATTCCTCCTAGTGTGATTGCCGCGGCTTGCAGCGATACGTGCCCCGCGTTCATCGCGATGAGGCCATAGACCAGCAGCGCGAGGCCAGCCGTTGCGAGCGCCGCACCCCTGACGTCGATGCGTCGCGGCGCGGAGTCGTCGCGGCTCTCCTCCACGGCGGCGAACGCGATGACGAGCACGGCTAATGCGATCGGTACGTTGATGACGAAAACGTAGCGCCACGAAAAGTTCTGCGTGAGCCAGCCCCCGATGACGGGCCCGCACGCAGACGTCAGCGCCGAAAAACCCGACCACAGACCGATGGCGCGTCCGCGGGCTTCGCCCGAGTACGCCGCGCTGATCATTGCGAGGCTTCCCGGAGTTAAGAGCGCGCCTCCGACGCCTTGAACGCAGCGCGCTGCGATCAGGATCTCGGGGCTCGTCGCCAGCGCGCACGCCACCGACGCCAGCGCGAACAGCGCGACGCCCGCGCAGAACACCGAGCGCCGGCCGTAGAGGTCGCCTAGCGACCCGCCGAGCAGGATCAGTGCCGAGAGGAAGAGGGCGTAGCCTTCGATCACCCACTGCGTCTGTGCCGTGGTCGCGTGCAGCTCTCGCTGCATCACCGGCAGCGAGACGTTGACGGCGGTGCTGTCGATGAAGCTCATCGCCGAGCCCAGGATCGCCACGATCAAAACCCACTGCACCTTCACCAGAGGGGCGTTTCGCTACCGGCGCCCTGGCGACCCCGACGCTGCGCAGGGCGGCGTAGGCCGAACGTCGACTTATGGTCCGGTGAGCTCCCTGCTCGACCGGCCGTTGCGCGCAGCGATCTTTGCCGCCGCCAACAGCTCGTTGGTACGCCGCGGCGTTTCGCGCTACGGCATGCGTTTGGGCGCGCGGCGCTTCGTGGCGGGCGAGACGATCGCGGAATTTCTGCCGATCGCCCGGGACGCGACGCGATTGGGGTTCTCGGTCGCCGCGACGCTGCTGGGCGAAAGCGTGCGCGACGTGGCCGAGACGCGCGCCGTCACGGCCGAGTACTGTCGTCTGCTCGAAGCCTTCGCGCGCGAGGAGATCGACGCGAACGTCGCGTTTAAACTCACGCACGTCGGCCTCGACATCGACCCCGACCTCGCATTTGAGAATGCGTCGGTCATTGCATCGGTCGCTAACGAAACCGGAAGCACGATCCGCCTCGACATGGAACAGTCACGGTACGTCGATCGCACGCTGGCGATCTACCGGGCGCTGCACTATCGTTACGACTGCGTCGGCTTCGTGTTGCAATCGTACCTCTATCGCAGCGAGGCCGATCTGCGCGCGATGCTGCCGCTCTCGCCGAACGTGAGGATCGTCAAAGGCGCCTACCAAGAGCCGCGCGAGGTCGCCTTCCCGCGCAAGCGCGACGTCGACGCCCACTACCTCAAGCTGGCGCAGTTGGCGCTCTCCCACGACGGCTATACCGCGATCGCGACGCACGATCCTCGCATCATCGCCCGCGTCGCGCATCTCACGTCCACGCGCGGACTGCCCAAGCGCGGGCGTTTCGAGTTCCAAATGCTCTACGGCATCGCCGAGCAGCTAGCGTTCGGCCTGGTCAAACAAGGATTTCGCGTGCGCCTCTCGGTGCCATACGGCAGATTCTGGTTTCCGTACCTGATGCGCCGCCTTGCCGAAAGACCGGCGAATCTCGGATTCTTCCTCAAGCACGCGCTGATGCTGCGATGAGCGTTACGGGAATCTGGGCGGCGGCGCTCACGCCGGTGACCCACGATCTGCAGCCCGACTCGCGACGAGCGATTCCGTATCTTCGCGGTTTGCTCGCGAATGGGTGCGACGGCGTCAACGTGCTCGGGACGACCGGAGAGGCCATGTCGTTCGGCGCAGATCAGCGCGAACGCTACGTGAGGGAGTTGGCCGACTCCGGGCTGCCGCCGGATCAAATGATGGCCGGCACCGGGGCTGCCTCGCTCGACGACGCGGCGCGTCTCACCAAAGCAGCGCTGGAGTGCGGTTTTGCTGCGGCGCTCGTGATGCCGCCGTTCTTTTTCCGCGACGCCTCCGACGACGGCGTTGCGGCGTTCTTCGAAGCCCTGATCGCTCGCGTCGCTCCGCCGCCGCGCTCGCTGCTTTACTATAATTTTCCGCGCATGAGCGGCATCGCTTTGCATGCGCGACTCGCCGACCGGCTGATCGCTGATTTTGGCGAGCACATCTTCGGCATGAAAGACAGCTCCAACGACGCGCAGCTCCAGCGTGAGATCGCGGCGCGCCACCCGTCTTTTGCGATCCTGCCGGGATCGGAGAGCGATCTGCTCGACGCGCGAGCGCGCGGCGCGGCCGGCTGCATCTCCGGCAGCGTCGCCCTTTGGGCACGGCTGGCGAAGGACGTCTTCGAGAGCGGCGACCGCGCGAAGAGCGAAGAGTTGCGGCGCAATCGCGCGGCGCTCGACGGCCTGCCGCTCGTGCCCGTGATGAAGCATCTCACGGCCGCGCTGCGCAGCGACCCCGAGTGGGAGCGGCCGATGCCGCCGCAGGAGAGGCTTTCCGCGCAGGCGCGCGAGACTCTCGCGCGGCGCGGGCTCGCCCGCGAGGCCGCGACCTGAGCGAACCGCTCTTCGTTTGCTTGGCGCAATCGCTTCACGGCGAGCGCGGCGAGCTCGCCGAGACGTTGCACGGAATGAGCGCCACACTTCAGGGCGAGATCGATGCTCGTGCGGCCAGCGGGTTCTCCTTGCCCGCAGCTCGGATGTTCGACGCGCCGGCGTTCGCGGCGCTGTGCTCGCAGCAGCTGCAGCGACTCGCGTTGCTCTTCGCGGGGGTCGGCGAGGATTTCGAACGCGCGTCGTCGCCGGCGGGGACGCCGGAGAAAATGCGGCGCGCGTACGCGGGCTTTCTCGACGGTCTTCTCGCTGCCAGGCGTGCGTTCGACGCCGTTGCACCGCCGCCGAAGTTCCACCACACCGACGCAGCCTTCCGTGGTTTCGTCGCCTCGTTCTACGAGCAGATCGCCGCCTGGCCCGAGCAGATCGAAGCAGCGGCGGCCGGCGTCACCGGCGAGACCTACGAGCTGACGCTGCGCGCGAGCTACGACTTAACGGCGCTGCAAAGCGCCTTCGCAGAAGAGATTCGCTACAACGAGTAGGCCGTTAGGTTTCCGCTTTCGTCGCTGCAGTAGATCCAGCCGTTGACGACGATCGGGCTCTCCCAGTGGATCGAGCCGATGTTGACCCCGGAGCTATGCATCGCGCTGCTCCAGAGTTCTTTGCCGCTGACCGCGTTGAGCGCGACGAGCGCGCCGTCGAACGCTGAGAAGACCATGCCGTTGGCGGCGACCGGCGAGGAGCCCTCGCCGTAGCTGTTGCCGGGGCTTACCTGCCAGATGCCGTTGAGCGTGCTGACGCCGGAGGAGCTGGTCTGCAGGCGATACGCCTCGACTTCATTGCTGAAGCCCATGAAGACCCAGGCGTTATTCGAGGAGTCGGTCCACACGGCGGGCGCCGAGAAGAGGCCGCCGGGTAGATTAACCTCTTGCAATTCGCCGCCGATGCCCGGCAGCGACGCGCGGTTGAGCAGCTTGAGAATGGCGTCCTTGCCGCCCTCGACGAGCATGTCGGGCGTGTTGCTCGAGGACTGCGTCGGCAGCATTCCGGGCGAAGAGCTGCCGAGATCGGTGTCGCCGTCTTCGAGCTGTTGGTAATTCGTCGGGGTGTAGCTTCCGAGAAAACTCGAGAGATCTGTGCTGAGCGAGAGCAGCGAATCGCCGTAATTGTCGCCGCCGCTGCCGGCGTCGAACTGGCCGTTCCCGGTGGCCGCATAGACGCGACCGTTCAGCGAGGAGTCGGGATCGACCACCGCGCCGCCGCGCCCCCAGATTCCCGAGCGCTCCTGCGAGCACGAACTTTGCGTGGGGAGCTTGCGGTCTTTGGCGCAGAGGGAGTTGAAAACGGTCGTCTTGCCGGTGCTCAGATTCACCGCGACGACGTGCCCGTCGTACGGCGGCGCGTCGCCATAATAGCCCGAGGTCACCGCGTACAGGTACCCGTTGGCGACGTTGAGCGGCGACGCGTCCTTCTCGGTGAGCGGGAGTTTCGTGATGCGCGCCGGGAAGCCGGGCGCGTGCAGCTCGTGTCCGCGTCCGGCAGAGACCTTGTGTACTTTGCCGTCAATACCGGGTACGTAGATTGCCTTCCCCGACGGATCGGCGGCGGGCGTAGAATCGGTGATCGTGCTGCCGTGCGTCGTGAAGTGCCAGAGGATTTTGCCGGTCGTCGCGTCGATGCCGAGGGTCACGCCGTTCTTCGTGGTTTGATAGAGCATCGGGATGTAGGCGTGTCCCACGCGCACGCGTTCGAGCAGAATCGGCGTCGAGTCGGCGACGGCGCCGAGCGCGGTCTGCCAGCGCTCGTGCAAGCGATGAACGTTGCGAATCGTGAGCGTATGTTCGGCGCTGTTGAAGCTGCTGCGCGCCGAATCGTATCCGAAGAGGGGCCAATCCGTGGCGGCGGCGGGCGCAAGGGTCGCATATAGGAGGCCGGCGACAGCGGCCAACGAGGAGATCGATCTGGCCATGGCCGGGGGTTCCGCGCCGGGGCGGCGCTCTCTTGCCGGCAGTGCGGAACCTGCGAGCGTTCCGAGGAGTTGCTTGCACCAAGCCGCAAGGCACGCTCATGACCGACTCCAACGCCGCGCCCGGTCTGAAGCCGCCCGTTCAAGAAGTGGTCGTCGACGTTCCGGGCTGGCAGCAAGTACGCCCGCGCATTCCCGACACGCAGCAGCGCCGCACGCTCGAGAAGCGTCGCAGCATCCGCGAGATCGTCTTCGGCATGCAAGACGGCATTCTTACAACGCTGGGCATCATCACCGGCGTCGGCGTGGCCGAAGGCGAACGCACGGCGGTCTTCATCAGCGGCTTCTTAGCGCTGCTCGCGGGGGCGCTCTCGATGGGCGTCGGCGAGTATCTCGGGAGAAAGTCGGAGCGTGAGGTCGTGCTAGCGACGATCGACATGGAGAAGCGCGAGATGGCGGCCGATCCGCAAGGCGAGTTCACCGAGCAAGTCGCCTACTACAAGCTCAAAGGCTTCAGCGCGCAAGAGGCCGAGATGATCGTGCGCCGCCTCACGCAGCATCCGGAGATCTACCTCTACGAGATGGTGCGCGACGAGTTCGGCATCGATCCCCGCGAGGCCGAGGATTCGGGACTTCGCGCGCCGGTCTCGATGGCGGTCTTTTACGCCATCGGCTCGCTGGTGCCGATCGTCGCCTATATGCTGCCGCTGCGAATGCCCCAGGCGACGGTGGCCGCGCTGTTCTTCGCGCTGATCGGGCTCTTCGGCGTCGGGTTCTACGCCGGTACGCTGAGCGAACGCAGTCCGGTCGGCAAGGGCATCGAGATCGCGCTCTACGGCTGCGCCGTCTTTGCGATCTCCTATCTCGCCGGACACTTCATTCCGCCGCTCTTCGGTCACGCGCCGGTCTCCGTGGGCGGCTAGCGTGAACGCGGTCCTGCACGCGCTAGCGGCCGGCTTTTTGCAGGCGCTGGCCTTCCTTTGGGACAGCCTCTTCGGGCTGATCTTCGGCTTTCTGATTTCCGCGATCGTGCAAGTGATGCTGACGCCGGCGACGATGGAGCGCTATCTGGGGCCGGGTCTGCGAGGCTTGCTCTACGGTACGGTCTTCGGCATCATCTCGTCGGCGTGTTCGTACGGGGCGGCGGCCGCGGCGCGCGGTTTCTACCGCAGCGGCGGCGACGCCCGGTCGGTCTTTGCGTTCCTCGTCTCGTCGACGAACATGAACCTCGCGATCTTGATTCTTTTCTGGTCGCTCCTCGGATGGCGGTTCGCGTTCGCCGAGTTCTTCGGCGGCGCGATTATCATCGCAGTCGTAACGGTTGGGCTGTCGCTCGTCTTCGGAGGGGGCCGCCTCGAACGCATGCAGCGAGCCTACAACGCCGCTACGGAAGAAGAAGAACACGAGGGCTGCGAGCACCACGCGCACGGTGCCGGCGCGGGCCCGCAGCGCAATTGGAGCGCCGTCGCGTCGACCGCGCTCGCCGACGTGCGCATGCTGCGCACCGAGTTGATCGTCGGCTACCTGATCGCGGGCTTTGCGGCCGCACTGATTCCGACCGGCGTCCTCGCCGCGGCGCTACGGGCGGTCGGGTCGGTGCCGGTCTTCGGTTACGTGCTGCTCTTGCTCGCCGGGCTGCTGATCGCGGTGGCGACCTTCATCTGTTCGATGGGCAACGTTCCCGTAGCGCGCTACCTGGCCAACGCCGGCATTCCGTTGGGCGCGAACACAACCTTCATCTATGGCGACCTGCTGATTCTGCCATTGCTCGCGATCTATCGCAAATCGTTTCCCGCCGCGCTCGCCTGGACGTTCGTCGGCCTCTTCACGGTCGGCGCGATGATCGCCGGCGCGATCATGGAGCGGCTCGTCGGTAACGGCGGCGGAGCGATGACGATGGGTTCGATGGCGCTCAACGATCGCTTCACGCTGATCTCCAACATCGCCGCGCTGATTGCCGTAGGCGTGCTGGCCGTCGCGGCAACGCGTCCAGCGAAGCGGGTGGAATCGTCTTGAGCTCGCGGCGGCGCAGCGCGTCCTTTATGACGATAGCGGCGCTCGCGGTACTCGCCGGCTGCCGCGGCGGCGTCGCAGGCGGCTCGCTGCCGGCGCCTGCGCCCGATGCGCGGGTGGCAGCTTCGACACCGCAGGCGCGTCAGTGGTGGCGCAACGACGTCGGCCCGCGCTACCAATGGAATCACAACTACGGCTACTGCGGCGAGGTGTCGGAGATCAGCGCCGGCCTCTACTACGGGCAGTACCTCTCCCAGTACGACGCGCGTGCCGCGGCCGACGGCGTTCCGCAGAATCGTTCGCGCAGCCAGCTGCTGCTCGGCGTCAACGCGCTGCGCGCCGCCGCAGCGATGCACTTGCAGGCCGTGGCGTGGAAGGACGGCAACGACCGCGACACCGACGCCTTGCTGGCGTGGGTGAAGGGACAAGTGCTGGCAGGGCATCCGGCAATCATCGGTATCTATATGAACCAGTATCGCTTTTACGGCACGCGCAATCGCAACGCGGGCGCGCACGAGTACGACCACATCGTTCCGGTGATCGGCATCGCCTCCGATCATCCCCGCGACGCGCGCGGCTACTTCGCCGACGACGCGATCGAGTTCAGCGACAACGGCGAGTGGAGTGCGAGCCGGCAGAGCGCACGGTACGACTTCCGCTATTCGTTCGGTGCATTCCAGCGCACCCGGCAGCAGGCCAACGCGCCGCGCGGGCCGATCTACTCGATCTCCGACGACAACGAGGACTTCGGCATCGCGATTCTCGGCGTGAGGGACGGCGATCGCGAAACGCTGCCCGTCGCCGTGCAGACGAGCCTCAACTACGAGCATCCGCAGATCGCCCAGGGTTGGAGCCGGCGCCCCGCGCCCGAGCCGCTGCAGCTCACCGTAACGGTCTCGGGGCTCACGCGCGGCGTTGCCTACAACCTGTACCGCTACGATTCGCTAGCTGCGATTCCCGACCGCGCGTTCAACGCCGCGGCATCGCGCGCATCGCAGCACTGGACGATCGACGCCAAAACGAGCAGCTTCACGCTGAAGCAGCGCATCGCATCCGACGAAGTCGCGGCCTACCGCGCCGTCCCCGTCAACGCGCCTTAGCCTGCGCCAGTGATCCGAGCCCTTCGACTACGCTCGGGGTGACAGGGGAAAGGTTACTCTGGGTCGCCGTGCGATGGGCGTTGGTGCGCGATGAAGTATTGCGCGTTCAGCGACGACGGAATCGACTTGAACGCGCGCGGGTTCTGGTTGTAGTTGAGCGTGTCGGAGATGCTGTTCGCGCGCTGATCGGTCGTGCCGAGCGACGGCAGGCCAAAGTTCTGCTCGACGTACTTGAGCACGCTGCCGAACTCATACTGCGTGTGCGAGACGTAGCCGCCGCTGCCGCTCCCCAGCTTCGAGTAGGGAGAGACCACCAGCATCGGCACCCGGAAACCGAGGCCGCCTTGGTCGTCGCGGAAGGGCGGAGCGACGTGGTCGTAGAGGCCGCCCCAATCGTCCCAGAGGATGATGATGGCCGTCGAGTTCCAGTACTTGCTTCCGCCGACCGCGTTGACCACGCTGGCGACCCATTGCGGGCCGAGATCTTTGGGTTCGCCGAGATGATCGGAGTTGTTGTCCTCGGGGATCACCCAGGACACCGCGGGCAAGTTTCCATCGGAGATGTCGGCGAAGATGTTGGTCTCGGGCATCGAGACGTTCGTTCCCCACTCCTTGCTGTTGCGCACGCTCCAGATCACGTCGAAGGCGTTCAGCTCGCTGCCCGCGCACGGATTGCACTTCGGCGTGCACGATCCCGGCGAGTTCTTAAAGCAGGGCGTGTAGTATTTCCAGGTGACGTTGTTGTCGTCCATCTCGCTCGCAAGCGTCGCATACGAGGAGCTGGTGTACCCAAAGTCCTTCGTGCAGGGAAGCGGCCCGGCGTCCTCTTCCCACTTCAGCGAGGTCGTGATCAAGTCGGTCGTGGTGCCTGGCGGCGCGTCGCAGCCCCACGGAATGCCGGTCGGCGTGTCGATGAGACTCGATCCGGTGCCGTAGGCTCCGCCCAGCGCGCTGCCGCCGCGGATCAGATCCTGATGAGCGCTGAAACTGCCGCTGCCTTGGGTCTGGAACATGTTGTCGGCGATGACGTACTGCTGGGCCATGTCCCAATAAGACTCGATGTTCGTCGGGTTCACGTAGAAGTACGGATAGAGTTTACTTGGCGAGCCGCCGGTCCAGCTGCGCGGACACGCGCCGTTGGGCTCGTAGTCGAAACCGTCCATCTTGCCGCTGTCGTAGGCTTGGATGAACGCGTAGTAGCAGTGGCCGATGTCGTGGTTCTTGGAAGGCAGCAGCGTCGTCTCGCGCAGCGGCACCTTTTTCTCGACCCACTTGGTGCCTTTCTTGACCTTCTCGTAACCGTAGAGACCGCCGTTGACGCCCGGAAAATCGGCGAACAAGTTATCGAAGCTGCGATTCTCTTGCACGATCATCACGACGTGCTGGATCGGCGAGCTGCCCGTTCCCGAGGACGGCTGCAGCGACGCCCCCGACGGCGAGAGGAGGCTCGAACCTCCGCAGCCGGCCAGCGCGAACGCGAGCAAAGCAAATGCGCAACGGCGAGTAGTTGATACGAGCCTGTTCATTTCGTGCCACTTGTCGCCCGAGGGCGACCGACCCTCTCGCAGGCGCTTCCCCTGCGAGGCGGAGGCGGCCGTTCGACCGGTTGCGGCTGCGCGCTTTTGGGGTAACCTGCTGGGCGGAGGAGATAACGTGCCGTTAATCCAGATCGTGATCGTTCTAATCGTCGCCGGTGTGCTGATGTGGCTGATTAACCGGTTCATTCCGATGGCAGGTCCGATCAAGTCGCTTCTGAACGCCGTTGTGGTGATCGTTTTGGTGATCTGGGTCCTCAAGGCGTTTGGCCTTTGGCACTACGTAACGAGCATTCGCGTCGGCAGGTAGCGGCGCGAGCGCTCTGCTGCGCGGCGCTCGCGGCGCTGCTCACCGGGGCCACGGCCCAGCACGCGATGGTTGCGACCGCGCAGCACGATGCAACGCAAGCGGGCGTCGCGATTCTGCGTGCCGGCGGCAATGCGGTCGACGCCGCAGTGGCCATCGGGTACGCGCTGGCGGTAACCGATCCGTGCTGCGGCAACATCGGCGGGGGCGGGTTCATGCTGATCCGTCTGCGCGACGGGCGCGAGCGCTTCATCGATTTCCGCGAAGCTGCGCCCCACCGCGCAACGGCGGGCATGTACCTCGACGCCGCGGGCAACGTTCGCACGGACGCTTTGCGCAAAGGGTGGCTCGCCGTCGGCGTTCCGGGGACCGTCGCGGGGCTGGAGACTGCGCGGCGGGAGTTCGGGACGATGTCGCGTGCGCGGCTGATGGCGCCGGCGATCGCGCTCGCGCGCGACGGTTTCCTCGTGGTACCCGGCGACGAGCTTCCTCCCGGCCACGAGGTTCCGCCCGGCGCGCGCTATGCGCAGCCCGACCTGGCGCGCACGCTCGAGCTGATCTCACGCGACGGCCCCGACGCGTTCTATCGCGGACCGATCGCGCGCGCAGTCGTCGCGGCGAGCGATGCGAACGGCGGCATTCTCGAGCTGCAAGATTTCGCGCGCTACCGAGTGGAAGAGTCCGCGCCCCTGCACTGCGCGTACGCGGGTTACGACATCGCCTCGGCGCCGCCGCCCAGCTCGGGCGGGACGACGCTCTGCGAGATCCTCAATATCGTCGCGCCGTATCCGTTGGCGCAGTGGGGTTGGCACGACGCGCGCTCGCTCCATTACGTCGCGGAGGCCGAGCGCGTCGCCTTTGCCGACCGCAATGCGTATCTCGGGGATCCCGATTTCGTGAGCAATCCCGTCGCGCAACTGCTCTCGCCGGCGTATGCCGCGCGGCTGCGCGCGAGCATCGCGCCCGAACGCGCGACGCCCTCGGCGCAGGTGCATCCCGGTCTCGGCGCGCCGCCCGGCGAGAGCGGCGACACGACGCACTACTCGATCGTCGACGCGCAAGGTAACGCGGTCGCGGTCACCTACACGATCAACGACTCCTTCGGCGCGGGCGTCGTCGCCGGCGATACCGGCTTTCTGCTCAACGACGAGATGGACGACTTCACCGCGAAGCCGGGCGTGCCCAACATGTACGGCCTCGTGCAGGGTAAAGCCAACGCGATCGCGCCGGGAAAGCGCCCGCTCTCGTCGATGACGCCGACCATCGTCACCCGCAACGAACGGCTGCGCATGGTCACCGGCAGTCCCGGCGGCTCTCGCATCATTACGACCGTGCTCGAGACGCTGCTCGACGGTTTGGTCTACGGCCTGAGCGCGCAAGCCGCGGTCGACGCCCGCCGGACGCACATGCAGTGGCTTCCCGACGAGCTGATGTACGAACCGGGCGCATTCACTGCCGAGACCGCCGCGAAGCTGCGCGCGATGGGCTACAATCTCGCGGAGCAGCGACCGTGGGGCTCGGCCCAGGCCATTCTCGTCGATCCTACGACGGGAATGCTCGAAGGCGGCAGCGATCCCAGAACTCCCGACGGCTCTGCTGAGGGGTACTGAGCGCAGTCGTCCTTCGATTGCGCTCGGGATGATAGGCTGGCAGGTTGGGTGCGGCTCCCCGCCGAGATTCTCCAGTGCAACCGCCCTTTTAGAGGAGACCAACCTTGAACCGCTTTTTGATGCACGCCGCCGCGTTCTCGCTGCTATTTGCCGTAACCGCGTTTCCCGTAGCGGCACCGGCCGCTTCAACCGGGCTCGCGTGGGACTCGGTGATGAAACTCTCGATGAGCACCGACCAAGCTTCGCTCGTGCCGGGATCGTTCTCCGACGACTTTGCCGCGGCATCGCAGCCCGTGCAAACGCAGGGCGGAATGTTCGGCAAGATGATGCAAGGCATGGCCGGCGTGCGCGCGATGATGCAGAACGGCGTTGCCGAGCGCCACTACATTGCAGGTTCGAAAGTGCGCACCGATCAGGTCGCTCAGGGTACTGCCGAGATCGTCGACTGCACCGCGCGTACGATCACGATGATGGATCTCAATAAGAAGACGTATCGCGTGACCTCGATGGATCAGCCGAGTGGATCCGGTTCGAGCGGATCTGGCGGCAGCGGAGGGACGTCGAAAGACGACGGCACCACGGTCGCGATGACGATCGCGAACAAAGCGCTGGGCGCGCGCCAGGTCAACGGCGAGGCAACCAACGGCTACAGCTCGGACATGACGTTTACCGAGACGCGCCCCTCCGGGGAGTCGCACACGCAGACCGGCACGATCATCGGCTACTTCGCCAACTTTTCGACGCCGAGGCCGCAGTGCTCGGGCGGCGACCGTAATCCCATGGGAGGCGCCGGACCGGGCGCCATGATGGGGTCGCTCTCACACGTGCTGCAGGCGCTTCACTCGGCCGGCATGGATAAGCGTTTCACCGTGACACAGAGCGGCCCGACGATCCCGCTTGGCAGCTTCTGGATGTACACCGCGATGACGTTCGGAATGCAGTCCGGCCGCTCGGGCACGATCATCATGGAGAGCGGCGACGTGCATTCGCTTGACGTCAACGACCCCATCTTCACCGTCCCCAGCGACTTTACGAAGCAGCAGTAAACGCTGGCCTTGTCATCCCGAGCGCAGTCGAGGGACCAGGGAGGCCAAGTGGGCCACGATCGCTTCCTCGCAAAACTGGTGCGTTCGTCAGCCTTGGGAACCATCATCGAAGTGCAGCGATGATCGAAACGCAGCGACTCATAATGCGACATTGGACCCTTGACGACGTTCCATCGATCGTAAGCATCTATGGGGACCCGGAGACGATGAAGTTATTCGGTCGCGGAGTAACGTTCTCTCCTCAAGAGTTGAGCGATTCTCTAGAGCACGTGATGGCCGAATACGCCTATGCTGGCTTGGGCAATCACGCCGTCGTCGAAAGAGGAAGCCTTGCGGTCATCGGCCATTGCGGGGTGCATCGTGGATCCGAGACGGACGGCGCCGAGGCCGACTGGCTTATCGCGCGCGATCGCTGGGGTCGCGGCTACGCTACCGAAGCGGCAAGCGCAATGATGAAGGGAGCCTTCGAGGCGCATCATCTCCCAACGATTTGTGGAGTCGCGCACCATGAGAACGTGGCTTCGATCGCCGTGATGCGAAAGCTGGGGATGTCGTTCGTACGTCGAACTGAACGAGACGGCTTCCCTTCGGTTGTCTACCGCGTTACCCGCGAGGATTTTGCTCGAAGGTTCGCTACCAAGAAATAATGATTTGACCGTTGCCGGGAGATGCAGCTCCCCTTGCGTCCGAAACGTTGGTGGCTCCGGGCTCAACGTACGACGAACCGCCGCCGCCCCCGCCACCATTGCCTTCCCGGCGGTCACAATGTTTGCCGGAGCCGCCACCACCGCCGCCGTAGTAACCGCCACCGCCACCACCGCCGGCGCCGCCCCCGTAATAGTTGCCGTTCGTGCCGAAGTAGCCGTTGCCACCGCTCCCACCGAGTCCGACCAGCCCCTGCGCGCCGGGCGTGCGGTGGTGTCCGCCATGTCCGCCGTTCCCGCCGTCGCTTTGCGTGCCGCCGCTACCGGCCCGACCCTGACACGAGCGCGACCAGCTAAAACCCCCGCCGTGACCGCCGATCTTCGCTCCGCCCGCTCCGCCGCCCCCGGCGGTCCGGCTGGAGCCTGCGCCTCCGGCGCCGCCACCGCCGCCCGCGACTACGATACGGTCCGCCAATCGGCTACCTCCTCGGCGCACGTCAGACGCACCGCCTCCGCCATCGCCATCGTATTCGTCGAAGTAACCGCTGCTGGTGTACTCCGATTGACCACCGTTGGCGCCGCCGTTGAATCCACCGGTGCCGCTGCCATACTGGCTGCCGCAGCCCCAGCCCATTTCGCCGCTTCCGCCGACAAGAATTGCGAGCTTCTCGCCCGGCGTTACGCGGATAGTCGCTTTCACCAAACCGCCCCTGCCGCCGAAACGCTGACAGGAGCTTCCCTGGACGATCGGGCCGCTCGCGCCGCTGGCCACAACGGTAATCTGCGTGACGCCCTCGGGCACGACGAACGATTGCCCTGCGCCGGTGTAATGAAACGCTCGATGGTGCGAAACCGCGCGGCCGATCCCGTCCGCGCCGTTGAAGGGCTGCATCGGTGCGGGTGATCCACCGCACCCGGCAAGCAGCGTTGCGGCTGCGCATGTGGTAAACCCGTAACGTGCCGAGGTTCTCAAGTCGCGCCTCCCGGAAGATAAACGGTTACAGCCCCACGTACTTCGTTACGTAGCGCATGGGTCCATCGCGGTGCTGCTCGGGCAGGCAACCTAGCAGGTAGTAGCCGGCTGCTCGCAGTGCCAAGGGCGCGGCAGAGCAGCCGGGGCGGAACGTGCGGGCGAAGGCGGCGCTGACCGCCGGCTGCTCGATAGTAGTTTTTGGTCTGCTTCGGCAGATGATCGTGGCGAAAGCGGAAGAGGCGGCGCGCACGGTGGTCGAGGTAGATGCCCATTTCTCGTCGCAGTCGTGTTCGCGTTGCGATCACGTCGCGAGCGAAAGCCGCCGAAGAAGGCGTTTCGCGTGCGAGTCGTGTGGCTATGGTAACCACGCTGACGTGAATGCGGTGCTGGTGATTCGGCGGCGAGCGCAGTTGGCGCTCCAGAGTGAGCCAGACCCGGCCGAGGACGCCGGTCGCCGCCACCAGGATGTGGCGGCCCAGGCACACACAACGAAAGAAGCACGACGCGGCCAGAAGCAGCCAGCACACAGCCTAGGCGTTCTCAGCCGATGGCCTAGGCTCGGGAAGGCGACCGGTTCGAGCGGCCCCGGTTGTTACGACCTCTATGGCAGGTTCCCTGTGATGAAACGGGGTTCGCTTTTCGTTGATAGTGCATGGAGAGAAGATGTAGCGGCCGACGGCAGAGGCATCGCGGAACGGGCGTGCGGCGGAGGTAGGGTGTACCGGTACGGCGGCGCGCTCTATCACAACGAAATCGAGCGTACCCTAAGCACGCTTCCCGAAGGTATTCGAGCTCGCGTCGACCACGCGGATTTCTTCTGCGGAGCCAATCCAATCGCGGCAGGTCTGCATGGTTACCGCGCCACGGGTGACGGCCGCGGCTACGAGGCCACCGGCCACTGCGTTTGGCTCCAACATCAGTTAGCGCTCCCGGCCGATCGCCGCCGCACGACGATCGTTCTGCCAACGCCGGCGGTCGCGACCTATCGAATAATCCTTCACGAGCTCGGCCACGTTTTGCACGAGCACACCGCTTACCACGACGAGGTCGTGCCGATCACGACGTACGCGCAAACGAACCATTTCGAGGCGTTCGCCGAGGCGTTTTCCGCGTGGCTCTGGCCGGCATACGCCGCTAAGGACTTACGGAGCATCGATCCGCGGGTCGACGCCTTTTTCGACCTGATCGCCAGCCTTTAGCCCGGCCGGATTACTAGCGCTGCGTTCCACCCGGCGACTCATGACTCGCCGCGGGGGTTAAGTAGTACCGACGCTGCTACAGACCGAAGAAGTCTCGCGTGTTCCCGAACATCGATCCCTTCGAAACCGGAATGCTCGACGTGGGAGATGCCCAAAATATCTATTGGGAGTGCTGTGGGAACCCCGTAGGGCGCCCAGTTGTGTACCTTCACGGCGGCCCGGGGTCCGGGTGTACTCCCGGAAACCGACGTCTCTTTGACCCGGCGATCTACAAGATTATCCTGACGGACCAGCGAGGCTGCGGACGCAGCCGTCCTCACGTAGAGAGGGCATCGGATCTCGAAATCAATACGACTGCTCATCTCATTGCGGATCTGGAGCGTTTACGCGAACATCTAAATGTCGACCGTTGGACCGTCGTCGGAGGGTCCTGGGGAACGACACTTGCCCTCGCCTACGCGCAAACGCATCCCGCTCGCGTAGCTGCAATGGTGCTAGCCTGCGTAACGACCACTTCTCACCGGGAGGTGAGATGGGCGACGCACGGCGTCGGCTGCCTTTTCCCCGAACAATGGGCGAGGTTCGCCTCAGTTACTTCTGCCGGCCGGCTGGCCGATCAGAGCTTGGTAGATCTTTATGCGGCTTTGGTTCTTAACCCCGATCCGGAAATTCGAGACTTAGCCGCCCGCGAGTGGTGCGCGTGGGAAGATACTCATGTGTCGTTGTGTCCGGGATACACTCCGAACCCCCGTTTTGAGGACCGAAGTTTTCGCTTGCTGTTTGCGCGCCTGGTTACGCACTACTGGAGCCATGCCGCATTCCTGGGAGACGATCAGTTAATTCACAACGCCTCCTTACTCGGCGGCATTCCAGGAGTTTTACTTCATGGGCGTTACGATATCAGCAGCCCTATCGAGACGGCTTGGCGGCTGCACCATGCGTGGCAGGGGAGCGAGCTGAAAATCATCGATGAGGCGGGTCACGGCGGGGGAGCCATCGCTGAAAAGATCGTCGAGTCGACGAGTCGGCTCGCTCTCGCCTGATCGGCCTTTGATCTTTGGCTTGCGGGCCGGAATCGGACCTGCTGGCGTGCTCCCCGACCGACCCTCCGGGCCCCCGATCCGTCCAGCGCAACGGACCGCCTTTCGAGCGCCCAGCGCAAAGGCGCGAATACTACTGTAACGCTTTTCCGTAGCTCGGATTGCGCACGGCCGTCGAGGTCATTCGGTCTTCGCCCCCAGAAGCGCTCGAGGGCGAGCACCGGCGGCCCCGCTGAACTTTAACTCGAGAGGAGTCATTTTGGGCAGCTGTGAACCGAACGAGCCCTGTATTCCATCGATGGGAGCGATAGTATGCGTTCAAAAACAAGCATCAAACGTGATCGATTTCTTGTGACGAGCGCGGCGGCGATCGGTGCCGCCGTGGCGAACTACTCTTTTGCATCGGCGCAAACGGAAGTGGCTGCGACGACGAGCGGCGCGGGCAAGCCGAGCATAGTTTTCTGCCATGGTCTTTGGGCCGACGGCTCGTGCTTTACCAAAGTGATGGGACCGTTGCAGGCCAAAGGCTACGATTGCATCGCTGGGCAGTACCCGCTCAACACACCCGAAAACGACGTCGCTTTTACCAAGTGGGCGATGGACGTGGTGAAGGGCCCTATCGTGCTCGTTGGGCATTCATATGGCGGCTCGGTGATCACGGCCGCCGGAACCGACCCGCGCGTGAAGGCCCTCGTTTATATTAACGCCCTTGCTCCCGATACTGCTGCCGGCGAGACATCGCAGAGCATACAGCAGAAGTTCCCCACGACCGACGTGCTCAAGCACATCAAAGTCGTCGACGGACGTATCTGGCTGACCAAAGAAGGTCTACCGTATTTTTGCGGTGACCTCCCGGCGACTGAGCAGCAGCTCGTGTGGGCGACACAGGGCGCGCCGGCTGCCGACATCTTCGCGCACGATGCGCCGGGCGTTGCGTGGAGGACCAAACCGAGCTGGTACATCGTCGGAAAGAAGGATCACACCGTCAACCCGGATCTTGAACGCTTTCTTGCGAAACGCATGAAAGCCAAGACCATCGAACTCGATTCGAGTCACGTGCCGATGCTCTCGCAACCAGACCGTGTGGTCGAAGTAATTCTCAGCGCTGTGCAGTCGGTGTAGAAGAAGAACTGCTGGTCCCGAGGAGCGATAACGACCCGAAGTCGAAACGCTGCGCAAGGCGGTGAACGAGCTAAGCGAAAGTAGCGCAACGCAGGGGTCGCTTTGGGGCGTAACCGTGTATGTTTCACCGCCGTTAGGCGGTTTAAGGACGCAGCGTGTAGCGACTTCGTTGGTGGGGTCGCCTGATTGGGGGATTCATCGTGGCAACGAGGCTAACACAAGAGGATCTTGTCGCCCTGTTTCGACGACTTGGCGCGCCGTCACCTGAAGACTGGGCGTACTCGCAGGTCAGGGAAGGTATTCCCCAGCTCGCACGCTTCGTGTTTCTCAAACAGGCGTGGTCCAACGTTGTTCCGGAAGGCGATACCGCATGGATCGAGACCGCCATTAGGTCTGCCCAGGTCCAACCCGATGCCCCATTTTCCGGGATGGGCGGCGCACTTGCGCGATGCAAGGCCGTTGGTGCATCACCCGACGACCTCACAGAGATTGCCCGCTGCGCCCAGGCGGAATTGCTTTTCGCAATTGCATACCTGCTCGAAGGACCACAGAATGACCTCGATACCGGCGTGGATATTTCATGGGGCCTGTTCGAGACCGACGAGCATGGGCACCCAACGAAATCGCGAATCGGGGACCTCCACGAGTCGGTATTAGAACTCGACCCGACCGGTCGCGAGATGCGACCAAAGTGATCCGGCGGAGATTGATGTTTTTCCGACTTCCACAACGCCGGCGCACCCATATTCGTGTGGAGGCTTCAAGATAGACGCGGATTTCCGAATCTAGCCGCTCCGCGCCGAAGGCATCGCATACCTTGCGATGTTCTCGCAGTTGGCAACGGCCCGCGATCTCGCCTTGACGGAGCGCGGCTGGCGGAAGATCATCAAGTTACGGCCAGACTCGAAACGGCGACGGTGGATCGGATTCGGGAAGTCGTGGCGCAGTAACGTTTTCGCTTCAGGGCGTGACGCGCTTGCGCCCTGGCCCAAGGCGACTTTGGTCCTAGCGGAGTCGCCGTCACGATGGAACTGAGGGCAAGCGCCGAACGTTTCTCTCCGTTGGAGCATCTAGGCTTCGGGAGGCGGGAGAGATGAGTCGTTCGGGCTTTAACTATGCGCTTAGCAGCAGCGTAGCTGTGGCAATGCTCGCGGGGTGCGGCGGATCGCAGGCGCCGATTGGCGCGCCGGGCGCGATGCCGCAAGGTTACTCGGCTTCACCATCCTATCGCGTGGTGTATCGATTCGACCGCGAGCACAGCGGGGACGCGCCGCTAGCTGGTCTGATTGTGGTTGGCGGCACGCTCTACGGCACGACCACTAATGGGGGCGTTCCGATGCACGGACCTGGCGACGGCACCGTTTACAGCATAACGCCAAAGGGCGTCGAGGACGCGCTCTTCAGCTTCGGCATAAAAACCGGAAAGAACCCGGGCTTTGGCAGCCTGCTCGACGTGAAAGGGACGTTCTACGGCACGACCGAGGTGGGCGGTACCGTAGGTCATGGCGGAGTGGTTTACGGCGTAAACTCGAGCGGTTCCGAGACCGTGCTTCACTCCTTCACCGGCGGGCACACATCGGACGGACAGTACCCGGGCGGCGGCTTGATCAACGTCAACGGCGTGCTCTACGGGGTAACCGCGTCTGGCGGCGCTAAAAGCAGCTGCGGAACCGTTTACAGCATCAGCACCTCCGGCGTGGAAAAAGTTTTGTACCGCTTCAAAGGTGCTCCTGACGGGTGCGGCCCTAACGGCGAGCTGCTCGACGTGGGGGGCACGCTGTACGGTCAAACCGGCCGCGGTGGAATTGAGAAATGCAAAGACTACAGTCGCGATGTCGATTGCGGAACCATCTTCAGCATAACGACGAACGGCGTGGAGAAAGTGCTGTATCAGTTTGCAGGCGGATCCGACGGTGAATTTCCGACCGGCCAGATGATTGACGTTGGCGGGACGCTTTACGGCGTAACGAGTGAAGGCGGCTCCGCCGGACACGGAACAGTTTACAGCATCACTCCATCCGGAACGGAGAAGGTCCTCTACGCGTTCGCGGGCGGTTCCGATGGCGCATCTCCGCTATCCGCCTTGATCGATGTCGACGGGACGCTGTACGGCACGACACGGCTTGGCGGTTCATCGAGCGACGGAACCGTCTACAGCATCACCACCGCCGGCGTCGAGAGCGTGCTCTATAGCTTCGCCGGCGGCTACGACGGCATGTTCCCGACGGCGCCCTTGCGTTTCCACAACGGCGCGTTGTACGGCACGACTCCTCGCGGAGGTAATTCGAAATGCAAAAATGGCGGCTGCGGGACCGTCTTCGCGTTGACACCGTAGCGGCCGCGGCCGACTGCGCTCGGGGTGACAGGAGGCGGTTAGCCGCGCAGCATTACTCGCGCGGCGTTCCAGCCGGCGGCGCCCATTACGCCGCCTCCGGGGTGCGCGGCGGCGCCGCAGAGGTAGAGACCGCGCACCGGCGTCTTATAGCCGGCATAACCAGGAACGGGGCGAAACGCGAAGAGTTGGTGCAGCGGCATCGCGCCTTGGAAGATGCTGCCGCCGGTTAGACCGAATTTTTCTTCGAGGTCGACGGGCGTGAGGATCTGGCGGTCGCTCACCGAGTCTTTGAAGCCGGGCGCGTAGCGTTCCACCACGTCGAAGCAGCGGTCGGCGTAGTCGTTGCGCAGCGCGTCGGTCCACGGGCCTTGCTTCAAACGATACGGCGCATACTGCGTGAACATCGACATCAAATGCTTGCCCGGCGGGGCGATCGTCGAGTCGAGGGACGACGGCATCGTGCACTCGACCACCGGCTCCTGCGAGAAGCTGCCGTACTTGGCGTCGTCGTAGGCGCGCTCGATGAAATCCTGATCCGGACAGAGGTGCACGGTGCCGAAGTGCTGCGGGCCGGGCTCGTGTCCGGGCAGCGCGGTGAAACTCGGCAGCCGCTCGAGCGCGACGTTGATCTTGCAGGATGCGCTGCTGTACGAGATGCGCGCGATCGCGTCGCGGAATTCGTGCGGCAGCTCCGACGGCTCCATCAGCTTTTCGAACGTCAGGTGGCAATCGACCCCACTGGCCACGCGTTTGGCGTGGTATTCGTCGCCGTTGGTGAGCGCGACGCCGGTCACGCGACCGCCGCGCGTGAGGATGCGCGCGACCTCGGCCTCGGTCTTGATCTCCACCCCCAGCGCCTCCGCCGCGCGCGCCAGCGCCTGCGTGAGCCCGCCCATGCCGCCACGCACGTAGCTCCACACGCCGCGCTTTCCGTTGGTCTCACCCATCACGTGGTGGAACAGCACGTACGCGGTGCCGGGCATCGAAGGCGCCATGAAGGCGCCGATGATCGCGTCGGTCGCGATCGTGCCTTTGAGTTCTTCGGATTCGAACCAGCGGTCGAGAATCGGGCGCGCGGCTCCGGTGAGCACTTCGATCGCCTCGCCCATCGCGGGGCCCAGCCGCTGCAGCGCGCGCCCCATCTTTCCAGCTTCGAGCATCTGGCTCACGGTGGGGCGGATAAGGTTGGGAGGCACCTGCGTAAGCGTCGGCTCGACGACCGACGCCACGCGCTCGAGCATCGCTTCGTAGCGCGGATAGCTTTCTGCGTCGCGCTTGCTGAACTTCGCGATCTCGTCGACGTCCTTCGACGTTCCCGTTCCCAGCATCAAGTAGCGCCCGTCGAGGAACGGCGAGAACGACGCCGGATTGCGTTCGATCGCTTCGAAGCCGTAATCGCCCAGCGCGAGATCGCGGATGATCTCCGGGCGGAAGAGGCTATTCACGTAGGCCGCCGTCGAGACTTTGAAGCCGGGGAATACCTCTTCGGTAACGCAAGCGCCGCCCACCACGTAGCGCCGCTCGAGCACGAGCACGCGCCACTTCGCGCGCGCGAGATAACACGCGGTCACCAAGCCGTTATGGCCGCCGCCGATGACGATCGCGTCGTAGCGCGCGCTCAAATCTTCAGCCTCACGCTAACGTAGGCGTTGAACGGTTCGTTGAGCGAGCTGGTCTGGTCGTTGTAGGTTCCGAAGTACGGTTCGTAGGGATAGCGCAAGAACGTTTGCACGTTGGCTCCGGGATTATAAGCGTTGCCGACCGGCGGCGTGTACGGGCCGCCGATCAGGCTGGTGTAAAGACACGTCGAGTTGCTCCAGTAATAAGTAAAGGGCAGATGCTCGCCGCCGAAGCACGTTTGCAACAGATTGGCCAGCGTTAGCGACACATTTACGCGCGGCGAGAGATCGTAGCCGATCTGCAGGTGTCCTAGCAGCTGCGCGGGCTCGCGGAACGCGCCGATGCCGTCGAACTCTCCGGTGTACGGGTCGGGAATCGAGAGCGTCGCGGCGCAGCCGCCATTATTGGCGTTGAATGGACGGCCGCCGCCGGCGCCGTAGGGATACCGCGGGTCGCCGTTTGTCGAGCCCGGCAGCGGCGTGCCGCAGCCCGCCGCCGGATCGATGCCGGGCGTGGTGAGCGGCGCGCCGTAACGGTTCCCGGCCACGAACTGCAGCGAGGGAGTAATCGTCAAGCGGTCGTGCTTGTAGTTGAGCAGCAGCGTGGCGACGTATGGATAATTATAAGCGTTCACCCCCGAACCGATCGGTCCCGGAAAGATCGAGTACGGCAGATAGGATCCGTTGGGATCGAGCAGCGGAAACGCCGGCGAGAGCCAGTACGGATTGGCGATCGCCTTCGGGCCCGTGCACCCCGGATTCGGCGCTCCCTTGGGCTTGTAGCACGCCGCGCCGGGCTGGCCGTCGGTCGTGTAGCCGCAGACCGGCTGGCCGAACTGCGTCTTGCCGTACTCGCTACCATTCCTCGCGCACGCCTTGGTATAGGCGTTGTACTGCGCGATGCTCGTGTTGATGGGCGAGATGATGCTGGTGCCGTTGGGCAACGGGCTGTAGCGTACGGTGGCGTAAGTGTACGCAAAGGAGAGCTGACCAGCAAACCCGTTGCGGTTGAAATCGCCCTTATCGAACTGAAACTCGAAGCCCGACGACGTCTGGTAGCCCGCGTTGATGCCCGAAACGATCTGCGCCGTATAGTTGACGTAAAAGTTCTCGATCTGGTCTTGCGTCTGGCGCAGGAACGGAGTGAGCTTAAATGACATGTCGGTGCCGGCGAAGTGGTGCTCGAGCGAGAGATCGCTGTTGTACGACACCGAGGGCGCGACTTCGTGCCCCGGCGAGTTGAAACCCAGCGAGTAGAATTGCGAGAGGGTATCGGGAAGGTTGTTCTCCAGCGAGTTGTATTGCTCGTACGCCGCACTGGGCTGTTCGTTGTAGCGTCCGTAGCTGGCGCGCAGCACGGTGTTCGGACTCAGCGTGTACGTTGCCCCGATGCGCGGCTGCGGGATGTTGTAGTCGAAGGCGCCGGGCGTGTTCTGCAAGTTCGCGTCGACGTACTGCTTGCCGAACGACGAGCAGGGAAGCTGCGAGTTGGTACTCCAGTTGCTGCCCTTTGGGAGCAGCGCGCTGCGGTCGACCAGCGCAAGCGTCGAGGTATCGTAACACGTGTCTTGGTTGAAGGCGTCGAACCAGAAGTTTCGCGCCGCGCCGGTGACGGTGTTTGCGCCGACGTAGGCGTAGTTGTCGACGCGCACGCCGAAGTTGAAGAAGAGCCGGTCGCTGGGGCGCCACTGGTCGTTGATCGAGTAGCCGGCGAAGTAGGGCGTGACGGTGTTGTCGAGGCCGTACGTGCCGTTCTCCACCACGTAGTATTTGCACGGCCCGCTGCCGCACGTGACGCCCGATACGTCGCCGTAGGCCCCCGGATTGCTCAGCTTGAGAAACGTTGGCAGCAGTCCGTAGCTGACGCCGCCGCCCTGCCCGTCGCTGCAGGTCGTGGCGATGGTCTGCGTCTTGCGGTTGGGGTAGTAATGGTAGCACGTGCCGTCAAAGGGATCGTTGGCGTTGACGAGCACGGCGAACGCATTGCCGTAGGCCTTTCCGAACTGGAACATCTGCTCGTTGTAGATGCGCGCGCCGGTCGACGACGTGTAGCTGGCCTCGGCCTCGAGCAGGTTCTCCGGGTTGAGCTGGTCGGTGAACGAGACGCTCACGCCTCGCGTGTGGCTGTTGATTTCGTAATCGCCCGAGTCGTAGTAGGCGTAGGGCTGCAGCGACATCATCGGTCCGTTCTCGATCCAATCGGAGTAATACGTGTAGCCGTAGACGCGCATGAACGCACTCGAGCTGAAATTCTTCTGGTACTGCAGTTTGAAGATCGATTGGCCGTTGTAGCCGCGGTCGCGCTGGTTGTACGGGTCGGGTATCGGGCCGTCGAACGGGTGCGGCGGCGACGACGGGTAGAGATACGGCGTGACCAGCCCGCGGTAGTTCGTAGGGAGAAAGGTGCCGGTCGGACCGCGGTACTGGTACGCATCGAGATAGTACGGCGGAAAGACGCCGACGGTATTGATCCAGTTATCGTACCCTTCGTCGTTGACCGAGCTGAGGAACGTCGTAAAGATCTCGTCGTTGTCGTAGAGGAGCTGCACGTCGTCGCGCAGGCCGTCGTGCCCGTGCGGGATGGCGATATGGAAGTTGATCACCGACGTGCGGGTGGCGATGTTCGCCGGGTTGATGCTGCCAAAACCGGTCGGCCCGAGAATCCAGCCGGGCGAGCCGTTCTGCCCGACGTTGGGTTCGCCGTTGGTGTAGCACGACGGCAGGACCGTCGTCGCCAACGTCTTGGCGCTGGGGCAGCCGCCGAGTTGCTGCCCGAACTCGCTGGTGTAGGCGGCGCCGCCGAACTGGTCGACGTAGCGATGGTCTTGATTGTAACCGCCCAGCGCCACGTAATAGGAGAACGAGCGATCCGGCGTCGCACCGCCGGCTTCGACGTTGGCGCTGTGATAAAACGTCGGGGTGCCGGCGCTCAAGTTCGCAGTGGCGTAGCCCGGAAACGTTCCGGTCTTGATCACCTGATTGACGAACCCGGCGAGGCCCTGCGCCTCGGCGTTCGAGGGCGTGGCGCCGGTATACACCTGAAGCTCCAGTTGTCCGAGCGACGAGAGCGAGCCCGAGGGATAGTTGTCGAAGGCGCGGTTGACCGGGACGCCGTCGAACTCGTAACCGACCTCGTAGGAGTCGCCGCCGCGCACGTGCACCGCTTGAAGATAGCCGTTCTGATTGGCGGGCACGTAGGCGCCGGGCACGCTGGCGATCGCCGAATACGCGCTATTGAGCGCGCCGCCGCCACCGAGCACCGCGGTGCGTTGCTGCTGCGCGGCGTTGACCGAGTAGAGGTCGGCCGTGGTGCCTGGGCGCCCCAGGCTCGACGAGCTGCGCGAGGCGACGTTGGCGATCGTGCGCAGCGCGACGCGCATCGCGAGCGTCAGCGTCTGCTGCGCATCGGCGAAGACGGCAACGCCGGCAAACGAGACGGGCGTGTATCCGGCTTTGCTCAGCGAGACCGTGTATTCGTCGGGCGCGAGCGAAACGAAGGCGAAGTGCCCGTGCGCGTCGGTGGCAGAGGTGGCGCTCTGCGAGGGGCTCGTGACGGTCACCGTCACGCCCGCGACCGGCGTCGACGTGCCGAACTCGGTCACCACGCCGCTGATGCCGCCGGTCGTGCCGGCCTGCGCCGGCAGCGCGAACGCGAGGCAGCAGGCAAGCATGAGCGCGAGAGACGTCAAGCGCGCGAGGTGGCTCATGAGAAGCAGACTTCCGGCTTGGGGTCGAGCGCGAGAGCGTGCGTGGCCAGGATGGTGCGATAGGCTGTCATGGCCTTGCGGAATTGCGCGCAGATGGCGTTCAATTCCGCCTGTTGCGCGCCGGTGGGAGGGCCTTGCGAGAGCGCGACGACGCCCTGCAGAATCGTCACCCGCTCCCGCAAGCGATCGGGCATCAACTGGTCGTCCTCGGAATTCACGACGCCCGACGTGAAGAGCGAACGGGCTTTCGCGTCGTCTTGCCCGAGGCCGCGCGCGGCGGCCTCCGAATCGAGCCGGTTCAGGGCGACGTCGATCGCCGAGAGCATCTCGTCGAGCGCGCTCACGAACCAATAGCGCGTGAGGTAGTCGTGGTGCGACCACGCCGCGCGAGGATCGGGGCGAACGTCGAGCGTCCGATCGACATGCTGGCTGCCGGCGTATAGCCGCACCGAGAACTGGCCCGGCACCACCGTCGCGCCGCTGCCGCCGCGATTCCAGGCGCGAGCGCGCTGCCACGGCACGGGCGGCTCTTCGGTGAGATCCCACGCGATGCGCTCCACGCCCGCCTCGCCGGGCGCCTCGAGCACGCGCACCCGGCGGCCGGCGGCATCGTAGATCTCGACGCGTGCGGCTGCCGGCGAAGGAAGATAATAGGTGAGCTGTGCACCGTCGGGAGGGTTCTCGCCGCTGTAGGCGCCGGCGGCGGTGCAGCACTCGTCGGACTGCGTTCCGTAGTACGTTTTCCACCAGCGATACCACGTGTAAGCCGTGGGCGGCGCAAAGAGCGCCGGCGTCTTCGCGGAGATCGCCACGCTCAAGCCGCTCAGCGCGCCCAGGTCGTCGAGAATCCAGAAGCCGCGGCCGTGCGTCGCGACGACGAGGTCGTGCCGTTGCGGCTGCACGCGCATGTCGTGGATCGCCACCTGGGGCATGTTCAGCCGCAGGGTCGTCCAGTTTGCGCCGCGGTCGAGCGAGAGCCACACGCCCTGTTCCAAGCCCGCGTAGAGCACGTCGGGGTTGAGCGGGTCCTCGCGCACGACGTGCACGTACTGATCGCGCGGCAAGCCGTTGGTAATCTCACGCCACGTCGCGCCGGAGTCATCGGTGACCAGAACGTACGGCTGCGGATCGCCCATCACGTGACGGTCGATCGCGACGTACGCGCGCGCGGCGTCGAAGTGCGAGGCTTCCACCGTGTCCACTCGCCCCCAGGGCGCAACGGCTATCGGCGTGACGTTGTGCCAGGTCGCCGATTCGTCGGCGGTGAGCTGCACGAGGCCATCGTCGGTACCAACCCAAATGCGCCGCGCGTCGACCGGCGAGGGCGCGATGTCGAAGATCGTATCGTAGAACTCCGCGCCGGAGACGTCGGTGTTGATGGGTCCGCCGGCCACCTGCTGTTTGCTCGGGTCGTTGCGCGTGAGGTCGCCGCTGATCGGTGTCCACGACCGGCCATCGTCCCACGTTCGCCAGAGCGCATTGGCGCCGAAGTACGCCGGGTACACCTTGCCCGCAACGAAAGTGGAGAACGCAATCGGCGCCTCCCAATTCGAGCGGTACCCCAGCCCCGCCAGCGCGCGCCCGTTGGTATCGGTGACGTTGGGCGAGATATCGTAGTTCTGCCGCGATGTCAGGTCGAAGATTCCGAGCTGCCCGTTGAGTTCGTTGACGCCGACGTTCCAGATCGAGTTGGGATCGTCGGGCTGCGGCCACACCCACGAGCCGTCGCCATCGTTGCCGACGTCGCGCCAGTCGCCGTTCTCGATGCCTAGCGGGCTTAACGAATCCGAAGGCCCGCAGTACGAGTCGTTGTCCTGAATGCCGCCGCAGACGCGATAGGGATTGCGCGCGTCGTAGCCGAGGCGATAGACCTGCGCGAGTACGACGTTAAAGCGCCAGTCCCACGTCTTTCCGCCGTCGATCGAGATCGGCGCGCCGCCGTCGTCGGCTTCGATGATGCGCCGACCGTCGCGCGAGATCCAGAGCCCGTGGTGATCCTGGTGCACCGCGCCCGTAACGTCGTCGAACGTGTGGCCGCCGTCCCGCGTCTCGATGAGGTCTTCGGAAGAGAAGAAGACGTGGTCGATATCGCTTGGGTCGATCGCGAGCCGGCTCATATAGAACGGCCGCTGGTTGACCAGCGTATCGCGTGTCATCAGACGCCAGCGCCGGCCTCCGTCGTCGGATCGCCAGAGCACGCCGCTGCGCGATTGGATCAGCGCGTAGACGCGTCCGCCGCGTACGGCCACGCCGATGCGGCCCATCTCGCCGCCCGGCAGGCCGTTGCCGCGCAGACGCCGCCACGTGACGCCGCCGTCGGTCGATTTGAAGACGCCGTCGAGCATGCCGCCGCTGGTGAAGCTCCAGGGGACGCGGCGAAACTGCCAGATGCCCGCGAAGACGACGTCGGGATGCAGCGGATCGATCGCGATATCGGAGGCGCCACTCGACGGCCCGAGATAGAGCGTTCGCCGCCACGTGCGGCCGGCGTCGGTAGTCAGAAAGACGCCGCGTTGCGAGCTGTCGCGATAGGGATTGCCGACGGCGGCGACGAGCACGCGCCGCGAGTTGCGAGCGTCGATCGCGATTGCCGAAATCGCCCACGTGTCGCGCAGTCCGAGGTTGCGCCAGTGGCGCCCGCCGTCTTGCGTCAGCCAGATGCCGTCGCCGTAGGAGACGTCGTTGCGCAGGTTGGACTCGCCCGTTCCTACCCAGACGGTGTTTTGGTCGCGCGGATCGATAACAATTGCGCCGATCGCGCCCACGGCATCGCGGGGCCACGCAAGGCTCCACGTGAGACCGCCGTTGAGCGTCTTCCACACGCCGCCGTCGGCGGCGCCGAAGTAGTAGAGATACGGATCGGCATCGGTCCCCGCGACGCCTGAAGTGCGTCCGCCGGCGACGGCGGGCCCGATGTTGCGCCACGCAAGCCCCGGCATCGCCGGCAACGCGATGCCGGCCGCGAGAGCGAGCGCGAGAATGAGATCAGGCTCCCATTACTTCGAGGTAGTAGCGGTCGAACGCGGCCAGCAGGCCTTCGGCGTTAGAGTACGGACCAGGCGTGTAGGCCAGCGAGTTGAGGCCGAGCTGCGTCAGTTCGTTGACGTGCCAGTCCTGACGGTTGGTGAGATCCCAGAAATCGACGACGTCGCTGGGGTCGAAATCGGAGCGCGCCATCGCCGTGGGATCGAAGAGCCACTCGCACACGACCTCGGTGCGATCGGCGGCGAGCGGATTGGCGTAGTGCACCATCACGTAGTCGGGGTGCAGGCTGAGCAGCAGCGACGGGAAGATCGTGTAGTAGTAGACGCGATCGAGGTCGTCGCCGTCTACGCTGCCCAGCGGCCGGCGCGAACTCTGCCCGCTCATCGCGAGGCTGGTTCCCGGCTTGCGCAGTTCGGAGTAGCCGCCGAGGAATGGGCCTTCGCAGAGATCGTTGCGTCCGCTGTCGGAGGGGGAGAGCTTGTCGAGCTGCGGATGCACGAGCGGGCAGTGATAGCACTCCGAATAGTTGAGGAAGATCAGCTTCCAGTTGCAGGCGAGGTCGTAGGTGATGCTGCGCGCCACGCGCAGCTCGGCGACGTTCCAGCGCGTGAAGCGACCGATGAGCGGCGCGAACATCTCTTCGAAGCGTTGGTTCCCCTTGGCGATGTCGACGAAGATGAATCCCTCCCAAAGCGCGACGGGCGCCTCTTTGAGCGGATAATCGGCGCGCTCGAATCCCGGAACCTCGGCCATGTTGCGCGCGACTCGGAGCGCGCCGTCGAGCCCGTAGGTCCAAGCGTGGTACGGGCACTGGATCGAACCGGCGAAGTGCCCCGAGGCCTGCTCGCAGATGCGCGTGCCGCGATGGCGGCAGACGTTGTAGAAGGCGTGCACCGCACCGCTGCCGTCGCGGGTGACGATCAGACTCTCTCCGTCGCGCTGGGTGGTGAAAAAGTCGCCCGGCTTCGCCACCGACTCCTCGCGCCCCACGCAGAGCCATTGGTGCGCGAAGATGCGCTCCTGTTCGGCAGCGAAGATCTCCGGGGACGTGTACCACGACGCCGGCAACGTCCTGGCGCCGGTTCCGACGTGCGGCCTCGCAAAGGTTTCCATCCACCGTGTTTCTCCCGCCTCCGAGGGCAATCCGCTCGCGCGCATTGAAAGCCATCGGTGCTATGGAACGCTCTCTCCCGCGAGAGGCGTATTGGGACGACGCCTTCTACGCCCGCGAACAACGCGCGATCTTCCGGGATCAGTGGCTCTACGCCGGGCGCGCCGAAAGGATTGCGGCGATCGGCGAGTACGCGGTGCTGGAGATCGCCGGCGAGAGCGTGATCCTCATCCGCGCCGAGGAGGGTTTGTTCGCCCACCTCAACTTGTGCCGCCACCGGGGCAGCCGGTTGCTCTTTGGGGAAGGGCGATTGCGCGGCGCGATACGCTGCCCGTATCATGCTTGGGCCTACGCCCTCGATGGCCATCTCGTCGCCTCGCCGTTCGTGCCCGCAGAAGAGGTGCCGTGCGATGCGCGCCGGCTGCACCGCGTCGGCGTCGCGCAGTGGGAAGGCTTTCTCTTCGTGCACCTTTCGCCGGAGCGCCCGACGGCGACGCAGAGCGCGTTCGAATCGCAGCTGGGTGAGGTGCCCCAGCGGCTGACGCGCTATCCTTTGGTCGAACTGCGCGTCGCGCGCAGCATCGCGTACGAGGTCGACGCCAACTGGAAAGTGATGTTGGAGAATTACAACGAGTGTTACCACTGCGCCGGCGTGCACCCCGAGCTGTGCCGCCTCGTGCCGGCGTTCAAACAGCGCGGCGGCTCCGAGCTGGATTGGGATCGCGGCATCCCGCATCGCGAGGGCGCCTGGACGTTCACCGGGAGCGGCGAGAGCGAACGCGCACCGTTCGCCGGGCTCGACGAAGACGAGCGCGTGCGTCACAAGGGTGAACTGCTCTATCCGAACTTCATGCTGAGCCTTTCGGCAGAACACGTCGTTGCGTTCTCGTTGCGTCCGCACGGGCCGTCCAAGACGACGATCGTCTGCGACTTCCTCTTCCATCCTAGCGAGATCGCCAAGCCCGGTTTCGACCCCAGCGACGCCATCGACTTTTGGGATCTCGTCAACCGCCAGGACTGGGCGATATGCGAGAGCGTGCAGCGCGGCATGCACTCGCGCGCGTTCGAATACGGTTACTACGCGCCGATGGAGGACGCCAGCCTCGATATTCGCCGCTACCTCGCTTCGCGGCTGCAATGAACGAGTACGACGTCGTCGTCCTGGGCCTCGGCGGCATTGGCAGCGCGGCGGCGTACTGGAGCGCGAAGAGCGGCGCGCGCGTGCTCGGGCTCGAGCAGTTCGAGTTGGGCCACGTGCGCGGCGCCTCGCACGATCATTCGCGAATCATCCGCTACTCTTACTTCTCGCGCACGTACGTGCGGCTGGCAAAGCGCGCCTACGAAGCGTGGGAAATTCTCGAAGCCGACGCGAGAGAGCAGGTCGTCTTCAAAACAGGCGGCCTCGACATCCGCCCGCGCGACGGCGCAATTCCGCTGGAGCCGTACGCCGAAGCGATGGCGTCGTGCGGGGTGCCGTTCGAGCGGCTCGACGCCGCCGCGATTCGCGCGCGCTGGCCGGCCTGGCGCATCGACGACGAGGTGCACGGCCTCTTCCAACCCGACGGCGGCCTCGTCGCCGCACAACGCGCGACCGCCGCGCACCAGCGCGTCGCGCGGGAATTCGGCGCGACGCTGCGCGACCGCGTCGAAGTCGAGACGATCGAGGCGTCGGACGGCGAGGTTGTGGTGGTCGCGGGCGGCGAGCGTTACCGGGCGTCGCGGCTCATTATTACGGCGGGCCCCTGGAGCGGGCGCGCGCTGGCGCACTTCGGGATTCGGCTTCCCCTCGAAGTGACCAAGGAGCAGGTGATCTACTTCGAGTCGGCCGATCTGCGCAGCTTCGCGTATGGCCGGTTTCCAATCTGGATCTGGATGGACGATCCCGCGTTCTATGGGTTCCCGACGTTCGGCGTCGAGGGAACGGTGAAGATCACGCAGGATGCGGGCGGAAAACCCGTCGACGCCGATACGCGCGGCTTCGAAGAGGATCCGGAGATCACCGCGCGCGTCAGCGCCTTTCTCGAGCGTTACCTGCCCGGTGCGCTCGGCCCGGTGCGTTTGGTGAAGACGTGCCTCTACACGCTGCCGCCGGATCGCGACTTCGTGCTCGACTCGCTGCCCGAACATCCCAACGTCACCGTCGCGATCGGCGCCGGCCACGCATTCAAGTTTGCGTGCGTCCTCGGGCGCATCCTCAGCGAGGGCCATCCGGATATCGAGGAGTTCGCGATCACCCGCCCGATCTTGCAGCAAGAGAATCCGCAGCGGAGCTACATGGTATGAGCTACGTCGCGGCGATCTTCGTGGGTCCGGCGGGCGTTCGCGCCGGCTGGCGTTTCATGGCATACGTCGCGGTACTGATCGGCACGACGTTAGGACTCGATGCTTTCGCCGTCCCTCCGATCATGGATGCAATGCACTTGAGCGGCAACGGCTTAAACGCCCGCGCGTTCCTCGTGAACGAGATCTTCGAAGGCGTCGCCGTGCTCATCGCAACCAGCGTGCTCGCGTGTTGCGAGCGGCGGCGAATCGATTCGTACGGTTTCCCGGTGCGCTTGGCCTTCGGCCGCCTCTACCGGGAGGGCGTCGCGATCGGGGTGGCGATGGCCGGCGGCGTGGCGCTCGCCATGCTCGCTACCGGAACGATGGTCGTGCACGGCTTGGCACTGCAGGGCGGCGCGCTGCTCTCGTCTGCGGCGCTGTGGCTCGTGGTGATGCTGCTGGTCGGCCAGAACGAGGAGTACATGTTTCGCGGCTATCCGCTGCAGGCGCTCTCGCGCGGGATGGGGTTCTGGCCGGCCGCGGTGCTGCTCTCGCTGCTCTTCGGCGCCGCGCACCTCGGAAAAACCGGCGAGAATGCCATCGATATCGGCAACATCGTGCTGCTGGGGCTGCTACTCTGCCTTACGGTAGCGCGCACCGGTTCGCTCTGGCTTGCGGCCGGCTTTCACTTCAGTTTCGACTTCATGCAGTTCTTCGTGATCGGTACGCGCAACGGAGGCAGCGAGCCGATCGGCCATCTCTTGAACGTGGCCTTCCCCGGACCGGCGTGGGCTAACGGCGGTTCGCTGGGAACTGAGGCCAGCTACTTCATGCTCCCCGCGATGGCGCTGATGCTGGTTTACATCCTCATCCGCTATCCACGCACGACACCGTTAGTGTCGTCCTGAGCGCAGTCGAAGGATATAATGACTACGAAATTTCTCGCCAAGCTTATGGGCCTGTGGCTTCTGCTGACCGTGGGCAGCATGATTGCCACGCGCGATTCGACGATCGCGACGATGAACGCGCTCTTCGGCGATCCGGCGCTGACGTGGATCGCGGGCGTCTTCACGCTGCTCTTCGGGCTCGTCGTCGTGCTCTGCCACAACCGCTGGTCGGGCGGAGCCGGTACCGTGGTCGTTACGCTCTACGGTTGGATCGCGACGCTCAAAGGGCTGCTTTTTCTCTGCCTGCCGGCGTCGGTGCAGACGCAGCTCTGGTCGCAGATGCACTTCGCGCAGTACTTCTACGCCTACCTCGTCTTCGCGCTCGCGATTGGAGGCTATCTCCTCTACGCCGGTTTTACGGCGACCGACTGACCGTCTCGCCGGTCGCGGTACCCCCACTTATTTTTGGATGATCCTCAGGGCAGCCACGCCGAGACCCATCATCAGAATGAAGAACATCCAGTAGCCCGCGATTGGTGCGCGCGGCTGCCGGCTGGCCGCCGTGTTGAGGATCAGCAGCTGTGCGCCCAGACAGATGGCTAAGATGCAGTCGCCCAAGGCCAGCACCCCGAGCGGCCGCCGCCCCAACTCGATGCCGTTGCCCAGGGTGAGCGCGACGATGACCTGCACGACCGGGAGGCTCCAAACCATGGGCCGCGGGCCCGAGCCGTTCACGGTACCGTCGAAGTTAAAGTGGAGGGGTATCCGCGGCGGAAGATCCGCGTAGCGAGAGATCGTCGCGGCGATCGTCAGTACGACGATACCAACGCCGATCGTCATCAAAAAGGCGCCCATTTCACTTTCGTACTACTTGCGAGCGAGGCTTACGGTTACGCCATTGGGATCGCTGACGACGATCGTTCGGACCGGCTTTCCCCCGCGCGGGAAGCTCCAGAAATTCAGGAGGCTGCGCGCGAAATCGGGACCGATCAGCGTACCGTTCTGGATCCAGAACTGGGTGATGTCTTTGACGTCCTTCAAGTAGGTGACGCCCTTGAGCGCGGCATTGCCCTTGCGAACCGTGAAGCGATAGATCACCTCGTCGGATTCGTCTTCGATCGCGAGAGTGCCGGCGCTCCACTCGAGGTTGCCGGGCTGCGCGATCCCGTGCTGCAGCGAGAGCGTCTCGAACTCACTGGCGCCCTTGAGCAGCTCCAGCACCACGCTCTCTCCGGTTCCACGCCTGCCGTCGACGAAGAGATCGCCGGCGTCGTCGTAGGCGCAGTACGCGAGCGACGCGCCGATCGGATGCCCGCGCTCGAGATGCCAGCGCCGGTGCGATTCCGCACGGTACACCGCCACGACGGTCGACGTGACGACTGCGAGCTTTCCGCTCGCGGGATCCACGGAGCAGCCCTGCGGCGTGCCATAGGGATCGCTCAACGTGGCGACCGGCGCATCGCCGCCGTGCGCGAACTCTTTGACGTCGTACGTCTCGGTGACGAAGACGTCGCCGCCGGCGTTGGAGCAGAGGCCGCGTGGACCCATGAAGCCCGAGAGCGCCCCGACCATCTTGCCTTGCGGATAGGTGTAGACGTCGACGTCGTATGGAATCGACGCAACGTAAAGCAGATCGCGACCTTGCGCTTCGGGCTGCATCCACGATGCGCCGCCAGGTGCGATGTCGGCCGACGGCTCGGCCGCGCCGCACCCCGAAAGAAGCAACGCCAGCACGAAGAGCGTCTTCATGCGCGAGTTCTTTGCCTTCGCGCACGTGCGCTCATCCTGCGGCCTCCGCGACGGCGCGATCCTCTTGCCACGAGGCGCCCTTTGCGCGCAGCTCCTGCACCCGCGTTTGGGGGAGCCGCTCGCTCACGGCGGCAACGAGTCGCTCGTAGCCCCACGCTTCGGTGAGGTTGCGCCGGTAGCGGAGCCGCTCGAACGAGGCGTCGACGTAACCGAGGATCGCGGCCGCGCGCTCGGGGTCGCCGCGCAGCGCGGCAATGAGCGCCAGATGCGCGAGCGCGATCGTGGCGGCGAGCGCGTTGCGCTCGTGCTGCGCGCAGCGGAGGCCCTCGGCGGCGTCGGCGGCGGCGCCGTCGAGATCGTCGGCGGCGACGCGGAAGAGCGCGCAGCACGCGTGGAGGTTCGCAAGGTGCATCGCGCCGTGCCGCAACGATTCGCTTTTCGCGGCCTCGGAAGCCAGCTCGAGCGCGAGCGGGGCGTTGCCGTCGGCAAACTCCAGCTCGGCGAGATTCATCAGCACGATCGGCGATCTGCCGCCCTCGTAGAGCGGGCGGAAACGCTCGATCGCCTCCGCGAGAAGCTCGCGACCCGCGGCGAACTCGCGCCGATCGCGAGCAATCGTTCCCCGACGGTTCAACAGCACGCCGGAGAGCCACGGATTGGGGAAGCGGCGCGCACCTGCCAGCGCGTGCTCGAACTCGGCGTTGGCCTCCTCGATGCGGCCCATCTGCTGGAGACCGAATCCCGAAGCGACTAGCGCCCACATTTCCCCGCGCTCGTCGCCTGCGGCGCGATAGAGGCGCAGCGCTCGTTGCGCGGCGTCGTATTTATCGGATCCATCGCGAAAGGCCGCGATCGTCTGCCACACGCGCCCCGCCTGGCGCGGATGCGCGGCTTCGTGAAGCTGGGTACGCGCGAGTGAAAGCCAGTCCGAGCCTTCGGCCGCGAGACCGCCGCGATACCAGAGCTGCTCGAGCGATCCCGCGATATCGCTCCCCAGCGCGGCGTCGTGGCGGTCGCGCAGCGCCCACTCGAGTGCGGCGCGGTAGTTGTCGAGGTCGAGCTCCGCGGCGGCCAGCCATGCATCGGCCGGCTGCGTGCCGTAGCGTTCGTCGGCCGCGAGAGCCTGCTGCCGAAAATAGTGCGCGTGCCGGAGCGCCAGGTCCTCGCGCTCGCCGTTGCGGCGCTGTTGCTCGAGCGCGAACTCGCGCATCGTTTCGAGAAGGCGATAACTCTCGTGCGCGCCCGCGACGTCTACGGTCAGCAGCGATTTTTCACAGAGCGACGCGAGCAGCTCGAAGGCGCCGGCGGCTTCGTCCTCGGGCATGCAGATCGTCGTGGCGGATTCGAGGCGGAACGCGCCGACGAAGACTCCCAACCGCTCGAAGATCCCTCGCTCCGAAGGCGAGAGGAGATCGACGCTCCAGGAAACCATCGCGTGAAGCGTCTGCTGCCGGGGCAGCGCGGTGCGGCTGCCGGCGGTCAGCACGGCGAATCGCTCGTCGAGCCGGCGCGCCAGACTCGCGATCGACATCGTGCCGGCACGCGCAGCGGCGAGTTCGATGGCCAGAGGGATGCCGTCGAGGCGGCGGCAGATCGTGGCGATCTCCTCGGCATTGCGGTCGGAGAGGGTAAAGCTTTTGCTTACGAGCGCGGCGCGCTGCGCGAAGAGCCTCTCGGCATCGACCGGCTCGAGCGAGGAGAGGCGCACGGTCTGCTCGCCGCCGACGCGCAGCGGCTCGCGCGACGTGGCCAGGATGCGCACGCCGGGTGCAGCGTCGAGCACGGCGTCGGCGAGCGGCGCGACCGTTTCGAGAACGTGCTCGCAGTTGTCGAGGATCAGCAGCAGGTGCTTGTCGCGCAGCCAAGCTACGAGCGATTCGTCGACCCGGCGTCCCTCGATCTGGCTCATGCCCAGCGCGCCGGCGATCACGTTGGCGACGAGTGCCGCATCGGTTACGCGCGCGAGATCGGCGAACCACGCGCCGTCGGCATAGCTCTGGAGCGTCTGCGCCCCCACGGCGACTGCCGCCCGCGTCTTGCCGACGCCGCCGGCTCCGACGAGCGTCACCAAACGACGCTCGCGCACCAGCGCTTCGATCTGCGCCAGGTCGCGCTCGCGCCCGACCAGCTCGGTTCGCGACGGCGGAAGGTTGTGCGCGACGATGCCGGCCGATCGCAATGGAGGGAACTCGGCGCGCAGTCCGTCGCCCGCGACTTGCCAGACTTGCGCGATCGCCGCGACGTCGCGTAAGCGGTGACGGCCGAGATCGACGAGCGAGAGCCCGTCGGGGAGCTCGTCGCCCATTGCCTCGCGCGCGACACCCGAGAGCACGATCTGACCGCCGTACGCAAGCGCGCTCAGTCGCGCGACGGTGTTGACCGTCGGACCGAAGTAGTCGCCGTCGCGCTCCGCCGCTTCGCCGGCGTGCACACCCATGCGCACGTGCAATCCGCCCACGGCGGAGAAATCGACGGCGTCGAGCGCGCGTTGGGCGTCGACGGCCGCTGCCAGCGCGTCGGCAGCGCGCGCGAACGCGACGCAAAACTCGTCGCCGACGGTCTTGAACACGTAGCCGCCGTGCGAGCCGAAGACGCCGCGCAAGAGGCGCTCGTGCTCCTTTACCGCGCCATCCATCGCAACGCCGAAGGATTCCCAGCGTTGCGACGAGCCTTCGATATCGGTAAACAGGAACGCGATCGTCCCCGTCGGCGCTCGGGGAGGCACGCAGGACGTTTTGGCCGCCCGGCTTCTCGGCCCTACGAAGGGCCGCCGAAGCCTCCTAGCAGAAGCGCAAGATGGTGGATGCGCGCCGCCGGGAGACGCTTCGACGCGCGGTTGCTACGTTGGCTCCGGCAGACGCGCGCGTCGATCGCGTGGCGGAGCTGGCGGCCGCCGCCATCGATACGCTGACGCCGCGGCGTCGCGGCGACCTGGATCGCTTACTCGACCTTCTGTGGCTGCCGATGCAGGCGCCCGAGGCCGCGCGCGCGGGAGTCTTGCGCGCGTTCGCGGATTCGCCGGCAGGGAGGCTGCGCAGCGGCTTTGCGGCGCTCAAACGCCTCGCGCTCTTCCTCGCCTACGCCGAGAGCGAGCCCGGCAGCGAGAACCCCACGTGGACGCGACTGCAGTATCCCGGCCCGCGCAAGGACGGCATCGCGAGTGCGCCGGATCTCCCGCTCGCGCTCGCGCGCGAGGGCGAGCGCGTCTCCTGCGACGTCGCGGTGATCGGCAGCGGCGCGGGCGGCGGCGCAATTGCGTCGGCATTCGCGCGCACGGGCAAGCGGGTGGTGGTCATCGAGGCGGGTGGTGCCTTCGACGCGCGCAGCTTTACGCAGCGCGAAATGATGACGTCGGAACTCTATCTCGACCGCGGCCTGACCTCGACAACGACCTCGGCATTGCGATCCTCGCCGGCGCGACGCTCGGCGGCGGCACGACGGTCAACTGGTGCACGTCTCTACGCCTGCCGCCGCAGATCGCACACGAGTGGGCGCAGAGCAGCGGCGTTGAGAATTTAGAGCGCGACCTCGCGCCGCACTACGCATGGTTCGAACGGCGCCTGGGAATCGGACCGGCCGCGCATCACAACGCCAACAATCGCGTGATCCTCGACGGGGCCTGCCGATTGGGCGAGCCGGCGGGCGCTTCGCCGAGGAATGCCGCGGCAGATTGCGGCGACGGCTGCGGCTATTGCGGCTACGGCTGCGCATACGGCAAGAAGCGCTCGAGCGCGGCCGCGCTTCTTCCCGACCTTGCGGGTACCGGCGGCGCCATCTACGTCAACGCGGTCGCATTGCGCGTGGACATCTCGGGCGGCCGCGCGCGCGGCGTCGTCGCGCGCCAGCGCACGGCGACCGGCGAAACCCGAACTTTCGAGGTGGATGCCAATCTCGTGGCGGTCTGCGCCGGGGCGCTGCGAACGCCGGGGCTGCTGGCGCGCAGCGGCGTGCGCCATCCGCTGCTCGGCAAGCGTCTCTTTCTCCACCCGGTCGCCTCCGCGGTCGCGCAGTTCGATCGCCCGATCGAAGCGTGGCGCGGCCCGATGCAGAGCGCCGACTCCGACGCGTTCAACTATCTCGACGGCAACTACGGTGCCAAAATCGAGGTCGCGCCCGCGCATCCCGGCCTCGCCGCGCTCGCATTTCCCTGGCGCAGCCGTTCGGCGCACGCGGAGCAGATGACCCGGCTGCGCAATGCGGCGACGCTGATCGCGCTCACGCGCGACCGCGATTTCGGCAGCGTCGACCTCGACGACGAAGCCTACGTGCGCTATCGCGTCTCGCGCTATGACGGCGAGCATTTGCTGCGCGCGCTCTGCGGCTTGGTGGATATTGCGTTTGCCGGCGGCGCCGTCCGCGTGTCGACGCTGCACGCAAGGCCGATCGAGATCAATCGCGCACAGTGGACGAACGCCTACCGCGACGAATTCGCGCAGCGACTGCGCCGCATCGGCGTCGCGCCGAACCGGCAGATCCTCTTCTCGGCGCACCAGATGGGAACGGCGGCGATGGGCGCGGATCCGGCACGCGGCGTCGTCGGGCCCAACGGGCGCGTCTGGGGCGTCGAGGGTTTGATCGTCGCGGATGCTGCCGTGTTTCCGCAGAGCAGCGGCGTGAATCCGATGCTCACGATCATGGCGATGGCCGGCCGCATCGCCGCGGCCAACGGCGCCCTTAGTGCTTGACGATCGTAGTTTGCGGCCCGAGAGGCTGACCGCTGAAACCGGGCGGTTACGGCATGGCGAATAAGGGACGTCGCGCGTCGCTATCCGGCACTTCGTTGCATCTTTATTACTCGAACCAACGGACGATTGCTTTTACGCACGAGCCGCAGGGCCTCTAACCCGATGCTAATCGCAGCCGGTGATTTCGCTCGCACTGCGGGTCACAATTGGCTCATGGTTGGAGGAAACAACATGACAAAGAAGTGGTTCACAAGTCTCGCCGCCTCGCTGCCGCTGGCAGCCATTGGATTGCTCGGAGCAATTCCGAGCCATGCGATGCACGCCGCGGCAAGGCCGCCGGCGGCGGCCCCACCGATGATGGGAACGAATCCGACACCACCGAGATTGCACTCCGCTCCGGCACCGCCTCGATCGGAACCGGCTCCGGTGCAGCCTCCCGGCATAACGCCTGACGTCGGAACGAATCCACGCTCGGGATCGGGAACGAACCCAACGCCGCCTAAACTTCACTCTGCTCCGGCACCTCCACGCACGCAACCCGCGCCGGTACAACCTCCGGGTGCGGTTCCCGACACTGCGTCGAATCAGCCTCCGCACTAGGTTGCGCTTGAGAGATACAACTTAAAACGAGTAAACCGCGCCTGACACAAAAAAGCAGGCGCGGTTTTCTTTTCGTGTCTCGCGGGTAGAAGAGCGCTTGAAAGAGAGGATCTATGTACGACAAAGACGACGCATTCGAATCGGAAATCTATTACGATCGCGAGCCGGCAAGCGCAGCCGTGGATCGCTTGCACGGACTCGGCTATGCGCGCGAAGACATCAGCGTCATGATGGACGACAAGACGCGCGAACGCGCGTTTGCGGCTATCGTGAACGCGAAAGGCAGTGAAGGCGTGGCCGCGGGAGCGACGATCGGCGGAGTGCTTACCGCGATCGTGGCGGGAATTACGGCAACCGGAAGCGTCGCCGCGATCGCCGGGACGGGCGGCTTGGCGACGCCGTTGGTCGTCGGCCCGCTGGCGGCGGCGCTGGCCGGTCTCGGTGTCGGCGCGGCCGGCGGCGGCATCATCGGTGGGCTGATCGGCGTCGGCATCGGCGAAAGCCGCGCGAAGCAGTACGAGAAGGGCCTCCGTGAGGGCGGCATCGTCGTCGCGGTTCGCCCGAAGAGCAAAGAGCATCGCGCCGAGGTTCGGCGAGCGTTCGACTCGGGCACGACGGTCGAACGCGGCGAGATCGACCGCAACGACGTCGATTATGCGGGCGAGACCCGCGGCCACCGCACCGGCGTGTAAATCATCTGCGACGCGTTGCCCCAGCGGCGCCGATCCTTCCCCAGCCGCCAAGCCGGCGACCACGAAGCGCGCGATCGTGGTCGCCATGGCGCTGGGGTCGCGCAAGCGGTTACGCTAGCGCCACATTTTCTTCAAGACGGCCGCTTGGCACGCATTGGCGGTGCACGGAAGCGCAAAGATCTGCTCGATCGTCGCGAGCACCGAGTAGTGCGTGATGTCCTGGTTGTAAGATCCCGGCGCGACCATCGGGCCGATCAAGAGCGTGGGTATCTGATTCGTGCCGGAGTCGGGGTCGGCCTCATCCCACGTGAGGATGAAGAGCCCGTTGTGAGCCTTGTTGTATTTTAGAATCGGCGGCAGGTGCTTGCTGAGCCACGTGTCGCCGGTCTGCGTGCTGCAATCGTGCATGTCGTTGCAGAGGTTGGGCACGATGATCGTCAGCGCGGGCGGCTTCTTCGGAAACTTCGTGTACACGAGGTTCGAGGTGGCCGGGACGTTGGTAAAGTCGACCCACGGATTGTGCTTACGCGCGTACTCGCCCGAGGCGCATCCGGTGTAGCCGTTATACGGCATCGACTCGGAGTAGCCCGCGAACGTCTTTCCTGCCGCGATCAGCTCCTCGCCGACGTTATCGGTCGAGAAACTGTAAGGGCAGTTGTCGGACTGCACGCCTTGCGTCGAACCCGAGAAAAGTGCGAGATAGTTTGGCTCGCTCGGGTGCCCAACCGCGTGGCTATTCGTCATGAGCGCAGCCTCCGGCACCAACGTTTTATTGATGTACGGCGCGTTTGAGTAGCCAATCACGAGCTGGTAGTCGCGGTTCTCCATGATGATCACCACGACGTTGGACGCATTGGGGCCCGCTTTGGCGGCCACAGGCGCCGGCGCTGCGGCCGGTGTCGCGGGAACGGCTGCGGCGGAACCGCAGGCGCAGAGCAGCGCCGCGAGTGCGGCGAGTGAGAGCGCTTTCATGCGCGTCACTTATGCGCCGGCACGGCGGCGCCCTAGCGCGTAGATCAGCAATCCGGTCGCGAGCATCGCCAGCGTGAGCCCGACGACTTTGACGACCTCGAGCACCTTGTCGGGGTCGTCGGCCGAGGGAAAGCCCGCGAGAACGATCGCGACGATCGTCGTTCCCAGGCCCACGAGGGCGGCGAGGGAGACGGTCAGCGCACCCCCCGGAATGCGAACCTCGCCCGGGCCGGCTTTGAGCCCGCGGAATTTGAACGCGGCGGCGAACAGGAAGACGAACGGAATCATCGTCGCGATCACCGTCGAGCTGACCAGCACGTCGTAGGCGCCCTTCACCGTGCTGTTGGCCTGTCCCAGAAAAATAAAGATCGCGGCGATCACGGCCTGCGTGACGATTGCCGCGACGGGCGATCCCCAGCGCGGGTGCATGCGCCCGAAGACCGGCGGAAGATAGCGGTCGATGCCGGCGACGAACGGGATGCGTGCGACCGCACCCAGCCACGCTCCGGTGCTCCCCAAGCAACTGATCGCGACGAAGAGCGCGGCCAGCGGCACCAGCGGGTTCCAGGCAAACCGCGCGGCCGCGCGCGCGATGCCATCCATCACGCCGACCGAACTATCGATTTGCTGCGGCTGCGCGGCTGCCAGCAGTCCCAGCGTTCCGGCGATGTAGATCACCGCGATCGCCGGAGCGGCCAGCGCCAAGCCGGCCGGAACGGTCCGGCGCGGGTTGCGGATCTCTCCGCCCATGAAGGAGCTGGCTTCGGGGCCCGTCCAGGCGAAGGCGATCACCGACCAAAAAATTACGTCCTTGAGCGCGAGCCCGGGGCGCATCGCCGCCGCGCTGAAGTGCGTCGCCGATCCGAAGCGCCACCAGACGGCGGCGCCGAGCAGTACGAGGAGCACCGTCGCGCTCCAGCGCGCGATGCCGCCCACGTTGGTGAGCCACTTGCCGACGCTCAAACCGTAAACGTTCAGCACGGTCGCCAGCGCCAATCCGCAGAGCGCGAACGCGATGAAGTACCAGGGAGAGGTCGCCAGCGCGCCGCGTGCCGAGGCGTCGACGAAGAGCGCGTTGCCGGCAGCAAAGTAGAGCAGCGCCGGAAAGTAAGGAAGGTTGCTGGCCCAATACGTCCACCCGGTAACGAATCCCGCGAGCGGCCCGAATGCGCGTTTGCTCCAGACGTAGAGGCCGCCTTCGTCCGGATAATGCGACGAGAGGAAGACCACGGCGATCGCCACCGGCACGAACATCGCCAGACATCCGATCACCCAGACGGCGATCGAGCTGGGGCCGGCCGCCGCCGCCGTTGCGACCCATTGTAAGTTGGAGCCGGCCACGACGAAGAAGAGGACGACGTCAAAGAGCCGCATCGAACGGCGAAGCTCCATGAGCGCTGCGGATTCCACACGGCAATAGAGATCGCCCACCGGCTTCCTTTTGCAGCCGGTGGGCGATTGAGGTAGGAGCTATTTTTTGGGGATGTACCTAGTTAGGAGCTAGTAGGGACGGCCCCAGTGTCCTGGTCGCCAGTACCATCCGCCCGAGGCGTGAACCCAGTGGCCGCCGTGCCAAACCGCGCCGCCGTACGGACGCATCGCATAATGTCCGCGGGCCCACACGTAACGGTAGCCGTTCCACTGCCAGTATCCGCCGACCCAGTAGTAGTTCGGCCCCGGCGCTACCGGGACGGTCTCGTACATCGGCGCCGGCGGACCGGTCTGCACGTAGATACCGCCGTAGACTTGAGCGGTCGCGGGCAACGCTGCCGCCCCGATGGCTCCTGCGCCGAGCGCGCAGGCTAGTAAGACGTTGCGAAGTTTGTTCATGCTCCATGTTTACCACGCGGCGACGCGAGGCTCTGCGGAGAACGATTAGAGCATTATTCGAAAAGGATGAGAGTGCAAACGCGTGCCTTTTCTTTCGTCTGCGCCCATAGCGCGACGGCTTGCTCGACAAATGCTGTGCGTTCCCTGTGAAGCTTTCGCTCGGCCTGCTCAAGCGCCGGCGGAAGGATGCTCGCGAGCACGTCGCGGTCGTGCACCGCGCCCAGGGCGTCCTGCAGACGAGAGAGCGACTGCGCGATCGGCGCCAACGACGGTTCGACCTTTTCGAAGCGTTCTAGCGCGTAGCGCAGCCGTTTGCACGCGATGCGAAAGTCGTGAAGCCCGGCGCCCTCGCCGCTTTGCAGCGCTCCTTGCAAACGACCGAGTTCGCGCGAGCGCACTGCCAGCACGCGCGCCATCAGCTCGCCGGGATCGGCCACGCCGTGCAGCTCGATGCGCTCGGGTTTGGACACGCGTTACCGCGCGAATCTGGTGCGCGTCAGCCGGTGGTGCGCCAACTCCATCGCTTCCTCTTCACGACGGCGCAGCTCGTCGAGCAGCGGCGCGGCGAGGGCGGCTTCGTGCTCGTCGACGCTGGCCTCCAAGAGCCGGCGGATAATCGTCGCGTCGCGGGCGGCGTCGGTGGCGTCCGCCGCCCGGCGCACCCGGCGCAGCAGTTTGGGCAACGGAAGCAGAGCGGTGACGTCTTCCAGCAGCGAGCGAAATCGCCGCCCGGTGGTACGCACGTCGTGCAAGCGCTTCTCGGTCGGCCTGCGGATGAAGCGCCGTCGCGCGCGCTCGAGCGCGTAGCGCTCGCGTCCGACGGCTTTTTTCAACCACTTCATAACAGCGCGCCTTCGACGGCAGTATTTCGGCCGCCCCTCGCGAAGAAAGCCTTCCGACGTGAGATCGCTGCGCCTGCCCGTCCTCGTCGTACTCTTGGTCGTCGTCGCCGCCGGCACGTGGTACGTCATCTCCAGCCGCGGCTCGCGCAACGCGCCAACGCTTCCGGTCTACTTCACGAAAATGGACGGTACGTCGCTGGGACGCACGAGCGTCTCGCTGCGTCCGCCGCTCGCGGGCGAGAGCGCGGCCGAACACCTGCACAATACGGCGCTCTACGCAGCGGTGCAGGCCGTGGCCGGGCCTCCGGGCGACGTGCAGGCGATTCGCTTTCCGCCGGGGACGCGCGTGCTCGGCGTCGAGGTGAACGGATCGACGGCGACCGTGGACCTTTCGAAAGACGTCGAGAACACGCCGGGCGGAAGCTTCGGCGAGACCGGCGAGATGAAAGCACTCGTCTACACGGTGACCGGCGTCGCCGGGGTCGACGCCGTGCAGATCTTGGTCGAAGGCAACCGTCTCGAGACGCTGCCCGGAGGACATCTTGAAATCGACGAACCGCTTCATCGCTCGGACTGGTAGCCTCGCCGCCGCGCTCGTAGCGCTGGCGCTGTACGCGATCGCGCCCCCCGCATTAGCCGACGCTCCGCTTACCGCGAGCTATCAAGGGCGCGCGATTCATTTTACGCATCTCTCGTCGCAAGCGGGGACGCTCGCCGTCGGCGTCGAGGATCCGGGACTCGCGCAGCTGCTGCGCGGCGCCGGCGCGTTTCTCACGTGGCGTCCCGGCGAGCGGTACGTGCTCATCACGACGTCGGTGCCCGTCGTCGTGAGCTTCGCGATCGGCGATCCGCGCTACGACATCGGCCCGATCGCGCTGCAGGCCTCCGCCGCGCCGTTTCTCGTGGGCGACGAAGCCTATCTGCCGCTGAGAGAGGTGCTGCGTTGCCTGGACCTCGCACTGCGCCAGGACGGTAACGCCGAAATTCTGCAGCCGCAGCTCTCGACGCTCGACGTGCGCCAGGAGAACGGCCGCGTGACGCTGCTGGCCCACGCCGGCGTGCCGCTTCATGCTCGCGTCGTCGCGCAGGCGCCGGGACGAGTCGAATACGTTTTCGACGGCGTGGGAACCTCGTTGACCGGCACGCGCCAAGTCAACGCCGGCGGGGTGCGCGCGATTGAGGTCGTGGCCGCAGGCACCGTGCGCGCTCCGTCCGTGTCGCTTAGCGTTACGCTCGATCCGAATGCTACGGCGCAGTCTCCGCAGAACTCCGGAGCGCGCGACGTCGCGCTCGCCTTTACCGCCGGGCCCGGCGCCCCCGAGAGCGTCGCCGCGGTGGGCGCGTCGCCGACGCCGGAGCCCGAACCATTCGCAACGCCGCCCAGTGGCCCGGCAGCGATTACGGGCGTGACCGTGACACCGGGTTCGGACGGCATCGTCGTTTCGATTGCGGTTAGCGGCAGCGCGCCCTTCGAATGGCACCGCCTGCGCGAGCCCGACAATCGCTTCTGGATCGACTTTTCGAACGCGCAGCTGCAGGGAGCGCCGATCGATCGCGGCGCGGACGATCCGCTGCAATCGGTGCGCGTGCGCCAGATCGATCCGTCGACCGTGCGCGTGGCCCTCTCGCTGGCCGGCCCGAAAGCGCTCGCGATCGAGCCGTCCTCGCAAGGCATGCAGATCACGATCGGCTCGCAGGACGTCGCCGACGAGCCGCGGTCGGGAAGCGGCAGCGTGGGCAGCGTCGTTGCCGCCGAGCAGAACGGTGGGGAGGTGACGCCCGCGCCGCTGGATCAAAACGCGGCCGGCTCGAGCGAGAGCGACGATTCGGCGTGGAAGTTCGGTCCTCACAATGGCTACGTGCCGACGGATCCACGTCTCATCGTGATCGATCCGGGTCACGGCGGCAGCGATCCGGGAACGCAGCACGGCGGCGTCTCCGAGGCGACGCTGACGCTCGACATGGCCAAGCGCTTGCGCGCCATCTTGGTGGACCGCGGGTGGAAGGTCAAGCTGACGCACGATACCAACGTCGACGTTTACGCGCCCAATGACAGCGCGCACGACGAGCTGCAGGCGCGCGTCGACGTTGCGAACAAGGCCGGCGCGCGTCTCTTCGTCAGCATCCACGCCAATGCGTACATCAATCCCGGGCCATACGGAACCACGACCTACATCTCCAAACCCGAGGACCTTCCCTTCGGGCATATCGTCGCCGCGCAACTCGAAGGCGACGGCACAAAAGACGACGGCGTGATCAAGGCTCACTACTACGTGACGTACCACACCCGCATGCCGGCAGTGCTGATCGAGACGGCGTTCCTCACCAACCCCAACGATTACGCGCTGCTGACGGATCCGGCGTGGCGCGAGAAGGTGGCGCAAGAGATCGCCGACGGCATCGCACAGTACGCGCGCGAGTATCCCGTCGCAAATCAGCCCGCGCAGTAAGGCCTTCGTGATCGGGCTGTTCGATTCGGGCTTGGGCGGACTGACGGTTTTGTCGCGCGTGCGCGAGCAGATGCCGGAGGTCGACGTCGTCTTCTTCGCCGATCAGGCAAACGTGCCGTACGGCGACCGGACGCACGCAGAATTGCTCGAGCTGATGCGGGCTAACTTGGCGTTTCTGGACGCACGAGGGGTCGATGCAATCGTGATGGCGTGCAACACGTCCTGCGCGGTCGCGGAGCGCTACGGCTGGCCGGCGACGCGCGCTCCCGTGCTCGACCTGATCGAGTCGGCGGCGATGGAGGTGCAGCGCGCGGGCCACCGGCGCGTCGGCGTCGTGGCGACGGCGGCGACGGTGGGCGCCGGTTCGTACGGCCGCACCATCCGTGCGCGCGTCGACGGCGTCGACGTCGTCGAGGTTCCGGCGCCGGCGCTCGTGCCGCTCGTCGAAGCGGGGCTCCTCGAAGGGCCCGCGCCGCGCGCGGCGGTGGCCGAAGTCTGCGCGCACCTTCCACTCGACCTCGAGGCGCTGGTGTTGGGCTGCACCCACTATCCGGTACTCGCGTCGCACTTTCGCGCGGTGCTCGGAGAGGGCGTGGCCTTCGTCGACCCCGCGGTGATGCAGGCGAAGCGCGCCGCAGAACTGCTCGGAGCGCGAGCGGCGGGGCGGGGCACGACGCGGTACCTCACCAGCGGCGATGAAGCGACGTTTCTCGCCGGGGTGGCGCGGCTCGCCGGCTGCTTCACGGATTCGAACGCAGCGCGGCCCGCTTGAGGCGGCGCGATCGATACTTCTTCGCCGGCCTCGTAGCGGTCGCCGCCGCTGCGCACTGGGTAACCGGACGACTGCTGTGGACGGGCGACGAGCAGCGCTACGCGTATCAAGCGCTGGGCTTTTACGGCAACCACGCGCTCTACCCGTCGCTCCAGACGTGGAATGCGTTCCTGCGGTCCAACGGTCTGAACGCGCCGTATTTTGGCGCGACGGCCGTGCCGTTTCACTCGCTGGCGCCCAGCGCCGTCTTCGGCGCGATCCTATACGCGGGCGGACTCGAGGCGGCGCGATGGCTCAACTTCTTCGTCGGCATGGCCGGCGCCGGCATGCTCTTCGCGTTGCTGCGGCGCGAGTTTCCGGGCGAAGCGGGAGCGACGCGTGCGAGCGTCTACGTGTCCGTCGCGACGGTCACGCTCGCGCTGCCCCTCTTGGCCTATCTCAAGCTGCTCTATCCCGAGGCCCTGCTCTTTGCGCTGGTTGCCGCCGCGCTGCTCGCGCTAAGCGCGAAGAAGCCGTGGGCCGCGCTCGCGGCGATCGCCGCACTGCCCTTCGTTTACGTGCGCGCGCTGCCGCTGGCGGTCGCGTTTGCGGCGATCTGGATCGCGCGCTCCTTCGACGGCGCTGCGGATGACCGGTGGCGCAGGGTGACGATGAGAGTGGCGCTCTGCGCGATCGTGTTTGGCGGGTTCGCGATCTACCAGCATGCCCTGTGGGGGTCGCTCGACGGCGGAGCCTTTCCCACATTTCGGCCGTCGCTTTGGTCGCTGCCGGATCGCTTGGGGATGCAGCTCTTCGGCGTGCGCCACGGGCTGCTGGCGTACTCGCCGTTCTACGCATTTGGATTCGCCGGCCTGATCGCGGGCGCGCTGCGGAGACGCACGCTCTGCCTCTGGGCGCTGGGACTCCTGACGATCTATGTCGGGACGTTCGTCTGGGCGGAGGCCGGCGAAGCTTGGACCGCTCGCTACTGGGTTGCCGGGCTGCCGTTTTTGGCGGTCGGCATCTGTTGCTGGTCGACGCTGCGGCGAACGTGGGCGCTCGATGCAACGGCGGGGTTCCTCGCGGCGATCACGTTCGTCAACTCGGTGCTCTTCGTGATCCACCCGCTGTGGTTCTTGGAGAGCCGGCGCACCTCGGTGCCGTACTCCGAGATCGCGCGCGTGCTGCCGCTCGACTTCGGTCTCGCGTTGCCGGTCGACGCTGCGCCAAACGACTTGCCGGCCTACACCCGCCCGGTCCCATACGTCCTGCTCTTCGCTTTCGCGTTGGTGGCGCTGCTCGCGATCGCCGGGGCCGCGCGCGGCGCGCGGGTTCGGACGAGCGCCGCAATAGCGGCGTTCGGCGTCGTGCTCGCCGCGGTGGCGTGGTGTTGCGTGAGCCCGCTGCCGCCGGCCTCGTACGCCGTCGCCGGACGCGGCGCCGAGCGCATCGTCATCGCACTACGCGCGGTCCGCGCGCCCGTTGCCGCGCAGTTCGACGACAAGCTCGCGCTGATCTGGTCGAGGGACGGTTACCCGGCGTACTTCGGGATCGCGTGCCTGCGCGGCGCGCAGCTGGTTGGCAGCGGGCTCGAGCCGAGCCGTCCGCTCGTGACGTTGCCACGCTGCCCGGGCGCCGATCGCATCGAGATTCACGCCGTTCCGGCGGGAAGCGCGAGGCAATTTTTCACCGATCCCGGCGCGATTACGCTCCTGCAGCGCCCCTGGTGACCGCGGGCTACTTCGTCGCCGAAAACAAGCCGATGTGGAAGATGGAGAAGAAGAAGCCTGTGGTCGCCATCGCGAGCGCGACGCCCGCCAGCACCTGCATCACCGTATGCGCTTTGAGATAGACGCGTGCCCAGCACACCATCGGAATCAGCACGATGAACGGTAACGGTTGCCGGCCGTAGAGCAGCGTGAGCGCCGCCAAGGGCGCGGTGATGCCGATCGCGTGCGTGCTGATCTTCCAGTAGCGCGTGATGTACTGGACGATCATCGTCGATACGAGATAGCCCAGCATCGCAGCGATCATCAGCCGCGGAGCGTGCACGATCCATAGCGCGGCGACGCCGAGAACGTCGAAGATCACGAACGCCGTGAAGACCATCTCGCGCTCGAGCCGCACCGACATGTCGAGGTCGGAGATGCGGTCGGTCGCATAGAGCCAGAAGACGTAGAGCATCGGACCCAGCGAAAGAAAGAAGGTCGAGACGAAGAGCAGGCGCCAGAAGTCCAGCGTGTCCTTCGCACCAATGTGCGCCAGGATCACGAAGAGTGCCAGGGCGGTGAGGAATGGGTTGAATATCGTCGACAGGATCCGGGCGAGGTCGCGCCAGACCCGCCGGTTCTTCAGGGGAACCACCGGCGAGGCCGGGTCTGCGAGCCGCTGCGACTTCGGCACCATCCCCACGGTACTCGTGCAGGCGGCCCGGGCCCTGCGGTCGTAGAAGATGCCCGCCACCGACTATTAAGGAAGAGTAAGCTCGTTGAATTTTCTGCTGCTCGTCGCCGCGGCGACTTCGAAGGCCGTTCCCTCGCCTGCTGCATCGGCACTGCCCCAGGGAGCCGTGCCCCAGAACGTTCCGCCCCCGTTGCCGGTGCCGGCGGCGATGCCGCAGACGCCGATCGCGGCGCACTGGCCGTGGCTCACGCACGGCATCGCGGGCATCTTCGTCATCGCTGCGCTTGCGCTGATCTTCTTACTCGCCGTTCAGACGACCAAACAAGAAGGGCTCAGCGGCACGATCGGCGGGCGGGTTGAGTCGGCGTACCGTGGCCGTCTCGGCGCCGAAGAGCAACTGAAGCGGTTGACCGGCATGACTGCCGTGATCTTCGTGGTCAGCGCGTTCGTGCTCTCGCTGACCGGAATCTAAAAGGCCGCTGCGCGCGGTGCCGCTGCTCGAGGTCGAAAACCTTCGGACGACGTTCCGCACCGAAGACGGCCCCGTAACCGCTGTAAACGGTCTGTCGTTCTCGCTGCATGCCGGTGAGACGCTCGGTATCGTCGGCGAATCGGGCTCGGGCAAGTCGGTGACCGCCCTTTCGATCATGCGCCTGCTGCCGCGTTCGGCAACCGTCACCGCCGACCGCATCGCCCTGCAGGGCGAAAGCTTGCCGGGCAAGAGCGAAGCCGAGATGCGCAAGATTCGCGGCCGCCGCATCGCGATGATCTTCCAAGACCCAATGACGTCGCTCAACCCCGTGCTCACCATCGGCGAGCAGATTGCCGAGGCGGTGCGCTTGCACATGGGAGCGAACCATCGCGAAGCGCGCGACCGCGCGATCGAGATGCTGCGTAGAGTGCGCATTCCCCAGCCCGAGCGCCGGCTCGGCGATTATCCGCATCAGTTCTCCGGCGGCATGCGCCAGCGGGTAATGATCGCGATGGCGCTCTCCTGCAATCCCGAACTGCTCATCGCCGACGAGCCCACCACGGCGCTCGACGTAACGATTCAGGCGCAAGTGCTCGAGCTGATGGACGACCTGCAGCGCGAGACGGGGGCGGCGATCATCCTGATCACGCACGACCTGGGCGTCGTCGCGGAGTTCTGCAAGAACGTGCTCGTGATGTACGGCGGCAATATGGTGGAGTACGCCACGGCCGATCAAATCTTCAACCAGCCGCGAATGCCGTATACGCAAGGACTCCTCTCGTCGCTGCCGCGCCTCGACCGCAGCGATCGTCAGCGGCTCGTGCCGATTCCCGGGCAACCGCCGAACCTGCTGCGGCTGCCACCCGGGTGCGCGTTCGCTCCGCGCTGCGCCTATCGGATGCCGATCTGCGCCGAGCCGGTGCCGTTCTACGATTTCGGGGAGGGCCACGCCGCGCGCTGCTATCTCTACGACGAGCGCGCGCGCGATCAGCGGCCGGAGCAGATGCGCTCGCTCCCGACGATTCCGTCGAGCGCCCGGTGAGCGCTCTCCTCGAGGTCAAGGACCTCTTCAAATACTTTCCGATCCATGCGGGTTTGACGTCGCGCCACGTCGCCGACGTACGCGCGGTCGACGGGGTCAGTTTTACGATCGAAGCGGGCGAAACGCTCGGCCTCGTCGGCGAGTCGGGCTCGGGCAAAACGACGATCGGGCGACTGCTGTTGCGCTTGCTGGCGGCCACCAAGGGCGAGATCTTCTTCGAGGGGCGCGATGTCCTCAAGCTGAGCCGCTCCGACATCCGGCGGTTGCGGCGCGAGATTCAGATCATCTTCCAAGATCCGTTCGCCTCGCTCAACCCGCGCATGTCGATCGCGGAGATCGTCGGCGAGCCGCTGCGCATCCACGGTCTGGCCTCGGGCAAGGAGATCGAAGGCCGCGTGCGCGAGTTGCTGGCAACGGTCGGCCTGCAACCGTATCACGCCAATCGCTACCCGCACGAATTCTCCGGGGGGCAGCGGCAGCGCATCGGCATCGCCCGAGCGCTCGCCGTCAATCCGCGGTTCATCGTGTGCGACGAGCCGGTCTCCGCGCTCGACGTTTCGATTCAAGCGCAAGTCATCAACCTTTTGGAAGACCTCCAGGCCCAGCTCAAGCTGACCTACCTCTTCATCGCGCACGACCTTTCGGTGGTCCGCCACATCTCGACGCGCGTGGCCGTGATGTACGTCGGCAAGATCGTCGAGCTGGCCGATCGCGACGAGCTCTACCAGAACCCGCTCCACCCCTATACACAGGCGTTGCTCTCAGCGATTCCGATCCCCGATCCTGCGGTGGAGAAGCGGCGCAAGCGCATCGTGCTGACCGGCGACATTCCGTCGCCGGTGAATCCGCCGCCGGGCTGCCGCTTTCACACGCGTTGCCCGGTCGCATTCGAGCGCTGCTCGACGGAGGAGCCGCCGCTGCGCGAATACTCACCGGGTCACTTCGCCGCCTGTCATTGGGTGGAAGAGCACGGCGGAAAAGCCCCGGACCTGTTGAGCGGTACGGCAGCCCCTTCGGTTGCCGCAACGTCCTAACCCAGCTTCCTTAGCGCACAAAAGCGCACAAAAAGAAAAACGAGCGACCGCTTTGCGATCGCTCGTCGTTCTCTCTATACGCTCGGGCTAGGCTTTCTTCTTGCGGGTCGCCTTGCGAGCTTTGCGCGCACCCTTGCGGACGGCGGCCTTCGTGGCGACGCCTTTTCTACGGGTGGTCTTGCGCGCCTTGCGTGCGCCCTTGCGGACGGCCTTACGCGCTTTACGCGCGCCCTTGCGGACGGCCTTACGCGCTTTACGCGCGCCCTTACGGACGGCCTTACGCACTTTGCGCCCGACCTTGCGCGTTACTTTGCGGCGCTTCCGCACGACCTTGCGCACCGCCTTACGGACGGTCTTGCGCGTCTTTTTCGCGGCCTTCCGGGCGCCTTTCTTGCGACCGTTCGAGGCCTTCTTCGCCATCGCCACCGCGGCAACGGCTTTACGACGGCGTGCTTTACGGCGAGGTTTAGGAGCCTCCGCCGGCATGCCGCCGTTCATCGTGGAATCTGAGTCCATTCATTCCTCCTCGTCCCCGGGGACGATAAGCGTTAGTGGACAGCGCTTCTTGGCGCTTTTGCACGCATCATAGAGGATTTTGCCGAATCATGCAAATTCACGCGCTCGCGCGCGCACTGCGCGCGCATACAAAATTTGCCCGTACTTGACCCCGGCGGTATACTAGGGCCCGTGAAAAAGCCCCTGATCATCGTCGAGTCGCCGACGAAAGCGCGGACCATCAAGAAGTTTCTCCCCGCGCGCTACTCGGTAAAGGCGTCGGTCGGACACGTGCGCGACCTTCCGAAAAGTACGCTAGGCGTTGACGTCGAGAACGATTTCGCCCCGCGATACCTCACGATCAAGGGCAAGGGCGACATCATCAAGGAGCTGCGGAGCGCCGTCAAAACGGCCTCCGACGTATACCTCGCGACCGACCCCGATCGGGAGGGCGAGGCCATCGCCTGGCATCTCGCGGAGCTCCTCAAACTCCCCGATCCCAAGCGGATCGAACTGCACGAAATCACCCGCGACGCGGCGCTCGCAGCGCTCAAAAACCCGCACCGCATCGACATCAACCGCGTCAACGCGCAGCAGGCGCGCCGGATTTTGGACCGGCTCGTCGGCTACAAGATCTCGCCGCTGCTCTGGGCGAAGGTGCGCGGCGGCCTCTCGGCGGGACGCGTGCAATCGGTTGCCGTGAAGCTGATCGTCGATCGCGAACGCGAGATCGAAGCGTTCGTCGCCCAAGAGTACTGGTCGATCACCGCGCTGCTGGCGGGCGAGGCGGTTCCGGAGATGCCGTTTACCGCCGAGCTCGTGGCGCACCGTGGCGAAAAGCTCGAGATGCATACGGCCGCGGAAGCAGAGACGGCCGTCGCGGCGCTCGACGGCGCTGCCTATCGCGTGTCGGGCATCAAGAAGCGCGAGGTAAAACGCCAGCCGCCGGCGCCATTCACCACCTCGACGCTACAGCAAGAGGCGTCGCGCAAGCTGCGGATGCGGGTGAGGCGCGCGATGCAGGTCGCCCAGGCGCTGTACGAGGGCATCGATCTCGGCGGCAGCGAGGGCACCGTCGGCCTCATCACCTACATGCGCACCGACTCGACCCGCATCAGCGACCTGGCGCGCGACGCCGCCCGCGAGTTCATCACGGGAGCGTACGGCGCCGAGTATCACGGCGGCCGCGTTCACCGCATTCGCGAGGGTGCGCAAGACGCCCACGAAGCGATTCGTCCCACCTTGGTGAGCCACACGCCGGCGCGCCTCGCCCACGTCCTCAAACGCGACGAGCTGCGCCTCTATTCGATGATTTGGGAGCGGTTCGTCGCCTCGCAGATGTCGGCGGCCGTCTTCGACCAAACTATCGTCGACGTTTCGGCCAACGAATACGGCTTCCGCGCCACCGGTACGGTGATGCGCTTTGCCGGCTTTACCAAGGTGTATGAGGAAGGCAGCGACGAGAGCGGCACCGCGAAGGGCCGCGTGCGCCTTCCGGAGCTGAGCGAAGGCGAGGATCTGGATTGCCGCAAGCTCGAGCCCAAGCAGCACTTTACCGAGCCTCCGCCGCGCTACACGGAGGCCGCCTTGGTCAAAGCGTTGGAAGACAACGGCATCGGCCGGCCCTCCACCTACTCGACGATCGTCGAGACGATCCAGGCCCGCGGCTACGTGACCCAGCAAGAGCGGCGCTTTCTCCCGACCGAGATCGGCGCCGCCGTCAACGACTTGCTGGTCGGCAACTTCCCGAAGATCCTCAATCTCAAGTTCACGGCGCAGATGGAGGGCGATCTCGACAAGGTCGCCGACGGCAACGAGGATTGGATCGCGCTGCTGCGGCGCTTCTACGGACCGTTCGAGACCGAGCTGGAAGAGGCCGAGAAGAGGCTGCCGCGGCTCGAGCTGCGCGACGAGCCGACCGACGAGATCTGCCCGAACTGCGGGCGACCCATGGTCATCAAGACGGGGCGCTTCGGCCGCTTCATTTCATGTACCGGCTATCCCGAATGCAAAACGGCCAAGCCGATCATCAAGGAGACGGGCGTCGCGTGTCCCAAGTGCGGCGGTTCCGTCGTCGAGCGCCGTTCGAAAAAGGGGCGCACGTTCTATGGCTGCGCGAACTATCCGAACTGCGACTTCATCTCGTGGGATCCCGTCGTCTCGCAGAAGTGTCCCGTCTGCGACTCCTACGTCGTCTCGAAGACGCGCCGTGGAGGGGTGACCCACCTCGAATGCGCCGCCGATCGCACTCATCAGGTCCCGTCGGAGCCGGCCACCGAACGAGAGACGATCGAGGTTTAATTCCCGTCCTTCGACTGCGCTCAGGATGACAAGCGACTGCGCTCAGGATGACAAGCGATTGCGCTGCGATGACAAGCGATTGCGCTGCGATGACGAGCGACTGCGCTGCGATGACAGTCCGAGGTGAGAGTATGCGTTTGACCGTTATTGGCGGTGGGCTGGCGGGATGCGAGGCGGCGTGGCAAGCCGCGGCGCAGGGCGTCGAGGTCGATCTCTACGAGATGCGGCCGCATCGCAGCGGCCCGGCGCATACCACCGACGCGCTCGCCGAGCTGGTCTGCAGCAACTCGTTTCGCGGCGCCGCGCTCGAGAACGCCGTCGGTCTTTTGAAGGAAGAGTTGGCGCGCCTCGGCTCGTTGATCGTGAGCGCCGCGCGCGAAACCGCGGTGCCCGCCGGCGGCGCGCTGGCCGTCGACCGCATCCGTTTTGCCGCCGCCGTGGAGGCGCGCATCGCGGCCCAGCCGCTGATCCACCTGCACCGCGACGAGCTGCGAGAGATTCCGCTCGACCGGCCAACCGTCGTCGCGTGCGGTCCGCTGCCTTCGGAGGAGTTTCTCGCGTCGCTCGACGCGCTGATCGGCTCCGGCCGCCTCCACTATTTCGACGCGGCTTCGCCGATCGTCGCCGCCGATTCGATCGACGTATCGGCGATGTTCGCGCAGTCGCGCTACGACAAAGGTGAGGGCGACGACTACCTCAACATCCCCCTCGACGCGGCGGCGTACGCGCAGCTGCTCCACGACCTGCGCACGCTCGAACGGCACCAGGCCAAGGATTTCGAGGAGACGCGCTACTTCGAGGGCTGCCTGCCGATCGAGGAGATGGCCGATCGCGGCGACGACGTGCTGCGCTTCGGTCCGCTCAAGCCGGTCGGGCTGCGCGATCCTCGCACGGGTCGCGCGCCGCACGCGGTCGTGCAGCTGCGCAAAGAGAACGCGCAAGGCACCGCCTACAACTTGGTCGGATTTCAGACGCGTCTCGCGTGGCCCGCGCAGAAGGAGGCCTTCGGCAGGCTTCCGGGACTGCGCGACGCGGAATGGCTGCGGCTGGGGGTCATGCACCGCAACACGTTCATCGATTCGCCACGGCTCTTGGACGAACGCCTGAAGCTGCACGGCGCGCGCTCGCTCTATTTTGCCGGACAGATAACCGGCGCGGAGGGCTACGTCGAGGCGGCCGCCTGCGGGCTGATGGCCGGGATCGCCGCAGCGCGTGAGATGCTGGGTCTGCCGCACGTCGACGTACCGCGCGAGAGCGCGCTGGGCGCCGTGGTCGCGCACCTGCAGAACCGGCATACCACCGATTTCCAGCCTTCGAACGTCACCTGGGGCAACTTCGACTCCACCGCGGGGACGCAAGAAGACGGCGGCAAGCGGCTGGGTAAGCGCGACCGGAGGCGGCTGATGGCAGAGCGCGCGCTCGCAGCGCTCGCCGGCTACGCGGCTGAAACCGTCATGGCGCCCGCAGGGTACTCAGAGAGACGATGAGGGTACGCTCGACAACGATTCTGGCCGTGCGGCGCGACGGGCAGCTGGCGATCGCCGGCGACGGCCAAGTGACCTTGGACAAGACGATCGTGAAACACGGCGCGCGCAAGGTGCGCAAAGTTAGCGGCGGCAAAGTGCTGGCGGGGTTTGCCGGATCGGCGGCCGACGGCATCGCGCTCCTCGAGAAGTTCGAGGGGAAGTTCGCCGAGTTCAAAGACGTCACGCGCGCCGCCGTCGAGCTGGCCAAGGATTGGCGCCAAGACCGTGCGCTGCGCCGCCTGGAAGCGCTGATGATCGTCGGCAACGCGGAGCATCTCTTCCTGCTCTCGGGAACCGGCGACGTGATCGAGCCCGATGAGGGCGTCGCGGCGATCGGCAGCGGTGGCGCCTTTGCGCAGGCCGCGGCTTCGGCGCTGCTGCGCAACACGACGCTGCCGGCTGACGAGATCGCACGTAAGGGACTGGAGATCGCTTCGGAGATCTGCATCTACACCAACGCCGACATCATCGTGGAGACGCTGGCGTGACGACCCTGGCAACCACCCTCGATCCCGCCGCGCTCACGCCGCGCCAGATCGTGGCCGAGCTCGACAAGTACATCGTCGGCCAGGGCGCCGCCAAACGTGCGGTCGCGATCGCGCTGCGCAATCGCTATCGCCGGGCGCGCGCTCGCGAAGACTTGCGCGACGAGATCACGCCGAAGAACATTTTGATGATGGGCCCGACCGGCGTGGGCAAGACGGAGATCGCGCGGCGCCTGGCCGCACTGGTCGGCGCGCCGTTCGTGAAGGTCGAAGCGACCAAGTATACCGAGGTCGGTTACGTGGGACGCGACGTCGAGTCGATGGTGCGCGATCTGGTCGAAGCGGCGATCCGCACCGTGACCCAAGAGCGCCGGGAGGACGTTGCCGAGGCGGCCCAACGCCACGCCGTGGAGCGGGTGATCGACGTGCTTCATCCAGAGACTCGTCCGCCGGGCGCTTCGTCGCCCAACACTCCGTTCGGCGCGGCGCTGGGCTCGATCTTCGGCAGCAACTACGCGCAGCAGCAAGCCCCGGGGGCTGGGGCGGCCCCATCGGTTTCACCCGACGCGCAGCGCGTCCGCGAGCAGACGCGCGGCGAGATCGAGCGCGGATTCTACGACGTGCGCTTGGTCGAGATCGACGTCGAGGAGAGCGCTTCGCTGCCGATCGGCGTGATCGGCGGCGGGATGGACCAGAGCGGCGATCTCGGCGAGATGCTCGGCGGCATCCTTCCGAAAAAGCGCACGAAGAAGCGGGTGACCGTCGCCGATGCGCTGCGAATCTTCGAACAGGAAGAGTCGGCGAAGCTGATCGACGGCGACGCGGTCAAGCGCGAGGCGCTCCGCCGCGCCGCCGAAGACGGCATCATCTTCATCGACGAGATCGACAAGGTCGCCGGATCGCAGCAGCAGCGTGGCGGCCCCGACGTGTCGCGCGAGGGCGTCCAGCGCGACATCCTGCCGATCGTCGAGGGCTCGACGGTCAATACCAAGCACGGCCCGATCAAGACCGACCACGTGCTCTTCATCGCCGCCGGCGCGTTCCATATGAGCAAGCCGGCGGATCTCATTCCCGAGCTGCAGGGCCGCCTGCCGATCCGCGTCGAGTTGGATTCGCTCACGGCCGAGGATTTCAAGACGATCCTCACCCAGCCGAAAAACGCGCTCGTCGAACAGTACAAGGCGCTCCTGGCCACCGACGGCGTCTCGCTCGAATTCCGCGACGACGCGATCGAGCAGCTCGCCGCCTTTGCCATGCGGGTCAACGAACAGACGGAGAATATCGGCGCCCGCCGCTTACATACCGTGCTCGAGCGCATGCTGGAGGACGTCAGCTTTGAGGCCCCCGAAAGCGGCGGCGTTGTGGTGGTCGACGGCGAGTACGTGCGCCGACGGCTGGCCGGCGTCGTTGAAAATGCCGACCTTTCTGGGTACATTCTCTAAGGTAATTCCCATTAGGGCTCAGAGGGCCCTCAGCCGAAGACGAGGATTCTTACCTCATGAAGAAATCGTTTGGCGCCCTTGTGGCCCTGCTCGCGGCCGGAGTGCTGGTGGGGTGCAATAGTAATAATAATAATTCGCCGCCGCCGGGAACCGGCACGAACTGCGGCGGACCGCCGAGTTCTAATCAGCTCGAAGTGCTCTTCCCGATTCCCAACTCGAGGAACGCTCCGCCGGCTTTGGGCAACGTCTACGTCTCGACGAAGGGACAGCTGCCGGCGAGCAATCAGTTCAACCTGTACCTCGTGCAGAGCAACGGCAGCTCGACCTTCACGTCGCCGTTCTTCGGCATCAGCGAGTCGAAGATCCCGACGCCGCACGCAAAACCGACCTACTCGAATCCCATCTACTACGCCTCGTCGCTCCCGTCCAGCTACTACATCGGGCCAAGCCAGTCCGTCGCGGTGCTCTGGAACGATGGCGGGACGGGCTGCAATCCGCACGTCCAAATATCGTCCTTCAAAACCAAGAGCTAGAATTCGAGAAGCTCCCATCTAGCGGTCATCCCGATCGGTCGAGGGACGAGTAGCGGTCACGCATCGCAGCGTATTCGAGAGAATGCAAGCCGGCGGATCGCTCACTCCGTCCTTCGACTGCGCTGGGGATGACATGCCCAGTGGCGCGTCGGGTATGACGGACGCCGAAGACTTGGGCTATTATCAGGGCTTCCGGCACGAATAACGAATAGCGGGCTCCGATGCCATACGTTCGTGAAATTTTGGCGGAGGGGCACCCCACGCTGCGCCGGGTCGCCAAGCGGGTTAGGCTCGACGAGATCGGCGAGCCGCTCTTCCAGCAGCTCATCGACGACATGTTCGCAACGATGTACGCGGCGCCCGGCGTCGGTCTGGCGGCTCCGCAGGTCAACGTTTCCAAACGCGTCTTCGTGATGGACGTGCACGACGACGAGCACGAACCCGCGGTGGTGATCAATCCGAAGATCGTCGAGGTGCGCGAAGAGGCCGAGCTGCGCGAAGGCTGCCTGTCGGTCCCAGGGATGGTCGGCGAAATCGTCCGCTTCAAATACGCCGCGGTCGCGGGGCTCGACCGCTACGGCAAGAAGATCCTGATCGAGGGCGACGGCCTCCTTGCGCAGTGCCTGCAACACGAGATCGACCATCTCGACGGCAAACTCTACATCGACCGCGCGACCAACGTGCGCGAGGCCGTAACTGAAGAGGAGAAAGAAGCCGCGGAGGCTTGAGGACGCTCTTGCGTTGAGAACCCTCTTCTTCGGAACCAGCGAGTTCGCCGTGCCGAGCCTTCGCGTCGTTGCCGCCGATACGACGTGCGCCGGGGTTGTGACGCAGCCTGACCGCCCGGCCGGCCGCGGCCATCGCTTGCGTCCGAGCCCGGTGAAGGCCGCGGCGCTCGAGCTGGGGCTGCACGTGCACGAGCCGCTCAAACTGCGCGCCTTTGCCGGCGAGATCGCCCAGGAGCGCTTCGACTTTTTCGTGTTGGCGTCGTACGGGCGGGTGCTGCCGCCTGAAGTGCTGGTGCTGCCGGCGCGAGGCTCGCTCAACGTCCACCCGTCGCTGCTGCCGCGCTACCGCGGTGCGACGCCGATCCAGAGCGCGCTCCTGCACGGCGACGTAGAGACGGGCGTCTCGATCATGCTGATGGATGCCGGACTCGATACCGGCGACGTCGTGGCCTCGCGGCGCGTGGCGATCGAATCCGGCGAGAGCTACGGCGAGCTCCACGACCGGCTGGCGCTCGCCGGTGCGCAGCTGCTCGAAAGGGTTCTCGAGGAGGCGCAGCGCGGCGAGCTGCAAGCGCTCCCGCAGCAGGGCGACGTCAGCCTCACGCGGCCGCTCGCGCGCGAGGATCTCATCGTCGACCTCGCCTGGCCCGCGGAGCGAATCGTGCGGGCGGTTCGCGCGTACGGCCCGCAGCCCGCGGCGCGCGCCGAGATCGAGGGTGAGAGCGTGAAGCTGCTGCGCGCGCACGTCGACGAACGCGGCGAGCTGGTGATCGACGAACTGGTCGCGCCGAACCGCGGCCGGATGAGCGGCGAAACGTATCTCCGGAGCAAGCGTAGGACGATCGGCGAAGCGTGACTGCTCGGGAGCTGGCTCTGCGCGTGGTGCGCGATGTCTTTCCGGACGCTGCGGGGGCGCCGGAGCGCAGCGCGCACGCGGCATTCGATTACCACGTTCGGCGCGCTCAATTGAGCGAACGCGACGTTGCCTTTGCGGCGGAACTGGCGTACGGCGCGATCAAGATGCGGCGCGCGCTGGATTGGTATCTCGCATTCGACGCCCCGCAGGTGGAGAAGCTGCGCACGCTGGCGCCGTTGATCCGCGAGGTGCTGCGCCTGGGGGTCTACGAACTGGTTTACACGCGTGCCGACGAGTACGCCACGGTGTTCGAGTTCGTCAACCTCGCCAAACGTTTTGGCCATCGCGGCATCGCGAATCTCGTCAACGCGGTGCTGCGTCGCTTCCTGCGCGATCCGCGCAAGGATCTCACGCGCGAACGGTTCACCGACGAGCACGAGTACCTTGCGACGCGCTACTCGCTGCCCACGTGGCTCGTGCGGCAGTGGGGCCGAACCTTCCCTGCGTCCCTCGAAGCGATCTGCGCCGCCGTCGACGAGCCGGCACAGGCGGCGGTAACCATCGACACGCGGCGCTGGACCCCGGAGGAGGCGGCCGCGCAGCTCCAAGATCGCGGTACCGCGACGCGGCCCTCGTCAGTCGTTCCAGAATCGCTGCTTCTAGAGAGCGGTCGGGCACCGGAGCGCGCGGACCAAGGCTGGTGGCCGCAATCGGAGAGCTCGGCGATGCCCGTCGACGTGCTCAACCCGCAACCAGGCGAGAGCATCGCCGACCTTTGCAGCGGACGCGGCAACAAGGCGCTGCAGATCGGCGCGCGTCTGAAGAACGTGGGATCGCTGCTGTGCGTGGAACGCGACGAACGCAAAGCGGCGGTACTCGGACGGCGCCTCGAGGCAGCCGGACTCACGGCGGGGGTCGTCGTCGGCGACGCGACGGCGGAGCTGCTGCCCTCGGACAGGCTGTTCGATCGCGTGCTTCTCGACGCACCGTGCTCGGGGACCGGCATCGTCGGGCGCCAGCCCGAAGCGCGCTGGAAGAAGCAGAGCACCGACGGCGAACGCCTTGCCTCCACGCAGCGGGCACTCCTCGAACGTGCCGCGCGTTACGTCTATCCAGGCGGCGCGCTCGTCTACGCGGTGTGCTCGACGGATCCGCGCGAAACGTCCGACGTAATGGAGTGGTTCTTGTCGCGAGAAAACTTCGAGCGTGGCCTCATACCGGCTCCCTACGAGGGCCTGCTGACGCCCGAAGGCGATGTACTGGTGCCACCGGGAATCGCCGGCCGCGACGGCTTCTACATTTGCCGCGTGGAGCGGCGCGCGTGAGCTTCCTCACCAAGCTCGAACAGGCGTGCGCGCAGCTGATCGAGCGGACCTTCGCTCGCACCTTCCCCAGCGACGTCGATCCCGCGCAGATCGCGCGCAAGCTCGTCGCGACGATGGAGGCGCAGACCCGGGAGGACGACGGGCGGCGCACCGCGCCGTGGCTCTACGCGGTCTACGTAAGCCCCGGCGATTTCGACCGGCTGGAGGAGCATCGCGACTACCTCGAGCGCGCCTGGGCCGATCTCGTACGCGACCTTGGCGCGAGGGTCGGGATTGGCTTTGCGGGCGAGCCCCGCGTCGCGATGGCGTCTCGCGAAGGCCTGCCGCTGGGCGCGATCGCGATCGAGACCGGCGAGAGCGCCAGGGCCGCCGCGCGCTACGCTTTGCGGATGATAAAAGGTGTGCCGCCCGACGGGGTATACTCTATCGTGGGCACGACGCGCGTGGGGCGGAGCGACGACTGCGAGATCGTCCTGGTCGACCCCAGCACGTCGCGCGTGCACGCGATCCTCGAGGTCACGGCCGGAGAGCCGGTCGTCCGCGATCTCGGCTCGACGAACGGAACGTTCGTCAACGGGATGCGGGTGAGCGTCGAGGCGCTGCGCGACGGGGACGAGTTGTTGTTTGGGAATACGCGGATGAGGTTCGAACTGGTATGACGGCGATGCTCGCCGTCGCGGCGGACTTTACGCGCGCGATGCGCTTCGGCTCGCTCGAGATCACCGCGGCGCTCGCTACGGTTGCCGTGCTCGCTTCGCGCCCGCGCTTCCGCGCCGCGGCGGAGATCGGTACGCTGACGCCGATGCAGGTCGGCGTGGAGATCGTCGAACGTCGCGGTCGACGGCGTCAAGAGGGACGCCCGCCCTTTGAAATCGGTCGCGTCGGCAGCGCCGGCATCGCCCTTGCGGATGCCGAGGTGAGCCGCCGCCATGCCCGCGTCTCCAGCCATGACGGCGTCGTGTACGTCGAAGACCTCAAGAGCCGCAACGGCACGTTTCTCAACGGACGCCGCATCACCGATGCCATCGAAGTGCGCGAAGGCGACGAGATCGATGTCGGCACCACTCGCATCGTCGTCACGTCGGTGCGCCCGGCATGACGCTCGCTATCCGCGGCGACCGAACCTCGTGCCTAAGCATGCAGCTCGCCGGCGGCACCTGGCTGCTTGCGGTTTCGCGCGGCTTTGGGTGGATCGGCGGCGTGCGAACCGAGGCCGCGCTCCTCGCGAGGCTGCGTCTCGAGTGCGAGCGCCGTCTGCGCAGCCCGCGCTTCCGCCGCGCCGTCGAGCGGCCGCAGGCCGCAGCCACCGCGATGCTGGCCGTTTTGGAGCGAGTCAACGCCTCGCTGCACGCTTCCACGGCGAGTCACGAGGATTACGTTACGGCCGCGGCGTCGCTGACCGTCGTGCTCGTGGTCGCGCGCTACGCCTACGTGATGCATGCGGGCGGGACCGCAGCCTACTTGGTACGTGACGGCGAGATCGCTGCGCTGTGCGCCGACGACATCTTGGAGGAGCGGCCGTTCCCAGTGCTCTCGCGCGCGTTTGCCGTAGCGCCTACGCTCGACATCAGTATCTCGAACGCGCGGCTTGGCCCGGGCGACGCGATCGTGTTGCTCGGACGCCGCGTGGCAAGCGACGCCGAGCGGCGCGCGCTACTGCAGCGGCTCGACGCGAGCGAGCCCGGAGAGCAGATTCTCGTCGCGCGTTTCGAAGAAGACGCGGCGACGACCGGCGCCTGCGAGCGCTCGAGCGGTGCGGCCTATGCCGCAGTGATGCTCGTGCGCGCCGCTGCCGCGCTCGGTTTTCTTTTCGCCGCGGTGCTCGCGCACTGATCGTTCTTGCCTCCCGGCGCCTCTTGCCGATGGCCGGCGCGCTGGCCATTTCGGTGCTGATCCTTTCGTTTGCCCCGCGTCAGGCGATCGGGCCGCCATGGATGCTCGCGCTGCTCGGCGCGCTCTGCGTGCTGTGGGTGCTCTGGCAGCCAGCCGCGAGCGTGCGCGACGACGCGATGCCGGCACTCGCGGTCGTGCTCGCCGCGCTCGGCCTCGCGATGGTCGCGCGTCTCTCCCCCAATCTCGCGCATCGCCAGCAGCTTTGGCTGCTGGTCTCGCTGGTGCTCGTGCTCGTCGCCGCTCCGGTATTCACGCAGTTCCGCCGCTTCGCCGCCATCAAGTATCTCTGGGTCGTCGCGTCGCTGGCACTCTTCGCCCTGCTGCTGGTCTTCGGCGAAGAGATCAACGGCGCGCGCCTCTGGATCAAGTTCGGACCGATCGAGTACGAACCCATCGAACTGATCAAGCTCTTCATCGTGCTCTTCCTGGCGGCGTATCTCGCCGAGACGGCCGACGTGATCGCCGCGGCGCGGCCGTGGTCGCTGCGCGCGAACGTGAAGTACCTCGGCCCCCTGTTCATCGGCTGGGGCGCGTCGATGGCGATCCTGGTGGTGCAGCGCGACTTGGGCATGGCGACGCTGCTGTTGGCGACGTTCGGCACGCTGCTCTTCGTCGCTACGCGCCGTCTCGACATCGTGGCCTTCGGGGCATTGCTCTTCGCGGCGGGCACGTTCTGGGCCGTGCATCACTATCCGTACGTGCACGCTCGGATCGCGATCTGGCTGCATCCGTTCTCCGAGCCGCTGGGCGCCGGTTATCAAAGCTCCCAAGCCTACTACTCGCTGGCCGCCGGCGGTTTGGTCGGCACCGGGTACCGGCTCGGCCACCCGCAATTCATCCCCGACGTCGCCACCGATTACGTCTACGCGGCGTTCGCCGAAGAGTTCGGCGTGATCGGCGCGATCGTCGTGCTGGCGATCTTCTTGGACCTCGTGCGCCGCATGTTTGCAGCCGGGCTCGAGCAGCCCGATCTCTACAGCAAGCTCCTTGCCGCGGGGATGGGCGCGACGCTGGGCTTTCAGGTCATCATCATCGTGGCGGGCGTCATCGGGTTGCTGCCGCTCACGGGAATCACGCTGCCGTTCATCTCGTATGGCGGCAGCTCGCTGGTAGCGAATTTCCTGCTCGTCGCCCTCGTGTGGGCGATGAGCGCGCGCCCTCGAAGGAAGGCTTGAGTGAAACGACTCCTCTGCGCTTTTTGCATCGCCGCTTTGGCCGCTTGCGCCAAGGGCGGGAGCTCGAGCGCGTCGGCGACGGCGGCAGCGGTTGCGAAGAATCCCGCTTCGGCCAGCGACGGCGCGACGGTCTACGTCGCCAACTGCTCGAGTTGTCATCAGCCGAACGGCCGGGGTGTCGCGGGCGCGTTTCCGCCACTGGCCGGGAATCCAACCGTCAACGGCAATCCCATAGCGGTGATCGCGATCGTCAAGAACGGCCTCGAAGGACGCCTGGTGGTCGACGGCAACGCGTATAGCGGCATCATGCCGTCGTGGAAGCATGAGATCTCCGACGAGCAGATCGCCGCGGTGATCAGCTACATCCGCAGCTCCTGGGGAAATCACGCGGGCGGCGTGAGCGTCTCCGACGTCGGCTCAATAAAGTAAGGTCCGCGCACCCCGTCGAAACGGAGGTGCGTCACGCCGGCTCTTTCGTAGGAGGAAGATTTTTTATGTATGGCTACCCGTGGTTACTGGGGTCGCTGCTCTTGCTGCCGTTTGAGTTCACTCCCGACGGCTTCGATCCGTGCGACGGACAGCTCGTGCCGATCGGCAACGGCGACCTTTTCAAGCTGCTCGGAACGCAGTTCGGAGGCGATGGGAAGACCGACTTTGGGCTGCCCGACCTAAGCGCTCACGAACCGCTCAAGGGATTGACGTACTGCATCGCCACGAAGGGTGGGCCGCCGGCATGAAGCGTCAATCGTTCGTGCTCGCGGGCGCCGGCGCGTTGCTCGCAGGTTGCGCGGCGGGAACGGTGCCGTCCGCGTCGACCGCTCCCGATGGGCAACCGTCGGCGGAGCGTCCATTGAGTTACGGGGACTCGGCCCAGATGGTCGGATCGCTGCTGTTGATCCCATACGACTACGCTCCCAAATACTTCGCGAAGTGCGACGGGCAGCTGCTCTCGATCGACTCGCACCTCGTGCTCTTCAGTCTGCTGGGTAACAAGTTCGGCGGCGATGGGAAGAAGACGTTTGCGCTTCCAAACATGACCGGCCAGGAACCGATCGAAGGGCTAACGTGGGTAATCGCGACGCAGGGTTTCTATCCGGTTCGTAAGCACGTGCAACCAAACGATTACGGGATAACGCCGTTGCTGGGACAACTGACGTGCGTTGCCTATCTCGACAAGTACGTGCCGCCGGCCGGTTGGGCAGTCTGCGACGGCCAGTTGAAGGAGATAACGAAAAACGTCGCACTCTACTCGCTCCTGGGAACGAAGTTCGGCGGCAACGGGCAGACGACGTTCGCGCTGCCGGACTTGCGCGGGCACAAACTTGGCAAAGGCTTGACCTGGCTGATCTCTCTGGCAGGACGGTATCCCCCGAAGAGTTAGGCGCTCTGGCGGTTTCCTAGATCGACGCCACCTCGCCCAGTTCGAGTCGCTCGCCGAACTCTCGCTCGAACAGGCTCTCGACGTACTCGAGCATTCCCGGGTCTGCGTGACGCAGACGCGCGCGCGTGGCGCGGGGCCACGGTGAGGCGTAGTCGTTAGCTTCGACGTACGCGCGCAGCGATTCGGCGAAGTACTCGTCGACGCCGGTTGCCGCATAGGGCGTAACGAAATTGCGCGCGTTGGCGAAGAGCGCGCGCACCTGCGGATCGATGCCGCTGCGATAGACGCCGCCGCCGAGCGCGCAGTCGAGCGCGTGGCCGAACTCGTGCGCCACCGTCATCGGACTGCGAGAACGCAGGTAAAGCGAGCGCTCCTCGACTACGAAGAGGCCGGCCGGAGGCGCCGGCCAGGCGTCGACGTCGATGCCGAGGCGCGCCAGCGCCTGGGAGGCTTCACGATATAGCTCGCCGGGCCGTAGCAGCAGCACGCGGATCCCGTGGCGGAGCGCGTAGGACAATGCTGCGCGGCCGAAGCGCAGCAGCGTCTCGATAACCTGCGGCTCGGCTGGCCGGCGCCGCGGAGATTCGAAGAGCCGGCGCGCGGTGGTCGTCGCGTCCTTCTGCATCCCGAAATCGTGACTCAGCGAGGTTGCGCGGCCGTTGCTGAGGAGTTTTCAGAATTTTTTCACATCCTCCACCTAGCGTTGGGGACGTAAAACGACTAGTGCTTCTGGTTACCTCGGGGTGGTTGCCGGCGGCCTCTGTGGGGGGAAAATGGTAAAAAACTTACATCGACGCATCGCGCTCGCCGCGGTCGCCACGCTCGTCGTGGCCGGCTGCGGGGGCCAGCAATCCAATCTTGTGCCCGGCTCCTCGATGAGCGGCGCCGCGGTGCCGCAGACCGGCATCTTAACCGAGGACGATACCTCGATCCTCAAGACCGACAAGAAGCAGGTCGAGATCGGCTCGACCATCGATCCAAAGTTCGGGCAGCTCAATCCGTACGGACTCACCGTCGCGCCGGCAACGGCGGGCGATTTCACCAAGGGCGATCTCGTGGTCTGCAACTTCAACGCGAAGGGCAACGTGCAAGGCACCGGCTTTACCGTCGTCGCGCTGCATCCCAAACCCGGCTCCAAGCCGCTGCTCGTCTCTGCCAGTAAGACTTTGAAAGGCTGCGCCTCGCTGGCGCTGAGCACCGGCGACGACATTTGGGCCAGCGCGTTCTCGGCCAACGACGAACCGATCATCTCGCCCAACGGCAAGTCCGACGGCGCTCTGAAAGGCAAGCCGTACGACCGCCCGTGGGGCCAAGCGTTCGCACAGCCCAACACCGGCAGTCCCGCCTTCTACGAGAGCAATGCTGCCGACGGTACGATCGTGCGCATCAACCTCAGCTCGGGCTTCCCGACCGACGTGATCGCAAAAGGCTTTGCCGTCAATCACGGTAAGCCCGGCAGCATCTTCGGACCGTCCGGCCTCACCTACGATCCCACCGGCGACGTGCTTTACATCGTCGACGGCACGAACGATACCGTCGTATCGTTCTCGAACGTCAGCTCGATCCCGACGGGCGGCATCACCGTGGGAAAAAGCGGCAAAACCTTCAGCGGTCCCAATGCCTCCGACGCGAAGCTCGTGTTCTCGGGCAGCCCGCTCAACGGTCCGATCAGCGCCGCACTGCTGCCCAATCACAACCTGATCCTCGGCAATACGGGCAATCCGAGCGGCGAGAATATCATGGTCGAGATCACGCCTAGCGGCAAGCTGCTGGCGACGCGCAACGTCGACAAAGGCGCCTCGGGGTCGCTCTTCGGCATCGTAGCCACGGGAACCAACGACACCGATACGAAGGTCTACTTCAACGACGACAACGATAACGATCTTCGCGTCTTAGAAAAGTAAGGGGTTCGTGCCGCTCGAGAAAACCTCGCTCCATGTCTTGTGTGTAACCGCCGTCGCAGCTCTTCTCGGAGGCTGCGACGGCGCCGTTTCGAACGCGCGCACCGTGCCGCCAAGTGCGGGTGCGGCCGCGCATCACCACTCGCTCGGCTTGGGCGCAACGCTCACCTCGCAGGGCGGCCAGATCTACGGCTTCGACATCGATCGAAACGGCGCGGGCGGCGTTCTCGCGACCGCCATCAACGTCGAGACGTTCGACGAGAGCACCGGCGAAATTCTCACGACCTATCCCAAGAAGACGCCGCGGGGAACGTCCTACGGCGCCGACGGCGTCGTAACCGGCGACGTAGGCCTGATCACGCGCTACGTCGTGCCGAAAGGGCAGATCTACGCCAAGCGCTTCTATAACGTGATGAGCCCGGCCGTCAAAGGCAAGTTCACCGGCAAGTGGACACCCCCGGTCAAGGACATCCAGGTCGAAGCGCTGGGCCCGAATCAAAGCACCGGCGAGACCGCCGTCTTCGCCATCGAGCTGAAGAACCAAGACCTTCCCGAAATTTTTGAATCGAACGTCGCGCAAAACACGTTCGGCAAGGTGTACCACCTCAACCCGAGCTACTTCTCGCTCGGCGATCAGCCGCAGGTCGCGCAGGATACCGCGACGGGGCAGGCCGTGATCGCGACGTCGCCCGACGGCGGCCGCGTCGGCGGCCTCGCGCCGATCAACGTCCTCGTGAACTTGAAAACTGGTAAGCAAATTCAGTTCAACGGGCTCGACAACGGGCCGTACGGTGCGGGCTTCGTCAACGGCTTGGCAGTCGATTCGAATACCGGCATCGCCGCGACGACTACCGAACTCAACGCGCAAGTCGAGTTCTACGACCTCAAGAAGCGGACGGGAATCGCGGCGCAGCTGCCCTGCACCGGTGACGCCTCGCAGGATAACAGCGGCAGCGGCATCGCCAGCGACCCGATCGATCACCTCTTTCTCGTAACGGATCAGGTTTATTGCAGCGGTAGCGAGGGCAGCGCAATCGTCGTCTACGACGAGCAGGGAAATCAAGTCGAAACGCTTACCGGCTTCAAGTTTTTCATCGGGGAGCCGGCGCCGGCGATCGACCCCCGCTTGCGTATGGGCTGGGCCTTCGGGCCGGGCGTCAACCAGTTGCAGCAGTTTTTCTACTAGCTGGGCGGCTTCTCGGGCGGCTCCTAGGCGATCGGCCGCCGGGCGCGAAGGACCTGCGTTCGGAGGAGAGATAGATGCTTACTCACAGGCTCGGAATTTGCGCGGCGGCCCTGACGCTCGCGGTCGCCCCCGCGGCCCTCGCCGCGCAAACGAATTCCCAAGATTCGGATTACATCGCCAAGGTCAGCACCGCCGCGCCGGCTGCGGTCGTCGCTTCTGCAACGATCATGCAGATCGAGGCGAACGGATCGATGCGCACGCTCCGCGCGGGCACCAATGGGTTTACTTGCATGCTCGTCGACGCAACCGCGCCAATGTGCGCCGACGCCGGGGCGATGGCGTGGATGCAGGCGCTCGTGAAGCACGCGGCGCCGCCGGATGCGACCGGATTCGTTTACATGCTGGCCGGCGACAACGGTGCGAGCAACAGCGATCCCTATGCAACTGCGCCCGCCGATGGCAATCATTGGGTGAAGACCGGCCCGCACGTCATGATCGTGGGAGCGTCGGTCAAAAGCATGGGCTACCCGATGTCGCTCGACCCCGACGCGACGCGACCGTACGTCATGTGGCCCGGCACGCCGTATGCGCACCTTATGATACCGGTAAGTACGACTCAGTAGAAAGCCGGTAGGGACGACGGCGTAAAAGAGGGTAAAATCTCTGTCGTAGCTTTTCGGAGGACGAAATGGCCGGCAGAGCGTTGGTGTTTCTCGCGGCGATGGCGCTCGCAGCATGCTGCGGCTGTGCGTCGAGCGTTAATTCGCCGCTCGCTTCAGTTGGCGCTCAAACTTCCGCCCGCCAGGCGGGTGGTCCCTCGGGTGGCCGCATCACGCACATCGTCATCATCGTGCAGGAGAACCGCAGCTTCGAAAACTTCTTCGCCGGCTATCCGGGCGCGAACGCGCCGCTGTCGGGCTGCGCTCGGATGGCCTCGCCGAGAAAGAGCACCGGTTCGGGCTCCGGCGACTGCCCCTACGGCGACGTCCAGGTTCAGCTCAAGCAGATCACGTTCGACGGCCCGGACCTGCCGCACGACTTTCACCAGGCGAAGGTCGACTACCGTCACGGGAAGATGGACGGGTTCTCGGAGTTCGGCAAGCATTATCCCTACGAGGCGTATTCGTACGTCAATCACGCGCTGATCGCGCCGTACTGGTCGATGGCGCAGCAGTACGTGCTCGCCGACAACATGTATCCCACCGAATGGGGAGGCAGCTTTACCGGTCACTTGACGCTGGTCGCCGGCATGGACACGATCCGCCAGAAACCGTTCAAACGATCCGAAGTGGACTTCCCGGACGGGATCTACGATGACTGCGACTCGCCGCCCGGTACGAGAAGCTCGTACATCACGCAGCGCGGCACCGAACATTACTACCAAGGGCCCTTCCCGTGCTTCGACCAATTCAACACGATCGCCGAGTCGCTCGACGCCGCCGGAATCTCGTGGAAGTACTACGCAACGAAGGTGTTGGACGACGGAATGTGGGAGCCGTTCGAGGCGATCAAATACGTGCGGTACGGTCCGGACTGGAACAACGTCGTCGCGCCGCAGACCGAGGTGCTCGGCGACGCCGACGACGGGCAACTCGCCTCGGTGAATTGGGTGACGCCCAGCAAAGACGACTCAGATCATCCGCACTATCACAGCGACAAAGGGCCGTCGTGGGTGGCTTCGATCGTCAACTCGATCGGCGAGAGCCCCTACTGGTCGAACACGGCGATCATCGTGCTGTGGGACGATTGGGGCGGCTGGTACGACAACGCCAATCCTCCCCAACTCGATTACCGCGGGCTGGGCTTTCGCGTTCCGTGCTTGATCATCTCACCCTATGCGAAGCAAGGGTACGTGAGCCACGTGCTCTACGAGTACGGCAGCGTGCTGCGGTTCATCGAAGAGACGTTCTCGCTACCTCCGATCGGCCCGATATCGAAGGACTATACCGACCAACGCGCCGCGAGTCTCGACGACGCGTTCGATTTCGCGAAGAGTCCCCGTCCGTTCGCGCCGATTCCGACGAAGTATGGGATCTCCGTCTTCAAGCACGAAAAGCCGTCGAACGACCCGATCGATACGCAGTAGTCAGCGCGACGGCGCCTCGAGCGTAAAGCCGCCGTCAACCTGCGACCGCGCCACGACGTGGATCACCACTGCATCGCGCTGCGCGCCGTCTCCGGCTTCGATGCGCCACGTTCCCAACCGCAGCGGCCAAAACGAGTTCCCCGCGGCGTCGAGCGCGAGCGGCGTCCCCTCGACGCTCCAGCGCACCGCGCCGTGCGTGCCGCCCGCGCGCGGCGCCAGCTGCTGCTCGCGCTGGGCGAGCGCGTCTCTCGTGGGGTCGAGCACGAACGTGTCGCCGTCATGCGGAAAGAGGATGCGCAGGTGCGCGACGGCACCCCGCACGCGCAGCGACGCTACGTCGGCGGGGCGCACCCATTCTTGCACGACTGCCGGGCACTGCGCGCTGGGCCGCGAGGCGAGCTGGCCGGTCGTGGCGCAGATCGCGACGCGCACGAAACCGGCCGGCGACGCGAACGGCGGCGGATCGGCGTTGCGTTCGTAGAGGTGCAGCATGATGCGGTTCCAAAGCGGCCCCGCGCCGGTGACGCCGGAGACGCCGCGCATCGGCGATCCGTCGAAGTTACCCACCCATACTCCGACCGTGTAATCGCGCGTGAAGCCGACCGTCCAGGTGTCGTGAAAATCCGACGAGGTGCCCGTCTTCACCGCTGCGGGGAACGGCATCTCGAGCACGGAGTGTACGCCGAACGCGTGAGCGCGCGCGTGTGGATCGGCGAGCATATCGGTGATTAGCGTCCAATCGGGTTCGCTGCCGATCTGCGGGCCGGCGGGTTGCGGAGCGCCGGTGAGATGGAGCGGCTCGAAGTCACCGCCGCGGGCCATCGCCGCGTAGGCTTGCACTAACTCCCAGAGGCTCACCTCGCCGCTGCCCAGTGTCAGCCCGAGCCCGTAGTATGACGCAGAGCGGTTGAGGTGCGCGAAACCCAGCTCGTGCAGCCGCTGCAGCAAATCGCTCACGCCGAGCTCGGAGAGCACGCGCACCGCGGGAACGTTGAGCGAGTTCGCCAGCGCGTAGCGCACGCGCACCGGCCCGCTGAAGCGGCCGCTATAGTCGGCCGGTTGATAGAGCCGGCCACCGGGAATCGCGTAGGCCGCGGGGACGTCGGGTAGGATCGTCGTCGAGCGGATCGTTCCGCGCTCGAGCGCGAGCTCGTAGGTAAACGGTTTGAGCGACGAGCCGGGCTGGCGCAGCGCCTGCACGCCGTCGTTTTGCCCGAGTGCGGCGTCGGAGAAGTAGTCGGGCGAGCCGACGTAGGCAAGCACCGCGCCGGTCTGGTTGTCGGCGACGACCGCGGCCGCATCGGTCACGTGATAGCGGGAGAGTGCGGCGACCACGTCCTCCGTCTGCGCCTGCACGAAGCGCTGCAGCGCGCGGTCGAGCGTGGTGCGAACGCGGCCCGCGGCATTGGGCTGCGTTCGCCGCAGCCAGAAGAGCGCGTGCGCCGCGTCGGCGATTCCGTCGTCGTGGCGGCGTACGTTCAGCGTTTCGGCAAAGGCCGTCGTCGCAACGGCGGGCGCGATCTCGCGCAACGCGACCATGCGGTCGAGCACGTAGCGCTGCCGCATGCGCAGCGCCGGCCAATCCCCGCCGGGCGCCAACCTCGCCGGATCGTTGGGTATCGCTGCCAGGAGCGAGGCCTGCGCGAGGTCGAGATCGCGCGCGGGTTCGCCGAAGTAGGTGCGCGCCGCCGCCTCGACGCCGTAGACGTCGCCGCCCATGGGGACGCGGTTGACGTAGGCGGCGAGAATCTGCGGCTTGCTCGAACCGATCTCGATCCGCTCCGCGCTCCAGATCTGCGCGAGCTTCCCGCGTACGGTGCTCGGAGAAGGAAAGAGCAGCCGCGCGAGCTGCATCTGGATCGTCGAACCACCGCTGCGCGCCTGCCCGAAGATCGCGTACTCGCGCGCGGCCCGGAGCAGCGCCGGGAAGTCGACGGCGCCGTGGTGCCAGAACCGTGCGTCCTCCACGGCGACGATCGCCTGCAGAAACGCAGGCGAGACCGCCGCGAGCGGCACGCTTACCTCGTGTGCCGAGGACGCGCCGAGGATCGTGCCCAGCGCGATGCCGTCGCGGTCGGTGAAGGTGACGGCGGACCGTGCCGCCGGAACGGCACGAACGTCGACGCCGCTGCATTGCAGCGCGATCGCCGCCGCGAGCGCGAGAACTCCGCCGCCCAACGCGAAGAGTTTGGTCACCGTATGATGGAATGAGGCATGCGTGCGACCGCTTTATTCGTCGATCGTCGGAATTGCCTTGGCGGCACTGGTTTCGTGTACCGGAGCCCCGCCCGGCACGACCCGGCTCGTCGCGGTGCAATCGCTGCCGAAACCCTCGTTGCCGCCCTGGATTCTCTCGGTCTCGCCGATCGGGCAGGCGCAGGCGCTGGCGCAGATTCGCGTGATCTTCGCCAAACCGCTGGTGCCGGTTTCGGCGCTCTCGGAGGCCGGCTCGCGCGATACGCTCGCGCATTTCTCGATATCTCCCGACCTCGGCGGCCGTTTCGTGCTGCTGACCCCGCGGATGGTCGGCTTCGTGGCCGACCGCGCGCTGCCGGTAGGCACGCGCGTGCGAGTAACGATCGGCGCCGGCTTGCGCGATCTCGACGGCGACTCGCTGCCCGCCGACGTCGCCTGGACCTTCGGCACCCCCGCGCTGAGCCTCACCGACCTGCCGCAACTTGGGGCCGACGAAAACGGCGAGACGCCGGCTCCATCGGGCATAAATCCGAAACTCGCGATCACCTCGAACGCCGCGCTCGATGAGGGCTCGCTGTCCAACAATGCCACGTTGGTGGGCGGCGGCGAGAGCGTCGGCGTCACGGCGGCGCTCGAAGCGACGCCGTCGCCGGTGCCCGGAAGCAACGCTGCGGAGCTGTACGACCCGTCGCTCAACGATTGGAAGTACGACCTGAAGCCGCTGCGGCAACTGCGCCAGGGAACCACCTACGCGCTGCGCATCGCGCCCGGCGTGACGCCGCAGTACGGCAACGTTCCCAGCGCGCGGAACTTCGACGGGCAGATACGCACGTTCGACGCGCTGACGATCGTCCCGACGCCGCTGCCGAGCCCCAACAGCGGCTCCCGGTTCGCCGACGGCGATCCGGTGATCGCCTTCAACAATCCGCTCGACGCCGATAAGACGACGAACGCCGTGACGATCTCGCCCGCACCGACCGCTTCGGTAAAGGCGCTCTTCAGCGTGCCCGATCAATCGAACACGATCTTCATCGACCCCTACGCGCTCGATCCAAACCGCACCTACGTTGCGACGATCGACGGCAGCGTCGGCGACGTCTACGGTCAAACGCTCGGGCAGCCGCACAAGGTTACCATCCATACCTCCGGCTTCGCGCCGGGCGCCTGGGCGCCGACCGGAGCATCGGTCATTCCCGCGGGCGCGCCCGTCGACCTGAACTTTTACGCGACCAATCTTCCCGACGACTCGTATCAGGTCGCCTATGCGAAGGTCGCGCCGATTGCGATGCTCGGCTATCCCGACCCCAACAAGCTGCTCGGCGATTCCAAGTCGTGGCCCTCGGCAACGCTGCGCGGTGCGCGGCCCGACGCGCAGAGCGTGGTGAAGGTGCCGTTGCGCGCGCGCATTGGCGCGGATTACGGCGCGCTCGCCTACGGTTTCCGCACGGCACTCGACGCGCAGGGCGAGGCGCCGTCGCTCACGGGCGTCGTGCAGTTGACCAACCTCGGCGTCTACTCACAGTGGTTTCCGGCACACGGCATCGTGATGGTGCAGCGCCTGAGCGACGGGGCGCCGGTGAGCAACGCCGCGGTCACCGTCTACCGCATCGACAACTCGAGCAACAATCAGCCGCCGCAGCCTTGCGCCAGCGGCAGCACGAACGGCGACGGCCAGTTGGAATTTCACGGCGTCGACGTCGAGCGCTGTTCGGCGCTCGCCTCGGCGAACAACGCACCGAACCTCGGCGTGGTCGTCACCCAAGGGGCCGACGTCGCGACCGTCACCACGCTGGACTACAGCGGCTCTTCGCGCTTCAACGTCTCTGCCGGCTGGACGAGCGGCGCCCCGCTGGGACGCGGCACGATCTTCAGCGACCGGCAGATGTACCAGCCCGGCGAACGGGCGCAGATCACCGGCATCGCGTACTACGTGAAAGGCTCGCAAGTCGTGCCCGATGCGAATGCCAGCTACAAGGTCACGCTCACCGATCCCAGCAACGCGACCTCTTCGCTGGGCACGCGGAAGACCGATTCGCTTGGCGTCTTCTCGTTCTCGCTGCCGTTTTCGCAGCAGCAGGCTTTGGGCTATTACACGCTCGACGCCAAAGGCAGCAACGGCAACGACGTGACGGGATCGCTGCGCGTCGCCGAGTTCAAGCCGCCGAACTTCAACCTGACGCTCACGCTCTCGGGTGCGTCGGCGACGGCGGGCTCGAGCCTGCATGCCGGCGTGGCGGCGAATTACCTATTCGGCGCGCCGCTGCAGGGCGGCACCGCACACGCGTACGTAACCCGCGACGTCGCGTCGCTGCAGCCCAAAGGCTGGGACGACTTCTCGTTTGGGCCGCAGTGGTTCTATCCCGAGGAGACGCCCTCGTTTACCACCGACGTGGTGCAGCGAGACCTCGCGCTCGACTCGAAGGGCACGGCTTCGCTCGACGTCACGGTTCCGCGCGATCTGCCGTTCCCGATGACCTATCAGGTCGACATGCAAACGAGCGACGTGTCCAACCTCTCGGTGAGCGACTCGAAGTCGTTCCTGGCGCTGCCGGCCGACGTGACGATCGGCTTGGCCTCCGACACGGTGGGCAAGGAGGGCAGCGCGATGCCGATCCGCGCGATCGTGACCGACGCCGACGGCAACGCGGTGTCGGGGCGCGGCGTACACCTCGAGCTGCAGAAGATGACGTACACGTCGGCGACGCAAGAAGAAGAAGGCGGCCAAAGCGCGCAGCAGGCGATCAAATATCAGACCGTCGACAAGGCCGACGTCACTTCCGGAGGCGGCCCGGTGACCGCGAATCTCACGCCCCCCGCCGTCGGACCGTACCGCGTGATGGCCACGCTGCGGGGCGCGCCGAACGCCGCAAGCTCCGCGGCGAGCGCGACGCAAATCCAAGTCTTCGCGTTCGGTCCCGGCGAGGCCGATTGGGGGCTGCAAGACCAAAACGCCGTCGCGATCAAACTCGACAAGAAACAGTACGCCATCGGCGACACCGCGAGCGCGATGGTGGCCTCTCCTTACGACGACGCCGACGTTTACGTGGCCGTCGTACGCAACGACGTGATCGAACGCACGACGCTGCACGGCGTGCACGGCACCGTCCGCGTTCCCTTCAAAGTCACGCCGGCGATGATGCCCAACGCCGCGGTCCAGGCGCTGGTCGTGCGCCGCGGCGGTCCGCTGGGGCGGTCGCCGAAGCAGCAGACGCTCTCGCTCACGGGGTTGGCCGCGTTCAGCGTCGACGTTGCCAGCCGGTATCTCAAAGTGGGGATCGCGCCGCGTAGCGCGACCGTGCAGCCCGGCGTGACGCAGAGCGTCGATTTCAATCTTACGGCGAAGGACGGCTCCCCGGCGCGGGGCGAGATCGTGGCCATGGTCGTCAACGATGCGATCCTGCAGCTCTCGGGCTACCGTCTGCCCGACCTCGTGCAGACGGTGTTCGCGCAGCAGCCTATCGCCACGATTTTCTCCGACAACCGCGAGAACGTGACGCTCACCACGCAGACGCCGACCGTCGAGAAGGGCTTCGGCTATGGCGGCGGGTTCCTGGCGGGTGCGGCGAGCACGCGGGTGCGCGCTAACTTCCAGCCGATGCCGTACTACGGGGTGCTGAAGACCGACGCTTCGGGACGTGCCCACGCGACCTTCACGATGCCCGACGACCTCACGACGTGGCGCGTGATGGCCGTCGCGCTCGACGACGACGCATCGCACTTCGCAACGAGCGACAAGACGTTCGTCTCGACGCAGCCGCTCATCGCCAATCCGCTGCTGCCGCAGTTCGCGCGCCCGGGAGATAAATTCTCGCTGGGCGTTTCGATCGCCAATCAGACGGGCTCGACGGGTGCGCTCGATCTCGTGCTGCAGCTCAGCGGGGCGCTCGCCTTCGCGCAAGGCGACCCGCAGAAGCTGCAGACGACGGAGAACGCCGCCAGCGGAATGCAGGCGTACCGCTTCGGGGTGCTCGCCGGCACGCCGGCGCCATCGCAGATCGAGGCGCAGAGCGCACTGGGCTCGCAGCGCGACGCGTTCCGCGTGCCGTTCGACACGACCGACCGCGCCGTAACGGAATCGGTGATCGAGAGCGGTGTGAGCGCGAAGCAGGCCGCGATTCCGATCGACCTGCGCGGGGGCGGCTCGCTCCAGCTGACGCTGGCCAACTCGGTGATTCCGCAACTGGCCGTGCCCTCCGACAACGTGCTCCAAAGCGAGGCGTTTCCGCTGTCCGACGATTATGCTTCTCGCCTGATCGTCGCGAGCGCGCTGGCGAAGCTGCGCGGACCGTACCGTCTGCAAGTGCGCGTCGATCCCGTGGCCGCCGCCGCTTCCAACCTGCAGAATCTACTGGGTTACCAGCACGGCGACGGCGGCTTCGCGTACTTCAGCGGCGACACCGCGAGCGATCCGTTCGCGACGTCGGGCGCGATTGCGGCGCTGACGTTCGCGCGCTCCCAGGGCGTGAAGGTCGATTCGGGCGCGATCTCGCGCGCGGCCGGCTTCATGTCGCAGGCGCTGGCGAATCCGGGGCGGTTCCGCTGGTGCAGCGACGCGCTCTGTAAGGCGCAGGTGCGTTTCGAAGCGCTGTGGTCGCTGGCGCAGGCCGGACAAGCGCGCTCTGACTTCCTTTCCGACGTCGTTGCTCGAGGCGACGCCTTCGACAGTGCCACGCGTATCCGGTTGGCGCGTTTCTTGCTGCGCGCGCCGGGGCGCCACGCGCAGGGCGTGGCGCTGGCCGACCAGCTGACGCAGCAGGTCTATCTCACGGGGCGTTACGCAACCGCGAATCTTTCCGCACCGTGGGCGTGGCTGGGCTCGCAGGTCGACGCACAGGCCCAGATGCTGCAGATGATGCTCGAGCGGCGCGCGCCGGCCGAGCAGATCGACGGCGCCGTGCGCGCCCTGATTGCGCAGCAGTGCCGCTGCGGCTGGCCGACGACCGACGACACTGCCGCGGCGATGACCGCGCTCGCCGCGTACGCTAGGACCGAGCAACTGCGGCCGGCGACCGTGACCGCGAGCGTGCGGGGGCGCGTCGTCGCGCGGGCGCAGTTCGGCTCGACGGTGTCGTCGCAGCGCTTCACGATCGCCGCTGCGACGCTCGGAAGCGGCGCGCTGACGATCGACGGCCCGGCGCACTACCTCGTACTCTATACCTATCCCGTGCCGCCGAATTCGCCGGGAGAGCTGGCTGCGTTCCGCGTGATCCGCACGCTGGCAGATCCCAGCGTCGTGGGCGGAGCGGCGAGCGCGCCGCTGGCCACCATCGACCTCGCGCCGGTTTCGCCGGTTTCGGTGGCTGCAGGCCGCGTTTTCGACGTGGGCGTACGCGCGATCGTCGATCATCCGGTCGACCGGCTCGTGATCGAGGATGCCCTGCCGGCGGGCTTCGAAGCCGTCGATACCTCGTTCCGCACGTCGCTGCAGGCGATCGTTTCACAGAGCGACAGCTGGCAGATCGACGCGACGCAGATCTATCGCGATCGCGTCGTCGCCTTCGCAGCGCACCTCGAGCCCGGCGTGTACGACGTGCACTACTTAGTGCGCTCGGTGACGCCGGGCACGTTCTCGTGGCCGGGCGCGCGAGTCTATCTGCGGGATGCGCCCGAGCAGTTCGGCCGTAGCGCTGCGGCGCGACTCGAAATTACTTCGCAGTGACAGGGAGAGATACGCTATGCCAAAGTTCTTGATCCAAGTCTCGTACACACCCGAGGGCGCGAAGGGCGTGCTCAAGGACGGCGGCTCGGCTCGGCGCAAGGCCGCGGCCGACCTGCTCGCGGAGTTTGGCGGAAAGGTCGAAGCCTTTTACTTCGCCTTCGGCGCCGACGACGCGGTGCTCATCGTCGACGTTCCCGATCAGGTGGCGATGGCGGCGATCTCGATGACCGTAGCGGCAACGGGCGCCATTCGCACGAGGGCAACGGAACTTCTGACGTGCGAGCAGATCGACGAAGCGGCGAAAAAGCACGTCACGTATCGGCCTCCCGGTCAGTAGGGCCGCCGAGAGGCGCCTTTACGGGGCGTAAGGTGAGAGCGACCACCTCTGGCCGGTATAGTTGCCGCAGGCGGCCATCGTCAGCCGGTCGTTTTTGCCGTCGTTGATGATGTCGAGACACTTGCCGCGGCCCGTAAACACCGTGCGCAGGCGCCAGTAGCCGGTTGTTCCGTTGGCCTCGATGGTCCACTGCTGTCCCGTGTAGTTGCCGCAGGCGGCCATCGTCAGCCGGTTGTTCGTACCGTCGTTAACGATATCGAGACACTTGCCGCGGCCCGTGAACTCAGTGCGCACGCGCCAATATCCCGGCATGCCATTCGGTTCGACGATCCATTTCTGTCCGGTATAATTTCCGCAGGTCGCCATCGTCACGCGGTTGTTCCAGCCGTCGTTGACGATGTCCAGGCATTTCGCGTGCCCGGTGAACGCCGTACGCATGCGATAGGTTCCGGGCAGCGCCGGTGCGGGAAGGGCCAACAGGCCGGACAAGGCAATAAGCCCGGCGACGAACGTGAAGCGATGAAGCATGCGTATCCTCCGGCCCAAGCTATTGCGCCCAACTTCGGATGGCACCTGGGCGACGACCACTCGATTCGTACGGCTGGTTACGCTAATGGAACCTCGCGGTTCGCGAGGTTCCTAGCGGCGTGGCTTCGAGGTCGTTGATTACCTAGGGGCAGTAGTACTTCGCCATCGCGCTGCCGGCGATGCTGATGGTCTTGTTGGTGTTGTTCACCCAGTAGACGTACACGTTGCTGCCGTTCGAACCCGTCTGGGTGACGTCGATCGCCAGCGGAGTGCCGCCGTTGCTCTTATTCCAGAAGTTGTTGAAGAAGCAGCCGTTCTTTTTGAACGTGGTAGAAGCGCAGATGTCCCCCGGTTTACAGGTCTTGTCGGGAGAGATCGCGGCGGCCTGTAGAAAACCTTCGGTGGGCCCCGCTATTGCCGGACGCGGTGCCATCGCGGGGTTCATCGTAATGACCGAGAGAAGTAGTGACGTTAACAGCATAGATAGTATGGTGATCTCCTCATGGGCGACGGTAGTATGAGTTACATACGCGTAGCATAACCAATGTGATGCGACTCAATCGCAAGCAGGCGGACTCTTTTTCACAATTTCTAATGCCCGCTGGTTGGGGGGAGAGGGCCGTCCTGGCCGGCTCCCGTATCTATTATTTTTAATATATAGCGCCCTGAGAGGAAGAGAGATGAGCACCTACCGAGCTCCCTTGCGCGACATGCAGTTTGCCCTCCGCGAGCTGGCCGGCATCGAAGAGATTGCGGCGCTGCCCGGCTGCGGCGAGACCCTCGAGGTGCTCGATTCCGTGCTCGAGGAGGCCGCGGCGTTTGCCTCCGGCGTGCTCGATCCACTCAATCGCACGGGCGATAAGGAAGGCTGCCGTTGGGATGCGGGAGAGGTCAGCACCCCGCCCGGTTTCAAGGAGGCCTACAAGAAGTTCGCGCAGGCGGGCTGGATCGGTCTGCCCGTTCCGGAGGAGTACGGCGGGCAGGGACTGCCGCAGATCATGCTCGGTCCAACGCTGGAAATGTGGAACGGCGCCAACATCGGCTTCGCCAACGGACCCCTGCTGAACCAGGGCGCGATCGAGGCGATCGAGCTGGTGGGCTCACACGAGCAGAAGCAGCGCTACATACCCAACCTGGTCTCCGGGAAGTGGACCGGCACGATGTGTCTCACCGAGCCGCAGGCCGGCTCCGACCTCGCGCAGGTGCGCGCGCGTGCCGTGCCCGAGGGCGATCACCACCTCATCACCGGCACGAAGATCTTCATCACCTTCGGCGAGCACGACATGGCCGAGAACATCGTGCACTTGGTGCTCGCGCGGCTTCCCGACGCACCGGAAGGCACCAAGGGCATCTCGCTCTTCATCGTGCCGAAGGTTCTCGTCAACGACGACGGCAGTCTGGGCGAGCGCAACGACGTCGTCTGCGCCGGAATCGAACACAAGCTCGGCATCAACGGCAATCCGACGTGCACGCTCAACTACGGCGAAAAAGGAAAGGGCGCCGTCGGCTATCTCGTGGGCGAAGCCAATCGCGGCCTCGAGTATATGTTCATCATGATGAACGCCGCGCGCTTCTCCGTGGGCGTGCAGGGCATTGCGTTGGCCGACCGTGCCTACCAGAGCGCGCTCGAGTACGCGCTCGAACGCGTGCAGGGCCGCGACCTCAAACCCGGCTCGCGCGAGCCTGAGGCAATCTTCAAGCATCCCGACGTACGCCGCATGTTGATGCTGCAGAAGGCGACGATCGAGGCGATGCGCGGCTTGGCCTACGTGACCGCGGCCTCGCTCGATTTCGCCGCTCGGCACCCCGACGAGAAGGTGCGCAAGGCACACAAAGCATTCGTCGAACTGATGATTCCAGTCGTTAAGGGCTGGTGCACGGAGAACGCGGTCGACCTCTGCTCGGTGGCGCTGCAAGTGTTCGGTGGCACGGGCTACATCGAAGAGACCGGCATCGCTCAGCAGTACCGCGACGTGCGCATCATCACGATCTACGAGGGCACCACGGGAATACAATCGCTCGACCTCGTCGGGCGCAAACTCCTGCGCGACATGGGCGCGGCGGCGCGCACGGTCGGCAAGCAGATGGAGGCGGTGGCCAAGGAGTGCGCCGGCAGTTCCGATGCAACGGTCAAACGCATCGGCGAAGCGCTCGGCCGAGGGCTCGAGGCGCTCAACGAGACTTCGCAGTGGATCGGGATGAATGCCATGGGCGATCTCCACAAAGCCTTCGCGTGCTCGGTCCCGTACCTGCGGCTCTGGGGTACCGTCGCGGGTGGCTGGCAGATGGCGCGCGCCGCGCAGATCGCCAGCAAAAAGATCGCCGCGAACGACCCCGACGCCGATTTTTACCGGGCTAAGCTGACGACGGCAGCCTTCTACGCCACGCACGTGCTCTCGCAGTGCGCCTGGTATGCCAAACAGATCGTCGACGGCTCCGGCGACGTGATGGCGCTGAACGAGGCGCAGTTCGGGCTCGACCGCAAGCTCGTCGCGGGCGTGTAATGATACCCGCTGCGCCGCGCCTCGACGTCCGCGTCATTGCGCTCGACAATCCGCCGGTCAACGCGCTATCGTTTGCCTATTGCGCAACGCTGCTCGAGGAGATCGCGGCGGCCGAGGCCGACGACGCGGTAACAACCGTCGTGCTCACCGGCTCCAACGGGCTCTTCAGCGCCGGCGCCGACGTCAACGACTTCAACGCCGAGATGCCGCTTGGAGCGGTGACGATACGCGACGTCATCGCTGCGATCGAACGCAGCGAGAAGGTCTTTGCGGCCGCAATCGACGGTACGTGCTTGGGCGGGGGCGTAGAGCTCGCGCTGGCCTGCGATTACCGCGTGGCGACGATGCGCTCGAAACTCGGGCTGCCGGAGATCAAGCTGGGCTTACTCCCCGGCGCCGGCGCAACCCAACGCCTTCCGCGGCTGGTCGGCGCGCGCGCCGCGCTCGAGTTCATGCTCAAAGGTTCGAATGTGAAGGCGGAACGCGCGCTCGAGCTGGGCGTGCTCGACGAAGTCGTCGAGAGCGACGTCGTGCAGCGCGCAACCGCGCTGGCTAAGAGCCGTGGCGCGAAGCGGCGCGCGTCGGCGCTGCCCGTGAGCATCGCTCCCGGCGTTCCGGCGCAGGCCGGTCCGTTCGTCGTCGCGCAGGCGCACAAGATGGTGCCGTCCGAGAAAAACGGCGGATTCGCCGCCCATAAGTTGATCGACGCGGTGCAGGCCGCGGTCGAGCTGCCGTTCGGCTTCGGCATCGCGCGCGAAGCGCGACTCTTCGACGAGCTCGTGCGTTCGGCGCCCTCCCAGGCGCTGCGCCACCTCTTCTTCGCCGAGCGCGAGCTGAACAAGATCCCCGGCGTGCCGCCAGCAGTGCCGGCGGCGATCGACCGCGCGGGCGTCGTCGGCGCGGGCACGATGGGCAGCGGCATCGCGATCGCCTTCGCGCAGGCCGGCATTCCGGTCGCGGTGGTGGACGCCAACGACGACGCCGTCGAGAAGGCGCGCCAGACCGTTATGGGGATGTTCATGTATCAGGTGCAGAAGGGGCGCCTGACGCAAGAAGAGGCGTGGGCGCGCGCGCAATCGATCGCTTTCACCGACGATTGGAACGAACTTTCGAACGCCGACGTCGTCGTTGAGGCGGTCTTCGAGGATCTCGACGTCAAGCGCGGGGTTTTCGAAAGGCTCGACGCCATCGCGAAGCCTGAAGCCCTGCTGGCAACCAACACCTCGACGCTCGACGTCGACGCGATCGCCGCGGCAACCAAGCGCCCTGGCAACGTGCTCGGCCTGCATTTTTTCGTTCCCGCGAACATCATGCCGCTGCTCGAGATCGTGCGCGGGCGCGAGAGCTCGCCGGAGTCGCTAGCGACCGCCTTCGAGATCGCCAAGCGTTTGCGCAAGAAGGGCGTGCTCTCGGGCAACGCTTTCGGGTTCATCGGCAATCGCATGATCTTCGACTACTTCCGTGAGGCGTTCGCGCTCGCGGAGGACGGCATCGCTCCTTCGCGCATCGACGGCGTGATGAAAACCTTCGGCTTTCCGATGGGCCCGTTCGCGATGAGCGATCTCTCGGGGCTCGACATCGGCCTGAGCGTTGCACGTTTGCAGGGGTCTGCGAGCCGCACCAACGTGCTCGAGCAGCTGGTGCAGCGAGGCCGGCTCGGACAGAAAACGATGGCGGGCTTCTATAAATACGACAAGGCCGTCGGAAAGGGGCGCGAACCGATCGTCGATCCCGAAGTGGAGGTGCTGTTCGCGCAGGAGGCGGGACGAGCGGGGATCGAGCCACGGGTGGCGACCGATCGCGAGATCCGCGAGCGGCTGCTCTACGCGCTGATCAACCGCGGCGCCCACCTGCTCGGCGAAGGCATCGCCCTGCGGCCGGGCGACGTCGACATCGTCTACGTGTACGGATATGGTTTTCCGCCGCATCACGGCGGTCCGATGTGGTACGCGGGCGAGGTGGGGTTTGCCAAGGTCTGCGAGCGCGTTGCAGAGTTCGAAGCGGTCTTCGGATCGCAGTGGAAACCCGCGCCGTGGCTGGAGCGCCAGGCCGCGCAGAGCAAGGAGCCCGTCCATGCGTGAGGCCGCGATCGTTGCCGCGGCGCGTACGCCGATCGGGCGCGCGTTTCGCGGCGCCTACAATCAAACGCCGGGTGCGACGCTGGCGGGTCACGTGGTCAAGGTCGCGATGGAGCGCGCGTCGGTCGCGCCGGGCGAGGTCGAGGACGTCATCATCGGTTGCGGCCTTCCCGAAGGCGCGACCGGCAACAACATCGGCCGCACCGCCGCGATGCGCGCCGGATGTCCGGTGAGCGTTTCGGGAGAGACCGTGAGCCGCTACTGCGCGTCGGGCCTCGATGCGATCGCCGCGGCTGCGAGGCGGGTGATCGTCGACGGCGCCGACGTGATGGTCGCCGGCGGCGTCGAGTCGATCAGCATGGTGCAGAACGATCTCAATCTGCACTTCTTTGCCGAGGAGTGGCTGCTGCGCCATCAGCCCGATCTGTACATGCCGATGCTCTACACGGCCGACAACGTCGCAAAGAAGTATCACGTGTCGCGCGATCGCCAGGACGAGTACGCGCTGCAAAGCCAGCAGCGCACCGCACTCGCTCAGCGCGCCGGACGCTTCGACGCCGAGATCGTGCCGCTGGCCACGTGGAAGTACGTGCAGGATCGCGAGAGCGGCCGGGTTACCGAAGAGCGCGTCGAGCTGCGCGAGGACGAGGGCAACCGCCCCGAAACGACGATCGGCGGGCTGGCCTCGCTGCGCGGCGCCGTCCCCGGCGTCGCCGACACGACGATCACCGCCGGGAACTCCTCGCAGCTCTCCGACGGTGCCGCCGCCGTGGTCGTCATGGACGCGCAGGCCGCCGCGCAGCGCGGTTTGACCCCGCTGGGCTTCTATCGCGGATACGCCGTCGCCGGCTGCGATCCGGGCGAGATGGGCATCGGTCCGGTCTTCGCGGTTCCGAAACTCTTGCGAGCGCATGGCCTCGCGATCGGCGACATTGGGCTGTGGGAGCTCAATGAAGCGTTCGCGGTGCAGACGGTCTATTGCCGCGACACGCTGGGCATTTCCAACGATCGCTTCAACGTCGACGGCGGCGCGATCTCGATCGGCCACCCGTACGGGATGAGCGGCGCGCGCATGACGATGCACGCGCTGATCGAAGGCAAGCGCCGCGGCGAAAAGTACGTCGTGGTGACGATGTGCATCGGCGGCGGCATGGGTGCGGCCGCCCTGTTCGAGGTCGCCAAGTAGCGGGCTCGAAGAGCCCCTTTACAGCGCTGCCAATTGTGCGACGAAAAACGTGTATCCGTAGCCCGCGCGCATTTTCAAGCCGGGCGCAAGCGGTGCAAAGACCCACGAACGAGCGGCGGGGTCGACGGGCCCGGCGACGGCGAGTGCCGGAATAGTGGAACTCTTGCCGTCGAAGTGAAGCCCGCTCGGCTTGCCCTTCGTCCACGAGACCGGCAGAGCAACGATATAGAATTCGGGGATGTCGGCGGAGCTGGGCACGTTATTTGGATTTGCTGCCGACGCGCACGCTCGCGCTAGCGAGACGGAACCGTTAAGCGCCAGCGGTCCATCCTTTCGCGCAACGTAGGGCTGCGCGTCCCACGAGGCTCCGCACGAAGTATACGCCTTGGGAACCGTGAAAGCGGTGCCGTCGTAATTGAGCGGAAGCACCCAATTGTAGAACGTTGGCGGACCGGGAATCACGCCGTCGACCGCATCTTGCGCGACGGCCGGCGCCCCGAACGTCGCCGCGAGCAATATGCCCCACCCCGCAAGACGCCCGCAGTGGTTCACGCGCCGAGAACGACGGGGGAGTTAGCTCTTCTTCGGAGCGAAGGCGATGCACCAGCCGTTGGGGCTGATCGAGCCGTCGACGATCTTGCAGGTGCCGTTCGCTTTAGCCGAGCTGCCCGCCACGTACTGCGTGCACTGCGAGCACTTCTTGCCATTACTCGGCGTGCCCTGATACTTGAATTGCGTCTTGGAGCCTTTGGCTTGGGCGGTGGTCGTCTGGGCGAGAGCCAGACCGGCGAGTGCCGGCAGAACGATGATTCCGGAGAGGAAGTTACGTCGCGTTTGATTTTGCATGCTCGGGTTACACCTCCGCCCTACCTGTTGGCGCCCGGTAGGCGGTCCCCTCTCACACGAGCTTAATGCTACGCTAATCGCCACTCGATGCTTCCGCCGGTGATTTCGGTTTCAATAATGGCGAGGGGAAACGAACATCTGTATGATTACCAAGTGGCTAACTAGCCTACTCTGCGGAATCGCGCTTATCGGGGTCAGCCTCGGCAGCGCGTTGCCGGCCGGCGCCGAGCAGGCGCCCGATTCGAAGGGACCCGGTGTCGCTCGGGTCAGCATCATTCAAGGCTCCGCCGTCGTCCAGCGGGGCGACAGCAACGAGCAGGTCACCGCGGCCGTCAACGCGCCGCTGCTTCCGGGCGACTACATTTCAACCGGCGAGACGTCTCGCGCCGAGCTGCAGTTCGACGGCTACACCGCCGTGCGCCTCGGCGGCAACGTCCAGGCGCGGATCACCAACGACGATCCCAGCGTCCGTCAACTGCAGTTGGCCGACGGCACGGTCGAGGTCGGCGTGGTGCACGACGCACGGCCGGTGCAGATCGACACGCCGTCGGTGAGCGTCCGCTCGCAGAGCCAAGGCGATTATCGCGTTTCGATCACGAAGGACGGCTCGAGCTGGGTCACGGTTCGCAGCGGGCGCGCGACGATCGTCACGCCGCAGCGCAGCTTCGAACTCGAGCAGGGTAAGACGCTCGTCGCTCGCGGCTCTGCCTCCGACCCGGACATCACCTACACATCCGAGGTCGGCTACGATTCGTTCGACGACTTCAGCGCCAAGCGCGACCGCACGATGCTCGCCGCGCTCAACGCCAGTCCGAACGTGAGCCCCGATATCGCCGGCTATGACAATCTCGATACCTACGGCCAATGGCAGGACGTCGCCGGTTACGGTCAGGCCTGGGTGCCGAACCAATCCTCGAGCTGGGCGCCGTATCAGAACGGATCCTGGTCGTGGGAGGACGGGTACGGTTGGACGTGGGTCTCGGCCGATCCGTGGGGCTGGGCCCCGTACCACTACGGCCGCTGGACCTATGCCAACGGCTACGGTTGGGCTTGGGTGCCGCCGGCTTATGTTGGCTACTACAGCCCGCAGCCGGCCTGGTCGCCAGCGCTCGTCGGCTTCTTCGGCTTCGGCCTGAGCGTCGGCGGTCCAGGCTGGGGAGTCAACCTCGGCTTCGGCGGCTATCCGGGAATCGGATGGTATCCGCTGGCGCCGTACGCGCCGTATTATCCTTGGTATCCGGGCTGGGCTTGGACCGGTTACGGCTGGGGTTGGGGAGGCTGCTGCGGCTGGGGCTACGGCCGCTGGGGATACCCCGGTTGGGGAACGCACGTCGTGAACATCACGCACATCAACAACTACTATGGGAACTTCGCTCACCACGGCGTTACCGGAACGCTGACCGGTAACTTCGCCAAGGGCGACTTCCACCACAACATCAGCGTGGATCCGCACGACGTCTCGCGGGTGGGAACGATCCACGGCGCGCTGCCGGTGACGCCGACTCGCGATAACCTCGCCTTCGGTCACGGAACGGTGCACGCACCGGTGACGATGTCCAAGGCGTTCGACTCTCCGCGATTCGCCTCGAATCGCGCCCTCTCGGCTCACCCGAGCTTCGATGCGCAACAGCACGCCGTCTCGCAAGCGATCCACGGCGATACGGGTCGTGAGAGTGCTCCGGTATCGCGTGACGGTGCGGAATCCCGCGGCGCGGAGACGCGCGGCAATGTGACCGCCGGTCACGAGAGCGCGCCAGTCTCGCACGAGAACGCGCCCACCAGTTCGTGGCAGCGTTTCGATCAGTCGCGCGGCACCGCGGGTCGCTCCGAAACCGACCGCGGCTCGCTCGAGAGCAATCACGGGTCGCTCGAGAGCAATCACGGATCGCTCGAGAGCAATCACGGATCGCTCGAGACTAGCCGCAACGATCACGGGACCTCGGATTCGTGGAATCGCTTCACGCAAACGCGCGGCAGCGTCTCGAGTTCGAGCGAACGCGACTCGTACGGCGGCGCCGATCGCAGCGCTGGGTACTCTCGCGGGTCGGCCGAAGGCTCGTACGGACACGGCTCGTACCCGTCGTACTCTCGCGGGTCGGCCGAAGGCTCGTACGGACACAGCTCGTACCCGTCGTACGCTCGCGGGTCGGCCGAAGGCTCGTACGGACACAGCTCGTACCCATCGTACTCTCGCGGATCTTCCTACGGCTCGTACGGCTCCAACTCGCGCGGCGGTTCGTATCCGTCGTATTCGCGAGGATCATCCGGCTCGTACGGCTCGTACGCTCGTCCCTCGGGTGGGGGATCCTACTCGCGTCCCTCGGGCGGCGGTTCGTACGCGCGGCCGTCGGGCGGCGGAGGCTCAGCTCCGCATCCGTCGGGAGGCGGCGGCCACAATGGCGGCGGACGTCCTCCGGGCTAAGGAGCACGCAAATAAGCCAAAAGGGCGGTGCCAAGGCGCCGCCCTTTCGCTTGCAGAAGTTTCGAGACCCAGACATCTCGATGGTACCCAAAAAGGAGGTCCGAAACTCTGATGAACCCCTTACGCTTCTCGCTTGCCGTCGCGGCGCTCACCCTGGTGGCGCAGCAGCCTGCAGCGGCCATGACGGAAGCCGCGCACGTGACAAACCCCCATCCCATCAGCGTCAGCACCTGCAATCCGCAGCGCAACGTACGCTATAACTACGCGGGCTACACGCCTGGCTTCTATCCTTCGTATGGCGTCTACGGCGGTTACTGGGGCTGGCCGTCGGTATACGGCCCGTCGTACTATCAGCCGACCGCGACGAACAACCCCAAGCTGGCAATCGACTACACGAACGTGACCAACGTCGTCATGAAGCAGATCGAGTTCGGCCTCATCGTCAAGGGCAGCCTCGTCGCCGAGGTCAAAGACGTTGGCACCTTCTCGCCCGGCGCCGAGATCAAGCACGAGTTCGGCGTCAGTGAGAACATCTTTCCGATCCAGACCAGCTTCGCCAAGTGCGTCCCGCTGAAGATTATCTTTGCCGACGGCTCACACTGGAAGAACCCGCACCTGCCCGCCTATCATGCGAGCATGTACGGTCATCCGCACCAGTAGGGTAGAAGAAGCGACGATGGCTCAAGACCTATCCGCCGTCCAAGCATCCGAAAACGTTTGGGATATGGCGCAGCGCCAGCTCGACGAGGTGAGCCGGCTCATCGGTCTCAACGAATCGCTGCACGGCTATCTGCGCCAGCCCAAACGCGTGCTCGAAGTCTCAGTGCCGGTGCGCATGGACGATGGCGCCTTCCGCATGTTCACCGGTTACCGCGTGCAGCACAACCTCGCGCGCGGGCCCGGCAAAGGCGGAATTCGCTTCCACCCCGATGTGACGCTCGATGAAGTCAAGGCGCTGGCGATGTGGATGACGTGGAAGTGCGCGCTCGTCAACATCCCCTTCGGCGGCGCCAAAGGCGGCGTCATCTGCGATCCCAAGAACATGTCCATGCAGGAACTGGAGAATCTAACGCGTCGCTTCACCAGCGAGATCTCGATCATCATCGGGCCCGAGAAAGACATCCCCGCTCCCGACGTGTACACCACTCCGCAGATCATGGCGTGGATCATGGACTCGTTCTCGATGCAGCATGGCTACTCGATTCCCGGCGTGGTCACCGGCAAGCCCGTCGCCATCGGCGGCTCGCTGGGGCGCGACAAGGCGACGGCGCGCGGCTGCAGCTACGTGGTCGACGAGGCCATGGCCGAGATCGGCCGAGAGACCGAGGGCGCCAAGGTTGCGATTCAGGGCTTCGGCAATGCCGGCATGTACGCCGCGCAACTGATGTCCGATGTCGGCTACAGCATCGTCGCAGTCTCCGATTCGCGCGGCGGCGTGGCCAACGATCGCGGGCTCGACGTGAAAGGACTGATGGCCTACAAGGCGGAGACGGGATCCGTCGCCGGCTTCAGCGGCGGCGAACAGATCGACAATAAAGCCGTACTCGAGTTCGATTGCGACGTTCTCGTGCCCGCGGCTCTGGAAAAGGTCATTACGGCGGAGAACGCACCGCGGATTCGGGCGCAGATCATCGCGGAGGCGGCCAACGGTCCCACGACGCCCGACGCGGACGCCATTCTCTTCGAACGCAACGTCATGGTGCTTCCCGACATCTTGGCGAACGCCGGCGGCGTGACGGTCTCGTACTTCGAGTGGGTACAAGACCTTCAGGCCAACTTTTGGGAAGAGGCTGAGATCAACGAACGCCTGAAGCAAAAGATGGTGCGCGCCTTCCGTGAAACGCACGAACAGGCCAAGCGTCACGCCGTCTCGATGCGTCAAGGTGCCTACTGCGTGGCGGTCTCGCGCGTGGCCGAGGCGACGAAGCTCCGCGGTCTCTATCCCTGAGCCAACTCGGAATCTTCGGCGACGGGCGGCGTACGCTCGTCGCCGACGAGACCGGCACCATTCTCTACGTGCCTGCCTTCGTCGACGCCGCGACGTCGGGGCAGTGGTTCGAGAAACTGCGCGAAAGCGTCGCGTGGCAGAGCGAACGCCGCCGCATGTACGACCGCGACGTCGACGTGCCGCGCCTCGTTGCACGCTACCGTCTCGAGGATCCCGAGCTGCCGGCGCCGCTCGCGCAGGCGGCGGAGCGCGCCGGGCGCGAGACGCAGACGCGCTTTAACAGCGTCGGGCTCAATCTCTACCGTGACGGACGCGACAGCGTTGCCCCGCACAACGACCACCTCTACGAGATCGTTGCCGGTCATCCAATCGCGCTGATCTCACTGGGGTCAACGCGCACGATGACGATCCGCAGCAAGAGCCGCCCGCGCCGCATCTTCGACATCGATCTCGAAACCGGCAGCCTGCTCGTCATGAGCTACGAAACGCAGCTCCACTACGATCACGGCGTCCCGAAGAGCAAAGCCTCCATCGGCCCGCGTATCAGCCTGGCGCTACGAGTACGCCCGTCGTTGCCAACCGGCCCCTCGGGGTGACGATCAGACGCCGATGCGGCCGAGGTCGGCGAAAAACTCTTGCGTTCGCGGGTCATCCCACCAGGTGACGATCCGTGCTTCCACCTCGGGAATCAGCCGTAGCCGCTGCACGTGGTCGCGCACCGCGTTGACGTCGGGGCGCGATTTAGCCATCTCGGTGTGCAGCCGGTCGATCGTGTCGTGCGCCTGGTGCGCGTCGGGCAGCGCTGCGTGCATCTCGTCGCGCGGAACCGGCGTCTGCAGTTGCAGCGTGGGCAGCACGGTCTCGGCTTGCGTGATCAACTCTTCACCGGCAATCATGCCGGTGGCGTCGGCGTCGGTCACCGATTCGCGGAGGTCTCGTTTGTCGTCCATTGATTCCTACGTGGGGGTCGGGATTGGAGTGGGCGTCATCGACGGTTCGGGCGTCGGACCATAGATCGCCTCGGCCGTCGAGCAAACGGTCTTGGAACCGAGCCGATAATCGAGGAGCTGGCCGCCGGCAGCCGATGTTGCGCTCCCGCCGACGGTAACGTCCTGGCCGGCCGGCAAAGCGATGCGATTGTAGAGCATGTCGGTCTGGCGCGTCATCGAGCCTTCGTCACGATCGGCGTTGAGATTGTCGTCGAACCATTTACAACCGTCGACGGCCGAAGGAAAGCCGGTGAACGAGTAGAGGATCGGCTGTGCCGACGCGGCGGCCGCAGCCAGTGCGAGCATCGCGGTGAAAAGGGCCGCAGCGGCCGGCGTGCGTTTCATGGAATGCTTCATACTACGCCGTGCGGCGGTGCCCTGTCCGGATCGCGGCTTCCGCCAACAGGCGGCGTACCTCGTCGTCGCTCGTCTGCTCGAAGTTTTCGTAGAAGAGGCCGACGGCGACGAACGCTTCTGGCGCATGTGGGCAGACCACGCGATCGGCGACCTGGGCGAGCAGCTGGCAGGTACGCGCCGCGGCAACCGGCACGGCCACGACGATCTTGTTCGGATCGCGCTTGCGCAGCGCCGTCACGGCGGCGCGCATCGTGGCGCCCGTCGCCAAGCCGTCGTCGATGAGGATGACGGTCTTGCCGGCGACGTCGATATGCGTGCGGTCGGCGCGGTAGGCTTTCTCGCGGCGCCGAAGTTCCTCAATCTCGCGGAAGATCACCTCCTGCACGGCGGCGTCCTCGACGTGGAGCGATGAGACGATATCGTCGTCGATGATGCAGGTCCCATCGCCGGCGATCGCGCCCATCGCCAGTTCAACGTGCCCGGGCACACCCAGCTTGCGCACGACGTAGACGTCGAGCGGAAGCCGCAGACGCTGAGCGACCTCCGCAGCGACGGGAACCCCTCCGCGAGGGAGCGCCAGCACGACGGCGTCGGGCCGGCCTTCGTAGATCGCGAGCGCCTCGGCGAGCTTTTTGCCCGCCTCGGCGCGGTCCTTAATTATTCCGGGACGCCTCCGTCGTGCTCGATGATCTCGCTGGCGTTCGGATTGCCGGTGCACGACTTGATGTGCGGCAGCGGCTCGGGATTGTAGGGCAGCGGCTTCTGCGTGTAGTCGAACATGTCGCCGATCGAGGTCGACGTCGCGTCGGTCGTGCCGAGCGAGCCGAGATTCCACGTGTCTTCGATGAAGCGTAAAATGCTGCCGAACTGGTACTGCGTGTGCACCACGGAACCGGCGTGCACCCACGGTGAGACCACGACCATCGGGACGCGGAAACCGAGGCTCGTGTAGTTGATCTGCGGCGGGGGAACCGGATCGTACCAGCCGCCCCAGTCGTCCCACAAGAGAATCACGGCGGTGCTGTTCCAGTACTTGCTCTGGCCGATGGCGTTCATCACGCTGGTCACCCAGCGCGGCCCGTGGTTGCAGCCGCTCGCCGGATGATCGGAGTCGGCGAGGATCGGAATCACCCACGAAACGGAGCTGAGGTTACCCGACTTGAGATCGCTGAAAAGGTTGGTGTTCGGCCTGCTGATGTTGACGTTCCAATCGTGGGAGTAGCGGATCTTCTTGATCGCGTCCCATCCATTCCAAACGCCGCCGGAGAAATCGGCGTCCTTACCCTGGAATGGTGCCACGTAGAACGTCCAAGAAACTTTCTTGGCATCGAGCAGGTCGGCGATCGTTTGGTACTGCGTGAAGCACGGGAACGGACCGTTGAACTTCTCGCGGCCGTCCTTGAAGAGCACGGGCGTGGTGGTGCCCTTGGGCGCGTCGCAGCCCCACGGCTGTGCGTCGGGCTGATCGGTGAGCGACTCGTGCGAGTTGAGCGCGACCGTGCCCGAGAGGATGATCTGGTGCGCGATGAAGCTCGAGGCCGTGTCGGTGAAGAAGATGTCGTCGGATAGGGCGTAGTGTTTCGCGAAGTCCCAATACGGCTTGGACTCCGAGCGTTCGATGTAGGCGTACGGGTAGAGCTTGGCCCGCTCGCCGATGCCCGACTCACCGAAGCGGATCTTATCGAAGCCGTCGTTGCGACACATTTGGGTGCTCTTATCGAAGTCGCACTCGATCTTGAAGCCGTTGTGGCTGTGGTCGATATCGGTGCCCAGGCCCAACTGGTTGGTCGTTTCCAGCGTCACCGGCTTGAGGGTCGCCTTGCCCGTCTTGCACCAGGGCGTGCGTTCGCACTTGCCCACCAGCGCGCTCGTCGCTCCGGGAAAGCCCGCGAAGATGTTGTTGAAGCTGCGGTTCTCCTGCATGAGGATCACTACGTGCTGGATCGGCGTCGACGGCGCGAGCGTCGGCGGGGGAACCGTTACGCTGTTACTGTTGCAGCCGGCAAGCGCGGCAACGGCTGCCAGCGCGGCGATGACCGGAAAAAATTTCACACCAAACTCCTTCAAAAGTGATGGCGTCCTCTTTTGCGATGCAAAGGCGGTCGCCTTCCGCGCGAGCTTACTCGGGTACGCCGCCCGCGCGGTCGATGATCTCGCGAGCGCCGCCCTTCGGACAGGATCGCGCTCCCGGAACGCCTTCGGGCTTGAACGCCGCCGGCGCTTGCGTGAAGTCGAAGACGTCGCCGATCGAGTTAGCCGTCGCGTCGGTGGTGCCGAGCGAGCCGAGCCCAAAGGTCTGCTCGACGAACTTCAGGATGCTGCCGATGTCGTAAATCGTGTGCGAAACCACGCCCGGTTTCGCGTAGGGCGAGATGACGACCATCGGCACGCGGAACCCCAAGCTCGTGTAGTCGATCTCGCGCGGCGGTACGTTATCGTACCAGCCGCCCCAGTCGTCCCAGAAAAGGACGATCGCGGTGTCGTTCCAATATTGGCTCTTCCCGATCGCGTTGACGACCTGCGTGACCCAGCGCGGGCCGCCGTTGTCGCCGGCGCCGGGATGATCGGAATCGCAGAGCGTGGGAATCACCCACGACACTTGCGGCAGCGTTCCCCCTTTGAGATCGGAGAAGATCGTCGTGTTGGGAATGACGATGTTCTTCCAGTCGGGGCCGTAGCGCACTTTCTTGATTGCGTCGAATCCGTTCCAAACGCCGCCGGAGAAATCGTAGTGCGGCTCACTGGCGAACATCGCGTCGACGTAGAAGCGCCACGAGACGCCCGCGGCGTCGAGCAGATCGGCGATCGATCCGTACTGCGTAAAGCACGGGAAGTATTTCGACGTCTCGAACCACAGGCCGTTGGCCTTGATGATCGGCACTTTCGTGCCCTTGGGAGCATCGCAGCCCCACGGCGTGCGGTTGGGCTGATCGGTCAGCGACGTATTCGCGTCGATGCGCACCGTGCCCGAGAGGATCTCTTGATGTGCGATGAAGCTCGATGCGGTATCCGTCGAGAACATTTGGTCGGCGAGCGCGTAATGGTGCGCGAAGTCCCAATACTGCTTGGTTTCAGAGCGCTCGACGAAGGCGTAGGGGTAGAGCTTTGCCGGCCCTTGCTGCCCGGTCTCACCCAGGCTGATGAGGTCGAAACCATCCATGCGGCATACCTTGGTCGCCGGATCGCGATCGCACTCGATGAGGTAGCCGTGGTGGCTATGATCGAGGTCCTTCCCGCCGATGTGGTGGCCGTCTTCCAGCGGGATCGGCCGCATCGTCACCTCGCGCGCCGTCCGGCACCAGCGAGGACCGGCCTTGCAGAGGCCGTGCGTGGCGGTATCGGCTCCCGGAAAGCCCATGAAAAGATTATTAAAGCTGCGATTTTCTTGGATAAGGATCACGACGTGGCCGATTTTCCCTTGCGCGGGCGGCAACGATGGAACCGGTTGCGACGTTACCGTAGTAGCCGGCCCGCAACCGGCCATCGCAAGGAGCGTCGCGAAGAAAGAGAGCGCGCGTAGCTGCTTCACTAAGGACTCCTCCGAGCGGTGAACTACATGCGAGGTTCGACGAAGGAACCGATAAAGTCTTGTCGCAGGCTGTACCGAGCCTCAAAGGAGTGGATGTCTTGAGAATTTCAGCGGTTATTTCGATAACTCTGGTTACTGCACTGACGGCATGCAGCGGTATGAACTCGCTGCCCGCGTCTGGCGTAACCGGGCAAACGCAGAGTCTGGCGCGCGAGCCGTATCGCAGCGCAGCTCAGCTCGGGCTGTGGCCTCGCGCCGGCAGCGCGGTGCGGGTCTGCGGCGAAGCGCCGTCGGGATACGCGCGTTGCCAGGCCTGGCTGCGGACCGACGTGCACGGCCTGATCCGTCCCAACACGCCGAGCGGCTATTCGCCGGTCGATCTGCAGACTGCGTACAATCTCTCCTCGTATAGCGGCAACGGCAGCGGTGAGACCGTCGCCATCGTCGACGCGTACACCGATCCCAAGGCTGCCGCGGATCTCGCGGTCTATCGCCAACAGTACGGGCTCTCTCCCTGCACCGTCGCCAACGGCTGTTTCGCCACCAAGGCTTTCAGCTCGAAGTCGAACTCGGGGTGGGCGCAGGAGGAGTCCCTCGACGTCGACATGGTCTCCGCAATCTGTCCGAAGTGCCACATTCTGCTCGTCGAAGCGTCGACCGCAAGCATAGCGG
>DASZGC010000080.1:0-9777 GCA_035939175.1 Candidatus Cybelea sp. | reverse complement strand
AGCGGCAGCGACGATAGCGACGCCGGCCGGCGTAAGGCGCGCGCCGGCATCGAGTGCACGTAGTACGAGAGGCCGGAAAACTTCGAGTGCGTCTGCCGCCCGAGCAGCCAGACTCCCAAGACCTTCTGCGCGCCGTCGTAGAGATCGTTGGGAAAGCTGTGCATGAAATAGATGTCGAAACTGCCGCTCTGAGGCAGCGCGAAGAGCCGGTACGAAACGTCGCTGCCTTGCGCGAGAGCGATCGCAATCCAGGCGTTGCCCGCCCCCGTCGAGACGACGTTGCCGACGACCTCGGGGTCGCCCGCGAGCGAGCCCGGCGGATTCTCCAACGCGACGCCGCTGAACGAGTCGTCGGCGGCAACTCCGGAGGTCGCTCCGCTCGCCGTCCCCACGCGCGTGAAGGAGAGGTCGGGTGCGACCGCGTCCTCGATCACACCGGCGCCGAGGTCGCCGCGCTCGCCTCCCTGCGAATGAAAGGTGAATGAAACGTCGTTCCATCCCGGACGAAGCTGCAGCGTGAAACTCGCGGTGACCGGCGTCGGCCCTTGCAGCCGGTCGATCGAGTCGTACTGCTGCGGGTCGGCGGCCGGACCGGGCAGCACGACGTCCTGCTGAGGGCGTCCATCGACGGCGACGGTCATCATCGGCCCCACCTGGAGCCGGCTCACGCGCATCGCGACGCGAGACGTGATGCCGCTGCTTCCGGGGACGAAGACGCGCACGTGCGCTTCCTTAGAAAACAATATCCACGATTCGGTATCTCCGCGCTGCCAGTCGTAGACGGCCGGATCATCGCGATACCACTTCTCGGGCATCATCGTCGGTGACGTTGAGACGACGCCATCGCCGAAGACGTACGGCAGCGTCGCTCCAAGGTCGCCCGGGAACTTGCTGCGGAAGCTGGTGCCGCGGATCATGTGCGTGCGCATGAAGCCGTCGGGACCGAACGGTCCCACCGCCGACGCCGAAATGCGGTAGGCGCCGGGCGAAGCGATCGTGATGCGCGTGCTCTTGTCGTAGACGAGCTTCTCGAGCGCGCGGTTGTGCGGCAGCGCCGCATCGAGCGACGAGATGCGGTTCATCCATTCGTTCAGTTCGTCGGTCTTCACGAGCGCGACGACGAGCTTGGGATCCTCATAGCCGTCGGAGACCCAGTGCTTTCCGCGCGGAAGCACGACCTGACCGTACTCCGTCCACGCGCCGCCGGTCGCGGTGGGGCGGAAATAACCGCCGTCCATCCAGAGCACGCGCGGTGCCGCTTGAGGAAAGAGCAGCGACTGTTCGCGCGCGAACACCGTATAGGTATCGGAATCTCGCATTTCGAACGGCATCGACCACTGCACGTTGGCCGATGGCGGACGCACGAGCGTTCCGTGCGCCAGCGCGGCGTTCACGGCGAGGTCGCGCCCGGCGGACGTCGAGAGCGGTACGACCGGGGAAAGCGCCCGCATCTGCGTCGAGAACTCGTCGAACGAGCGCGTGGACGGCTCGAACGTCGCTTCTCCGCGCGCCATCGCGTCGACGTTGCCGAGATAGGCCTCGGAGAAGGTCGGCCAGGTGCTAATCACCGGGTGGTTGACGCCGTAGACCAGCGGCATCGCGCCGCTCAGCCGGTACGTATGGAGCGGGCCGTCCGAGCGCTCGGGAACCGCTCCCAAAACGCGGTGCAGTTCGTCGTGCGTGAGCGTGGTGCTGTTGAACTTCCACTCGTCCGGCGAGCTGAAGTCGATGACGGGCAGAAAGTCGTCGCGCTGCAAGAACGTGTTGACGCCGAGCACCCGGAACATGTCGGCGGCGAAGGGCAGGCCCTCGCGCGTGGCGCGATAGGCGCGGCGCACCCACGCGTCGGTTCCTTCCGATGGCTCGCTGCCCAGCAAGCCGTAGATCATCGGGCGGTTCACCAGCGAGTTCTCGATGTAGAACTGCGGATTGCCCCAATCGAACTGCTCGAGAAACTGCGTCGGGAAGAGCGCGACGCGGTGTTGGTCGTCGTTGCCGAGCAGCGCGTTCTCGCGATACTCCCAGCTGGGCAGCTGCGAACCGGGATAATTCATCTTGTGAACGATGACCGGGAGGAAGACGAGGATGGGCATCAACACCAACGCCGCCGATGCGGCGGGCATCACCCACGCCAAGCGGCGCCGCTCGCCCTCGACGACCATCGCGAGCTGATCGCGCAGCCAGTTCAGCAGCGAGTACGAGGAGAGCGCGTACAGTCCACACATGCCGAACTCGACGCCGGAGACCCACTTATATGAGAACCGGAACATCTGGAAGCCCGGGAAGTAGCGGTAGAACGAGTCGTAGATCGGGGTCGTCACCGCGTCGCCCAGCGCATCGTGGTAGTAACCGACGACGATGGGAACCGAGACGATCGTCGCGATGAGGAAGTAGAGCGTCGCCGGACGCTGATTGCGCTTGAACGCTACGCCGCCCAGGGCGACGATCGGAACGAACCAGAGCAACGCGCTGAACAGCCCCTGCGAGTACGGTTCGGCCCACGGAAAGTACGGGCGCCCGCCAAACGAAACGAACGTGGCCCAGTGCCCGAGCCCGCGCAGCACGTTGTCGAACGAGGTCGCCGCGTTGTGCAGCGAGGGGCCTTCGCTGAGCACCCCGTTGAGCCACACGTGGCGGAAGTAGTCGACGATCGGCACCAGCCAGTAGAGGTTGATCAGGAAGGTGGCGACGCCGGCGGCGATCGCGAAGGGCAGCGTGCGCCGGGCTGTAACCACGGGTTCCGGGCTCATCGCGATCATCACGAGGACGAAGATCGCGATCAAGATCACGTTGATCGCGAGCAACGGGGGATTGATGCCGCCGCCGACCAGCACCAGCAACGCGATCGCGAGCGCCGCCCGCCATACGTTGATCTCGCCGCGCATTGCATATGCCGTGACGCCGATCATCGCCGGCAGCGTGCCGTACGTGAGCAGCCAGATGATTTGCGCCTGCGAGTTCAGCGCGACGTACATATTGAAGAGAAACGCGACGGAGCCGGCGACGCGCGCCGTCTCGCTCAGCCAAGGCGCGACGGCGCGCAGGCAGTAGTGCATCGAGGCCAGCAGCCCGAGGTACACGAGAAAGACCGCACAGTGCTGCGCGAGATCCTGCGGTACGTGGAATATCTCGGCGATCCCGTAGAGCCAAGCGTACGGCGTTTCGTACGGGAACCAGAAACCGGTGTGGCCGCCCATGTAGAGCGCGGGGTTCCATGCGTGGAAGAGCGACCAGAGAAACTTGAGCGGATCGAGGTGGAGGTCGGCTTGTCCGTCGTTGAGCTGGACGCCGCTGCCGTATCCCAGGGTGACCAAGAGCGCAAGCGCAACGAAGAGCGTAGGGACGAGCGCTCTCCCTAGGACTGCTCGCTCTGGCCAGCGCAACTCCAACGGCGCCGATGCCGGGGCGGTCTCCTCTTTCACGAATAAGCCTTTCCGTAAAGCCGGTACGGACCTTCCAGCGAAATCTGCTGGTCGACGAAAGTCGCGGCAAAGAGCCGGTCTACCGCCTGCGCCACCGCTTCGAGATCGAGGTCGCGCGCGATGCAGCGGTAGTCGAGTTTGAGCACGCACTCGAAGCCGCTCAAACCTTCGTCGTGACAAGCCGGGCACGGCGACGGGCGCATTGCCACTGCTTGGCCGATCGGCGCCCCGCGCACTTCGCTGGTCATGCCGTAAAGCGCCAGCGTCTTCACGCCAAGACCCGAAGCAAGGTGACTGAAACCCGCGTCATTTCCGATGAAGACTTCGCATTCTCCCAGCATGCGCGCTGCTTGCGCGAGCGGCTCGCGAATGATGCTGATTCCCGCGACGCCGGTAAAATCTTCTTCGACCCGCGCCGCCTCGCGTTCTTCGTGCGGTCCAAGAAAGAAGCGCACGCTTCGTCCGCTGCGAACGAAGCGCCGCGCCAAATCGGCGAAGTGTTCGTACGGCCAGCGCTTGACTTCGTTGCCTTTCCAAGCCATCGAGCCCGGATGAATTCCCAGCGTTCCGCCGACGCGCGCGCTACGCCACGACTCGGGCACCCAGTACTGCAGGTCTTCTTCTCCGGCGGATAAGCCGGCCGCGCGCGCCAGCCGCATGTTCTCCGCGATGCGATGGCCGCCGCGCAGCGGCACTCGCACGCCGCGCTGCGAGCGCGCGATCGCCGACGCCGCGCCGCCGTAATCGTGCACGAAGAGCTGCTTGGCGCCGACGCCCCGGGCGATCGCCGCATATTGCCAGCGGGTCGCGGGAAAGGGCAGAATGCACGCGTCGTAGCGTCGTGGGCGCAACGCAGCGATAGCGCCGAGCGCGTCGCGCGCGCCGGGACGCAACGGAAGCTCGGTGATGTCGCCCACGATGTGCAGCGCGCGCAGGTACTCGCTCACCGGCGGATGCATCGTTAGCGCATCGACCCCCCACGCATCGCGCTGGAGCCCGCGCAGGATCGGGCCCGCGGCAAGCGCATCCCCGAGCCCCGGCAGCAGCAGCACCAGTGCCGTGCCCCGACTGGAAACGAGCTTACTCTCCGATGGGAAGTGGGACGACGATCTCGTGCGAACCGGCGCGGTCGATCTTCGGCGAGAATCGCTCCGGCTGATCGTAGTAGTGCAGGATTCTCATGCGGTAGAAGATCGCCAACGTATCCAAGAACACGTTCCAAACGGCGGGTAGGCGAAGTCGGCTGCAGACGCGCTGAAAGTTCACCTCGACCGGCGCCTCGGCGACGCGATAGCCGAAGTGATGCACGTTGGCCAGCAGTTCGAGGTCGAAGGCGAACCGCTTCACCAGCACTCGCGGCAACACGTGCTCGAGCACGTTGCGCTTGAAGAGCTTGATGCCGGTCTGCGTATCGCGCACGGGGAGACCGAAGAGCGTGCGCACGAGCATGAAGTAGAAGAAACTGTAGATGCGCCGCACGCGCGGATAGTCGACGCGCGAGAGCGGATGGAACTTCGAGCCAATCACGACGTCGGCGTTCGCCTCGCTCATGACCGTGAAGAAATCCTTCAGCTGCTCGGGATGCAGGTCCATATCGGCGTCGAGAAACGCCACGTAGTCGCCCTTGGAGTACGACGTGCCGCAAATCAGCGCGTTGCCCTTACCCTGGTTCTGCGGGCAGCGCACGACGCGCACGAGATCGGGCCAGGCGCGCAACGCATGAACGGCGGCGGTATGCGTGCCGTCCATGCTGCCGTCGTCGACGACGAGAATCTCGAAATCCAGGCCAAGGGCCTGCATCGTCTCGACGGTCTCGCATACGTTCTCCGCAATCGAATGAGCCTCGTTATATGCGGGCATGACGATCGAGAGCATGGCCCGGAGAGGTTGGCTCTTACCGGAAGGCGAGCCTCCCAGCGCAAAGTTGACATTAGTTATCTTTTCTTCCGCATCCCCGAAAAGGAAGCCTCCGCCTCACTCCGGGTCAAGGCGCCAAAGGCGGCAAAGACCCGCGCCCCGTTGGCAGATCATTCACCATGATGGAAGCCGAGAGTTCGTTCGGGCCGAAGTCCCCGAGGCCCGAAGTTTACTAATGGTAATCGAGGGCCTCGGGGACGAAGGCCCGGGCGAACTATCGGCTTCTACGCAATAGGGGCTTCGCGGTTTTCGGGTGGGGACACGAGATTGCGTTCGAACTTGGCTACGATCGTGTGCCACGCCAGGCCCAGCTCTTCGACGTTGAGCCAGCGGGCGAACGCAATGAAGACGGCGGAGCCGATGCCGATCTGCCCGGCCAGGAACCACGCCCGCGACGCCAGCGACGCCTCCGGCGTAACGCCCAGCGCCCCGATCCAGTGGAGCGCCGCGAGCATTGCCAGCGAGCAGACGACGACCTTTCCCGTCGAGAGCACCAGTGCGCCCCAGTCGATCTGCGAAACCAGCCGAGCGGTAAGCATCAGCAGGAGCAGCGCCTGAACCGATTGGCTCGTCGAGTTCGCCAGCAGCAGCCCGCGGGCGCCCAGGCCTGGAAGCCAGATTAGCGAGAGGAGCACGTTGAGCACGACGGTGATCACCGAGATCGTCACCGGCCAGATCGTCTCGCGGCAGGCAAAACAGCAGCGGGTTAGCACGACGTTGGCACCGAGCGCGATTAAGCCGACGGCGGCGTACGGCAGCAGGCCGGCGGTCAGATCGGTGGCGCTGGCCTGGAACGTTCCCCGTTCGAAGAGTGCCTGCACCATCGGGCGCGCCAGCACGATCAGCGCGCAGGCCGAGGGGATCGTGATGAAGTTGACGAGGCGCAGCCCGGTGACGACGCTGCGTGCAACGCCGCGGCGATTCTCGCGCGCGAACTGTGCCGCCAGCAGCGGAAAGATCACCGTCGCAATCGCCGCGGCGAAGATCTGTTGGGGAAAGTTGACGAGCTTGGTCGCATAGTTCATGCCGGCGATGTAGCCGGGCGCCAGCGTCGAAGCAAAGAAGCGATCGAAGAAAAGCGCGAGCTGGCCGGCGGCGGAGCCCACGATGATGGGGCCCAGCAGCATCCAAATCTTGCGCAGTCCCGGGTGGTGGAAGTCGATGATGGGCCGGTATTTGCCGATCGAGAGAAACGCCGGCAGCTGCACCAGCATCTGGGCCGTCAATCCGAGCGCCGTGCCGAGGACGAGCGCGTAGATGCCGATGCCGTGGCTGAGCAGCACGACGCACGCGATCGTGACGATGTTGACCGCAACGCCGACGAGCGCCGCGGAGCGGAAGCGGTGATAGGCGTTGAGCATCGCCGAGAGCACGCCGCTCAGGCTCACTGCGACGATGCTCGGCATCAGCCATCGCGTCATGCGGATCGCCACGCCCATCTGCGGTGCGGGGAAGCCGTGCGCGATGACCGGCACGTACCAGCGCGCCGTGAAGAAGCCGACGACCGCGCACGCGGAGACGACGATCGCCAGGATGTTGAGCGTCGTGCTGGCCAGGCGCCACGCCTCCTCTTCCTTGCGGCGCGCGAGGTACTCGGAGAACGTGGGTACCAGCGCGCTCACCAGCGCTCCGTTGAACACGCCGAAGAGAATCGTCGGAATCGTCGCAGCCGCGAGGAAGGTATCCATCTCCCAGCGCGTGCCGTAGTAGCGCGCGCTCACCACCTCGCGCAGAAATCCTAGCAGCGTCGACGCGAACGTCGCGCCCATAATAAAGAGCGTGGAAGCGGCGACCGAGAACCGCGGGCGGTGCCGTTCCCGCGCGGGAACGGCTCTCAGATAGGACTTAATGCGCGCCGTCCCGGCGAAGCACGGCGGGAATCGTCTTGGCGATGATCGCGAGATCGCCCAGCGGCGTCCAGCTGTCGACGTACGCGTTGTCCAGCTCCATCCAGTGCTCGAACGAAACCTCGCTGCGGCCATTGATCTGCCAGAGGCAGGTGACGCCCTGGGGAACGCTCAGCCGGCGCAGCGCCTGCGCGTCGTAATGCTCCACCTCCGAAGGCAGCGCCGGGCGCGGGCCGACGAGTGCCATGTCGCCGAGCACGACGTTGAGGAGATTGGGAAGCTCGTCGATGCTCGTGCGCCGCAGGAAACGCCCCAGCGGATGCAGCCGCGGATCGTTGCGGATCTTAAAGACCGGGCCGTCGACCTCGTTGAGGTGCATGACGCTCTGGCGCAGGTCGTGCGCACCGTTGACCATCGTGCGCAGCTTGAACATCTTGAAACGGCGGCCGTTCATCCCCACGCGCTCCTGCGTGAAGAACGGCGTTCCACCGGTGACGCAGGCTATGGCGAGAACCGCCAGTACGAGGATGGGCGTCGTGACGACGATCAGCACGACCGCAACAACGACGTCGGTCGCGCGTTTCAGCGCGGACCACGACTCGGGGACGGTGCGCTCGCCGGGAGCGTCGACGGCCAGCTGCACGGCGTTCACCTAAAGCAAAGCCTCGCGCACGGTCCGCCCGACGAAGTCGAGCCCCTCGATCTCGCCCAAGACCGCCCCTCCGTCGCGGCCGCTGTGCAGAAACGGCACGTACTCGCGCGTGTGGTCGGATCCCGGAGCCGTCGGATCGCACCCGTGGTCGGCGGTGAAGATCACTTCGTCCCCCGGATGCAAGCGAGACTCGAGCGCCGGTACGAGCGCGTCGAGTTCTTCGAGGGCGTTTGCGTAGCCGCGAACGTCACGGCGATGGCCGTACTTAGAATCAAAGTCGTTGAGATTCGTGAAGATGAAACCGTGGTCGACCTTTTCCAGCAACTCGAACGTCTTCTCCATGGCGTCGCGATTGTCGTCGACTCGCACCGATGACGAGATCGCACGCCCGCAGTAGATGTCGGATATCTTACCTACCCCATGCACTGCGATATCCCCCGTTCTGAGTTCGTCGAGCAGGTTCGGGGGCGGCTCGATTGCATAGTCCCGACGATTCGGCGTTCGCCGAAAAGCCCCCGGTTCTCCCACAAAGGGGCGGGCGATGACCCGATTCACGTTATGAGGAGGCCGGAGCATGGCGCGCGCCTGCTCGCTCCAGCGGTAGAGGGTCGCCAGAGGCACGATTCGTTCGTGCGCGGCGATCTGAAAGACCGAATCGGCAGACGTATAGAGGATGGGGCGACCCGTCCGCATGTGCTCCGCGCCCAGCTCTTCGATGACCTCGGTACCCGAAGCCGTCGTGTTTCCCAGGGGCGGTTTGCCGGCGATCCGCGCGAACGCCTCGACGACGTCGGGGGGAAATCCGTCGGGATAGGTGGGGAACGGCACCGCGGTCGTGATGCCCATCATTTCCCAGTGACCGGTAATCGTGTCCTTGCCCGCGCTGCGTTCTCTCAAGCGCGCAACCCGCGCGCGCGGCGCCGTCGGCGCGACGCCTGAGATCCGCGCGATCGATCCGAGCCCGAGGCGCTCGAAGTTGGGAAGTGCGAGCGAGCCCAACGCGCGAGAGACGTTGCCCATCGTATCGGCACCCGGTGCATCGCCGTACGCGCCGGCATCGGCCAGCGCGCCGATGCCCCCGGAATCGATCACGATCGCCACTACTCGCTTCATCCTTCTTTAATGCGCGTTTCGGTTTTATGAAAGACACGCCTTCCCGCCGTCGAATCGGATGCGACCGTGTCACGGATATGCCTATCGGCAGCGCTTACCGCGCTCGTACTTTTCTTGGCGATTCCCGCCGCACGCGCCGATACGGTGCCGAGGACGATCCTCTACCTCAACGCCAAGCGGCTCGACTTTTACTACAATCGCTTCCTCATCGAGGGCGACGGCGACGTTCGCCTGCGCACCAGCGACGGTTTCAGCGTTACCGGCGACTCCTTTTCGATGGACCTCAAGCTCAATCGCTTCATGGTGGCGGGTCACGTGACGCTGCACGACGCGACCGGCACGGTCAGCGGCGCAGCGATCGCCGATTTCCTCGATTTTCGCCGCATCTACTTCGTTCCGGTAATGGCGCAGCCCGATCGCTGGACCTTTCTCAACGGCGACCTCGCGCATCCGGTCAAGGGCCGCGTGATGCCCGGTGACACCTTCTACTTTCCCGAAGTCGGCGAGCACCCCAGCATTACGGCCGGCGGAGCCATCATCGGTACGAAGACGTACGTGCGTTTCATCGGCGCCCACACCTACTTTCTCGATGCCGGCGTGCCGCTGGGCTCGTACGTCGTGAACTTCTCGTCGAATCCGTATTTCGCGCAGAACTCGCTCTCGGGCGCGAGCGTCGACCTTACGTGGAATCTCGCCGGCAACAGCAACTCGCTGACCGCCGTTCACCTGCGCTACGATCCAACGTATAAGACGTATCTGTCGTTCGAGCAGCATTTCGTGGGCGACCACGAGTACGCGATCTTCTCGGTGAATCCAGCGACGCGCG
>DASZGC010000079.1:0-122463 GCA_035939175.1 Candidatus Cybelea sp. | reverse complement strand
GAGTACGCGCACGGCGGCACCACCCCGATCGCGACGTTGACGGATCCGAACAATGCCCCGGAGGGCTGCTCGGTAGATCCGAGTACCGGAAACCTGGCCGTTGCCAACGCGCAGACCTTGAGCGCCGGGCCTGGCAGCGTCGGGGTGTACGCGAATGCCCAGGGCACGCCGACGATCTACACCGACAGCCAGATGAAGTTCGTTCTGTTCGTGGCGTACGATGACAACGGCAACCTCTACGCTAACGGCGTCGACTCCTCGCTTTCGTACAAGCTCGCCGAGCTTCGCAAAGGCGCCGGCTCGCTCACCTCAATCGCCTTCAATCAGAAAATCGTCCAAGGGACCAACATCCAGTGCACCCGCAACTACTTAGCCGTCGGTGACGGAGGCGGCCTTCTAGGAACGAGCTCCCCGACGATCTATCACGTCAAAGTCGCGCACTCCGCCGGTAAGGTCGTCGGCGCCACAACGCTTTCCGGCACGACGAGCATATTTCAGTTCTTCATCCAAGGCAACACCTTTATCGGACCCAACCTCGGAGAAGAAAACGCAATGTTCTGGAAATACCCCGCCGGCGGCGCACCGACGAAAAGCATCGGCGGATTCAACGACCCGTTCGGTTCGGCGGTAAGCCCCGGCAAGAAGTAAGCCGAGGCCGGCGCTCGCGGTAACGAAACTAGTTTGAGCTGACGGTGGGCAAGCGTTCGTTGCTTGCGTCGACCGGATGCGCCACGATGCGATAATCGAATTCCAACGTCGCGCGGCCGTGCTCGGTCTCGCGCACTTGAAATCCAGATGTCGCCTTGCGGCTCACGTATAACCCTCGCGTATCGCCCAGCGGAGTAAGAAAGACGTAGTACCATCGCCCATCCACCATACCTGCGAAGGCTGGATCGATCCGAACGTTAGCGACGCCGTCGACCATTCGCGCCGTTCCGACATCTTCGATCGTCGCCGTCGTCGATTCCGGCGTGTAGGCAATCACGCGCTGTCCGAGACCATTTCGGTGGGTCGACTGAATCGCTGAATCGCTACGGATATTTCCGGTGCACGAAAGATTTGCATTCGGATCGATCACGCAATGCGCGAAATTCGCGGGGTTCTGACCGACGAAGATGGCGGTGCGGGAGTTCTCGGCGTGCGCGCGCAAGGCCGCTTCACCTGCGGCAGCAGACTCCGCCAGAACGCCGTCGCCGTTTCGGCTCAGCCCCCAGACGCCGATGCCGTAGGAGCCACGAGCCGAGCCAATCACGCCATTGCCATTGAACGAAACCCCGACCATGCCGTTGCCGTGGCCGGTCGTCGTTTGGCTAATTCCGTAGACTCCCGCTTTGTTGTTGGTCGCGGTGGTCGCACCATAAACGCCATCGTTTGGTCCCACGCCGAAGACGCCCAGAGTTCCGACTCCATGCGAGTCACCCTCAACGCACGCCCTGCCTGTCGTGCAACGAAAGATCCCGTTGTCGTCTGGATTCGCGCGATCAGCGCGTACGATGCCGAAGCTCGATGCCGCGACCGCGGCTCCAAATGCGATGACGCCCAGCACGGTTAGTCTGCGTGGCGATGTAAATGCAAACATTGGCCTCTTCCCTTACAGTAGCAAGAACGGAATCGTTCCACGACTCGTTCCAACGTAATGGCTGGCTACCCTTCGACGGAGCAGGGTCCCAGATAGGACGGCGGGTTTTCGCGCTTGGTGCGACGGCACAAGCGTCCTCCCTTGCGACTCCACGATCTTCGACACGGCTACGCCCCGCTCGCGTTCGAGGCCGACGTGCCGCCGCAAGTCGCTTCCGAATCTCTCGGCCACGCGGGCGTTTGGCGAGCTAATCTAGCGAAACCGTGATCTCCACGGCCAACGCCGGAGTGGTGGCGGGAGCGTGTAGGAATCGAACCTACCAGTCGCCTTGCGACGACCTCAGCGATTTTGAAGACCGTGCGAACCACCAGATCCGTACGCTCCCATATTTCGGATCGGCCTTATTTCTATATAGGCGGTCAGTGACCAACCTTTCAGCTTCTTTGCCGCCATAGTGTACTTCGCGAGCTGCTAGACCGAAATACCTGCCGGCGAGAACGTAAAATCGGCGCAGGGCGCGCGAGCATGGCTTGCGGTAGTCCTAGGGGTCTCAGGCCTTGCAACGTAGGCGGCGGCGGTTCCCGAAAGCACGGTCAATGGCGCGACCGCGCCGATCAACTCTTCCTGGTTTCACGTGCCGTTGCAAGCAGGAAATGTGCGACCGATGCGTCGCGTTTAACTCGCATCCCTTCGGGAATTCCAATCCCTTTCAAGGCCTGCAGGACCACCGAAATTCCGCTGGAAGGCCTTGGTTCCTTTTGAACGCGGAAAGGCGGCCATGCAATGTCGGATGGAACCCACGGCAAAATCACGCGGCGCAGGTTTACGGAAAGCGTTGGAATGGCATCGGTTGCCGCCGCACTGCCGCGCCTCGCGTCGGCCCAGGGCATCAGGTCCACGGCCGATCGCAAGAACGCGCTCGATCACATCGTCGTGATCATGTTTGAAAACCGTTCGTTCGACAACGTGCTCGGCCGGCTCTATGGGCCCGGGGAAGTCGAGTCGTTCGAGGGCGTGACCGGCAAGAACCTTACGAACCCCATCCCCGAGTGGGCCGAACACGGTGCAAGCCGCACGTTTGTAGAGTACGGCGTCGCGACAAACATGAACACGCCGAAACCGGACCCCGGCGAAGAGTATCCGCATATCAACACCGATCTGTTCGGCGTCCTTGATCCAAAGAACCGGTTCATGCCGCTGAAAAAAATGGTCGCTCCCTACAACGCTCCGAATCCGGGACGGCAACCCACGATGGACGGATTCGTCAGCGACTACATCAGCGCGTTTACCGCCGAGATTGGTCGCCAGCCGACGTACGAAGAGTACGCCCAGATCATGACGGGGTACTCGCCCGCGCAACTGCCGGTCACGTCCTCGCTCGCACGCGGATTCGCCACCTTCGACCATTGGTTTTGCGAAGTACCCTCGCAGACGTTCACCAACCGTTCGTTCTTCCACGCAGCTACCGCGTCCGGCTACGTGATAAATTTTCCACCCGCCGATGCCTTTCCCGTCCACAATACCGCAGAGACGATCTTCGAGCGCCTCGAAGCGAAGGGTCTCACCTGGCGCGTCTATTGCGACGCTCCAAGCCCCGCGTCGATGACCGGCATCATTCACGCTTCTCGGCTGCACGGCCGCTTCGCTACGAACTTCGGCACCGTCGAAGATTTCCTGGAAGATGCGCAGAGCGGACACCTCCCCAACTACGCGTTCATCGAGCCCAATATGTGGCACGGTCACAACGACATGCACCCGCCGATCTCGGCGTTGATCCACGGCTTGCCGTGGGATCCGCCCTCCTCGCTCCTTGGCGGCGAGGCGTTACTGGCGAAGGTTTACGATGCAATCAGAACATCGTCGGCGTCGAGCGGATCGAACTATCTCAACACCTTGCTGCTGGTTGCCTTCGACGAAGCGGGCGGTACCTACGATCACGTCGCGCCGCCGGCGGCTCCTCCGCCCGACGCCGCGGCCCCGCCCGGACAGATGGGGTTCACGTTCGACCGGTCGGGCCAACGCGTGCCGGCGATCGCGATTTCGGCGTGGATTCCGCAACGCCGCGTGGTCACGCAGGAGTATCGGCATACGTCGCTGATACGAACGCTGCGCGAGCGATGGTCGCTCGGACCGCCGCTGACCGCCCGCGACGCAATGGCCGCCGATATCGCACCCATTCTTTCCCTCGACACGCCGAGGCCGCCCGAGCAATGGCCCGACGTCGCTCCACAGCCGGTCCCGCCGTTTAACACCGCGCTGCTCCCACCGAACCTGCCGCTCTCGGTTCTCGGTAAGGGGGTCTTCTTTGGAATCCTCGCCTTTGAGAAAAGCCTGGGCGCGAAGGTACCCGAGATCTCCCGAGACACCAACATCACCGGCGCCCAAGCGCACGACATCATTCGCAATATGTCGTTAGAGATTTTTCCGGGATTGCGCTAGCTACGGCGCGGCAGCACAGACGTAGTGCGCGCCGAAGTCCTTGCAGCCCTTCGCGTCGCGATCTTCCGTGAGAATGGTCGAAATGAACGAGTCCCACGGGCGCAGATCGGCAGAAACGTCCTGCGCTTGCGTGTAGCGGCTGCTCCACACGCCGCAGGGAATGGCTCCCCACGAATGATCGCCGGCGAGTAGCCAGTCCTTGCCGTCCCAGGCGAAGTCGCCCCCGCCGGAATCGCCCTGACAGATGATGTTGTAGAAATTGGAATCTTTGAAGTAGCCGTTCATCAGCGAGTTTTCCGAGGGAACGTGCTGGTAGTCGTCGGTGGCGAAGTATTGGTAGTCTACGTAATACAGGGCGCGATCCTGCGGCGTTTTCGTCGTATTGATGCCGTAGCCGAGGGCCATCACGTACGACGCGGATGTGAGACTGAGATCCGCCGGGGCCAGCTTGAGGTTTGGCAACACGTCGACGGTATGCGCAGTCGAGACGATTTTGAGTACGGCGAGATCGCCGTTCTGCTTCTGTAGGTCGGCGCAGCCCGAACCGTCGCTGTCGAACGCCGGAACCTCGCAGTAGCGGCTCGGGACGTAGACCGCATCGATCTTACCGGTGAGGAGATCCCGATTTCCCTCGGTGAGAATTCCCGGCGTTCCCTGATAGACGTAGTCGCCGTGGTTTGCGAAGGTCGAAATGTTTGCGGCGGTCACTTTCGTGTGGGCGGCTTTATCGCCGCCGACGACGCAGTGCGCCGCCGTCACCACGAACGCGACGTGGACGCTGCCGATATCTTCCGCCTTGACCGGCGTCCCCGTGCAGTACGAGATGAAGCGTCGGACCTGCGCGTGGTAGATCATCATCGCGATCGCGAGCTTCTGCAGATTCGCGTGCTCTTTTGCCTTGGCGACGGAGCACTGATCGATGTATGCCAGCAGCGGGTCGGGCCCAGTTGCATGCGGCAACCCCGAGGGAAAGCACTGGTACGACGGTGGAATCGTCGCGTCGTATCGCAGGGCGCCTTCGGTGATACTCCCTGCCGGCAGCGGCGAAAGGTGCGAGGCACAAGCGCTGGCGACGAGGCCGACGAGCGCGACGCTAGCAAGAACACGCAGCTTCATCCTCCCCTAATTCCGGACCGCGCCGGAGTCGGCCTCCGCCAGGCGCGCCCTCGCTCATCCGCCCGCCCAAGGCTCATCTCAGCGAGCCTCCTTACTATTGAGTGGCATGGAATCGAGCGGACCTCGCATCGCGGTAATTGACGATGAAGAGGACATTAGATGCCTGCTGGTCTCTGAACTCGAGGCGGCTGGGTTCGAGGTGCGTACGGCCCGCGACGGGCTGGCGGGGCTCGAGGCGATCCGCGACTGGGAACCGTCGCTGATTCTGCTCGACGTCATGATGCCCAAGATCGACGGCATCAGCATCCTGCCGCGCTTTCGGGCGTTGACCCAGGCGCCGATATTCATCCTCAGTGCCAAGGGTGAGACGGGCGACAAGGTATTCGGCCTCGACCGCGGCGCCGACCAGTATCTCGCGAAGCCGTTCGAGACGCCCGAACTCATCGCCCGCATCCGCTCTGCGCTGCGCCGTCCTCAGCTCGACGATCCCGACGTGCTCACCGACGGCGATCTTCAGATGGACCGCGGCCGGCGCATCGTTCGGCGCGGTGACCGGCAGTTGGTTCTGACCGCGCGCGAGTTTGGGCTGCTGGAAACGTTCCTGCGCAAGCCGCGTCGCGTCTACAGTAAAGACGAGCTGATCGATCGCGTCTGGGGCATCAACTCGGAAGTCTCGTCCAATTGCGTGGAGACCTATATCTCGTACCTACGAGCGAAGCTCAACACCCCGGAGCAACGCGAACAGCTGATCGTGACGATCCGCGGCGCCGGTTACGCCTTGCGAAAATAACGTATGCGGTTGCGGTCGCTTCGTAGCCGTTTAATCACCTGGTACATCATGACGGGCGCGCTGGTCGTGCTCTGTCTCGCCGTTCTCGTTGGCCTCGTGGCTGGCGAAATGCTCGCCTATCAAGGGCGCGAGGCCACGCTATCGGCAGCCCGGCAGATCCCGGTGCTGGCGTCGTCTTACCGCTCGCAACACGGCACGAGCAACGGTCTCGATGCGTACTTCGCGCAGCGCCTGACGCCGCTCCCGGTGATGACGCACACTGAAGCCGGCCCGCCCCCGCACCGTCCCGGCCGGCACGGTTGGCCCAATGAAAACCTGCTCGTCCGCATGCTCATGGCAGACGTCCACCCCATCGTGGTGCCGCACGATGGCACGCGCACCTTAGTTTTCGTCGCGCCGGCGTTCTTCGAGCGATCCGTAGAGTACTATTCTCTCGCGATGGTCTTGATGGCGGTCGTCGTCATCGGCGCATCGTGGCGGATCGCGATCGTCGTCGCGGAGACCTCGCTCGACCCGCTTCTGCGCACCACCGCGGCACTCAACCGCTTCGGTGACGGCGATTTCACCCCGGCGAGCGTTTCGACGAACGACACGAGCGAGGTCGGCGAACTGGCCCGGGCGTACAATCGCGCGGTCCGGCAGATCACGCGCGCTTTCGACGAGCGTTCGCAAGCCAGCGCCGAGCTCAGGCAGTTCGTCGGTGACGCCGGACACCAGTTGCGCACGCCGCTGACCGTGATCATCGGCTACCTGAGCGCCATGGCTGCGCGCGGGGACGGTCGGGCCGACCCCACGCAGGTGGCGAGGATGCTCGGCCAGGGCCGCCGGATGAAGTCGCTGATCGACGAGCTGATCGTGCTCGCGCGGCTCGAGCACGTCGCGCCGCTGCACGAAGGCACGTTCGACGTCAACGACGTGGTACGCGAGCTGCCGCAGGCATTCTCTCCGGAAGACCAGCGCCGGCTTCGCCTGGACCTCAGCGCGAAGCCCTTGATCATCCATGCAGCCGATAGCGAGTTTCGCGAAGCGCTCGTCGCGCTGACGGAGAATGCGGTCAAATACGGTGGTGACGCCCCGGTCACGATCAGCGTCGGTCGCACCGGCGACCAATGTGAGATCGTGGTGCGCGATGGCGGTCCGGGCTTCTCAAGTCAGGATCTGCAGTCCGCGTTCGATCGCTTTTACCGGGGAACCGCGTCGGAAGGAACGGTTGGAACGGGACTGGGTCTTGCGATCGCCGCCAAGGTTATCGCCCGGGCGAAAGGTGCGCTCGAACTCTGCAACTTAAACGGCGGCGGAGCGGGATGCATCATTCGCGTGCCGCTCAACGACGCACCGCCGTCGGCGTTGGGCTTGACCTAGGGACGTCGTTACCGGGCTGCCGGAGCGTGGACTACGGCACGCCCCGGCTTACGCAGCGGCGGTTACCCGCCGTGTGGGCCCAGCTGCATGTGCAGCGTGAGCGCCATCAGCACGATCGTGCCGGCAGTGGGCTGGCGGCGTTGCGCCGCCGCCTGCTCATGTCGCGACCCATTGCTCCAGTTGGGACGCCCCGCCGGCAATTCGTTTTGCATCTCGGTTCGCATCTGCTCGTGAAGCTGACGTTTCTGCGTCTCGTAGTTCTGGTGCGCGGTGAGGATTTGCTGGCGTTCGTTTGACGCGAGTGCCCGGTCGATTCGGATTGCCGCGGCTTGCAGATCGGGGTTAGAATCGATGGCAAGCGCACCGATCAACGACGCCAGCTCCCGGCGGTGAACCGGCGAGAGCGCCGCGAGGATCTGGGAACGCAGTTGCTGATGAAGCTGCTCCTCCTGCGCGCGATAGCGCTCGAAGGTTGCCCGCATCGTTTGCTTTTGTTGATCGGTCAGCTGCGGCGGGCTGTTGGTATCTTGGGCAACTGCCGTAATCGGTAACACGCTGAGCGCAAGGGCCAGCGCTAAGAAGCTCTTGTTCATGCTTGGATTCTACGTGAGGCTTTCTTGGGCCAACCTGGGGCAGCGGCACCCTAACGCAATCGAGGCCGCCGCGCAAACGAGAGGTGCCCCGCGCTCTCGGCCAAGCAACCGTTTTTAGCGCGCCGGAAACCTGGGTAGGACCGCAAGGACGTCCGCGCTGTGCCACCCAGCGCCAGCAAAGGAGATCACCATGCGATTGCAACGATCGCTCGCAACATTAACCGCCACCATCCTTCTCGCCGCCATGCCGCTCGCGGCGTCGGCGCAGTTCTTCAGTGTAGGAGTCGGATTCGGCGGCCCGGGATGGGGTGTCGGCGTGTCGGCAGGCTATCCTCCGCCCGCACTTCCGTATTACACGCAGCCCGTGGCAACATATCCGGGATACCAGTGGACGCCCGGTTACTGGGCCTGGGGCTCGTACGGTTACTACTGGGTGCCGGGCGCGTGGGTCGCTCCCCCGGTCGTCGGTGACTACTGGACGCCCGGTTATTGGGGATACCTCAACGGCGCCTATTCGTGGTATCCGGGATACTGGGGCCCGACTGTCGGCTTCTATGGCGGCATTAACTACGGCTACGGATACTTCGGCACCGGCTTCGTCGGCGGGTACTGGTCGGGCGGCGCGTTCAATTACAACACCGCCGTCATGAACGTTAATCGCACGGTGATCCACAACACGTACGTCAATCGCACGGTGATCCGCCACGGCACGATTAGCAGCTCGCGCACCAGCTTCAACGGCGGCCCGCACGGCGTGCGCGCTCATCCCACGTCGGGTCAGATCGCCGCACGCAGAGCTGGGGTCCGCGCGACGGCTGCGCAGCGCGCGCATCAGCGCGTCGCCGCGCACGATCGCGGCATGCTCGCCGCGGTCAACCACGGACATCCTCGCGCCGGCGCTCCGCACGCGATCACCGCGGCCGATCGTCACACCGCGTTGCACCAGATGCACGCCTCGACGATGCACCACGGAACGCTCGCGGCCGCGCATCACGGCGCACCTTCGACCGCGAGCCATCACAGCGGTACGATCGCGGCGACGCACCATTCGCCGAACGTCGGATTAACGTCGGGTCACAGCTCGCATTCGCAGGTCGGCATGCGCAGCAGCGGCCGCGTCAGCGCGCCCTCGCACGGCGCTGCGTCGTATCACGCTCCGTCGCACGGGAGCATCGGCGGCGGACGTCCTCCGGGCGGTTTCGGCGGCGGTCACCCCGGCGGCGGCAGCATCGGCGGCCACCCCGGAGGCGGCGGACGGCCTCCGAGAGGCTAACGGTCGCGCACGGCTAGCGGCGGCTACGCGCCGCCGCAGTCGTGCTCGCTGTTCATTCCAGAATACTGCGCGTGCTGCCGGTAGTCGTACACGCGGAACATCCGTCCCCTGCCGTCGGTATCCGGATCGCAGTAGAGGGTCGGGGCCGGCCTCGATAGGAAGCAGACCTGCACCTTATCGCCCCGGTGCTCTCTGATCATAATGGCGTTGCCGGGCGTGCCCTGATAGTGGGTAACCGCGGCTCGCATATTTCGATTCACCGGATCCGACCCTAACGTCGTATTAAATTCGACGAACACGCCGCTCTGCTGGAAATCCGCCGGCGTATACGTCTTTTGGTCATCCGACATGAGGCGCGGTTGAACCGATCGAACGGTCGTGTCCACGCAGGCGACGGAACGATATTTCCAGACTCCCGGAGCGTACTGCTCGTCTTGCGCAAAGGCGGGCGCATCGAGCGCGACGACGGCGAGCAAGACGAGCCAGAGACGAACCATAGGTTAAGAACCTCCTCGAAGCCGGTGGAATTAGGGGCCGACTGAGCTCCAGAGCGGACTTTTTGCTCCGAGGGTGACCGGCCTTCACGACTCCCCCGACGGGCACCGACGGCGCTCGGACGTTTTCGTACGGGCGGTCTGATAGTCTGCGTTCATACAGCACGCCGGCCGTTCTAAAACGGCCATCTAAACGGAGTACACCTGAGAAATGCTTACGAAACCCGTTCTCGCTCTGGCCGCAGGCTTCATCATCGCAACCGCCGGAATGGCCTCGGCCCGAATCGTCACCAACTACCCCACGCAAATGGGATTCCAGCCCAATGGTAAGAAGGCGCCGACCGCTCTCGCGGGCGTCGTCAGCTCCAGCGGAACGATCGCCGCCGGGTCCGGCTTTAGCGTCAGTCACGACGGCACCGGCGAATACACGATCACCGTACCCGCCGGTGAGTTCAAGAATTGCCCGAGCATTCTGGCGACGCCGGCCGGATACTCCGGCACCCCGCCCGTCGCCAATGACTACGATTACATCCAGTGCGGCAGCAACGGTACCGTCAAGATGCAGATTCGCATCCTCACCACCAGTGGCTCGCTGGTCGATACGCCGTTTCACTTCCTGATGACCAATACCTGATCGCCATCGTCGCCGATCGCAGGGCCCATCGCTTCCGATGGGCCCCTTTATCTCACGAGGAGCCGCACAAGCTCCTAGAATCGAAAGGATGATGCACGATCAACGCAAGCGTGACGCCGGACGCGAAGAGCATCGGTTCGTTCTGCATTTGTGGCGCGAACCGTCCTCGTCCAGAGGAGCATGGCGCGGGAGCATCTACGAAGTTGCCAGTGCCGCTCGCATCGCCTCGGGCAAGCTTCGCGACCTCTGGGACTTCGTCACGCTGCGCCTCGGCCAAGATCCCGACGAGCGGGCCCCCGAGGAAGCGCTCGGAGACGAGTAGAATTCAGCGCGCTACGAGCAAACTTGCAACGTCGACCAAGCGCCGGTCTCTCGAAGTGGCGCTCTTAGGTCAGGTAGCAATCAAGGTCGACGGTCAAGCGTTTCGGCTGGCCACGCCGCGCAAAACGCTTCAGCTTCTCGCGTATCTTCTCATGCACCGCACGGCCCCGATCTCGCGCGACTACCTTGCCTTTCTGTTCTGGCCCGACGAGGAAGAGGGCTCCGCTCGAGGACGCCTACGCTCGACGATCAGCGACCTGCTGCGCGTCCTCCCCGCGCCGGGAAGCGATTTCGTGGGTACGAACGCCGAGGAAGTCTGGTGGAACTCCGACGTCGATCTCAAGCTCGACATCGACGCGTTCACCGCTGCAGCGAACGATTCGACGCGTCTCGACGAGGCCGCCGATCTCTACCGCGGCGATTTTCTTCCCGAGCTGTACGACGAGTGGCTCTACGGTTTTCGCGAACGCTTCAAGAGCATCTACCTAACGGTCTTGACGCGCCTCGTGTCGGAGAGAAGAAAACGCGGCGATCTCACCGGGGCGATCGCCATCGGCCGCCGCATACTCGAGGCCGATCAGTGGCGCGAGGACATCGTTCGCCGCATCATATCGTTGCGGTACGAGTCCGGCGACGCGGCGGGCGCAATCAGCGAGTACCGGCAGTTCGCCGTGCGGCTGCGCGAAGAGCTGGGCGTCGATCCGATGCCGGAAACGGTCGCCGTGGCCGAGCGCATCGTCAAGGGCGCCGCACCCGACGAGCAGGATGATGAGGCGGAGGCCGCCGTCATCGCCGCAATCGGCGAGCGCAGCCGGCCGTTACCGTTCGTCGGACGCGAGCGCGAGATCGAGCGGCTTTCGGAGGCGTGGAGCCGGGCAACGATGCGTCGCGGAAGCGTCGTCTTCATCGGCGGCGAGCCGGGCATCGGCAAATCGCGCCTGGTGCGCGAGTTCATGACGTCGATCGAAGAATCGGGCGGCCGCGCGCTCTTCGGCGCAACGGGATTCCCCGAGGCATTTCCGTATCAGTCGCTGGTCGAAGCGCTGCGCGGGCAGATGCCGCTGGTTACGGCTCTCGACATCGGACCGACGTGGTTCTCCGTGCTCGCGTCGCTCTTGCCCGAGATCGGGCAGCGCATCGACGCGCTTCCCGCGCTGCCTCCGATCGGTGCCGACGATCAGCGACTGCGGCTCTTCGAGGCGCTCACGCGCGCGTTCGTCGGTCTCGCAAGGGTGCGTCCGTTACTCATCGTCCTCGAGGATCTGCATTGGGCGAGCCAGGCGACCTTCGATGCGCTCGCGTTCCTGGTGCGCCGCACGTCGGGCTCTCGAATACTCGTGCTCGCCACGTTCCGCGACGACGAGGCGCTCCCGCGCCATCCGCTGCGTCAGCTGCAACGCGATGCCAGAATCGAAGGGAACGCTTCGTCGCTGTCGGTTCTGCCGCTCGATGCAACCGCCGTGGAGCGCATCGTCGCCGAAAGCGAGGCGAGCTTCACGGGAGCGCTCGAAGAGTACGCAACCGCGATGCATCGCCGCTCCAACGGCAATCCGCTCTTTATCACGCAGCTGCTCGAAACGCCGCTCGCCGACGAATCGGTTCCCGCAACGATCGCGTCGCTGGTCGAGGCTCGCGTCGGCGCGCTTTCGCCCGAAACGCAGACGGTCGCGGAGGTCGCGGCGCTCGCCGGCCAGCGCTTCTCCGCAGAGGTCGTTCGCGACGTCACCGGCTACGGCGACGCGACGGTCGACCGGGCATTAGACGAGCTGCTCGATCGCCGTCTCGTGCAAGAGACCGCCGGGCGAGGCATTCTCCCATACATCTTCGGCCACCAGCTCGTGCAAGGGGCGATCGCGCGCAGCGTCTCGGCAGCCGATGCCGCGGTGCGGCGACGGCGAATCGCTCGCGCTCTCGAACGGCTCTATCCCGAACGTGCTTCGGAGCTTTCGTCGCTGCTCGCCGGACACTACGAGGCCGCCGGTGACGTCGAGCAAGCCGCGCGCTGTTACCTCGCGGCCGCGCGGCGGTCGATGTCGGTCGGAGCCCCGCGCGAAGCGCGCATGGAGTGCGCTCGCGGGCTTGCCCTCGGCGCGACGCCGCGCGCCCGCGCCGATCTTCTTCTCGAGAGCGTGGCGATCGAATCCCGCGGCGGCGACCGGGCGTCGTGGAACGCCTCGATTACGGCTCTCGAACGTATCGGCTCCGAGCTCGACGACGCGCAGCTCGACGAAGCGACGCTGCTGCATCGCATCGAGTTTGCATCGGCGATCGGCGATCGGGAGATGTTCGACGAGGCGGCCAAAGCGTTGCACTCGTCCTTCCCCCAAGAGGATACGCGGCGCGATGCGGCATTGCACTTGGCGCAAGCCAAGCTCGAGTTCACCCTCGGTCGTATGCCGGAATCGGCCGCGGCCGCTGAGGTGGCGCTGGCGCGCTGTCGTGCTGCCGGCGACGAAACGCAGATGACGGAGGCGCTCTGCACGCTGGCGCAGGCAGAGGCGTATCGCGGCCTTCTAACCTCGGCCGAGGCGCTCTTCGACGAAGCGGCGCAGGTCGCCGAACGCGTGGGGGATCCTTTCCTCGAGCAACTCGCCTTGACCAGCGGCTGGATCGTCGCCTATCAGCACCGCGCCATCGCGCGGTGTCAGACGATGGCCGCGCGCTCGCTGGAACTTGCCGTGAACCTCGGCGATCGGCTGCACGAAGCCATATCGCACAGCCGGCTCGCCGTCGCAATCACGGCCAGCGGGACGGGATACGCGCGGGCGCGCGAACACTTTGATGCCGCCGTTCCGATCTACGATGAGATCGGCGACGTCTCCGGAAGTGCGGGCTGCTTGCTGAATCGCGCGCTGCTCGAAACGAGGCTGGGATTCTTCGACCGTGCCGTCGCGGCGACCGAAAAAGCGGTACGGCTCTTCGCGAGCATGCAAGACGAGCGAGGCCGCATCGCGGGTCTGACGAACCTGATCTTCCTGAAGGCCTGCGTTGGCGACGTCGCCGGTGCCCATCGTGGGAGCCAAGTCGCAATCGACGAAGCCCGTCGCTGCGGATTTGGATTGCTCGAGGCGTCGGCGCTGGAGAACCTCGCATATGCTACGGGCGCTGCGGGCGAGTACGTGCGCGCGATCGCGCTCGCGGAGCAATCGTTTGAGGTGCGTTCGCGTTCCGAGTCGCAAGTCTGGTCGAGCAAGACGCTTGCCGACGTCGCGATTTGGCACGCGGCGCTAGGCAATCTTCCGGCCGCGCGCGATGCCGTGCGGCAACTGCTCTCCGACGAAGATGCGATCGTGCGCGCGACGGAGTGGCCGGCCTACGGCTACTGGGTCGCGGCCCAGATATTACGCCTCGACGGCGCGCCTGCGGAGTCCAAGCGCGCGCTCGAACGAGCGAACGCCTTGATGGTCACGAGCGCTCTCGAACTCGAGACCGAGGACCGCGAGCAATTTCTCGGCATTCCGTGGCACGTCGACATCGCGGCGGCCGTGGCAACGGATCGCTGGCCGGAGCCGCCGCGATAGAGGCGCCCGGCGCCGTCACCACCACCGCGCGCCGCGTGCTCTCACAAACTGCGCGAAGACGTACGGCCAAGGAATGGCGACGTACACGAGCACGACGAACGAACAGGCAAAGATCGATGAGTTCAGCGACGCGTCGACGTGCCCCGCCAGCCATTGCGGCAGCGGAACGATCGCGAGCCAAAGCGTCTTCCAGGTCGCTTCCCAGAGCAGCACGGGTATCATCTGCAGCGGATAGCGCAGCCCGAGGAGACACATTAAAGAGAAGGCCGCGAGCATGCAGTAGGCTTGCCCCTCCACCACGCCCCAATGTCTTCCCGGATTGATGACGTCGGGCCAGACTAAGCCGGCGAGTCCGACCACGACAAATAAGTATAAGGCCCGCAGCAGGTACAGACGAACCAACGAAACGTCACCGGTGGTGCGGACGGGGGATACGGCGATTGCAGACACGTGCTCCTCCTGGGTGAACGCCGGTGACTCCGCCGGCGAACCACGACCAGAATACGGCCGAGTGACTCGGGATGTTTCCCTCGCGCTAGGGCGATAATCGAAGCTGCAGCGTCTTCTCCGTGGTTTGCGAGCTTGCGGGATCGCTTACCCTGACGCGCACGCTCACGGCCTGTTGGCCCATCAGCGCTTTCAACGTCACCTGCAGGCGGAAGTTGCCCATCGGTCCCGCAGTGGTGGAACCGGTGAACTGACCGGCGACCGACGGCGTCACCCCGGCCGTCACGCTCACGTCACCGTTGGCAACGGTGTTGCCCGCGAGCGTGAACGTGCGGTTGACGGGCGCGTTTGCTGCCGGCTGGTTGATCGTCAGGTGCATCGTGGGGCCGCTGCGGTTTACCCGGAACGACCACGAGCGGTCGAATGGCGAGCCGCCCGCGGGTCCGCGCCCGGTCACGCGCACCGTGTGCGAGCCGAAGTCGAGCGGCGCCGGCGGCTTGTACGAGAAACCCGTGGACGACACGCCGCTGCGGGAGGTGATGTTGTTGCCGTCGAGCAGCACGCGCACGCTGTCGGCGCTAACCTCGCGCGAGAACTCCGCCTTGATCACCACGAAGCGATCGTCGACGCCCGTGCCGGGCGACGGCTGCATCGCGCGCACCTGAATCGGATTCGCGGGCTGCGAGGTCGGCGGCGAGCCGGCGACGGAGAACGACCACGTGCGGCTGAACTGCGAGCCGTCGCCGTTGCGGCCCGTGACGCGTACGCCGTGCGAGCCGAATTCGAGCGGCGAAATCGGCTTGTACGCAAAGCCGCTGCCGGAGATATTGCACCGCGAGGTGATGTTGTTGTCGTCGAGCCACACGCGCACCGTGCCGGGATCGACGCGGTAGGTGAAATCGGCCGAGATCCGCACGAAGCGATCCGTCACGCGCTCTCCGGCGCCCGGCTGCCGGTTGCGCAGATCGACGAGGCGCACGGGCTGAGGCATCGGCGGCGGATTGGGACGCGGCGGCGGCCGCACGGGTACCATCTGTCCGGCCAACTCGACCGAGACCACGTGGGTCGCTGCGTCGTAGCCGACCTGCGCGCCCAGCGACTGCGCCACGAAGCGAAGCGGCACGTACGTCGTCGCTCCAACGATGAATGGCGCCACGTCGAGCGTCTGCGCCTGTCCGCTCACCGTCGCTTGCGTCGAGCCGATCCGCAGGGAGACGGTCGTGCCGCCCTTGGTCGCGTTGATCGTGCCGGCCGAATAGACGACGCTCGCGCCAAGCCGCTCGAAGATGCCGCGCAAAGGAACGAAAACGCGTCCCTCTCGCACGATCGGCCCCGGATTGAGGTAGAGCTGCTGCCCGTTGACGATCACGGTCTGCGCCGGCGCGACCGCCGGCACTCCGGCGATCGCCGCAAGCACCACAACTGCGAATAAGAAATGCTTCACGATGCTCCCCTCGCTCTCGGACGGCCGCTCTCTCTGGCCCAGCTCCGCGTGTCCAGGGGGAGAGATACCGCGGCGCGAAGCGCGGCCCCTCGTATGGCGTACAATATCGTCTTCATTATTCTTGACCAGCGCGTCGAGAAGCTGCTCGCAGCCTCCGGCTACGCTCTTCCGGCCATGGACGCGCTCGCACGTCACGGCGTCACGTTCGGGCACCACTATATTACTTCGGCTATGTGCACGGCATCGCGCGCCTCGTTCCTAACGGGGCAGACGCCCCACGTCACCGGCGTCATCGATCAGATGCAGTACTCGTACACGCGAAGCCTGGATCCGAAGATGCCCAACATGGGCTCCGTGCTGAAAGGCCTCGGTTACAAGACCGCCTACTTCGGCAAGTTCGAGATGGACAAGAGCATCCTCGCGACCGAGTCGACGATCAATTACACCGACGCGATCCAGGCTTATGGATTCGACGTGTTCAACGCCGGCGGCGACGTCGGCAGCGAACCCTACAGCGGCTTCAACAACGATCCGTATATCGCCGGCGAAGCCGTTCGCGGGCTGCATACCATGGCCGGCGACGCTCGCCGCACCGGACAGCCGTTTTTCATGGTTGCCAGCCTCGTCAATCCCCACGACATCATGTACGGCAACGCCAACGTCGCCGGTCAGCCGCCGGTTCAGAAAGCCGTGGTTCCGTTCGCATCTCCGCCGCCGCCCCCGGACTCGCTCTACGAAAAGGGATGGGATTTCACGCTCCCTGCGAGCCTGCAGGAATCGCTCGCCGGTCCCGGCATGCCGAATGCGCTCGTCGAGTACAAAAAGGGCTGGGATGCGTGGTCGGGCGCGATTCCGACCGATCGCGCGGACATGTGGACGATCTTCTACAACTACTATCTCAATTCGATCGCCGATGTGGATCGCAGTCTCCAAAAGATCGTCGACGTGATGGACGAAATGGATCTGTGGCGCGACACCGCCATCGTCTTTACCGCCGACCACGGCGAGATGGGAGGCGCGCACGGCGGGATGAAGGGTAAGGGGCCGTTTGCCTATGAAGAGAACATCCACGTGCCGTTGATCGTCACGCACCCCAAAGCCAAGGCCGGCACTACGTGCTCGGCGCTAACGAGCCACCTCGATCTGCTTCCCACATTCGTCGGATTAACCGGACTCCCCGACGCCAAGCGCCCGCAAGAAGTGAGCGCGCTCCCCGGTTACGATTTCTCCCCCTTGCTCGCCGATCCGCAACGTGCAAGCATCGATGCCGTACGCCCCGGCGTGCTCTTCAACTACCTAGGCGCGGGCACCGTCGACGGCGACTTCCTCGGCGAGACGATGGAGAGCCTGTTCATGAACAAGCCTACTCCGCCACTCGCGAACGCGGACCTGAGCAAACGCGGCTTCATCTCTCTCGTCTTCGACGGGCGCTATAAGTTCGCACGCTTTTATGCGCCGACCGCTTGCAACACGCCCCAAACTCTTCAAGACCTCCTGCAGAACAACGACGTCCAGCTCTTCGATCTCGAGAGCGATCCCGGGGAAGTGCGCAATCTCGTGCTCGAGCCCCAAAAGTACGAGCCGCTGATCATGCGGATGAATGGTTTACTCAACGAGTTGATGACGAAAGAAGTGGGCCCCGACGACTGTCGCCTTCTCGAGAAGGCAATCGGTCCCGTAAGCAAATGAGCGGCGATCGCGGCGCCTGCTCTTACGGCGTTAAGCCGAAGACGGTGCCGCCGCCGAACGCGGCGTTTCCACCCGCGTAACAGGTGCCGTAGATCCGGCCGTGGCCGTCCATGACGAGGTTGCCCTCCGGGTCGTAACCGCTGCCGTTTTCGTTGGTAAAGTTCACGAGCACGCTCTCGCTGTAGTTAAAGCCTTTGGGCACGAGCTCGTACACCGTGCCGCCGTAGTGCGCTCCCCCTTGCCACGCCGTGCCGTACAGCGCGCCCTTTCGACCGAGAAGGACGTTGCTCGTCGGGTAATAGCCGTCGGTTCCGCGTCCGAAACTCCAGAGCACGCGCTCGTGGTAGTCCGACGCTGACGGCGTGAGTTTGTAGAGCGTGCCGCACCCGTATCCGTCGGCGCACTCGGTGCCGCCGCCGTATTCCGTCACCCCATACATCGCGCCCTTGGAGTCGAACGTCACCGCAGACGACGGCCCCGAGCCGTCGCTGAAGCCCTTGAACTGGTAGAGTATGCGATCGTCGTAGCGCGGACCCGACGGGATCAGCTCGAAGACCATGCCGCAGCCGTGACTGCAGCCGGTTCCGCCACCCCCGGCCGTACCGTAGATCACCCCGCCGGGACGCAGCGTGAGGAGTGCGTCGGGATACTTGCCGTCGCCGACGCCGCCAAACTGGTGCAGGATCGCCTCGATGTAGCCACTGCCCGAAGGGATCAACTTGAAGACGATGCCGTCGCCGTTGATACCCCCGCTCGCGGTGACGCCGTAGAGCGCGCCCTTGTCGTCGAGCACGAGTCCGCCTTCGGGGTTTCCGCCATCGTTGCGGTTCCCGCCGAAGCTCCAGATCACGCTCTCTGCGAACGGCGGTTTCGTCGACACGCGGAAGGCCGTGCCATAACCGTATCTCCCGCCCCACGTCGTGACTCCGTAAAGCTCTCCCGACGAACTGTGTGCTAAGGAACCGACCGCGCTGTTCCCGTTAGGGCCGGTGAACGTTACGAGCGTTCGCTCCAGATATCGCGGCCCCGAGCCCGCGATCTCGAAGATCGTTCCATAACCGACGGGACCGCCGGCGATCGTTCCGCCGTAGAGGTTTCCGGCGGCGTCGGCGATCACGCCGCCGATCGGATCGGCGCCGTCGGCGGCACCCGTGAAGTTCCACAGCGTTTGCAACACCGGCCCGCTCGCGGGCCCCCTGCGGGCAAGCAAAGAGGTCGCATGATTCGGCTGCGCTGGTGAGGGCGCGATGCCTTCACCGGTACCGCATGCCGCCGGCGCGACGAGCGCGACGCACGCACCGCCAAGGCGCAGGAATCGACGCACGTTTCCCACGCCGTCGAGTTCGACGCGCTAGGGCCCGAATCCCAATCCCCAGGGCTCCGCGATCCCGTCGGTAATCGTACGTCCCGGCTTGCTCTTGCCGGGGGAATATTCGTTCACCCATCCGTTGCGCGAGCCCGACGGCGGGAAGTCGCCGACGTTGAGAAAGTCGTGGGAGCCGAACGCCAAGGCCTTGGGGATCCCGCCACCCTGCGTAATGGTGAGAATCGGCGACGAGCCTCCGGGGGCGTACTCGGTGACGTCGGCGCTTCCCGAGTTTGAATAGTTCGCGACGTAGAGGTCGCCGGAGGCATCCAGCGCCAGCGCATCCGGATTGAAGATTCCTTTGCTAATCGTGCGCGAGGCTTTGGTCGTTCCCGGGGCGTAGACGGTGACGTTATTGTAGTTGGCAACGTAAAGGTTCCCCGAAGAATCGAGAGCCATCGCGTTGGGATTGTCGATGCCGTCGGTGATCTGGCCGATGAGCTTGTCGTCGCTTCCGCGGTAGACGTTCACGTAACCGTAATTCTCTTCGTCGAGAACGTAGAGGTCGCCGGAGGCATCGAAGGCCAGGCCGTAGGGATCTTGGAGGCCGTCGGTGATTTTTCGCAGCAGCTTCGTGCTCCTTGCCTGGTAGACGAGCACGACGCCGTCATCGTTGGCGACGTAGACGTTTCCGGAGCTATCGCAGGCGATCGCCGTCACTTGCCCGTCTTTCGAGAGCGTCCGCAAGAGCGTAGTGCTTCGCGGAGCGTAGACCGTAACGTCGCCCTCGTGCAGCCCGAGGCCAAGGTTGCCGACGATGAGGTCGCCGAAGCGATCGAAGGCGATCAGGAACGGAGAGTAGACGCCATCCTTGATCGTGCGCAGCGGCTTGCTCGTGCCTGGAGCATAGACCGTCACGTAGCCTTCGAAGTTCGCAACGTAGAGGCTCGTTGCCGCGAGCGGCGCCGGGCGCGCGGCAGCGGACTGCGCGGCAGGCGGCAGGTCGGGCACCGGCTGCGGCCCGCGGCACGCGACCGAGAATGCCGGCGAGACGAGAACGATTGCGAGTGCGGCGTGCGAGCGTTTCATGGTCCGAAGGCGATCCAGACGGGAAGGCAGATCTGGTCGGTGATCTTTCGTCCCCACGTGCTCTTGCCGGGCGCGTACTCGGTGATCGAGCCGCAGCCGTCGCCGGGTGCGTTGGCCACGTTGAGCCAGCGCGACGAGCCGAAGGCTAAATTGCCCGGCTGGACGACTCCATCGGTGATCGTCCGCTTCAACTTGGTGCTCCCCGGCCCGTAAACCGTCACCGTATTGTTGTTTTCGTCGGAGACGTACAGATTGCCGGCGCCGTCGAACGCCAGCCCGTCGGGCTCCGTCAGTCCGGCGGAGATCGTCATGAACGGCTTGGTCTTGGTGGGCGCGTAGGCCGATACCGTTCCACCGAAGACGTTCGCGACGTAGAGATCGTTGAGAATGTCGAACGCAAGCACCTGCGGGAAGGAGATGCCGACGGTGATCGTTCGCACCGGGTCGATCTGGCCGGGCGAGTACTCGGACAGCCAGCTCGGCCCCGACGACGTGTCGGGCCAGTTCGCGACGTAGAGCGTTCCCGAGCTATCGAGCGCGATCGCGCCGATTTGTTTGGAAATGCCCTTGCGAATCGTCTGCAGCAGCGTCGTCGTCCCGGCCTTGTACACCGTCACCGTCCCGTTGCTATTGGCCACGTACACGTTGCCCGAAGACGCGAGCGCGACTTGGACCGGCACGTCCACGCCGTTCTTGATCGTTCGCATCCGCTTGACGGCGCCCGGAGCGTAGACCGGTATCGCCGAGTTGGCATCGTCGGAAACGTAGAGGTTTCCCTTTGCATCGAACGCCAACGACGTTGCGCCGTCCATGCCGTCGGTGATCTGACGCAACGGTTTGCTGCTGCCGGTAGCGTAGACGCTCACCGAGGGAGCCGAGCCGCTGTCGTTGGCGACGTAGAGATTCTTGACCGCCGGTGGCGGCATCTCGCGCTGCGACTGCGACGTCGTCTGCGGCACTACCGTGGGGAGCGGCGCCGAGGGCTGGGGTCCGCGGCAGCCGGCGACGCCCGCCGCGTAGAGCGCGCAGCTCAGAGCTGCCGAGTATCTCAGTTTCATAATTTCACTCCCTTAGTCGTTACGGGGCATTGCTGATCACCGTGCCCAGCGGGTTCGCGAAACGGCCGATCGTCAGCGCAGCCTTGCCGCTCTTCGGATAGACGTAGAGGCCCTCGTCGTGCGCGTTCCCATTGGTGGCAGCCAGCTCGGAGAGCGTTCCCGACGTTGAGATGAAGAACGAAGCAACGTACGTATCGTCCTTGAGCACCATCGCACCGGTCTTCGTCGCGCGCGACCCCGAGATCGCGAACCGGTCGATCTCATTGGGAACGGCGCCCAGATCGACGATCGCGAGGTAATGGCCGTCCCACTGCATGCTTCCCGGATTGATCGCGGCGTTCACGGCGAGCACTTTGAACGCACTGCCGCCTCTGGGAAGTTCGGCCAGGAGCCCGGCGCCTTTGGCCGTCAGGCCGTCGACGAAGAGGTTGCCGCTAGCGTCGTAGGCGGCAAAGTCGTACCACCACAGGTTCGCGATGCCGTACTGCTTTGGCATCCCCGAACCGCCGGCATACACGAGCACGTTCCCGGGGCGACTGCCGCTGTTGGTTACGTCGTTGGTCGCGGCGAGATCGCCGGTGACCGCATCGGCGGCGCAATCGAAGAGCGAGCCCGCGGTGTCGGCGATCGTCTCGATCCGGCCCGTGCCCGCGTGCTTGTATTCGTAGAGCTTATTCGCGCCGCGATCCGCCACGTAGACGTTTTGGGCGTGGTCGATGCATAAATCGTTCACGTCGCTGAACCCGGTAAGTTTTCCGACGCGCGAGAGGAAGTCGTAGATGTACACGACCGCCGGCGGTCCGTCGTCGGCGACGTAGGTAAGCGGGTCGCGCGGGTTGATGCCGGCGGGCATCGCCGCGCCCGTCGCCGGTGCTGCGGGCGGCGTCGCCGGCGAGAGGCCGGCGCAGCCGGCCGCGATCGCGAGCGCGCCGCACGCCAGTAGTCGCACGCTCACGGCCCGAACGCAACCCACTGCGGACCGTTGATTCCCACCGTGATCTTCCGGGCATAGGTGGTCTTGCCTGGAGCGTACTCGGTGACCCATCCGGCTTCGCCGTTGTAGCCGAGATCCGCGACGTTGAGGTATCCCGACGATCCAAACGCCATGCTCACCGGATAGTTGACGCCGCTCGTGAATTTATAGGCGTACTTCAGCGTTTTGGCCGCATAGACGCTCACGTGCGCGTCGAACGTGTTTCCAACGTAGAGTTTCCCGGTGGAGTCCAGCGCGATCGGCCACGGCGAGGCCACGCCGGTCTTCACGGTCGCCGAGGGCTTCGAGGCTCCCGGCGGATAGACGGTGACCGTGCTGTTATCGCCGTTGGCCACGTAGAGGTTACCGGTTCCGTCGAATAGCAGCGCCGTGGGGTTGTCGATCCCGGTCGTGATCTTTCGCGTCAGCTTGCTGCCGGCGTAGACGCATACCTCGTCGGGCGGCGTAGCGTCGTCGGCAACGTAGAGATTCCCCGATTTATCGAACGCCAGCGATCCCGGAAGCGTTCCGCAGCCGGTCAGCGTTCTGATGAGTTTGTACGTCTTCGCGGCGTACACGGTTACGGCAGCCGAATAGAGATTGGAGACGTACACGTTATCCGAGCCGTCGATCGCAACTCGTACCGGCGCGTCGACCGCGGTCGAGATGACGTGGCTGGGCGTGGTGCCGCCCGGCGAGTACACGGATATCGTGTTTCCGAACTCGTTGGAAACGTAGAGATTTTCCGCCGAGTCAAACGCGAGCGACGTCGGGTAGCTCAGACCCGCGGTAATCGTGCGCATCGGCGTACTCGTGCCCGGCTTGTAGACCGTAATCGAGCCGTTCGAACCGTAGGCATACGCGTTGGCGACGTAGAGATTCTTCGCGGCCGCCGGAAGCACCGCGTTCGCGTGCGCGGCCGCGGTTTGCCCCGTTACGAACGGCAGGACGGGTGCCGGCGATCGGCCGCCGCAGCCCGCGGCCGCCGCGCCGGTGGCCGCGATGGTGAGCGCATGGAGGAGCGTTCGTCGCAGCATCACGGCCCAAACGCCAGCCACACCGGAGTATCGATTCCGTGCGTGAGTTCTCTGTTGAGCGCCGTCTTACCGGGCGGGTACTCCGTCACCGAACCCGGATCGCTACCTAAGGCGACGTTGGCGACGTTGAGAAACTTCGACGAACCGAACGCCATGAACGCGGGGTTGTTGATTCCGGCGGTGATCTTGGCCAGCAGCGTGAGCGACCCGGGGCGATAGACGGTCACTCGATTCGCGGACGTGTTTGCGACATAAAGGTTGTGGACGCTATCGAAGGCCAAGGCGTCGGGTGCGCTGACGTCCAGCGTCAAAGTCTTGGCGACCTTCGTCGAACCCGGCGTATAGATGGTCACGTCGTTTGCCCCGTAATTCGCCACGAACAGGTTTCCGGCGGTGTCGAAGGCCATCGCGTAGGGGTCGTCGATGCCGCTGGTAATCGTGTAAGTGTTTTTGCCGCGGAAGACGCAGATCGAGTATGGGGCAGGCGACCCGTTGCCGTTCGCGACGTAGAGACCGCCCGAACTGTCGAATGCAATCGCACCGGGATACTTGATACAACTCGTGATTTTCTTGAGCGGCGTATAAGTCGTCGCCGCGTAGACGGTTACGTCCTTCGTTGTCTTGTTGCCGACGTAGACGTTCCCCGCAGAGTCGAGCGCTACGACCAGCGGCCCGCTGACTCCCGTCGTGATCGAAGCGCTCGGCGTCGATGCGCCGGGTGCATAGACCGTGATCGCGTTCGAAGCCCTATTGGAAACGTAGAGGTTGCCCGACGAGTCGAACGCCTCCGAGGTGGGCACGTCGATGCCGGTGGTAATCACTCGCAGCGGGGAATTCGTTCCCGGCTTGTAGATCGCCACCGAGCCCTTGAGGCTATTGGTGCGGAGGTTGACGACGTAGAGGTTCTTCGCGGTCAGCGGTTGGGGCCGGCCGAGGATGCTCTGCGCAGATACGACCGGCGACTGCGCGGGAAGCAGCCCCGCCTGCGAGCCTCGGCCGCAGCCGGTGGCCAAAACGCACGCGGCGATGCCCAGCGTGCGGGTGGAATTCGATAGGCGTCTCATGCCATTCATGATGCCGCCCGGCCCCGGCGGCTGGAAGGCACACCCGCACACCTTATCCACACAACTCGCGCCGAGGACGGTTACGGCCCGAATGCCACTTGGGTCGGGCTGTCGACTCCCTTGGTGATCCTGCGACCGTAGGTGACCTTGCCCGGAGCGTACTGCGTCACCCAGCCGGGAGATTTGCTGTTGGGGCCGAGGTTAGCCACGTTGAGGAACCCATACGATCCGAACGCCAAGCTGAAGGGGTTGCTGATGCCGTCGGTGATCGTGAGCAGCGGGTCGAGCGTCGTCGCTGCATACGACGTCACGGTGTTGTTTCCGTCGTTTGCAACGTAAAGATTGCCGGAAGGATCGACGGCCAGCGCCCAGGGTTGGCTTATGCCGTTGGCGCTGCCGAGCGTCGCGGAAGGGGTCGACGCGCCGGGCGGATAGACCGTGACCCGATTGTCGAAATCGGCGACGTAAAGGTTTCCGGCCGCGTCCAGCGCCAGTGCAAAGGGATCGTAGATTCCGTCGGTGATCGCTCGCGTCCCACTGGTGCCGAAGACGCAGACGGAAAATGGCCCCGCGTCGCCTACTCCGCCGTTTGCCACGTAGAGATTCCCCGAGTCGTCCGTCGCCAAGCTTCCGGGCCAGTTAACGCAATTCACGAGCGTCTTGAGAAGCTTGCGCGAACTCGCAGCGTAGACGGTCACCGACGGCGGCCCACCCAAATTCCCAACGTAGATGTCGTTCGAGGCGTCGATTGCGATCGATATCGGTTGCTTCACTCCATCTGAAAACCGGTACTTCGGCTTAATCGCACCCGGCGGATAGACCAAGACCGCGTTGGTAATGTAGTCCACGACGTAGAGGTTTTCCGCAGAGTCAAACGCCATGGCAATCGGATTGCTCGTTCCTACGAGCGTGCGCAACGGTGCGCTCCTACCAGGCTTGTAGACCGTAATCGAGCCGTAATAATTTCTCGCCGACTGATTCAAAACGTACAGATTCTGCGCCGCTTGCGGATGCAGATGGCGTATCTGCGCGAGCACGCTGGGAAGCGCGCTCACCGGCGATCGGCCGGCACAGGCCACCGCCAATACGCACGCGGTTAGGCCCACGGCGCGGCGGCCGGCAACGAGAAACCCGCGGCGCTTCACGGTCCGAACCCCAGCGCGACGGGGCCGTCGACGCCCTTGGTGATCGTCCGGTTGACGATGGTCTTCCCCGGAGCGTACTCCGTGACCGATCCGGTGGAGGAGGGCTTGCCGAAATTTGCGACGTTGAGGTATCCCGAGGAACCAAACGCCAAGCCGACGGGAACGTCGACCTCGTCCTTGATGCTGCGAATAAGCTTCAGCGACGTCTTCGCGTAGACGGTGATCGCATTGCTTCCGGTATTGGCAACGTAGAGATTGCCGGAGCCGTCGAAGGCCAACGCATCCGGCTCGCTGACTGCGTCTTTACTCCCGAGCGAGGTGAACGGCTTCGATGCGCCCGGGTGGTAGACCGTGACTGCGTTGGAGCCGAAGTTGGCAACGTAGAGATTGCCGGCAGAATCGAACGCCATCGCGTAAGGATCGTTGATGCCGTCGGTGATCGCCCGATATCCGTCTCCACTGAACATGCAGACCGACCACTTGCCGGGAACGCCCTCGCCGTTGGCGACGTAGAGATTTCCGGACTTGTCAAGGGCTAATGCGCCGGGGAACCGGATGCAGTTCGTAACCGTAGCGATCAGCTTATAGGACTTCGGCGCATAGACGGTAACGGTCGCGCCCTTGTTGCCGACGAAGACTTTCCCCGTCGAGTCGAGCGCCACCGAGATAGGACCGTCCATGCCGGCGGAGATAGTGTGGCTCGGCTTGGTCGCGCCGGGCGCGTAAACCGTAACGGCGTTTCCGGCAAAATTCGCGACGTACAGGTTCTCGCTCGAATCGAACGCCAGACCCGTCGGATAGCTGATTCCCGAGCTGATCGTACGCAGCGGCGTGCTCGTACCGGGCTCGTACACGGTGATCGAGCCGCTCGAGCTGAATGCGGAGAGGTTGGCGACGTAGAGATTCTTGGCGGTCATCGGCGCCGCACCGCCTGTCGACGCGGCCCCGCTTTGAGCCGGCAACGCCGGAACGGCCGAGGACCTGCCGCCGCAGGCCGCCAGTGACAGGACGCACGCGCCGGCGGCACACGCGCGCAGAGAGATCGTTTTGCGCATCATGCGTCCAATGATGCGCCCGGCGCGGAGGCGGCCTGAAGGCACACCCGCACAGCTTATCCACACAAGTTGAGGGCGAGGAGTCTTTTTTTAGATCTCCAAAGCGGCCGCTACGGCCGCATCTTCGGTCGCCGTCGCCCCTTCGCCCATGAGTACTCCGAGGCGATCGGCGCCGAGAAGTTCCTCCAACATCGTCCGAACGCGGTCGTATTCACGCTGCTCCTGGTTGCGCAGGCGCAACGCACCGGTCGAGCTCAGGCGGGCGTCGACGAACCCCAGAACGCGAGCCGCTTGCTCGTGCACCGGACGGCCGCGCAACAACGCGATGGCGGCGAAGTGCTGCAGCGCGTAGGCCGTGAGGACTTCCAGCCGGTTCGTTCGTGCGAGCTCGAGCACCTCACGCGCGCTCTCGTGCGCTTCGTCGTAACGCGCGAGCCAGACGAGATACACCGTCATGCTGTCGAGCGCAGTGGCGACGAGCGGCGCGTCGTTGAAGCTGCGCAGCATCGCCACCGATTCCGCCGCATGCGTCAGCGCGAGGTCCGCAGCGCCCGCGGAAAACTCGCACTCGCCGAGATCGTAAAGCGTGAACGCGACGTTCAGCTTGGCACCGAGCTCTTCGTAGATCCGCAGCGCCTCCGTGATGTTTGCTCGGGCGGCCTCGAGGTCGCCGCCGCCGACGCCGATCGCCCAGGCGAGCGTGCGCAGCGTATACGCGATCAGCCGGCGGTTGGGAATGCCGCGGGCGAGCGCCAGCGCCTCTTGCAGCCGCGGCATCGCCTCGTCGAATCGCCCCAGCGAGACCAGCGCGTGCCCGGCGAGGTTCTGGCAACGCGCGAGTCCGAGCGCGTCGTCGAGATCGCGATACAGCGCGACGGCGCGTTCGCTGCGCTCGAGATGCTCCTTCTGATCGCGAAGCACCCACGCGACCAGTGCCGAAGTGAACTCGAGCTTCCCGCGCACCGCAGCGGGAGTCGCCGGACCCTCCGCCTCTTGCGCGAGTGCCAGCCAGCGTTGCCCTTCGAGCGGTGCGAAGTACTGCCAGATCACGCGCAGCTCCGCGGCCAATCGCTGCCCCAGCACCACGTCGCCTCCGTCGACCAGCGCCCATTGCAGCGCCACACGCCAATTGTCCAAACCCTCGCGAACGAGCCCGCGCCACACGTCGTCTGGTTGCGAGTCGTACGCGCGATCGAGGAGCTCGGCCTCGGCGAGGTAGGCCGTCGCGTGGCGCCGCGCGGTAAGCTCCGTCTCGCCGCCGTGCTCGAGTTTCTCGGCTGCGTACTGCCGAAACGATTCCAGCAGCGAATAGCGCGGCTCGCTCCCGTCGAAGTCGGCCGTGATGAACGACTTGTCGAGCAGCGACGAGATGAGCGCGAACGCCGGATCGCCCGCAGCCACGTCTTGGCGGCACACCGTTTCGGCAACGCGCAGCGTGCAACCGCCGGCGAACACGGCGAACTGTTCGAACATCCGCCTTTCGGGCTCCGCGAGCAGATCGTAGCTCCAATCGATCACCGCACGCATCGTCTGCTGGCGGCGCAAGCGATTGGGGCCGTCGCCGCGCAGCAGTCGCAGGCGGTCGGCGAGCATCTCGACGATCGCCTCCAACGACAGCACGTTGACGCTCGCCGCCGCCAACTCGATCGCCAGTGGAATGCCGTCGAGCCGGCGGCAGAGCTGCGCGATCAGCGCGGCGTTGCCGTCGTGCAGAGCGAACCCGGGGTCGGCGGCGACGGCTCGGTCGACGAAAAGCGCGACCGACGCGTCGTCGTCGAGCGACGGCAGGCGGTAAACGTATTCACCCCCGCAGCGCAAGGGCTCGCGGCTCGTCGTCAAGATCCGCAGGCGAGGACAGGCCAGCAGCAGCGCTTCGGCAACGCGCGCCGCCTCCTCGACGACGTGTTCGCAGTTATCCAGGACGAGCAGCACCGCTCTCTCCTGCAAGCCGTTGCGGACGGCATCGAGCAACGGGAGGTCCGGACTCTCGTGCAGATCGAACGCGGCGGCGATCGCGCTGGTTACCAGAGCCGGATTCGCAAGCGGTGCGAAATCGACGAACCACACCGCGTCTTGCGCCGCGTCGGTCAACGTGGCGGCGCATTGCAGGGCGGTCTGCGTTTTGCCGATGCCGCCAGGTCCGGCGATCGTTACGAGCCGGCGCTCGCGCACCAGCGTTGCCACCTGCGCCAGCTCCGTCTCGCGGCCGACGAAGCTCGTCAGCGCGATGGGCAGCGCCGACGCGCTGAGCGGCAGGCGGGCCACCGTGGGACGCGCCGCCGCCAACTCGAACGCCGCGCGCTGCGGTTCGTTCAGCGCCAGCGCACCGCACAGGAGCGCGAGCGTGCCGCGCTGAGGCGTACGCCGATAGCCGCGCTCGAGGGCGCTGATCGCGTTGGTGCTCATCCGCGCGCGTTCCGCGAGCGCTGCCTGCGAGAGCCCGGCATCGAGCCGGTGCCGCCGCAGAAGCGGCCCAAAACTGCGCGCGCCGGGTGCTCCTTCCTCGTCCACGCTCGCTCGAGTTTCGAGCAGGCGCCGGGTGCCCCCCGGTCGCGGACCGCTACAGCACGAAAGCTAAGGCCGGCCGCTTACGGTCCGAACCCTAGCCATACGGGGCCGTAGATGTAGTTCGTGATCGTGCGCGCGACCTTGGAACTATTGGGTGCGTACTCGGTGACGCTTCCGGAATAGTAACTATAGTTCGCCACGTTGAGGAAGCCGGAGGGTCCGATGGCCAAGGAGACGGGATTGGCAATGCCGGCGGAGATCGTGCGAGCGACCTTCGAGCTGCCTGGAGCGTATTCGGTAACGGTGCTGCTGCTCGTTCCGGCGTTGGCGACGTAGAGTTTGCCGGTCGCATCGAACGTCAGCGCGTCGGGAGAGATCACCCCGTCGCTGATCGTTCGCGAGACTTTGGTGCTGTTGGAAGCGTACACCGTCACCGTGCCGGCCTGCGCGTTGGCGACGTAAAGGTTTCCCTTCGAATCGAGCGCCAAAGCGAGCGGTTTCGAAATACCGGCCTCGATCGTCTCCACGAGTTTCTTGGTGCTCGAGTCGTACACCGTAACGGTTCCCGGCGAGGGCAGCAGGTTCGCCACGTACAGCTCTCCCGTGGGCCCCACGAGTATCGTGGTCGCTTCGTCGACGCCGTCGGTGACGGTCTGCAGCAACGTGTTCGTTCCGGCTTTATAGATCGTCACCGTATCGTTCGTATTGCCGACGAAAACGTTTCCCGACTTGGCGACGGCAACCCTCAGCGGATAGGAGACCCCCTGGTCGATCGCGCGGCTGAACCCGCTGCCGTCGGCGTACACCGTCACCGACGAACCGTTGTAGTTCGAAACGTAAAGGTCGCCGCTCGAATCGAAGGCCAGCGACGTCGGCATATGAATGTAGGCGCTGATCTCTCGCAGCGGGTCGCTCGTGCCCGGCGCATAGACGGCGATGGCGCCTTCATCGCGGTCGACGACGTAGAGGTTCTTCGGCGTGAAGGAGAGCGGTAGCGCGGCGCGCGCCGCCATTCCGCCCAGCCGCGGCAGCCCGGCGCCTCCTCCGGACGGGCCGGCGCAGGCGGCAAACGCGAGAGACGCGATGGCGAAAGCGGCGCCGCGCTTCACGGCCCAAACCCCAAAGCATACGGCACGTTGACTCCCGTGGAGATCGTGCGCGTCAGCTTCTCGGTCTTCGGCGCGTACTGCGTCACCGTGCTCGCGAGGTAGTTCGCGACCTGGAGATTTCCCGAAGAATCGACCGTGAGGCAGAACGGCGCACTGAGCCCCTGCGTGATCGTCTGCGATGTCTGCGAACCACCCGGCGGGTAGATGGTGACGGTGAGCTCGTTGGCCACGTAGAGATTGCCCGACGCGTCCAGCGTCAACCCGTCGGGCTCGGAGACGCCGTCGCTGATCGTCCGCAGCGGCGTGCTGGTGCCGGGCGCGTACTCCACCACCGTGTTGTTGCCCGTGCTGGCTACGTAGAGATCGTTCGCGCCGTCGAACGCCATCGCAAACGGATAGGTCAAGCCCTGCGAGATCGTGAGCAGCAGATTCCGCGCCGGTTTTGCCGAGTACACGGTGACGGCGCTCTCGTCGAGCACGTAGAGCTTCCCCGTAGCGTCGAACGCCAGCGCGCGCGGCGCGAAGACGCCCGCTTCGATCACCTGCGTCAAGTCGGTCGTTCCCGCTTTGTAGACGGTGACCGTGTTCTGCCCCTCGTTTGCCACGTAGGCATTGCCCGACGCATCGAGCGCGACGCCGCGAGGATTGCTGATGCCCTTCGATAGCGTGCGCGAAACCGACGTGCTCTTCGGCGCATAGACCGTTACGGTCCCGGCCTTCGCGTTGGCGACGTACAGATTTTGATAGGCATCGAAGGCTACCGCGACCGGCAGACTGATGCCGTCGACGATCGTTCTCAGCGGCTTGGTGGCGCCGGGCGCGTAGACGGTCACGCTGTTACCGTTACGGTTGGCGACGTAGAGGTTCGCGGCCGCAAGACGGGAGACCGCAGGAAGCTCGCCCGCTGCCCGGTCGGGCGGCGCTGCACTGCAGGCGGTCGACGCGAGAGCGGCTGCCAGGAGCGGGGCGAGCCGGGGCCGGCGATTCATGCATTCATGATGCCGTAGGGCGCAAGCCGCCGGAACGCACACCCGCACAGCTTATCCACACGTTTGGCGGGTGCGCAGGCTCGCTGGGCTAAAGCCTGCGCGATGAGCCGGCAGCACGTCGCGATCTTCACCTATGCAAATGCCGGCGTCTTCTGCGACGGCTACATCCTCAGCAGCGTCGGTCTCGCGTTGATCACGCTCACGCCGCGCTTCGGGCTCAACGCGCTCACCACCGGGCTCATTGGCGCGGCTACGCTCTTCGGGATCCTCGTCGGGGCGCCGCTCTTCGGGCACCTGACCGACCGTCACGGGCGGCGCATCCTGATGATCGCCGACCTGTGCGCGTTCGTCGTGGTCGCGGTCGCGCAGATCTTCGCGACCTCGGCATGGGAGCTGATCGCGCTGCGCTTCGTGCTGGGGGTGGCGATCGGCGCCGATTATCCGATCGCCACGGCGATCGTCGCCGAGTTCATGCCGCAGCGGCTGCGCGGGGCGGCGCTGAGCGCGATGGAAGGCGTATGGTCGCTCGGCGCGGCTACCGCCTATCTCGCCGGCTATGCGCTGCTGCGCACCGGTCCGGAGAGCTGGAAGTGGATCCTCGCCAGCCCGGCGATCTTCGCGGCGGTAGGGCTGCTGATGCGCGCGAGCGCGCCCGAGTCGCCGCTATGGTTGGAAGCGCGCGACCGCGGCGAGTTGGCGCGCGTCTCGTTCGCGACGCTCTTCCAGAGCGGATTTCGCGAAAAGCTCGCGTTCGTCTCCGCAATGTGGCTGCTGCAAGCCGTGCCGCTCTTCGCTATCTACACCTACGCGCCGGCGGTCCTCGCGGCGCTCGGCCTGGGGAGCAACGGCTCGCCGGTAGGAAGCGTGGCGATCACCGCGGCGTTCGCGATCGGCGCATTCGTTGCGATGCCGTTGGTCGAACGCTGGGGACGGCGCCCCGTCGGCATCGCCGGCTTTGCGATCGCCACGGTCGCCTTCGTCGTTCTGCCGTTCTCCGCCACCGCGATCGTCGTCGCATGTTTCCTCGCCTACGCGGTCGGCATGGGTGCGGCGACGGTGCTCGAACTCGTCTATCCTGCCGAACTCTTTCCGACCTCGATTCGCGCCTCTGCCGCGGGCTTCGCCGCGGGAATCAGCCGCATCGGCGCGTTTGCCGGTACGTTCTTACTCCCGATCGGGATGGCGCGCTTCGGCGTAACCCGCATCATCTTGGGCGCCGCCGCGCTTTCCGCGATCGGTCTCGTCATCTCAATGCTCTGGGCGCCCGAAACGAAAGGAACCTCGATCGCATGATTTTGGCCACCCTGCTCCTCGCCGCACTGACGAGTCCGCTCGCGGTCACGCACCACGTTCTGCACCTCGGTGGAAACGAGATTCCCTACACCGCGAGCGCCGGCACGATCGCGCTCAAGAACGCCAAGAATCAGCCCGACATCTCGATGTTCTACACCGCTTACACCAAAGACGGCGCCGCCGCGGCCTCGCGCCCCGTCACGTTCTTCTACAACGGCGGTCCCGGCGGCTCGAGCGTATGGCAGCGCATGGCCGCCTTCGGACCGGTGCGCGTGCTCGTGCCGCCGCCGGGGCAGAGCGTAAGCGCACCCTATCGCGTGGTCGACAACGAGTACTCGCTGCTCGACGTCACCGATGAGGTGTACGTCGACGCGCCCGGCACCGGCTTCAGCCGGATGCTGCCCGCGGGCAAAGCCACCGATGCGTACGGCGTCGACCAGGACGCCGCGGCGTTCGCGCAGTTCATCCGGCTCTACCTTTCACAGAACGGGCGGTGGAACTCGCCGAAGTATCTCTTTGGCGAGAGCTACGGCACGATTCGCTCCGCGGCAGTCGCGCGCCAGTTGGAGAACGGCTTCGGCCAAGCGATCGATCTCAACGGCATCGTGCTGATGTCGTCGGCGCTCAACGTCGACCTGCTCTGGGACGACGAGAACGTCGGCGGCAACGATTGGTCCTTCGTGCTCTTCCTGCCGACCGAAGCCGCGGCAGCGTGGTATTACCACCGCGTTCCCAATCGTCCGAGCGACCTCGCGACGTTTCTCGCGCAAGTCGAGCACTTCGCGCTTACCGACTACCTCACCGCGCTGGCCGCCGGCGACTCGCTCTCGCCGCAGCGGCGCGCCGCGATCGTCGCGCAGCTCAGCGCGTATACCGGGCTATCGCAGGCGACGATCAGCGCGGCCAACCTGCGCGTCTCGCCGGGCCGCTTCCGCAGCGAGCTGCTGCGCGAGGAAGGGAAGGTCGTGGGTTACATGGACGCGCGCTACTTCGGTTACGATCCGGTCGGCAACCGCGAAGAACCGGCGTGGGACACCTCGGATCTGGCGACCACGCCGCAGGTGCAGGCGATCTTCAACGATTACGTGCGCGCCCAACTCGGCTACCGCACCGATCTCGAGTACCTGCCGCTGATCGACGTGCTCTCACAGTGGAGCTGGAAGCACCAAACCGATCTCGGCGGCAGCAGCGCGCTGCTGCAATTCCCTAACACGATCGTCGACTTGTCGGAAGCGATGGCGCAGAACCCGAGCATGCGCGTCTTCGCGGCGATGGGCTACTATGATTTCTCGACGCCCTACTTCCAGCAAGAGTACGACTTCGCGCATCTGCACCTGCCGCCCGACCTGCGCCGCAACCTCACGATCGCGCACTTCGAAGCCGGCCACATGGCCTACACCGATCCCACCGCGCTCGCCAAGCTAAAATCCGATCTCACGCAGTGGTATCGGGCAACGTCACCGTGATCCTCAGGGTGACGTTGCGGCTGACACGGGCACGTAGACTCTCGAACCGTTTTCGTTGAAGGTTTCGCGGTAGCGGCCGCTGGCGCGGAGGTAGACTTCTTTGTCGTGCATGCGGCCGGTCTTCCCGACGTCGCGCGCGACCACGACTTGTGGATCCTCGTCGCGCAGGCGTTGCCACCAGGCGGCGATCGTCGTGCCTTCGGTGCCGATCACCACGTAACGCTCGAAGTGTGGACCGATCACGGGGAGCGTCTCGATCTCGATCGTCGCGGCGCGCCGGGCCGCCCGCACCTCAGCCAGCTGCAGCACCGGGCCGACGGCGGGCGCGTATTGCGCGTCCCAGATCGCGGCGATGCGGTCGCCGCCGCGCATCTCGAGCCACGCGAACGCGAGGCAGCCCGCGACCGCGAGCCCAGCGCCGAGGCGCGCGCGCACCGTCCCGGCTCCGGCTGCGAGGAACGCCACGGCCAGCGGCAGCGCGAACCACGCAACGCCGGCGTCGACCTCGAGCATCCCGTGGTACGCGCGCAGATCGTTGAAGATCAGGAAGGCCGTCGTTACGGCGAGCGCGAGGTAGAGGTTCGTGCGCGCGAGCCACAGCACGGCGGCGACGTTGAAGAGCGCGATCGCCGGAAGCGCGTAGCGCAGCGACCAGCCCGAATGAATTTGGTCGAGCGTTCCCGGCGTGGTCTCGGCCGTATTGGGCGTGACGAACCAGATCAGCATCAGCACCGCGGCCATCGCCGCCAACCGCGGCGCGAGCGTGCCCCGCAGCGCTCGCGTCTGCGAGAGCACGAGCGCCGCTACGATGCCAAACACCGTGAGGATGCCGCCATAGTTGCGCAGCGCGGTGAGCACCCAAAACGACGCCATGCTCGCGAAGTGCGCCGCAATCGTTGACGAGAATCCAGCGGTCTGGCCGCCGAGGAAGAACGGATTGCCCGTCTCGACGAGGTTGCGCACGTACCACGGCGCCGCGATCAGCGCGGCGAGCGCGACGTGACGCCACGAAAAGCGCGGGTCGCGGCGGTCCCAGATGAAGGGCAGCAGCACCAGCGCCTCGACCGGACCGGTAAACTTCGCGCCGGCCGAAAGTCCAACGGCGATCGCCGCGAGCGGGGCCGAGGTGCGCCAGAGCGCGATCGCCGCCAGCAGCAGCGCGGTAACCAGCACGTCGTTCTGCGAGGTGAGGATCTGGTCGCCGATCATCGGCACCGCGAAGACGGCGCAGGCCGCGAGAAAACGCACCGGCGGCGACGCGCCCGCCTCGGCCGCGACGCCGTAGACGGCCAAGAAGAGCGTCAAGGCCACGAGGGTCTCGGTGAGCGTCTGCCCGCCGACGCTTCCCAGCGCGCCCAAGCCCAGCGCGTCGAGCAGCTCCGCGTTGCCCGGGTGGAACATCACCTGCGCGGGCACTGCCGAATGCACTTGCAGATACGCGATCGCCATCGGCAGATGGTAGAAATTACTGTCGACGTCGTAGGGCACCGATGCGATCGCCAACGAGGCTTTGATCGCGACGAGCGCGACCGTGAGCACCGCCGGCAGCACGAGCCACGGCCACGGCCGGCGAGTCCACGAAAACCTTCCGGCGCCGCGAAGCTGCACGAGCGCGATCGACGACGACGCCGCGAGCGCGACCGGCCAGTAATAAAGCCGTGTAAATGCCAGCGTCAGCGCCGGAAGGATCAGCGTGGCCAAGATCCGCACCGCCGCGCCGGCGGTGCCTTCCCCGGCCGCCATCGCCGCGCGAAAACAGACGATCGCGATGCCCGTCACCGCGACGGCGGCCAGCGCGGCGATCACGCCCGCGTAGGTGCCGCGATCCGGTAGAGCACGTGCCGTCGCAGCGGATGGCCCTCCTCGAGGCGTGGATGGTCGAAGTCGGCGCTGGGGTCGTAGGTCATGCCGAGGCGATCCATCACGCGGCGCGAGCGGTCGTTCGTCTGCGCGGTGAACGCGACGACCTCGTTCCAGCCAAGCGTGGTGCACGCGAAGTCGAGAGCGGCGCGCGCACCCTCGGTTGCATAGCCGTTGCCCCAGTGCTGCGACGCCAACCGCCAGCCGATCTCGTTGGCCGGCGTAAACGGCGCCTGGAATGGCACCTCCTGGAGGCAGATCACCCCGGCGAAGGGCGCGACCCCGCGCACCTCGACCGCCCACCAGCCGTAGCCCCTTTCGGCGAGCACGGCCCGCATGTTCGCCGCGAGACTCTCCGACAGCTCGCGCGTGAAGGACCTCGAGAAAAACGCCGCGACCCGCGGATCGGCGTTCATCGCAATCCACGCCTCGACGTCGTCGTCGGTCCATTCGCGTAAACGCAGCCGTGCCGTTTCGATGGTTGCCACCGCCATGCCGTTCGCGCTACGCTGGGCCGGAACCGCCTATGAAGACTCGCTCAGACATCCGCAACGTCGCGATCATCGCCCACGTCGACCACGGCAAAACGACGTTAGTCGACGCTATGCTCAAGCAGAGCGGCGTCTTTCGCGAGGGGCAGCAGGTTGCGACGCGCGTGCTCGACTCCAATCCGCTGGAGCGCGAGCGCGGGATCACGATCCTCTCCAAGAATACTGCGGTACGCCACGGCGACGTAAAGTTCAACATCGTCGACACGCCGGGACACTCGGATTTCGGCGGCGAGGTAGAGCGCGTGCTGCAGATGGTGCAGGGCGTGCTGCTGCTCGTCGACGCCGCCGAAGGCGTGATGCCGCAGACGCGCTTCGTGCTGCGCAAAGCCCTCGAGCTGGACCTGCGCGCGATCGTCGTGGTCAACAAGATCGATCGCAAGGACGCGCGCGCGCAAGAGGTGGTCAACCAAACTTTCGATCTCTTCGTCGAGCTGGGCGCAAACGACGAACAGGCCGACTTCCCGGTGCTCTTTACCAACGCGAAGGCGGGCATCGCCAAACGCTCGCTCGCCGACGAGAGCGATTCGCTCGAGCCGCTCTTCGAAACGATCGTCGCGAAAGTGCCGGAAGCGCCCGCGGAAGACGGGCCGTTTGCGTTGCTGATCTCGGCGATCGACCACAACCGCTACGTGGGGCGCGTCGGCATCGGCCGCATCTTTCGCGGAGGCGCGCGCCGCAACGATCCGATCGTCAAGATCGCGCGCGACGGCTCGGTCGCCGAGGGGCTGCGCCTCACCACCCTGCTCACCTTCGCCGGGCTCGAACGCATCGATGTCGACGAGGCGTGGGCCGGCGATATCGTCTGCGTCTCGGGAATCGACGATCTCAACATCGGCGATACGCTCGCCGACGCCAACATGCCCGAGCCGATTCGCGCGGTGGCGGTCGACGAGCCGACGGTCTCGATGTTCTTCCAGGTGAACAACTCGCCGTTTGCCGGCCGCGAGGGGCGCTTTCTCACCTCCCGCCAAATCCGCGAGCGGCTGATGCGGGAGCTGGAGTCCAACGTCGCCCTGCGCGTGGAGGAGACCGCTTCCCCCGATACGTTCGAGGTCCGGGGCCGGGGCGAGCTGCACCTCGCGATCCTCATCGAGACGATGCGGCGCGAGGGCTACGAGCTGGCGGTCTCCAAGCCGCAGGTCATCGTCAGCGAGCGCGACGGCGAGCGCTGGGAGCCGGTCGAGTACGTGGTCGTCGACGTGCCCGACGAGCATTCCGGGGCCGTGATCGAGGCCCTCGGCCGGCGCAAGGCCGCGATGTCGAACATGCTGCCGATCGGCGAAGAACAGCGGCTCGAGTACACGATGCCGACGCGGGCGATCTTCGGCCTGCGCGGCGAGTTGCTGACCCTGACCCGCGGCACCGCCGTGCTCTCGCACACCTACTACGACCATCAGCCTTGGCAGGGGGAGCTGCCCGACCGAGGGGTCGGCGTGCTGGTCGCCAGCGACACCGGGCGCACGACCGGCTACGCGCTGATGGGGCTCGATCAGCGGGGAAGGTTCTTCGTCGGCCCGGGCACCGACGTCTACGAAGGCATGATCGTGGGGCGGGCCAACGACGACCGGGACATCGGCCTCAACGTCGTCCGCGAAAAGAAGCTCACCAACATGCGGGCGGCCGGCTCCGACGAGAACATCAAGCTCCCTCCGCCCGAGCTGCTCTCGCTCGAGCGCGCCATCGAGTTCATCGCCGACGACGAACTCGTTGAGGTGACGCCGAAATCGATTCGTCTGCGCAAGCGATTGTTGCTGGAGACCGACCGCCTGCGATTGCGCAAGCGAGAGGCGGCTCGGTAGCGACGAATTCTCCTTATATAACGCGGCGTTTGTGCCGCGTTGAAAGGAGCTCTCGTGAGCGACCGTACCGATAAAGAACTCGACGGCAAGGAACTGGACACCATCAGCGGTGGCCTTGGAGTCGAGAGAGATACCGGTCCCCGCAATCTCGTCGAAGGTGGACACCACGTCGAGGAGATGGGCAGGATCGAGCCCCGTCCCAGGGGATCCGCGGCGGAGGCATGGAGAGAGACTAGGCCCCCGCGCTGGGAAAAAAGACGGTCAACCTCGATCGAGCCCGAGCAGCTCGACGCCCGCCGGCCGACCCTGCCGGCGCCAAAAAAATCCCAGAAATTAAGCAAGGGGCCGACCTGCCGGCCCCCGTCGCTTTTCCGACCCTTATGCTTGAGAACATAAACCATAGTCACCCTAGGAGTCGGTCGGATAGAGGAGAAATAAGGCCAAGCGCGGCGACTGTGCCGCGTTAACCTAGAAAGGGTAACCATGAGCGACGATAAGAAACCCATCCAGGACGAGGAACTCGATAAGGTCAGCGGCGGACTCGGAACCCACCCGATCCCGATCGATCCGATCCGTCCGGGCGCGCCCCCGACCCATCCGGGCAAGGGCGATCCGACCCCGCCGGGACGTCCGACCAATCCGGTTGGCGGCTAGCCAAACGAAAAGCGACGTCGTCTAGATTGACTGACGTCGCGCCAAATCGGCAAAGGGGCCGGGCGTTGCGATAAGTTCCTCGTAGTTCCCGTCCTGCATAATCCGGCCCCTTTCCATCACAACGATTCGGTCCGCATTTTGAATCGTTGAAAGCCGGTGCGCGATAACAACGCGCGTCGCATCTAATTTCTCCAGCGTTTTCATGACGATCGCCTGCGTCTCGTTATCGAGTGCGCTGGTTGCTTCGTCGAAAAGCAGAATGCGCGGCGACGTGACGATTGCGCGGGCGATCGAGATCCGTTGGCGCTGGCCGGTCGACAGACCGCCCCCATCCGAACCGAGGTACGTCTCCATCTTCATCGGGAGCTTTGCGACGTCGTCGGCGAGCCCGACGCGGCGCGCCGCGTCCCACGCCTGATCGTGGGTGATGAAGCGCGCGCCCGAGATGTTTTCGAAGATCGAAGCCTGCAGCGCGCCGGTTGACTGCAACACCGAACCGATCTGCCGGCGCACTGCCGCGAGATCGAGCGTTGCTAGGTCGTGGCCGTCGAAAAGGACCGAGCCGTGGCCAGGTTTTTCAAAGCCCAGCAGCAGGCGAAAGAGCGTCGATTTTCCCGATCCCGACGCGCCGACGAGCGCGACGAACGAACCGGGCTCGATCTTGAGGTCGATGCGATCGAGCGTTGCGGCCGACGCGTTCTCGTAACTGAAGCTGATATTTCGCAGTTCGACTTCCCCGCTGAGCGTGCCGGGATCGCCGTGGGCCTCGAGGATTTCGGGAGTCTCGCGCAGCAGCGGCCGCGCGCGCTCGTAAAGCGGGATGATGCGGATCACCTGAACGAAGGCGTCGCCGAGGCCGAGCAGCGAGCCCAAGAGCTGGCCGAACGCCGCGCTCGAAGCGATGAAGATGCTCGCCGAGAACTGTCCGTGCCGCACGACGAACACGTAGCCGACGATTGCCAGCGTGGTCGCCGCCGGCCAGATCGAATCGAAGATCGCGAAGCGATACACGATCGTGCTCGCGCGCGTCGTAATCCGTCGCATGGCCACGAACCGGTGCAGCCAGCCGACGAACGCGCGCGTCTCCGCGTTTGCGATGCGCAGCTTGGCGATGCCGTTGAAGATCTGCAGCACGAAGCCCGCGATGCTGCCCGCCCGGTCGAAGATCTGCCGGCGCAGCGGCAGGGTGACGAACGCTTCGACCACCGCTACCGCGATCGCGACGACCGCCAGCCCGGCGCAGAGCCACGCAAGGCCGACGTCGTAGATGAAGAGCAGCGCGAAGCTGACGACCGAGAAGACGCCGCTGAGCAGCGCGGAGATCGTGATGTCGCTCACGTACTGCTCGATGGCGTCGATGCCCATCAGCCGGTTGGCGAGGTCGCCGATCTCGTAGCGCCGGAAGAACGAGGCCGAAAGCGCCAGTAGGCGCTCCATCACCGCCGACTGCAGCGTGGATCCCACGTGCGCTTGGAGACGGACGATCGTCAGGCCGCGCACGATCTCGGTGATCGCGGCGGTGATCGCGACGGCCAGCAGCGCCAAGCCCATCGTGAGCAGCTGCGGCCGCATCGCTCCGGGAATGATCGTTCCGTACACGATCGCCGTCGCGAGCGGCACCGCGCCGGCGAGGATGCCGCCGGCAAGGCCGAGCAGCAGAATCTGAACGATATCGACGCCGCTGTGCCGTAGGCCGTAACGCATCAGGTCGACGACGCCGATCGGCCCTTCCTTGAACGGCCGTAAGAAGACGTAGGCCCAGACGTCGATCTCCGCTGCGGTCGCGGGGTCGACGCGCATCGGCGTCAGCGAGCGCGCCGGGTCGATCAAAACGTACTTCGACCGCCCGCCGTGGGGCATCAACGCCACGGGTTCGTGCCGCGGGCCGCGGAAGCCGAGCAGCGGACCGTGCTCGCGGCGCTGCCAGCCGGCACGCAGCCGGATGCGACGCACCGAGAGGCGCGACTCGATGGCGATTGCTTGCACGGCGGCCTGCGGTTCGCTGTGCGACTCGCGCGGCGCGACGATTGGGATCTTATCGGCCTGCGCTACGATGCGGGCCGCGGCGACCACCGGATCGTCGCCCGGCTCGGTCGCCAAACGGTCGCGCTCGAAGAGATGGGTCGCCTCTTCGAGTCCGCTGCGCAGCGCGCGCTGGTCGAAGGCTTGCGTCGCGCGGCGCATCGATTCGCGCCGCTGATCCTCCTCGGCGACGCGCGTCTCCCAGCGCTTCCAGAACGCATCGTGCACCAGCCGAATGCCGGCGAATACCTCTTCGGCCTTGAGGTCGGCCGCGTTGTAGGGCTGCAGCCTCAGCGACTCCTCGGCGCGAAGCGTAAACGTGCCGCCGACCGGAACGATCGTGCCGCTATCGGATCCCAAGACGTGCGAGCCCAGCAGCGAACCCGACCCGCGCGCAATGCGAACGTAGGTGAGCCGGCGCGACGAGTGCGCGTGCTCTCCCGGTGACAGCTCGAGCACCTCTCCGGGCTGCACCGGTCGCGCGATCTGCATGTCCACCTCGATCGAGTCCATGCCGATCAGCGTCGTAATGTAGCGGCCCAGCGCCTCGTCGCGCTGTGAGGGCTCGGTGGCGCCCAGATCCCACGGCTCGAGCACGGTCGGCACGACGCCGACCGCGATCAGCGCACGCACGCTGCCGTTGGCCGAGAACGACGTGCCGACCACAACGTCTCCCGGGCCGCTGGCGCCTAGGAACGAGCGCCGGCCGGCGGGATGCCCGGCGGCGTCGAGGTCGACCACAAAGATCGCCGCCTCTCCCGAACGCACGCGGTACGTATGCGCGTGGCTGCTCAGGATCAGAATTTCGTCGCCGGCGATGCGAACTTCGGAATCGGCGATCATTGCGATCTCACCAGTTTCAAGTAGCGCCCTTCACGCGCGATCAGCTGATCGTGCGTGCCGCGCTCGGCGATCACGCCGCCGTCGAGCACGATGATCTCGTCGGCGTCGCGGATCGTGCTGAGGCGGTGGGCCACGATCAGGCAGGCGCAGCCGCGCCGCCGCAGGCTCTCGTCGATCAGGTACTCGGTGAGCGGATCGAGCGCGCTCGTCGCTTCGTCGAGAATCACGAGCGCAGGATCGCGCACCATCGCGCGCGCGATCTCGAGCCGCTGCCGCTGGCCTCCGCTGAAATTGACGCCGCCCTCGGCCATCAGCGCGTCGTAGCCTTCGGGGCGGCCGACAATGTCGGCATGGATGCAGGCGTCGCGCGCCGCGCGTTCGATCGCCGCGTCGGGCACCGCCGGATCCCAGAGCGTAAGATTGCTGCGGATCGTCCCCGGATAGAGCGAGATCTCCTGATCCACGAACGCGACGTCGCTGCCGAAGAGCGACGGATCGATCGCCTCGCGCTCGAAGCCGTCGAAGAGCACGCTGCCGCTCCACGGAACGAAGAGCCCCGAGACGAGTTTCGCGATCGTCGACTTCCCGCTTCCCGACGGCCCGACGAGCGCCACGCGGCGTCCCGGCGCGATTACGAACGAGATATCCTTGATCGCCGGCGGACCGTGCTTGTTGTAACCGAACGAAACGTTGCGCAGCTCCAGCTCGCCGGCGAGGCGCACGCGCTCGACCCGCGCGATGTCGCGCGGAGCCTCTGGGGGGTAGCGCATCACGTCTTCGATGCGGCGCACGTCGCCGTCCATCTCCTGCACGTCGGCACCCAGCTCGACGAACGTGGTGAACGGCGCGATGAAGAGCTGCATCAGCAGCGCGTACGCGAAGAGCGTGCCGATCGAGATCGCTCCTTCGATCACGCGTAGGCCGCCGAGCGCGAGGATTGCGGTAACGTTGATCGTCACCAGGAAGCGAGGCACCGCGTTGAGGATCTGCGACGGCGCGGCGAAGCGCTGGCGAGCGTTGATCACGCGAGCCTGATGGCCGAGCCACTTCATGAAGAACGTGCTCTCGGCTCCCCCGGCTTTGAGCGTCTCGATCCGCTCGAGCCCGGATACCGAGCTTCCCAGCAGCATCGCCTCCTCTTGGAGCAGCGCGGCATTGGCGTCGGAACGGCGGCGCGCCACGATGCGCAGCGCCAAGATGTTGAGGCCCGCGATCCCCAGCGAGACGAGAGCCAAGAAGCGATCGTAGCGAGCCATCAGCGCGAGGTAGAAGAGGGCCGCGATCACGCCGATCGCGCTGGCCGCGAGACGGCTGCTCAGCAGCTCGGCCACGCGGTCGCAGATCGCGACGCGGTTGGCGACCTCCGCCGGCGAGCGCTGCGCGAAAAAGGTCATCGGCAGATGCATCACGTGCCAGAGCATCCGGCTGGCGTTGGCGAGCGCGATCTTCGCCTGCAATCGCACGATGGCGTACTGCTCGAGCTCCAGAAGAAAGACTTGAAGCACGATGCTGCCCACGATGCCGAGCACGATCCAGAGCACCCAGCCGTAACTTCGGCCGATGAGCACTTCGTCGATGAACGTTTTCGTGAACGTCGGCAGCGCGATGTTCGGAATCACCAGCATCAGGCCGGCAAGGATCACGAAGAGCACGGCGCCCCACGAACCGGCCAGCTGCGCGCGCAGGATGCTGGTGGTCGCGGGGACCTCGTTACTCGGTTTGAACTCGGGGGTCGTCTCGAACGTCAGGCAGACGCCGGTGTAGGCGCGGTCGAACTCCTCCCAGTCGCATAGGCGCCGACCGCCGGCCGGATCGTTGAGCATCGCGCCGTCTTTGGTAAAGCCTTCGACGACGACGAAATGATAGAAGAGCCAGAAGACGATAAACGGCGGCTTGAGCTCGCGTAGATCGTCGATGTCGTACTTGAAGCCGTGCGCTTGGAGGCCGTAGGCGCGCGCGGCGCGCAGCAGGTTACCCGCCGAACTGCCGTCGCGGGTGACGCCGCAGGCCACGCGCAGCTCTTCGAGCGGAACGTGCTTGCCGTAGTAACCCAAGATCATGCCCAGCGACGCCGCACCGCATTCGACGGCCTCCATCTGGAGGACGGTCGGCGTTCGTACGGGTTTGGGGTACTCGCCCGCCTTTGGCGAACCGCTCTCCGGCTCGCCGTTGGAGCGCGGCTTGCGCTCGAGCAGCTTCATCCGTGCGTTTGCGGCAGCAAGAACGAGATCGGCGGCCGTTCCTCCACGACGATCGTCACGTAGCAGGGAATCCCGGCGGAGAGTCCGCGCCCGGAGTTCTGCAGACCCGACCAGACCAGGTTTCCGGACGAATCGACGTCGAGCGCAACGTGCACCTCGCGCACCGGCACCTCGGGTGAAAACTCGGCCGCGACGGCGTCGTTCTGCAGCGCCGCCTTGATGCGGTCGGCCGTGGCCGGCAGCGGCGCCGCGTAGATGACGTGCCCGCGCAGGAAGCCGAACACGTCGGGGCGCGAGTCGGCCGGCGAGAGCTGCACCGCCATACCGGGAGCGACGCGGCGATCGGTTTCGACCGGAACGAACACGACGGCCGTCGCCGCCGCGCCGCTCGGTTCGATCGTCGCGATCGCGTCGCCCGAGCGCACGAAGCTACCCAGCGCCGGAGAGCGCTGCGCCAGCATCCCTGCGACCGGCGCCCGCAGAGCGACGATGTCGCCGGTGCTCGTGCGCATGCGCGCGATCGCCTCGCCTTGCGCGACCATATCTCCCACGTGAGCGGGAAGCTCGATCAGCGTGCCTTCCGCCGGCGACGTGACCGGTGCGATGCCGCTGCCCGCGACCACGACGCCGCGCCCCTGCACGCCTACGGGCACGCGGCCGAAGACGGACCAAATCATCGCCAGCACGAGCAGACCGCCAATGATCGAGAGCGCGATGATGCCGCGCGCCGAAACGATCGAGATCGCTTCGTCGAAGCGTTCGACCGAGTCGATCGCGGAGACGGCTTTCTCGCGAAAGAGACCGGTATCGGATTGCTCTGGCGTCGTCACGAATGCACCGCTCCGGGCGCCGAAGCCGTCGTCACCGCAGCGCCGTCGGTCAGACCGGTCACGTTGCTGCTCACGATCACGTCGCCGGGGCTCAGCCCCGAGGCGATCGCCGAGCTGGTCTCGTTGGAAAGATCGACGCGCACCGGGCGGCGGTACGCAGTGCCGCCGCGCACGACGTAGACGTACGTTTGATTGCCGTCGTGGACGATCGCCTCGTTGGGCACGACGATCGCGTGCGGCAGATCGGTCGTGAGAATGTCGACGTCGACGCTCATGCCGTCGCGCAGGAACGCGGGCGGCGATTCGACGCCGATCGTCGTCGCGATCGTGCGCGACGTCGAGCTTGCGGGGGCGGAGTCGTCGGAACGCTGAGCGATCGGCGAGATCTCGATCACCCGGCCGCGCAGCACGCGGCCGGGGAAATCCTCGCCGGTAATCTGCACGGTTTCGCCCAGGCGGACGTTGATCACGTCTTGCTCGTCGACGCGCGTGCGAACCACGAAGGCGCGACGTGCCGCCAGCGTGAGCAGCGGCTGACCTGCGGTTACCGCGTCTCCGGGCTGCAGCGGGCGCAGCGAATCGGCCTTCTCGGTGCTGACACCGAGCACGGTCGCGTCGTAAGGCGCGCGCACGCGCATCGCGTCGGCCAACTGGGCGGCCAGGTCGTACTCGGCGCCGGCGCGCGAGGCTTCGGCGCTCGCAGCGGCCACGTCGCCGCCGGCCGATTCCACCCGTGCAGCGGTCAGCGCGGCCTGCGCCTGCGCGTAACCCTCGGTAGCCGAGCGCAGATTGTCTTGCAGCACCGTCTGCGAACGGCTCAGCTGCACGCCGAGCGAGGAGCGCGCGAGGCTCGCTTGATGGTACGCCGCTTGCGCCTGCTCGTACTTCGCTTCGGCCTGGTCGAGCTGATCGCGAGAGATTGCCTTGTTGGCGTAGAGATCCTTATAGGCATAGTAGAGGCGCTGCGCTTCGCGCAGACCGGTGGCGGCGGTCACGTAGTTTGCGTTGGCCTGCGCCCGCTGATCGGCGGCCGTCGATTCGCCGAACCCTTCCCCCGATTGCAGGCCGCTGGCGAGATCCTGGCGAGCCTGCGCCAAGTGCGCGCGCGCCGTCTCGAGATTCTCCTCCGCCTGCACGACGTTGGTCGTGTCGGTAACCTGCGCGCTCTGCGCTCTCGCGGATGCCGCGCGATAGGCCGCACCGCTGCTCTGCGCCTGCGACGTGACCTGCGGGTTCACCAGCGTCGCCAGCAGCTGGCCCGCGATCACGCGTTCGCCGGCCTTGACGTACACGTGCCCGACGTTGGCCGAGACTTGGCTGGCGATCGTTTCGATCTGCGGATACTGGATGACTCCGCTCTCGGGAAGCGCAATCGTGAACGGCGCCTCGTGGACGCCAACCATCGTCACGGGAAGAGCGGTGCGGCGGAAGTGCACGAACGCAACGACGAGCACCAGCACCACCAGCACGCCGGCGACGAGCGCGAACCTTCTGCGGCCCGGATCGCTCATAGATCGGCCACCGTTGCGAGGGGATCGAACGTTCCTAGCGCCGAGCGCAGCTTGACCACGGCGTTGATGTAGGCGATCTGCGCGCCGTATTGCTCGGCCTGCGTCTGCAGCGCCGTCGCCTGTGCGGCCTTGGTATCGGTGAGCGAGATCAAGCCGTTGCCGTACTGCAGCTTCGCGATGCGCGCAGCTTCGGCTCCCAGGTCGACCGCGCGCTGCTCGAAGACCAGCGCAGCGCGCGCCGTCTCCGCGCGCCGCAACGAGTCGACCACTTCGGCGTCGGCCTCGCTCTTGGCCGAGTCGTAGGAGACCTGCGCGGAGTTGACCGCCGCGTTTGCCGAACGATGCGCGGCCGCGCGCGTGCCGTAGTCGACGATCGGCAGCGCGATCGTCGAAGTAGCGCCGATGTCCCAGAACCCGGGCGTGCCGCGCACGACGTTGGCGAAAGGATAGCCGATGCACTCGATCTGGTTGGGATAGTGCATGCACTCCGCGTTGAGCTGCGTGATCTGGTTCTGCGAGTCGACGAATCCGGTCGGCGACGTTTGGTTGCCGAAGGACGCAAAGACGTTGATTTGCGGCAGCAGGTCGGTGTCGATTCCCGAACGCGAGAGCTGGGCGATCGCGACGTCGGCCTTTGCCATGGCGACCTCCGGGCGATTCTCCTCGGCGACGGTCACCAGCGCCTTGACGGAACCCGAGGGCAGGGGCGGCTGCGGCAGCGTCGCGGGAATTGCGAAGGTTGCATCCAGGGCCGCGCCGATCTCCTGTGCTAGCGACTCGCTGGCGGTCTGCGCGTCCGACTGGGTATTGAGCATCGCGACCTGCGTCTGTTGAACGCCGACCTCGGCCCGCAGCACGTCGACGCCGGCGACGAGTCCGGCACGCTCTTTGGCCTGGGCGACGTCGAGCAGCGCCTGCTGGTAGGCTAAGTTGGCCGCAGCCAGCGCGTAGAGATGCTGCTGGTCCGCGATGTTGAAGAACATCTCGACCAGTCTCTGCGTGGTCTGCGTTTGGGTCTTACGGAGGTCGGCGCGCGCCGCATCGACTCCCCGCCGGTACTGCTGCGTCAAAATTTGATTGTAGGATCCGTTATAGAGGGTCCACTGCGTGCCGACCTGGGCCGTGTTCATTGAAAAGTTCGGTATCGGGGCAACTCCGTACTGCGCGAGCGAGCCGGCGTAGTTGCTTTGCTTTTCGAGCTGGTTCTGCAGGCTGGCCACGACGCCGGGAAATTCAGTAGCGTGCTGTCGTGTATAGCTCGATTCGGCCTGCGCGAGAGCCGCTTCCTTCGCGGCGATCGCGGCGTTGTGCTTCATGGCCAGCTGCACGGTCTGCTGCAGGGTCAACGAGGCGGCCGGAGCCCGGCCTGCCGTGACCACGCTCAGACAGATGAGGATGCCGCCGAATCGGAGAGAGGTTAAAGCAGGGCGACCCGCCGCCCGTTGTACGCGGGCGCTACGCCGCACCTGGTAAAGCACAAAAAGGCACGGGCAAAACGCCGTGCGCGGAATCTGGTTCTAGAGGAGCTTCGACCTCAGGAGGCGCCGTAGCCTCCACGCTGTTTGGTGCCCCAGACTGAGTTGTTGCCGCCGCCGCCGCTGACTCTATCGAGTTCGTCATCCATGATCTCCGGCCGGTTAGAGTCGTCCCTGATCTCCGCTGCGCCCTCCTCGCCTTCGAAATTCGTATCACCCGCTTGTCTCTTCATCGAAGCCTCCTGGCCGCGTGGTTTAGCCCGCGTCGAGCAAAGGCCCTCCCTTTGCACGCAATGTCGTTCAAATCGTTAAGCCTTCGGCGACGGCTCGCTCTTCGCCCCACGTCGCGCCTTCCGCGGCGAGCTTCTCCAACTTGGACTTGCCGATTGCCGCGATCAGCGTCTTATTCACCCGCTCGTAGAGGTGCTGCTCTCCGGGATTGCGCCGGAATCCGAGGCGGCCGAAGCAGGCGTCGATGTATCCCAAGAGCTGCGCCGCTTTAGAGAAGCCTTCGGACGCGTTCTCGCTTTCCACCGGACGCAGCACCATCGCCGCGGCAAGATGCTGCAGCGCCACCGCTCGATGCGTTTCGAGCTGTTCGCGCGCCGCCAAAGCGACGGCCTCGCGCGCGTGGTCGCGCCCCTCGTCGAAGCGCTCGAGCACGATCGCGTACTCGGCCATGCTGGTGTGACCGTCGACGAGATTGGGGCCGTCGTTGAGATGGCGGAAGGTCGAGAGCGCCTCGCCCAGGATGCGCACCGCCGCTTCGAGGTTGCCTTCGCTGAACTCGATCCAGGAGAGGTGCGTGCCGACCACCGCCGCGTCGCGGTCATCGTGCGCCGCTTTGAAGATGGCCAGCGCTTCGGCGTAGAGCGCGCGAGCCGAGGCGTGATCGCCGGCGTGCTCGCGGGCCATCGCCAGCGTTCCCAGGGTGACGCCGCTCAGCCGGCCGCACGAGAGCCGCCCGAACGTCTCACGAGCCGACTGCAGCAACGGCTCCGCATCGCCGATCCGTCCGAGTGCGACGAGCGCCCGGCCGGCCAAGTACTGCGCCGTGGCCGCTTCACGCTCGTTGCCGACGTCGCGGTAGGCTTGCAGCGCCGCCTTCGCCGACTCGTAGGCCGCCTCGAAGCGCAGCAGCGCCGTATTGAGAAAGGCCTCGACGCGTTTCAGATCGGCGATGACCGCGGTCGGCGTCGACTCGTCGACCAGCTCGAGCGCCGCCCGAGTCCAGCGCCAGCCCTCGGGCACCGCCAGCACGCGCCAGACCGCGCCCAAGCCGCCGGCAAGGCGCTGGCCCAGCGCGACATCGCCGCGCATCGCCAGCGTCCACTGCAGCGCCACGCGCCAGTTGTCCATCTCCGGTTGCGCCAGCTCGAGCCACACCCGATCGGGAGTCTCTTCGCGGATATCCTGGAGCTGCTCGGCGCGATCGAGGAAGGCCGCGGCGTGCGCGCGCGCGACCGACTCGTACTCGCCGTTCTCGACGAGCTGTCCGTGGGCGTAGCCGCGCGTCGATTCCAGCAGACGGTAGCGCGTGTCGCCGGCGCTCAGCTCGGCCTGCACGAGCGACTTGTCGACCAGCGAGGTCAGGATGTCGAGGGCCTCCCACGATTCGATGGCGTCGTCGGAGTCGAGCGTGTCGTCGTCGCAGACGGCGGTCACGGTCTCGAGCGTCCAACCGCCCGCGAAGATCGCCAGCCGGCGGAAGAGCCGTTGCTCTTTGGGGGTGAGCAGATCGTAGCTCCACGCGATCAACGCCCGCATCGTCTGCTGCCGCGGCAGCGCGGTGCGACTGCCGCTGGTCAGCACGCGGAAGCGCGCGTCGAGCTTTTGCGCGAGCTGCTTGGGCGAAAGCACTTTCACGCGCGCTGCGGCCAACTCGATCGCTAGTGCGATGCCGTCGAGACGGCGGCAGATCTCGGCGATAACCGGCGCGTTTTCATCGGTGAGCGCGAACGTGGTGCTCGAAGCCTTGGCGCGCTGCACGAAGAGCGCGACCGCACCGAAGTTGCCGGCGTCGTCGGCGGCCAGCTTGCCGTTCTCCGGGGGAACCGCGAGCGACGGCATGCGAAAGACGCGTTCGCCGTCGATGCGCAGCGGCTCGCGGCTCGTCGCCAGCAGGCGCACGTCGGGACAGCTGCGGAGAATCGCGTCGGCGATGCGCGCGACCTCTTCGATCACGTGCTCGCAGTTATCGAGGATCAACAGCAAGCGCTTGCGCCGCTGATAGTGCAGCACCGTCTCCAAGACGGGGCGTTCGGGCTGCTCGCGCACGCCGAACGTCGCGCCGATCGCACTGGCCACGAGCGTGGGATCGATGAGCGGCGCGAGATCGACGAACCACACGCCGTCGCCGGAACCGTCCAGAAGATCGGCGCCGGCTTGCAGCGCCACGCGCGTCTTGCCGACGCCGCCGGTGCCGACGAGCGTTACCAGCGGGTGCTCGCGAACCAGCGCTTCCACCTCGGCGACGACCTCGTCGCGCCCGATCAGCGGCGTCAGCTGGCGCGGCAGGTTGTTCGGCAGCGAGACCAGCGAGCTGAGCGGTTGGAACGTATCGTGCAGTCCGGGCGCGAGCAGCTGCCACACGTGCTCCGGCTCGACGAGATCCTTCAACCGGTGCTCGCCCAAATCGTACAGCTCCGTGCCTTCGGGCATCGAGCCGTGCAGCAGCTGCGCGGTCGAGCCGGAGACGACGACCTGGCCGCCGTGCACGACCGCGAGCAGGCGCGCGACGCGGTTGACGGCCGGCCCGAAATAGTCGCCGTCGCGCTCGTCGGTAGCGCCGCTGTGCAGCGCCATGCGCACTTTCAATGCGCCCGAGGAGTCGTCTTCGGCGAGCGCGCGCTGCGCGCGAACCGCGGCGGCGATGCCGTCCGAGGCGCGCCAGAACGCGGCGCAGAACGCGTCGCCGAGCGTCTTGAATACGTAGCCGTTATGACCTTCGATCGCGCCGCGAATCATTTCGTCGTGACGGCGCAGGGCATCGGGCATTGCGACGCGGCGCTCTTCCCAATGCTGCGTGCTTCCTTCGATGTCGGTGAAGAGCAGCGTGACGGTCCCCGTTGGATACGGGGACGCCTTAGTGCCGGACTGGTTGTTCGTCGCGATTACCTCGAAGTTACTTGCGCCGGAGCGCCGGAATTATAAAAGAAAAAGACGGGCAGTTGCCATGTGGGATATGCGCCCACGCCTGGCAACTGCCCTTGTCGAATTTTCGTCGTTCGAGGTCGTTCTTTGCGACAAACGTCAATGTCGCTTGCCGAGACATCAAGGCTGGCTTGCGCCAACCCGAAAAGCTTACGGTCCGGGAGCGGTGCCCCCGCTGCCGCCGCTCGGCGGCTCCGCCGTACCCCACGCCGAGTTGCTGCCGCCGCGAACGCCGTCGAGCTGCGAATCGTCGATCGCGGTCTTTTCCATGTCGCGCTCGTCGTTGCTCTCGTCCATCTTTCGGTCCATCACCATCTCCTAATAAAGCTTCTTCGCCATCACACTGTAGTCGAGTGACTCCCGGCCGTCAACGTGACTAGGGGATCGCCAGAGCCTCGGCGATCGCTCGCTCCTGGCCCCAGGCTCGCCCTTCCTTCATGCAGCGTTCCAACTCGGCGCTGCCCAGGTCCTCTTTGAGCGCGGAGATTGCGCGGTCCCACTCCTGGTGCTCGGTATAGGTACGGCGGGCGCCGAGCTGTTCGAGGCGAGCGTCTACGAATCCGAGCAGCCGTGCGGCCCGGGGCGCGTCTTCGTGGGCCCGTTGGCTTCCCGCGCTGCGCAAGGCGGCGATCGCCGCGAGATGCTGCAGCGTCCAAGCGACGAAGACCGCCAGATCCTCGCGCATCGCTAGGGCGAGCGCCTCACGGGCGTGGGCGACCGCTTCGTCGTGGCGATCGATCGAAAGAAAGTACGCCGACGTGTTGGTAAGGTTGGTGAGGATGAGCTGACGGTCGTTCATTTCGCGTTGCTTCTGCAACGCTTGCGCCGCGATCTCCAGCGCCGTCTGCACGTTGCCGGCGCGAAACTCCAGTTCCGCGAGATAGATCATGAAGTCGGCCTCACCGCCGTCCCACTCGATCGTCTTCCAGTTCGACAGCGCTTCGACGCAGAGCGCTCGCGCCGCGTCGATGTCTCCGGCCGCCTCTTGCGCGGTCGCCAAATGCATCAGCGCCATGCTCGTGCTGCGCGTCGCGTTGTTCTCGCGAAAGCGCGCGAGCGCTTTGGTCGCGAGTTCCTGCGCGGCTTCGTGCTGTCCGAGATGCACGAGCGCGTTGGCCGCCAGCAACTGCGCCCGCCCCGCGCCCGGGTGATCGTCGAGTTCGGCGTAACGCTCCATCGCGCGAGACGCCGCCGCGTAGCTCTGCTCGAGCTGGCGCAACCCCGAGTACAGACTCGCCTCGGCGACGTCCAGGCTCGCGTGCACCTCCTGCGGCGTTGCTTCCCCCGCGGCTTTGCGCGCCGCGTCGACCCACGGGAGCGCTTCGGTAGCCGAGACGATCCACCACCACGAACCGACCGTGCCGACGAGACGCTGCCCCAAAACGGTCTCGCCACGCTCGCTCAAACTCCAGTCGAGCGCGGCGCGCCAGTTCTCGCGTTCGGGCTCGGCAATGGCGCGCCACGCGCGCCGCGGCGAGCTTTCGCGCATCTCGTCGAGACGCTGCGCCAGGTCGAGATAGGCGGTGGCGTGAGCGCGCGCGACGACGTCGCGCTCGCCGCTCGAATCGAGGCGTTCGGCCGCGTACTGGCGGATCGATTCCAACAATACGTAGCGCTCCTGTTCGGCCGCGGGCTCGACCAGTACGAGCGATTTATCGACGAGCGACGAGATCAGCTCGAGCACTTCCCAGGCTTCCAACGACGCCTCGCTCTCGCCCGCGCAGACTTGGCTTGCGGTCTCGAGCGTCCAGCCGCCGGCAAACACGGCGAGTTTGCGGAACAGCTGCTGCTCCTTCTGGGTAAGCAGATCGTAACTCCAATCGATCAGCGCGCGCATCGTCTGCTGGCGGGGGAGCGCGGTTCGGCTCCCGCCCGTGAGCACGTGAAAGCGTTCGTCCAGTTTCTGCGCCAGCTGCCGCGGCGCCAGCACCTTTACGCGCGCGGCAGCCAGCTCGATCGCCAGCGCGATGCCATCCAATCGCCGGCAGATGTCGGCGACGATCTGCGCGCTCTCGTCGCTGAGCACGAAACGCCCGTCCGACGCGGCCGCGCGCTCGGCGAAGAGCGCGACGGCACCGTAGCGCATGGCGTCACCCGCGTTGAGCTCGCGGTTCTCCGGCGGAAACCCCAGCGACGGCATCCGGTAGACGCGCTCGCCCTCGATGCGCAGCGGTTCGCGGCTGGTGGCCAAGAGTCGCACGTTAGGGCAACTGCGGAGAATCGAAGCGGCCACGCGCGCGACCTCGTCGACGATGTGCTCGCAGTTGTCGAGAATCAGCAGCAGCCGCTTGCGCTTGAGGTACTCTTCGAGCGTCTCGATGGCGGAGCGCTCCGGATGAAGACGCACGCCAAAGACGGCAGCGATCGCCTCGACCGCGAGATGCGGATCGATCAGCGGCGCCAAGTCGACGAACCACACGCCGTCGCCGGAAGCGTCCAGCGTGTCGGCTCCCACCTGCAGCGCGACGCGCGTCTTGCCGACGCCGCCGGTGCCGACGATCGTCACCATCGCGTGCCGTCCCACCATCTCTTCGATCTGCGCGACGACGTCGTCGCGTCCGATCAGCACCGTGATCTGACGAGGCAAGTTGTTGGGCAGCGATTGCAGCGAGAGCAACGGCGGGAAGGCCTCGGGCAGGCCGGGCGCCAGCACTTGAAAGACGCGCTCCGGCTCGACGAGATCCTTGAGCCGGTGCTCGCCGAGATCGCGCAGATCCGTGCCTTCGGGCATCACCCCGCGCAGCAGTTGTGCCGTGGTGCCGGAGAGCACGAGCTGGCCGCCGTGCACCACGCCCAGGAGCCTGGCGACGCGGTTGACCACCGGGCCGAAGTAGTCGCCGTCGCGCTCGTCGGTGGTGCCGCTATGCAGCGCCATGCGGACGCGCATCCCGCCGACCGCGCTCCAGTCCTCGCTCTCGACGGCGCGCTGCGCCGCGACGGCCGCCGCTATCGCATCGGACGCGCGCGAAAAGGCCGCGCAGAACGCGTCGCCGACCGTCTTGAAGACGTGGCCGCCGTGGCCTTCGATCGCGCCGCGCAGCAGCTCGTTATGGCGCCCGAGCGCTAGGGACATGGCGGCGCTGCCCTGCTCCCAGTGCTGGGTGCTCCCCTCGATGTCGGTGAGAAATAGCGTGACGGTCCCCGACGGAAGCGGGGAGCTTCCGGCAGCGCCCCGGCTATCCAGCGTCACCTCGCCTAGGTTGGCTACTTAGGGGCCGGATAGCTTCCGCAGGAGGTAAGAAACGGTCGCGCCGTCGGCCTCCAGCCACGATTGGTAGCGAAGAAAGCCGTGGATCTCGTTGGGAATCACGATCTCCTCAAAGGGCACGTGCGCTCGGCGCAGGCGAGCGACGAGATCGACCATCTGCGCGAACTCGACGTTGCGGTCGTCGTCGCCCTGGATCAGCAGCACCGGCGATCTCCAGGTGGCGATCGACGCATCGGGAGAGGAGAGCCAAGCGACGCGCATCAGCTCGCGCTCGTCGAACTGTTCGTAGCGCTTCTGCTGCTGGGTTATGCCCCAGAGGGGATTGTCGATGTCCATCGACCAGTCGTGAACCCCGTGGAAGTCGACGCCGGCTTTGAAGATGTTGGAGTTGCGCGCGAGCGCGAGGGCGGTGAGATAACCGCCGTAGGAACCGCCCCAGATGCCGATGCGCGAACCGTCGACGCGCGGATCGCGCTGCAGAAAGCGCGCGCCGGCGACGACGTCTTGATACTCCGAGGCGCCCGTCGGCCCCCAACGCGGCGGAAAGTTGTAGTCGTGGCCGTAGCCGATGCCCAGCCGATAGTTGAGCGAGAGCACGGCGAAGCCACGGTTCGCGAGCGTTTGATTGACGGCGTACGAGTTCGAGTAATAGTCCATGTAGTGCCACGTGAGCAGCATCTGCCGCGGCGGCCCGCCGTGAACGAAGATCACGGCCGGATGCTTCCCGCCGCCGCGCGGCAAGAACAACTGGCCGTGCACCAGCAACCCGTCGGGCGCGCGAAACGAAACCTCTTGCGGCGTCACCAATTGCGATGAGGGAAAATCGGCAGGCGGCGAATCGAGTGCGCGCGGCGAACCGCCGGCGAGCAGCGTTACCAGTGGCGGCACCCGTGCGGTCGTCGCGTCGAATGCGATCGTGCCGTCGGCCAGCGCAACCGGCGTGAACTCGCTGCTGGCGCCGCCGGCGAGCTGAGCGATCGCACCGCTCTCGACGTCGACCCGGAAGAGGTGGCGACGGTCGCCGTCGCCGGCGGCCGTGCCGGTGTTGGCGGCGTAAAAGACCGATTGCCGGTCCGGCGCGACCGACGCGTTCTCCACCATGTAGTCGCCGGGCGTAAGCAGCCTTACGTCGTTGGCACCGAAAGCAGCAGCGACGTAGAGGTGAGGCCAGTTCTTCTGCTCGCTGTTGAAGACGAGGCGGTTACCCGCAACCCACTCGAGGAATGGGCCTAAGCCCGTTTGCGGGAGCGAATCGCGCCCGCCGCTGCCGCTCGCCCACACCATGCGCGCCGCCGCGGATTTTACGCCGCCGACCCAGATCTGCCACGGCGTGGGATTCCAGTTCAGCGGATTCTGCGGCGCGCCGCCGTCGCCGCCGATGCGCACGAAGGCAATCGACGCGCCGTCGGGCGACCAACGCGGCATGAAATCCTGCGAGGTGCTCGGCGCGACGAACTCCAGCGGCGTCGTATCGTTGCGGTAGATGCCGATGAAGCTGTGGTCGGTGCGCGCCGAAACGAACGCGAGCGCCGAGCCATCGGGCGACCAGTGCAACTCCGAATCCTGTCCGCGATCGAAGAAGAGCCGCTTGGCCGGCGCGCTGCCATCGACCGGCGCGACCATCACCGCGCCGCCGTTGGTAAACGCAACGCGCGAACCGTCGGGCGATATTTCCGGTGCGTCGCCCTCGCCGAGCAGCTTTGGCACTCGCAGCGCCGTCGAAGCGGCCGTCGAGACCGACCACACCTGCATCAGCGGCTGCTGCGGCATCAGATCCGGACCGGGCTGAAGCGGCAGCGCCCAGTTCGCGTCGTGATCGCCGCCCCGCACGTAGACGACGTGCGCGAGATCGCCCGCGATCGCGAGATCGCTCAGCTCTTGACCGTCGTCGGCATTGCTCGAGAAGAGCTGCACCGGCGAGTACCCCGGAGCGCGCGCGAACCAGAGGGTTCGCACGCCCTGCGTGTCGAGCGTGTAGGCGATGGCGGTTCCCTTCGCGTCGCGCACCGGCGCCGAAGGAAACGGGTAGCTCAGGATCTGCGCGAGCGAGAAAGCGGCAATCAGCATGCCGCTCTTCTACGCCGTAACGGGCACCCGCTCCCCGAGCGTGAAGGTCAGCTCGCCGCGATCCTCGTCGAAGCCGACGTCGACGGTATCGCCGTCCTCGATCTCACCCCCGAGGATCTTGCGGCCCAGCGGCGTCTCCAGCTCCTTTTGAATCGTGCGCTTGAGCGGGCGCGCCCCGTAGTGCGGATCGTAACCGACCTTCACGATGTGCCGCTTCGCCGCGTCGGAGAGGTGCAGCGTGATTCGCCGTTCCGCCAGTCGTTTGCGCAGACGTTCGAGCTGCAGATCGACGATCGTCAGCAACTCGTCCTCCGTGAGCGCGTGGAAGACGATGATCTCGTCGACCCGGTTGAGGAACTCCGGCCGAAAATGCTGGCGCAACTCGTCGAGCACGGTCGCGCGCATGATCGCGTATTCTGCGCCGTCGAGCGATCCGCGATAGTCGAGGATGCGATGGCTTCCGATGTTGGAGGTCATGATAACGATCGTGTTCTTGAAATCGACCGTATGGCCCTGACCGTCGGTCAGGCGTCCGTCGTCGAGAATCTGCAGGAACACGTTGAAGACGTCGGGGTGGGCCTTCTCGATCTCATCGAAAAGAATCACCGAGTACGGACGGCGGCGCACGGCTTCGGTGAGCTGTCCGCCCTCTTCGAATCCTACGTATCCCGGCGGCGCTCCGAGCAGCCGCGCGACGGTGTGCTTCTCTTGGTACTCCGACATGTCGATGCGTATCAGCGCGCGCTCGTCGTCGAAAAGGTACTCGGCCAGCGCGCGTGCCAGCTCCGTCTTGCCGACGCCGGTCGGACCGAGGAAGATGAACGAGCCGATCGGACGATTGGGATCGGCGAGCCCGGAACGAGAGCGCAGCACGGCTTCGGCAACGGCGTCGACCGCTTCGTTCTGGCCGACGACGCGACGGTGCAGCTCGTCTTCGAGGTGGAGGAGCTTCTCTTTCTCGCCCTCGACGAGCTTGGCGACGGGAATGCCGGTCCAGCGCGCGATCACGCCGGCGATGTCGTCTTCGTCGACCTCCTCTTTGGAGAGCCTCGCGCCGTCGCCGCTCGATAACCGTTCCTCTTCGGCGGCCAGCTCTTTCTGCAGCTCTGCCAGCGTTCCGTAGCGCAGCTCGGCGACGCGGTTGAGATCGTACTGCCGTTCGGCCTGTTCGATCTGCGTCTTCGTGCCTTCGATTCGTTCGCGCAGCTGGCGCAGCTTCACGGCCGCGTTCTTCTCGGCATCCCAGCGCACGCGAAGGTTCGCCTGCTCCTCGCGCAGCGTCGCCAGCTCTTTCTCCAGCTGCTCGAGGCGGCGGCGGCTCGCGCCGTCGCTCTCTTTGCGCAGCGCTTCGCGCTCGATCTCGAGCTGCATCACGCGGCGCGAAACTTCGTCGAGCTCTTGCGGCATCGAGTCGATCTCGGTGCGGAGCTTCGCCGCGGACTCGTCGACCAAGTCGATCGCCTTATCCGGAAGAAAGCGGTCGGTGATGTAGCGGTTGCTCAGCGTGGCAGCGGCGACGAGCGCGGCATCCTTGATGCGCACGCCGTGGTGCGCCTCATACTTCTCCTTGAGGCCGCGTAGGATCGAGATCGTATCCTCGACGCTGGGCTGTTCGACGAGCACCGGCTGGAAGCGGCGTTCGAGCGCGGCGTCCTTCTCGATGTACTTGCGGTACTCGTCGAGCGTCGTCGCGCCGATCATGTGCAGCTCGCCGCGCGCCAACATCGGCTTGAGCAGGTTGCCGGCGTCCATCGCACCTTCGGCCTTCCCGGCGCCGACGACCGTGTGCAGCTCGTCGACGAAAAGGACGATCTGGCCTTCGGAGGCGGCGACGTCTTTGAGGACGGCCTTGAGCCGCTCTTCGAACTCGCCGCGATACTTTGCGCCGGCGATCAACGCGCCCATGTCGAGCGAGACGATGCGCTTGTTCTTGAGTCCTTCGGGGACGTCGCCGCGCACGATGCGCTGCGCCAAACCTTCGACGATCGCCGTCTTGCCGACGCCGGGATCGCCGATGAGCACCGGGTTGTTCTTCGTGCGCCGCGAGAGCACTTGGACGATGCGGCGGATCTCCTCGTCGCGTCCGATGACGGGATCGAGCTTGCCGCGCTCCGCTTCGAGCGTCAGGTCGCGGCCGTAACGCTTCAGCGATTTGTACGTGCCTTCGGGGTCTTTGGTGGTGACGCGCTGGTTGCCGCGCACTTGGCGCAGCGCTTGGAGCACTTTGTCTTTGCCCAATCCGGCGTCGCGGAAGATGCGTCCCACCTCGCCCTGCGCCTGCGCCATCGCCAGCAGCACGTGTTCGACCGAGGTGTAGTCGTCCTGCAGGGCCTTGGCCTCGTTCTCGGCGACGCTCATTATTCGCGCCAGCTCGGGCGAGAGCGTTACCTGCGCGGAATCCGCGGCCGAGCCGCTCAGGCGCGGAAGGCGCCCGATCGCTTCGTCGGTTCTAGCCGCGATCGCTTTCGGATCGCCGCCCGCCGCCGTGATGACGTCGGGCGCGATGCCGCGCTCCTGATCGAGCAGGGCGGCGAGCATGTGCTCGGGAGCGGTCTGCGTATTATGTTCGTGCAGCGCTCGGGAGTAGGCAGCATTGAGCGCGTCGCCGACGCGTTCGGTCATCTTCTCTACGTTCATTTCCTCAATTCGAAGACAGGGCGCGCCGGTAATCGGATGCGATTTCGGCGAGCCTGCCCTTATAGACGTCGGCCTGCGCCTGCTGTGCGGCGTTGGGCGGCCGGAAGGAGGTGGTCATCCGGGAGATCAGGTCCAGCACGTCTTCTCGCAGCTGCGCGGGACCGCTGAGGTCTTCGACGTTGCGGGGATCGTAGGTGAGGCGCTCGCGCACTGCGGCGAGCTGCGCGGCCGCGGCCGGCGAACCGCCCTTGCGCCGCGCATCGATTTCGTTGAGCATCGTATCGATCGTGCTCAGCTCGTCGTAAAGGCCGGCGAGGAAGTCGTGCCGCCGCACCGCGGAGGCGACGTCGGGATCGCGCGGATCGGGCTTGACGGTCACCGCCGCGCTAAGGACCGCGCCGTCGACGTTCAGCCGCACGGTGTACGTACCCGGGACGACCTCGGCGCCTTCGTCGGGTCCGCGATTGTCTTTGAAGGTACCATCCCATTTCACCGGGCCGTCCGCCGCGAGATCCCAGAGCGTGCGGTTCATGCCGGCGGCTTTGGGCGCGTCGTCGCCCTGCAGCCGGCGTACGACCCGTTCCTGCGGATCGAGGATCTCGATCGACGCGCGCTTGCCGGCACGGGGAAGATAGTACGTGACGCTCGCGCCGCCGGGCGCGCCATCGCCGTAATACTCGTTTCGCGGAATGACCGGATCTTTGAACGTGTTGACCGGGGGCGACTCCCACATCAGGTACGCGTCGCGCGGCGGAAAGAGCGTCGCCGTAGAGTTGCTCCCCGAGCTCCAACGCTGGATCGGCGTCAGGTCGTCGAAGATCCACACGCCGCGGCCGTGCGCGCCGACGACCAAGTCGTTCGCGCCGGACTGGATCTCGAGATCGTAGATCGCGGTCGCCGGCATGTTGAGACGCAACGATTGCCAATGCGCGCCGCCGTCGAGCGTCACCCAGACGCCACGATTGGTTCCGACGTAGAGCACGGAGGCGTTGCGTGGATCTTGGCGGACGCTGCGCGCGTACTGATCGCTCGGCAGATTGCCGGCGATCGAGCGCCACGTGACGCCGTAGTCGTCGGTGCGCAGCACGTAGGGACGTTCGTCGCCCAACAGATGCCGCTCGACCGTGATGAAGGCCGTGCCGGCGGCGAAGCGCCCGGCGTCGACGCAGACGATGCGCCCCCACGGCGGCACCAGCGATTCCGGCGGCGAGACGTTCTTCCAACTCGCGCCGAGCTTGCGCGAAACGTGCACGAGCCCGTCGTCGGTGCTCACCCAGATCAGTTGCGGGTCGAGCGGTGTCGTCGCGATGTAGAGAATCGTGTCGTAGAACTCGGCGCCGGATTGGTCGTACGAGATCGGCCCGCCCGAAGGCCCCTGTTTGTTCTTGTCGTCGCGCGTGAGGTCGGGGCTGATCGCGCTCCAGGTCGCGCCGCGATCGGCGCTTTCGAAGAGGACGTTGCCGCCGACGAGCGCCCTGCCGTCGTCGGTAAACGCCATCGGCGTATCCCAGTTGAAGCGATACTTCAGCGCCGATGCCGGCTTCTCGCCGTTGGACTCCGCATCGGGCGACACGTCCTGCGCCTGCGTCGTGCGCGCGTCGTAGAGAAAGACTTGGCCGGTATCGTTGTTCGTCGACGTCGACCACACGTATTGCGGATCGCGCGGATCGATCAGCGCCCACATGCCGTCGCCGGGCGCGATCTGGTCCCAATCGCGATTCATCACGCCGATGCCGTTGGGCGGCGACGACGCGCCGCACCACGAGTTGTCGTCCTGCAGCCCGATGCAGATGCGATAGTTCGGAAGCTCGCTGCCGAGGCCGACGTGATACGGCTGCGCGAACGGCAGATCGTAGGGTTGCCAAAAGTGCGTGCCGCCGTCGCCGGAGAGAATAACGCCTTCGTCGTTGCCGTTGACGATGCGCCGCCCGTCGGCCGACCACCACGTCGCGTGATAATCCCAGCCGCCGCCCGTCGCGATCTCGTGAAACGTGCGGCCGCCGTTGGTGCTCATCGAAAGCACGAGCGCGACGTTGATCAAACGATCGGGGTCCGCCGGATCGACCGCGAGCGTGCTGAAATAGAAAGGTCGCGCGCCGACCAGCGGATCGTGCGGCATCAGGCGCCACGTGGCGCCGCCGTCGTCGGATCGCCAGAGGTCGCCGGCACGCGACTGCACGATCGCATAAACTCGCGAGCGGGTTCCCGCCGCGAGGCCAATGCGCCCCGTGAGGCCGCGCGGCAGACCACGCCCGGAGAGCTTGCGCCACGTCGCGCCGTCGTCGTCGGAGCGGTAGATGCCGCCCAGCGGTCCGCCGCTGATCAAGTTCCACGGCACGCGCCGCACCTGCCACACGCCGGCGAAGAGCGTCGAAGGATGGCCGGGCACGCGCACCAGCGACGAGACGCCGCTGTTCGGTCCGACGTAGAGCGTGCGCGACCAGTGCGCCCCGCCGTCGCGCGTCACGTAGACGCCGCGGTAGGGATCGCCGGCCGACACGCGTCCCAGCACGCCCACGGCAACGGCCCGCCGGTTGCGCGGATCCACGGTGATGCTCGAAATATGTGCCGCGCGTTCCAAACCGGCGCGCCGCCAGTCGTCGCCGCCGTCGGTGCTATGGTAGATGCCATCGCCCGACTCGGCGTCGTTACGCGGATTGGCCTCGCCGGTTCCCACCCAAAGATCGTCGTCGTCTTGCGGCGCCGTCGCGATCGCGCCGATCGGCGCCGCGGGCTGCTCGTCGAAGATCGCATCCCACGACGCGCCGCCGTCGGTCGACTTGAAGACGCCGCCGCCCGCGCCTCCGGCGTAGTAGAGGAGCGGATTGCGATTGCTGCCGGCGACCGCGGTGCTGCGGCCCCCACTGATTGCCGGACCGATCTCGCGGTACTTCAAGGCGCCGAACGGCGCGGCCAGCACCACGGCAACGAGCATTGCAAGCAAAGGAAGCATCGTCCGCTTCTTTACCGGCGCGCACGCGCTACCTCTTAAAGGAGCGCTTCGCGACGCGACGTATGCGGCGAAAGGCATGCTCGACATCGCCCGCGGTACCGTCCGAGCCTACTACTTGTTCGACGTTGCCGACACGATCGACTTGGCGAAGGCGAGCGCGGTGGGCGGCGACGTGCGCGCTCCGGCCGCACTGCCGCTGCGTCCCCACGCGCAGCCGTACCTGCAGTTTCCGGACCCGCCGCTGGTCGCGGCGCTCGACGAGGCGCGCTTCGGCGAGCTGCGCGCCGACGTGCGGTTGAAGCTCTACGACTACGGCGTGATCTCCATGCGTCTAAGCTTCGCGGCCGAAGGTTCGTGGAACGGGCTCACCTCCGTCGTCGAACGGGCGAGGAGCGACGAACGCATGCTGGCCTTCGCGCATTCGGCGGTCGAGCGCATCTGTGACGAGTACGCTCACGCGCTCGACGATCGCCATCCCCCACTGATCGAGGATTATCTGATCGTCGAAATCGACCGCTTTGAAGAGGCGCTCGACGCCGAAACGCTGCTCGGCGAGCACGGCGCGGCGCTGGCGCACCTGCTGCTCGGCGAGCGCAAGCGCATTTCAGCCGGCGAAACGGAGGAGGCGCTCCGGATGCGCTTCTCCTATCACGACGACGACCTGACGATCGTGCAGTGGGATACCGCGTTCGTCTACGACCGCCGCGAGAGCGCCCGAACGATCGAAGACATCCTCGAGTTCGCCAACAGCCAGCTGCTCGAGCTGCGCACCTACGACGCGCTTCTCGATCGCGAGCTCGACGCGATCTACAAGATGCAGCCCGGCGGTCCGCGACGCTCGCTGAACGGGCGGCGCGAGGAAGAGCAGGCCGCATCGCTGCGCTACCTTCTGGTCGACGTGCTGGAGCTAATGGATCGGTCGAGCAACGCGCTCAAAGTCGTCGGCGACGCGTTCTATGCGCGGATCTATCGCGCGGCCGCCGCTCGCCTCGGCCTCACCGACTGGCAGCGCCAGATCGACAGCAAGCTCGCGAGCGTGCGCGAAACCTACCGCTTCTTCAGCGATCAGGCGCGCAGCCGGCGCGACGAATTCCTCGAGATCACGATCGTCGCGCTTGTCGCGATCGAGGTCGTGATCGGCATCCTCACGCTGCTACACCTTTGAATAGACGGCGATGCTCCCCGCGTAGAACCAGATATTTGCAAAGCTGCGCAGCAGCTTGCCCACCTTTGCCGTTTTAGGATCGTACGCATACACCTGGACCTCCGGAGTCGGATAGTCGGGCAAGACAAAAAGCTCCGTGTCGTTCTTGCCGAAGGCGAAAGCCTCGTAGAGACCCGTCGAGATGGGATCGAACAGGACGGGCTTGCGCAACCCGTACGGAAACACCGCGACGTCGTCGGTCACGCCGTCGGGGGAGACGTCGGTGATGAGGTTTCCGTTCGAATCGGAGATCATGGAATAGGAGAACGATTCGCCGAGGGCCGCATAGCGATGCGCGGTCTTCGCCGCGCCGCGGAATTCGTCGAGGTATTCGGGTTCTTGGCCGCCGGCATCGATCCAGGTATCGAAGAGATTGCCGTGCGGGTCGGCCGTGACGCCCAAGAAATCGCGCCCGTGCAGCTTGGCGGTCCGGTCGGTCAAGACGCGCGTAGGCGCGGGACAATTCTTTCCATGGTGAAGCGGCAAGGCGAACTCTTCGATCGTGAATGCCTGCGTGGTCACGTACAGCGTATCACCGGCGATCGTTGCGTCGGACGGCGTGGCGTCGAGCGTACAGACGATGCTCGGCTTCGTTTGGCCGGAGGGAAAGACGTCGAGTTGGGTGGCGTTGGCGAAGTAGTTGGTGGCGTAAAGATCGTTCTTTGCGTCGACCATCAAGTATCCCCATTCGCCGCCGTCGCGCGGCGGTATCGTGTAAATGGGTTGACGGCTGCCCGATTTGTCCTCCGCGTCGAACACCTCGATCTCGGGATGGCGAGTCGTCTGCGCTCCGTCGGTGACGTAAAGGATCTCTGCCGGAAGCGCGGCGTGCCTCGCAGCGCGCACCTCCGGTACCGCTTGCGCCAGGTTCGCGGGCGTAAGGCTCGAGCCACCGCAGCCGGCGATCAGCAAGAGCGCTGCCGGAATCGCTCCTCTCAGTAAAGGTACCATCTCGCTTCTCCTCCCGAGCGCGTAGCTTTAAGAGGACGGCTCGAGAGCGCCTGCGCCGTCGAGCCGCGGTCGGCCGTAACCGCCTGGTACAGGCAAGAGCGCGCTGCGAAGGGCGCGAACGAGAGATGCCCGATGGAAGCGCCATCCGCAAACCCGCCGGATTTCGGCGCGCTGCTGCGGCAGCACCGCATCGCCGCCGGGCTCTCTCAGGAAGCGCTCGCCGAGCGCGCGCGCATGAGCGCCGACGGCATCAGCGCGTTGGAACGCGGACACCGCCGCACGCCCCAGCGCGAGACGCTCGTGCTCCTAGCCGGCGCGCTCGCGCTCGACGACGAGCAGCGGCGCGCGTTCGCGCTGGCGGCGAATCGTTCGCGCCTGCGTCGCGGCGCCGGTTCTGCGGCAGAGCCCGGCCGTCTCAACGGCGCGCTCTCCAATCTGCCGCTCTCGCTCACCTCATTCGTCGGACGCGAGCGCGAGCTGGCGGAGATCGCCGCGCTGGTGCGCGAGCACCGGCTCGTCACGCTCACGGGTGCCGGCGGCATCGGCAAGACGCAGACGGCGCTTCAGGCAGGCACCATCCTGCACGACGAGTTGCCCGACGGCGTGCGCTTCATCGCGCTGGCGACACTGGAGAGCCCATCGCTCATCGTCGCCGCCATCGCCTCGGCACTAGGCGTAAAGGAAGTTCCGAGCGCGCCGCTGCTCGACACGCTGTTGGCCTTTCTCAAGGATCGAGCGACCTTGCTCATCTTCGACAACTGCGAGCACCTCGTGGGCGAGGCCGCGAACGTCGCCGAAGCGATTCTTGCCGCATGCCCGCGCGTGCGCATCCTCGCGACGAGCCGCGAGTCGCTGCGCACTGCCGGAGAGCGCACCTACCGCCTGCCCTCGCTGAGCATCCCCGAGACGAGCGCCGTGCGCAAGCTGCGCGCAGCGCAGGCCGCGGAGTACGAGGCGATCGCGTTGTTCGCCGACCGCGCTCGCGCCGCGGACCATCGCTTCGAACTCAGCGACGAGAACGCACCGATGGTGGGCGAACTGTGCCGGCGGCTCGACGGGATCCCGCGGGCGATCGAGCTGGCGGCCGCGCGCGCGAGCCTGCTTTCGGTCAAAGCGCTCACCGAGATGCTCGACGATCGCTTCCGTCTGCTCGCGGGCGGCGAGCGCACCGCGCTGCGCCGCCAGCAGACGATGCGGGCGACGATCGACTGGAGCTACGATCTGCTCACCGCGCCGGAACAACGCCTCTTCGAGCGTCTTTCGGTCTTCACCGGAGGCTGCACGCTGGCCGGCGCGACGGCGGTCTGCTCGCCGGAGGAGACGGCGCACACCTTCGTACTCGAATCGCTCTCGTCGCTGGTCGACAAGTCGCTGGTCGTCGCCGATCTCGAAGGCCGCGAGCCGCGCTACCGCCTGCTGGAATCGTTTCGCGAGCACGCGCGCGAGAAGCTCGTGGCGCGCAACGAACAGGAACTGGTCGCGCGGCGCCACGCGGTCGCGTGCTTGGCGCTCGCCGAACGCATCGAGCGTTCGTACGATCCGCGGCCCGACGCGTTCGGGCGAACGACGGGCGGCCGCGACTTCGAACAGCCCGTCTACGAAATAGAGCCCGAGCTGGAGAACGCACGCAGCGCGATCGATTGGGCGCTCGGCGCCGGCGAGTTTTCGCTGGCGTCGCGGCTCACGTGCGGCTTCACGCGACTCTGGCGAATGAGCCGCGGCGACCCGCAGCCGCGGCGCTGGCTGGAAGCGGTGCTCGGCAGACTCGACGAAGCGCGCGAGCTCGACGTCGCCGCGCAGGCGTGGGGCGCCCTCTCGTCGCTGACGTTCGGCGTTGCGAAGATCGACGCCGCGCAACGCGCGCTCTCCCTCTACGAGCGCCACGACGATCCGTACGCGAAGGTCGCGACCCTCTATCAGCTCAGCGCGGGACTGCTTCACGCCGGCCGCATCGACGAAGCCGTCGCGGCCAACGCGCTGGCGCTGCGAACCTGCCAGGAGCGGGGCCTGCGCGGAACGCATCGCTACGCGGCCGCCCTCGGCATGCGTGCCAGCATCGCCGCGCGGCGTGGCCGCATCGACGAGGCGCGCCAGTTCTACACCGAAGCGCTCTCGCTCACGACCGCGCTGGGCGACGCGCTCGAGGCGACGGTGCTGCGCCACAACATGGCGGAGCTGGAGTTCGGCGACGGCAACCTCGAGCGAGCGCTGGAGTTCGCCGAGGCGGCCGCCCTCGCCGCCCACGGCGCGCGCGCAAAGCGATTGGAGATCACGGCGCGCGCGAACACCGCCGCCTATCAGCTCGCCCTCGGCGACGTCGACGGCGCCCGCGCCTCGGCCGCCGAAGCGCTCACGCTGGCGCGCGGCGCGTACTCGATGGACGCGGCGATCGCGATGCAGCACCTTGCCGCCGTCGCCGCGCTGCGCGGCGATGCGCGCGCGGGAGCGCGGCTGCGCGGCTACGTCGACGCCTGGTACCGCAATCAAGGATGCGAGCGCGACTTGACCGAGCGGCGCACCTACGAAATTCTGATGGCGGCGCTGCGCGACCGTCTGAGCGAGGCGCAGATCGAGCGGCTCGCGGCCGAAGGCGCCGAGCTCTCCGAAGAGCAGGCGGCGCTCGAAGCGCTCAACGTCGCGGTGCGGTGACGCTGCCGCCGGCCGCGCTGGTGGCGGCCTTGATGCGTGACCCGGAGCTGGCGGCGTGCGCGCGCGATTCGGGTCGCACCCCGGCAGCGTACGTAGCCGGCGCGGTTATGCGGCGCGATCTCACGCTGCACGACGGAGCGCGAATGACGGTGGCCGTCGCCACGGATCCTTGCATGGCGCGCGGGCAGTCGACGCGCATCGCGATCTACCGGCACGTAGGCGCCGGTTACGCGCGCGTGCTCGACGCGCTCACCATCGCCCAGTATGCCGTAAACGCCGACGGCACCGCCACGCTTCCCACCCACGAATCGATGGAGACGATCTTCGAATCGACCTACGTGTGGAACGGAACGGCGTACGTCTTCTCGCGAGAGCGCTCGCATATCTACGACCTTCCGCTGGGCGAGCGTCGCCCGCTTGAGGTGCCGCTGCCGAGGAAAGCGGGAGCACGCGAGACGACGCTCTCCGGTACGTTCGCGCGCAGTTTCGGTCAGGAGTACGCGTTCTCGGCGCGCGCGGGCGAGCAGGTGACGATCGAGCCGCTGCGCAATCCGGCGCCGGCGATCGCCCTATGGTACGACGACGCGAGCGAGCCGCTGGCCGAGAACGTCGCGAGGCGCTGGACCGGCACGCTCGCCAAGACCGGGACGTACCGCTTGATCGTGCTCGGCGGCGACGGCACGCCCGAAGGCAGCGCTTGCGCTACGCGATTCGCGTAACTTTTCGCAGCGTTCGATAATCGCCGTCGCGCAGCGTCACACCGTGCGCGTCGAGCCATTCCAGCAGCGGCACCGCGTACTTGCGCGAGGTTCCCAAGAGGTCGCGAAATTCGGCCGCCGTCATCCGCGCGTTCTCCCCGAGATGCAGCTCGACGCGTGCCTTGATGCGCCCGATCTGGGCGCCCCGATAGAGATCGTCGCCCACCTTTACCAGCGTTCCCTGCGCGAGCATCGTATCGAACGCGCGCTGCACCCCTCGCAGCTGCGTAAGCTTCACCGCCGAGGCTACGCCGGGGAACGGGATGGGAACGAACGGCTGTCCCTCGTCGAGCGGCACGAGATGATCGAAGAACGCGCGCTGTTCGGCCGTCAGCGTTGGCGAGAAATCGAGCGCGGCGTAGTAACCGCCGCGGTTGAGCAGCCGCCCTTCCTCGACGAAGTGCGCGAGCACGCGCACGAGCAGGTTCTCGTCGACGGCGAGCGCACGGGCGAGCGCGATCGAGGTGAGGCCCATCGCCCAGGGCTCATCGCGATGCGCTCGCTCGAGTTGCGCCAGCGCTCGCGCGAGCAGCTCGCGTGCCGCGTTGCCGTCCACGAACGCGCGCGGACGCGCGAGCGCGATCGCGTCGCCGCGCTCCATCAGCGCGTCGAGCGCCAGCACGGCCGCGCCTTCGCGGAGGTTCGCGCTCGCGGCGAGAGCCGCGGCTTCGACCGCTTCGCCGGCGCGCTCTCGCAGGACGTGCAGCACCGCGGCTTCGTCGGGAGCGTCGTCCGCCCCGTGAGAATGGCCGCCCATGCCTTCGACGTAGCCGCCGCCGAGCAGCGTCATCGGTGAGGGCCGGCGCAGCACGAAGCGCACGCCCGCGAAAGCCACGACCGCCTCGCGCAAGTGCAGCATCGCGCGGCTCTCTTGCCCCGGCGCCGGCACCGCCGGCAACACCAGCGTTCCGAGAATCTCGGCCGAACCGACGTACGCGCGCACCGGCGTGCGCCGCCGCAGGAGCGGCACGGCTTCGTCGACGGGGGTAAAGCGCACCGCGAAGCTGCGATCCGCCGCAAACTCCCGGCCGACGACCGCCGCGCCGCGCGCGATCTTATGACGATCGACGCCAGGCAGATTGAGCGCGACGCGCGCTCCCGCGCGCGCGCCTTCGCGCACCGAGCCGAAGACGCCGATGCTGCGCACGTGCGCCGTGGTGCCTCCCGGCTCGAGCTTGAGCCGATCGCCCGTGGCGATGCTGCCCTGCATCAACGTTCCCGTCACCACGGTGCCCAGCCCCGTCAGCGTGAAGACGCGATCGATGGGCAAGTAGACCGGCGCCGCATCGTTGCGCGGCGGCAGCTCGCGCAGCGCGCCGTGCAGCATTTCGCGCAGCCGCGGCACGTTCTCGCCGGTGACGGCGGAGACCGCGACGAGCGGCGCGCCGGCGGCGATCGTGCCGCCGAGCTGCCCCTCGATTCGCGCGAGGGCCTCGGCGCGCTCCGCGTCTGGAACGAGATCGATCTTGCTCGCCACGACGATGACGCCGCTCACGTTGAGAAAACGCAGGATCGCAAGGTGCTCGAGCGTCTGTGCCCGCACGCCTTCGACGGCGTCGACGACCAACAGCAACAGTTCCATTCCCGCGGCGCCGGCGAGCATGTTGTGCAGGAAGCGCTCGTGCCCCGGCACGTCGACGATGCCGCCCTCGACGCCGTCGTCGAACAGCAGGTGCGCGAAGCCGAGATCCAGCGTCATCCCGCGAGCGCGCTCCTGCTCCCAGCGATCGGGATCCGTTCCGGTAAGCGCGCGCACGAGCGCCGACTTTCCGTGGTCGACGTGTCCGGCCGTTCCAACGATGCGCATGCCGGAGGCTACGACCTCCTCAACCCGTGCTGATGCGATAGTCGGCTAGGATCTCACCCGCAGCGCGCAGACCCGACTGCGCGCCGCCCTCCATGAAGCCTTGGTACTCGACCGACGTGTGCTCGCCCGCGAAATGCACGCGTCCCTGCGCGCGCGCCTCGTGCCCGGCGATCGTGGTGCACTGACCGACGAGCCAGCACGAGTAGCTCGCCAAGATGTTCGGGTCGGCCTGTGCGTTGCCGAACGTCGCCTTGCCATTCCACGACGAGGCGACACCGGGCCAGATGTGGTCGAGCTGCTCGAAGAAATCGCGCACGTGCCAGGCGACTTCCGGATCGCTGCCGGCGCGCGCGTAGGGCTGCTGCGGCGTATCGAGCATCGCGGGCGCCGCCGCGGTGAAGACTTCGATCAGCCCGTCGGCCCCGCGCTGCCCGAGCGAATAGTCCAGCGCGCTCTGCACTCGCAGCGTCGTCCAGATCTGCCCGGTCGTCGGCTCGGGCCACGGGTGCGTCGCGCGCATCCACGCGCGCCGGTCGAACTGCAGGTGCAGCTTGGTATGAAAACCGTAGCCGAGGTTCTCGATCGCGTTTTGCTTGGCCGCATCGAAGCCGGCACCTGACGTGTCGACGGCGCGCAGGCCGATGAACGGAATGGCGAGCACCACGCGATCGGCGACCACGCTCTCACGCGCGCCGCGATGGTCGAAAAGCAGCACGTACGCGCCGGCGCTCGTGCGCCGCAGCGAAAGCAGCCGCCGCTCCAGCAGCACGCTGCCAGCGGGAAGAGACGCCGCGATCGCTTCCGGCAGCGCCTGGCTGCCGTTAGCCAAGATGTAGCGCTGGTCGGAGTACCCCAGCACGTTGAGCCGGCGCGTCTGCGCGTAGTCGCGCTGCGCGCCGAGCTGCATCACCAGGTTGAGCGCGCTGAGCTCCTCGGTGCCGCGGCCGTACTCGTTGCGGTAGGCCTCGGCAATCAGCCGGCCGAGCTGCGAGGTCAAACCGCCGGGAACGTAGCGCGCGATCCAGTCGCGCATGCTCATCGCGTCGAGACGCTTGGCCGTGGGCGTAGCGTTCGCATAGGTCGTGGCCGATGCGACCTTGCCCAGCTGCGACTGCAAAACGGGATAGATCGCGGCGAAGTCGCGATCGGCGTCGGTCATCGCGTAGTAGCTGCCGTCAAGATAGCAGGTGTCGCGCGCGTCCGGCGGCCAGCCCGCGTGCGTGTCGAGCAGCCCCAGCCGGAAGCGCCGCGCCAGCGCCTGAATATTTACGTGCGTGGAGTCGACCATCGCGCCGCACCACTCGGTGTGCTGCCCTTGGTTCCAATACTGCCGCTCGGAGTGCATGCGCCCGCCGACGCGCGCTGCCGACTCGTAGAGCGTCGCGCCGATTCCCGCGTCGCGCAACTGGAGCGCGGCGGTAAGCCCTGCGATGCCCGCACCGACGATCACAATGCGTTCGCGTCCGCGCGCCGCCGAACTGGCAACGGCGCGAAACGGCGGCAGCGCGGCAGCACCGGCGGCCGCACCGAGCCTCGCAACGAACGTACGCCGGTTCAGACGAAGCCTTTCTTTAGAGCTTCACGCTGAGATCGGCGAAGAAGCCGAACGGCTGCAGCACCGACGAGATGCCGACCTCGGTGATGTTGAAGAACGTCCCGTACGGGTAGCGCATCTGCGCCGGCGGGTTCTTCAAGAAATTGCCCGCGGGCGCGAGAATGTTGGACGGCAGATTCGAGTAGACGCACGTCACCGAGTTGTCCCAGGCGTATCCGCGCTGATAGCACTGGTTGTAGAGATTGACGGCCTGCAGGGTCAGCGTCATGCGTGGGGTGACGTCGTAGCTGGTCTGCAGGTTCAGCGACAGCTCGGCGGGCTGCATGAACGCGCCGAGGTTGTCGAAGCGGCCGCTGTAGGGGTCGGGAAGGAAGATCGCGCCGATCTGGCCGCCGGAGCAACTCTTTCCCGGCGTCAGCGGCGTGTTTCCCGGCTCCGCCGAGCATGACTGCGGCACGTATCCCGGCCAGACCAGCGGCGAGCCGTAGTTCGAACCATCGGCGTAGTGCAGCGAAGGCGTCACCGCGAAGCGCCCGTGCCGGTAGTTGAGGATCAACGAGGCGACGTCGGGCACCTCGTAACCGTTGGCCGCGTTGAACGGGCTGGGAATCACGTCGTAGGGCGTGTACCAGCCGTTCGGATCGAAGAGCGGCTGCACGGCTTCCTTATAGTACGGATTCGGGATGCGCAGCTTGCCGTGATCGTGCGTGCTGCGCAGCACCGGTGCGGCGTTGCCGGCGTCGGCGCCGCTGCCGCAGGCCTGCCAGTTCGGCGAGCTCTTGGTCACGCCCGCGCAGGCCGACGTATACGAGTTGTACAGTTCAATTTGCTGGTTCAGCGCGTCGATGACGCTGACGCCGTTGATCGGGCCGTAGCGTATCTGGTTCTCGGTATGCGTGTAGGAGAGAATCGCGGAGAGGCCGTCGCGGCTGAAATCGCCGTACTGCAGCGACAGTTCGGCCCCGTACGAGCGCTGCGTGCCCACGTTGAGCCCGGCGAGCGTTCCTTCCACCGGGTTGATCGCCTGGAACTGCAGCTGATTGCTCGTGTCGCGATAGAACGGCGTAACCTTGTACGATAGCTTCGTGCCCTTGACGTGCTTCTCGAGCGAGAGGTCGAAGTTGTCGGAGGTGTCCGGGTAGATGTCGTGATCGGGCGTGTGGTAGCCGTACGGATAGAACTGCGCGATGAACGACGCGAGGTTCTGCTGGTAGGTGTTGTACTGGTAGTACGACGAGCCTTCGGCGCGGGCGTACTTGCCGGCAGAGCCGCGGATCACCGTATCGGGATCGATCGTATACGTGAACGACGCGCGCGGCGCGAAGACATTCGATACGTCCTCGCCGGCGCCGACGTTGTAGAGGCCGTTGCCGGGGTCCGTCATCGGCGCAAAGCCCGCCGGGCATTGCGGATCGAACTTATCCTTGTTCCACGTCCACACCGGGTTCTGACCGGGGGCGCCGCAGTGCTCGTTGTTGTACGCATCGAACCAGAACTGCCGCGCGGGATAGCCCGACGCGAGATCGTTGGTGTAGTAGGCGAAGCGATCGAAGCGCGCGCCGAAGTTCACGACGAGCTTGTCGCTCGGCTGCCAGACGTCGGTGATCGCGCCCGAGCCGAAGCGCGGGGTCACGTTGTCGACCTGCGCGCTCTGGCCGTTCTCCGTCATCATCCAATGGGCGCCCGCCAGTGCGGCCGGCGATCCCGCCGGCGCCTCGCCCGGAAACAACGGATTGGGCGTTAGATTGAAGTTGTACTTTCCTTCGCCGGGATAGCAGCCGTTCGCGGAAAGACACCCGCCCTGGCTGCCGGCATCGAAGCAGCTCCACGCCTGCCCCGTCTTCCAGTTGAAGCACTGGCCGTCGGGCAGACCGTAGCTCGAGAGAATCGTGCCGAGCCCGGTAGGCGCGAGGCTCGTGGTAGACGGGTCGGTCGAGCTGAACATCGCGTTGTACGTCTGCAGCTTCTGCGTCATGTACGACGCTTCGGCGGTGAGCAGGTGCTGCGACGAGAGCTGGTTGGAGTAGATCAGCCCGGCGCCGTAGCCGTGCTCGAGCACTTCGTAATCGGCGGGATCCGAGCCGAAGACCAGCTGCGCGCTGTTGGGGCCGTTGATGAACCAGTCGGAGTACTCGCCGTAGACCAGCGCGCGCAAGTAGGAGTGTGAATCGAAGTTGCGCTGGTACTGCGCCTTCTCGATGGAGTAGCCGTTGTAGTTACCGTCGCGGTCGGTGGGGTCGACGGGCGATCCCGCGACGCGGTCGGTGGGGCTGCTGGGAAAGAAGCCGACGACCACGTTTTTCATGTTGGGCGCCTGCATCAGCGCGCCGGTGTAATAGAGCGAATCGAGGTAGGGCATCGGATAGCCGATGCCGGTCTCCTTACCGACCTGCGGCGTGTAGCCGACGTCGTTGGCCGAGCTGTAGAACTGTGCGGCGATGCCGCCGGCGACGTAGAGCAGCTGCACGTCGTCGCGCAGCGCGCCGCCGGAATGGGGAATCCCGAAGTGCAGATTGACGACGTTTTCGCGATCGAAATCCGTCGCTTGCGCGTACGCGTACCCCGGCGACGCGATGAAGCCGTAGTTGGGCGCCTTACCGCCGGAGCCGTCGAGGATGTTATACACGTTGTTGTGCGAGGGCACCGAGAGCGGATAGAAGTAGAGCGGATCGCTCACGCCGCCGTACTGGTCTCCATAACGAAACGTTTGATTCGTTCCCGAGAATCCCACGTAGTACGAGAACATGCGATCGGGCGTAGCGCCGCCGGCCTCAACCGTCGCCTGATGGTAGAACGCCGGGCCGCCGACGCCGAAGTCGGCCGCGGCGTAGCCGGGATACGTGCCGGTCTTGATCACCTGGTTGATGTAACCGGCAAGGCCTGAAGAGTTCGACGTTGCCGGGGTGCCGCCGGTATAGACCTGCACCTCCTGGTTGCCCAGCGACGTGAGCGTGGCGATCGGTGCGAGATCCGATTGGCGCGTGGTCGGCAGGCCGTCGAACTCGTACGCGACTTGGTCGACGTCGCCGCCGCGGATGTAGACGCTCTGGTACCATCCCTGCTGGTTGGAGGGGATGTTCACGCCCGGCGCGCTGGCGATTGCGCCGTAGGCTTGCGTGAGCGAGCCCGAGCCCCCAAGTGTCGAGGCGGCCTTCTGACCCGCGGAGTTGATCGAGTAGACGTCGCTGGTCACGCCGGCGTGCACGAGCGACTGCGCCGAGCGCGACGTGGTGCGCGCGATCGTGCGCAGCGTCTTCTGCAGCGTTAGCGTCACCGTCGCCGACTGGTCGGCGATGACCGTGGTGCCCGGCTGCGATTGGGGATCGTATCCCGTCTTGCTCGCGCTCACGGTATACGTGTCGGGGGCCAGCGAGATGAACGAAAAGGCGCCGGACGCGTCGGTGGTGGTCTGCGCGGTCTGCGACGGTGCGACGACGGCGACCGTCGCTCCGGCCAGCGGCGCCCGCGTCGCCGCGTCAAACACGTGCCCGCGCAGCGTGCCGGTCGTGCCGGCTCTCGCCCCGAAGGGCATGACAAGCGCCGCCAGGACGGCGAGTGCGGTGATCCGCTTGAAGATTCGGCTCCTCAAACTGCCCTCCAAACACCCCTAAAGATGAGCGCCTTTACATGCGCCGAATATAACTTCCTCGCTTTGGATACTTTATCGAATAAATCGCTGGCTCAGCGCCGTTCCGACAGCGTCGCCCGCGGGGTCGCAACCGCACATCCCATATGGGTGGATCGCGCGAGCGGCGCCCTGCTCTGGGACGATCGCGGCCGCCGCTATCTCGACTTCGCCGGCGGCATCGGCACGCTCAACGCCGGGCACGCTCATCCCCGCGTCGTCGCCGCCATCGCGGAGCAAGCCGCGCGCTTCACGCACACCTGCTTCCAGGTGGCGATGTACGAATCGTACGTGCGCGTCGCCGAAGAGCTCAATCGCCGCGCACCCGGTGACTCGCCGAAAAAAACGCTGCTGCTCTCCACCGGCGCCGAGGCCACCGAGAACGCGGTGAAGATCGCACGAGAGTACACGCGCCGCCCCGCCGTCGTCGCGTTCACCCACGGGTATCACGGGCGCACCCTGCTCGCGCTCTCGATGACCGGAAAGAACGAGCCGTACAAACAGCACTTCGGGCCGTTCTGCAGCGAGGTCTATCACTCGCCGTTTCCTTCGCCTCGTCACGGCACGAGCACGCGCGACGCACTGCGCGCGCTCGACGAACTCTTCGACGGCGTCGTCTCGCCCGATCGCGTAGCCGCGATCATCGTCGAGCCCGTGCTCGGCGAGGGCGGCTTCCTGCCCGCGCCGTTGGATTTCTTGCCCGCGCTGCGCCGCATCAGCGCAGAGCGCGGGATCGTCCTGATCGCCGACGAGATTCAGACGGGCTTCGGGCGCACCGGACGCTTCTTCGCCTGCGAGCACTACGGCATCGAACCCGATCTGATCGCGGTCGCCAAGACGCTTGGCGGCGGCCTGCCGCTGGCGGGCGTCGTCGGCAAGGCCGAGATCATGGACGCGCCGGCACCCGGCGGATTGGGCGGCACGTTTGCGGGCAATCCGGTGGCGTGCGCCGCGGCGCTCGAGATCTTCGAGATCGTCGACGACGCGTTTCTCGAACGCGCGCGAGTGCTGGGCACGCGCATCGAAGCGGCGCTGCGCGCGCTGCAGTCGCGCTACGACCGCATCGTCGACGTGCGCGGCCTGGGGCCGATGCTGGCGATCGAGCTCTCATCGGGCGCCCCCGAGATTCTCGAGGCGGCGCGCGAGCGAGGATTGCTGCTGCTCCTGGCCGGTAAACGCGACGTCGTGCGAATCCTGGTGCCGCTGGTCGTTAGCGACGACGAACTGGAAGAGGGCTTGAAGATCCTCGGCGAGGCGACCGCGGAGGTGTGCGCATCGTGAGCGACGACGCAACGCGCGAGGCGCGGGCCTACGAGTACACCCAGCGTGTGCTGGCGCTGATCGAAAAGGACGACGTGTCGCCCGACGAAGCGGCGTGGATCACGCGCGAGACCGTCGACTCGTTCCGCGATCACGTCAATCCCGGCTTCTTGGAGTACCGCAAGGCCACCGACGCGCGCGATGCCGGAGCCGTCGTCGAGTGGGCCGACGCGGGGCCGAACTCCTATCGCGACGTGCACGGCCGGGAGTATCTCGACTGCCTCGGCGGCTTCGGCATCTTCAACGTGGGTCACCGCCATCCCAAAGTGATCAAGGCGGTAACCGATCAAATGCGCCGCCAGCCGCTGCACAGCCAAGACCTGCTCGATCCCTTGCGCGCGATGCTCGCCAAGACGCTGGCGATGCTGACGCCGGGCGAGCTGGAGTTCAGCTTCTTCTGCAACAGCGGCACCGAAGCGGTGGAGGGCGCGCTCAAGCTGGCGCGCGCCTACGATCCGTTCAAACAGACGATCGTCGCCGCCACGAAAGGCTTTCACGGCAAGAGTTACGGCTCGCTCTCGGCGAGCGCCAAGGCCGAGTTCCGCCGGCCGTTCGGCCCGATGCTCCCCAACATCGAGCACGTTCCGTTCAACGACCTGCCCGCGCTGCGCGACATGATGACGTCGTGCCGCGCCGTCGGCGAAGACGTCGGGGCCGTGCTGCTCGAGCCGATCCAGGGCGAGGGCGGCGTCAACATTCCCGACGACGACTACCTGCCCGGCGTGCGCGCGCTCTGCGACGAGTTCGGCGCGCTCTTCATCCTCGACGAGGTGCAGACCGGCATGGGACGCACCGGCAAGATGTTCTGCTGCGAGCATTACGGCATCGCGCCCGATCTGATGTGCTTGGCGAAGGCGTTCGGCGGCGGCGTGGTTCCCGCGGGCGCGGTGGTCGGCCGGCGCGAGATCTTCTCGCGCCTCTTCGACAATCCGTTCCTGCACACGTCGACCTTCGGCGGCAACCCGCTGGCCTGCGCGGCCGCGCTCGCGACGATCAACGTGCTCATTGAGGAGCGCCTTCCGCAACGCGCAGAGGTGCTTGGCGAGCGAATGCTGCGCGGCATTCGCGCCGCGGTCGCCGGCCGCGAAGGCCTCGTCGCCGACGTGCGCGGCAAGGGCCTGCTGATGGCGATCGAGTTCCACGATCACCAGACCGGCTTCGCCTTCGCCAAGCAGATGCTCGACCGCAGCGTGCTCGTTTCGGGCACGCTGGTCAACGCCAAGACGATCCGCATCGAACCGCCGCTAACGATCACCGAAGCCGAAGCTGACTACGTCTGCAAGGCCATCGGCGAGTCAGTCGTCATGGTGGGCGCGTAAACGCATCGCAGTATAACCGAAGCATACGTACGAATTAAGGACACCGACATGCACACCGCACCGAACGTAACCGCCGATCCGCAAACGATTCTCGCGAAGCTGCCCAGCGTCGACGGGGTGATCCCGATGTACGCCGGCGGAGAGTGGCGCCTCGCAGCCGACGGCGCGACGCGCGATCTCTACAATCCGAGTAACGGCCAGAAGATCGCGACGATCGCCGAAGCAAACGTCGCCGATGCGCGGGCGGCGATCCGCGCCGCGCGACACGCGTTCGACGAAGGCCCGTGGGGCACGACCAGCGCGGCCGATCGCGCCGCGCTGCTCTTCAAAGTTGCCGACGCGATCGACGCCAACCGCGACGAGTTCCTGCGCATCGACACGCTCAACAACGGTAAGCCGCTGCGGGAAACGGAGTACGACGCGATCGATGCCGCCAACTGTTTCCGCTACTACGCGGGCTTGGCCACCAAGCCGCACGGGCAGACCTTCGACGTGCCCGCGCCATCGCAGACGTTCACCGTGCGCGAACCGATCGGCGTCTGCGGGCAGATCGTTCCTTGGAACTATCCGCTGCTGATGGCGGTGTGGAAACTCGCGCCGGCTTTGGCCGCAGGCAACGTCTGCGTACTCAAACCCTCGGAGCTGACGCCGCTCTCGACGATCCGCCTCGCCGCGCTCTTCGACGAGCTGGGCTTCCCGCCGGGCGTGGTGAACGTCGTCACCGGCGCGGGCGCGACGGTCGGCCACGCGCTTGCCCAGAGCGCGCTCGTCGACAAGATCGCTTTTACCGGCGGCACCAAGACGGGGCGCAGCATCATGCAAGCCGCCACCTCGAATCTGAAAAAGATCTCGCTCGAGCTTGGAGGCAAGTCGCCGAACGTCGTGTTCGCCGACGCCGACTTCGACACCGCGATCGACTACGCGCTCTTCGGCATCTATGCCAACGCCGGGCAGGTCTGCTCGGCCGGCTCGCGGCTGGTAATCGAGAACTCGCTGCACGACCGCTTCGTCGAACGCCTCGTCGAGCGAGCGCAAAGGATTCGCGTGGGTGACGGCTTCGATCCCCAAACGGAGATGGGGCCGATCGTCTCGCCGTTGCACCGCGAACGCGTCGAGAGCTACATCAAAACGGGCGTCGACGAGGGGGCGCAGCTGCTCTGCGGCGGCGAGCGCCTCGGCGGCGCGCTGGCCGCCGGCAACTTCGTCGCGCCGACGATATTCGACCGAACGTCGCCGCAGATGCGCATCGTGCAAGAGGAGATCTTCGGGCCGGTGCTCGTGGTGCAGACCTTCGAAGGCGAAGCGCAAGCGATCGCCCTTGCCAACGACACGATCTACGGATTAGCCGGCGCCGTCTTCACGCAGGACATCGCCAAGGCGCACCGCGTGATCCGCAAAATGCGCGCCGGCATCACGTGGATCAACACCTACCATCCGACGTACAACGAAGCGCCGTGGGGCGGTTACAAGCAATCGGGAATCGGCCGCGAGCTGGGGACCTACGGCTACGACGCGTACACCGAGGTCAAGCAGATCAACGTCAATCTCGAAGTCGAGCCGTCGGGATGGTTCTCGGGCACGTGAGCGAAAAAGAGACGTAGGTTCCTTTCTAGCTCAGGAGCAAGCGATGAACGGTACGAGCCTTGCCCGCTACGCGGGCGCCAGTCTAGCGGCAGCCATCGTGTCCGGTTGCGCCGGCGCCCTTCCGATGGGAGCGCCCACCATAACGCCGCAACGCGCCGCGGCCAAAAGCATCGTCTTCAACTATACGGGGGCGGAGCAAACGTTCACCGTTCCCAAGGGCGTGACGCAGATAAGCGTCGTCGCCGACGGCGCCGGCACTCCGAGCGGCCAAAACTACCAAGGCGCAAACGGCGGCTTACTTAAGGCGACGATTACCGTCACTGCGGGCGAGGCGCTCGCCATCTTCGTCGGCGGCCAAGGCGGCGCCAGCGCCGGCTATAGCGGCGGCGCGGGCGGTTTCAACGGCGGCGGTAACGGAGGCGACGGCGTCTACGGAAGCGGCGACTACATCGACGCCGGCAACGGCGGCGGCGGAGCCTCCGACGTGCGCGAGGGCGGCGATATGCTCAAAAATCGCGTGGTCGTTGCCGGCGGAGCCGGCGCTGCCGGCGGCGGCCGCTACTACGGCTACGGCGGCGGGGGCGGCCCCGGCGGCGGCAACGTGGGCGGCAAGGGCACCGAGGGAGATTTCTCCCTCCAACATCGCGCCGACTACGATCCCGAGGGCAGCGGCGGTCTGGGCGGGACGCAGCGTGCCGGCGGAAAGGGCGGCCGAGCCGGCAGCAACTCCGAGTCTCAGCCGGCCAAGAACGGCCACCGCGGCGCACGCGGAGACGGCGGTGCCGGCGGTTGCTGCAGCTACTACAGCGCCGGCGGCGGCGGCGGTGGCGGCGGCGGTTTTTACGGCGGCGGCGGCGGTGGTGCCGGCTCCTACTTCTCCAGCGGGCCCGGCGGGGGAGGCGGCGGTGGCGGCGGATCTTCGTACGTCGAGCCAAGCGCAACGAGCGTCACGAACGTTCGCGGCGGCGGCACGTCCGGTAACGGCAAGATCGTCATCTCCTGGTAGCGGCCGCGACGGCCGCTAGGCAACAGGGCTAGCGGCCGGGCCGCCGCAATCAAGCCGGCAGCAATGCTGCGGATTGCTCTGTCGTATCGCCGCTCTGATTCGGCCGGTATCACCGGCCGAATCTACGATCATCTCACCGCTCACTTCGGCGAGGGATCGGTTTTTATGGACATCGATGCGATTCCGCTTGGCGTCGACTTTCGCCGCTACCTCGATGACGTCTTAAAGGACACCGATTTTCTTCTTCCGGTAATCGGCGCTCATTGGGCAGGTGCTTCTCTCGAAGGCGAACGCCGCATCGACGATGCCACCGATCTGGTGCGCGTCGAGATCGCCTCCGCGCTGCGCAACGAGAGCACGATCGTCATCCCATTGTTGATCGACGGCGTGCCGATGCCGGAGCCGGGGACGCTGCCCGAAGAACTCAGAGACCTCTGCTTCATCAACGCCGCAAGCATCTCGTCGGGACGGGATTTCTCCACCCACCTGATGCGCATCATCGGTTTCATCGAAGATGCCGGCAAGACCGGGAGCCTTCGCAGCAGCAAAGCCAAAGCGCAGAGTCCACCGCGGCCGCCGCGCGTCGCCCCGCGGTCGTCCGCGACCAGCCGTTCCTTGCTCGAGCGGCTGGGACTCGTAGCGATCTCTCTCCTCTTCGTGGGTGTGGTGAGCGGCCTCGCGTGGGGTGCGATGGCGCTGCGCAAGGATCGCCAGCCTTCGCTAACGCCGCCTTCCGCAGGAGACCTAGCCGCAATCGCCTCGGGGTTGAAAGGGTACTGGCCACTCGACGAATCGGCGGGCAACGTGGCGCGCGACGCTTCACCTGCGCGTGACGAGGGCAAGATCGATGGTTACGTCGACCGCGCCGTTCCCGGCGGCCTGTATTCGGCGCTGAAGTTTGACGGGCGATCGACCCTCGTCAGCATCCCCACAGCCGTCGTCGATACGAGCAAGAGTTATTCGATTGCCGTCGCCGTCTTTTCGTTCGGCTTTGTAAAGCAAGAACGCGACACGATCGCCTCCGAGGCGGGCTACGCCGTCAGCCCGTTCTACCTCGAAGTGAATCGCTACCAGTTCTTCAACATGCGCGTTATGGAGTCGGCGGTCCGCGACTCAGGCGGCGGACTAGCGCAGGACGTGCGAACGCCGCTGACGGGAGCCTGGTACAACGTGATCGGCATCTACGATGCGAGGGCGCACGAGGCCCGGATTTTTGTTAACGGCACGTGCCAAGATCGCCAACCGGCGATGTCGTCGTTCAAAGTCCCCGGCCCTTTCATCATCGGGGCAGCACGCTACGCGGGTGGCGATACCGATTTCTTTCACGGCTACCTCGCCCAAGTGCGCTTATACGCGCGAATCCTCAGCGACCGTGAAGCGCGGACGCTCTACTGGGTGACGATGCACCAGCTACACCAGCCGATGGAGCCGATCGCGCCGACGAACTGCGTGGCAACGCCGCGAGGCTGAGTTCCGCCCGCGTCGCTCCAGTATTGAAACGTGCCCTTGGAGGTGCGCTTGCGGCCGCTGCGCAATTCCTCGGCGTATAGCACCCCGAGCGAGCGTAAGATTCGCGAGAGACGCAGGTGGTTGTGTGCGTTCGCCGCTCCACTGCAAGCCAAAAAACGCGAGCATGCGATCCAGCGACAGAGCCACTGGATAAAAGCTAGCCGTTGCAGCGCGGTGCGAGCGACGACGCAAGCGCGGCGATCGCAATCTCGTCGTCTTCCGGCGCAATCGTGCGCAGGTCGAGCAGCACGCGATCGGCTTCGATGCGGGCCACGACCGGCGGCCTCCCCGAACGCAACCGTGCCGCCAACGCTGCCGGCTCCGCCACCGCAATCGCGACGGCGAGCGAAGCAACCCGTTGCCCCGGCAGAGCGCCGCCGCCGATGAAGGCGTCGCTCTCCACGATCGCGGCCTGCGGCATTGCGGCAAGATAAGCGCGGGCGCGGCGGCGCAGCTCGTCGACCGTCGCGCTCAGCATCCGGTAGACGGGGAGGCTCTGCGCGAGCGTTCCGTCGCGATAGGAGCGCAGCGTCGCACCCAGGGCCGCCAGCGTGAGCTTGTCTACGCGCAGCGCGCGCAGAAGCGGGTTGTTGCGCAGGCGCGCGACGAACGCGGCTCTCCCGACGATGATGCCGGCCTGCGGGCCGCCCAGCAGTTTGTCTCCGGAGAACGTAACGAGATCGAGACCGTCGGCAAGAGCTGCTTGGACGGTTCGTTCGAGCTGGACGCCGTACGTCGTGAGGTCGACCAGTGCGCCACTGCCGAGATCCTCGGCGACCGGAAGCCCGGCACGGCGTCCGAGCACCGAAAGCTCTTGCCCGCTGGGCTCCGCCACGAAACCCTCGACCCGGAAATTCGAGGCGTGCGTGCGCAGCAGCAGCCCGGTGCGCGGCGAGAGCGCGCGCTCGAAGTCCTCGAGATAGACGCGATTGGTCGTGCCCACCTCGACGAGTTTGGCGCCGCTGCGTTCGAGCACGTCGGGCACGCGGAAGCCGCCCCCGATCTCCACGAGCTGATTGCGGGCCACGACGACCTCGCGCCCCTTGGCCAGCGTGTCGAGGACGAGCAGCACGGCCGCCGCGCCGTTATTCACCACGAGCGCGTCCTGCGCGCCCGTCGCCTCGCAGAGCAGCGAGCCGATCGCAGCGTTGCGCGAGCCGCGCTCGCCGCTCTCGACGTCGTACTCGAGGTTCGAGTAGGCGCCGCCGACCGCGGCGATCGCCGCGAGTGCGGCTTCGCTCAGTGGAGCGCGGCCGAGGTTGGTGTGCAGGACGATTCCGGTGGCGTTGACGACGGACCGCAACGCGGCAGCGCGCCGGCGCTCCAGCTCCAGGGCGACGGCGGCAACGACCGCGTCGTAATGCTGGCCGTCGCCGGAGAGACGAGCGCGGCCGAGGACGCCCTCAGCCGCACGTTTGATTCCTTCGCGCCCCAGCTCCGGCTCGTACGCCGCGATGCGCTCGTCCTCGAGGATTCGATGCATCGCCGGGGGACGAGCCTCGCGAAACGGAGGCACCCGAGCAGACCCCTTAGGCGGCCGCCACGTGTTTGCCGAGCATCGTCGTGATCGTCGTCTCCGGAACGTAACCGACGATGCGATCGACGGGCTCGCCGTTCTTGAAGAGGATCAAGCAGGGGATGCCCGAGATCTGATATTGGCCGGCGATGCTTGGATTCTCGTCGGTGTTGAGCTTGACGAACTTCGCCTTGCCGGCGTTCGCGGCGGCGACCTTTTCGACGACGGGGCTGAGCATGCGGCACGGCCCGCACCACGGCGCCCAGAAATCCACGAGCACCGGCTGGGTGTGCTTGAGCACCTCGGTGTCGAAGTTTGTTTGGCTGACTTCCATTAATGCACTCATCGCCTAATTAAACACTCCTACGGCTCGGTTTGTTTGCGCCTTAGCCTTCCGCTCCGGGGCCGGTCGGCCTCCCATAATTCGCCGGCCGGCTCGCCGCGGTCGCTCATAGCTCCGTTTGTTGCGGTTCGCCGGTAATCTCGGTGATCTGTTTGGCCTGTTTGCCGAGATTGGTGATCGCGATAACCTCGTCGCCCTCTCCCAGGCGCTGCAGGCGCACGCCCTTGGCGTCGCGCCCCGTCTTGCGGATGTCGCGCACCTTGAGCCGGATCACTTGATTTCCCGACGTCATCATCAAAATCTGATCTTCGGGAGCGACGAGGATCTGATCGAGCACCTTGCCGATGTCGTCGCGCTGGCGCGCGAAGGCTTTGACGCCCTTGCCCCCGCGCGACGTATGACGGTAATCCTCGATCGGCGTGCGTTTGCCGTAGGCCAGCGACGTGACGAGCAACACCTCGCGCCGCTCGTCCTCAACGACGTCCATCGCGACGATCGTGTCGCCGTCCTCGAGCGTCATCGCCTTGACGCCGCGCGCGTTGCGCCCCATCGGGCGCACGTCCTTCTCGTTGAAGTACACCGCCATGCCGCGCGACGACGCGAGAATGATGTCGTGCGATCCGTCGGAGAGGTCGACTCCCAGCAACTCGTCGTTGGAATCGAGGTTGATCGCGTTGAGGCCGTTGCGCCGCACGTTGGCGAACTCCGAGAGACGCGACTTCTTGATGACGCCGCGGCACGTGACCATCACGAGGTACTTCTCACCTTCGAAATTGTCGATGGGGAAGACCGCGGTGACTTCCTCGCCCGGCGGCAGCGTTAGCAGATTGACGAGCGCGGTGCCGCGCGCCTGGCGCGTCGTGTCGGGAATCTCGTAACCGCGAAGCCGGTAGACGCGCCCTTTGTTCGTGAAGAAGAGCACGTGATCGTGCGTTTTGGTCATGAAGAAATTGCTGACGACGTCCTCGCGCTTGAGGTTCGAAATGCCGGTGACACCGCGTCCGCCACGGCTCTGCGTGCGGAACGTGTCGACCGTGACTCGCTTGATGTAGCCGCCGACCGTATACGTGACGACTACGTCGATGTTGGGCGTGATCTGTTCGATCGAAAGTTCGTCTTCGGCAGGCTCGATGCCGGTGCGGCGTTCGTCGCCAAAGCGCTTCTTGACGTCGAGCGCTTCGGTCTTCACGATCTGCGCGATCCGCAGCGGGCTGCGCAGGATATCTTCCAGCTCGGCGATCGTCTTTTTCAGCTCGGCATATTCATCTTCGATCTTCTTGCGTTCGAGGCCGACCAGCGTGCGCAGCCGCATGTCGACGATCGCCTGCGCCTGCACCTCGCTCAGCTCGAACCGCGCGGAAAGGCGCTGCTTTGCCTCGTCGGTCGTCTGGCTGCCGCGTACGATCTCGATGACCTCGTCGATGTTGTCGAGCGCGATGCGGTAGCCTTCGAGCAGGTGGGCGCGCTCTTTGGCCTTGTTGAGATCGTAGGTAGTGCGTTTGACGATGACGTCTTTGCGGTGCGCGATGAAGTGTTCGAGCAGCTGTTTGAGGCTGAGCACTTGCGGTTCCAGCGCGACCCTGGTTTCGCCCCTGGCCAGCGCTCGCGGTGACGGGACCGGTACCAGCGCCAGCATGTTGAAGCCGAACGACGCCTGCAGCGGCGTATGCTTGAAGAGCTGGTTGAGCACGACCTTGGGCGTCGCCGAACGCTGCAGCTCGATGACGACGCGCATGCCCTTGCGGTTGGACTCGTCGTCCATGCGGGCGATTCCCACGATGCGCTTCTCGGCGTGAGCCTCGGAGACGGCCTCGACGATACGGCTCTTGTAAACCTGGTACGGAATCTCGGTGATCACGATCTTGTGCTTGCCGCGATCTTCGATGATCTCGGCTTTGCCGCGGATCGTTATCGAGCCGCGCCCCGTGCGGTACGCTTCGCGAATCGCCTCGTGGCCCAGGATCGTGCCGCCCGTGGGAAAGTCGGGCCCCTTGACGATGTCGGCGAGGTCGTCGTCGGTGGTCTGCGGGTCGTCGATCAGGGCGGCGATCGCATCGGCGATCTCGTTGAGATTGTGCGGCGGAATGTTGGTCGCCATACCGACCGCGATGCCGCTGGAACCGTTGATGAGGAGCTGCGGGAGGCGCCCGGGCAGCACGCTTGGCTCGACGCCTTGATTGTCGAAGTTGGGGACGAAAGGAACGGTCTCTTTATCGATGTCGGCGAGCACGTCGAGCGCCGTGCGCGCCAGGCGGGCCTCGGTGTAGCGATAGGCTGCCGGCGGATCGGGATCGATCGAACCGAAGTTGCCGTGGCCGTCGACGAGCGGGTAGCGCAGCGTGAAATCTTGAGCCATCCGCACGAGCGCATCGTACACGGAACCGTCGCCGTGCGGGTGATAGCTCTTAAGCACCTCGCCGATGATACCGGCGCACTTGCGGTGCTGCTTGCTGGGATCGAAGCCCATCTCTCGCATCGCGTAGAGGATGCGCCGCTGGACGGGTTTGAGGCCGTCGCGAACGTCGGGGAGGGCCCGCGACGCGATGACCGACATGGCATACGAGAGATAGCTCTCCCGCATCTCATCTTCGACGTTGACCTGCGCTATGATATCGTTGTTCAATACTTACCTGTTCTCATGAGCGAGCGTTCGTCACCGGGTTGCTAGTAACTCTTCACTCCGAAGACCAAACCGACCAGTTCGGAGCCGCGTTCGCGCGGCGCCTGGTGCCGGGCGACGTCGTCGCGCTCTCCGGTCCGCTGGGATCGGGCAAAACCACCATCGTTCGGGCGATCGTGCGGGCGCTTCACGGGCGCGACGCTACGTCGAGTCCCACTTTCACGTTCCGACACCGCTATGACGGTACGCCGCCCGTCGACCACATCGACCTTTTTCGCATCGACGATCCCCACGAAATTACCGAGCTGGGCCTCGACGAGGCGTTCGCCGGAGAATCGATCGTACTGGTAGAGTGGTGGCGCAACGCGCCCGAGTTGATTCCGCCCCGCCGTTACGAAATCGACGTCGAGGGCGTAGGCGATCTCCCACGGACGCTTACTCTTCGCGAACCGCGATGAACGTTCTTGCCCTCGATGGCGCGCTCGGCAGCTTTTCCGCGGCCGTGGCGCGAGACGGCCGCATCGCCGCCAGTACGCAAGAAGTAGGAAACGTCGCACTCGAGCGCGGTTTGGTCGCGCTGCAAAGCGTTCTCGACGAGGCCGGATTGCGCAGCGAAAGCATCGACCGCCTCGCCGTCGGCGTGGGCCCCGGCGGATTCACGGGATTGCGCATCGCCGTCACCTACGCAAAATCGCTGGCCGTCGCTTGGGAACGTCCGCTCGTCGCGCTGTCGTCCTTCGATCTGCTGGAGTTCGGCCGGAGCTTCGAACGGGTGCTCACCGTGGTCGTCGGGCGCCCCGGCGTCATCTCGGCACGCTACCGCCAGGGGAAGCGAACGCTGCGGGCATCCGGCAGAACCGCCGAGGTGCTCGGCGAGTTGGCGGCCGCCTTCGAGTCGGGCGCTCGGGGCGGCGTGCGGCCTTGGGATGACGTGCGGCTTGCCGTAGTGGGAGCCCCGAAGGACGTGCTGGACGCGCTCGCCGAACGCGCTATCTTGGTGCAACCCTTCGATCCGGCCGTAACGCCCGCCGCCGCTGCCGCCGCACTGGCCGCCGGTTCTCGCGCGCCCAGCACCAGCGTGCACGCGGTACGCGCCGATTATGGCGAGCTGCCCGCGGCGAGGCCCCCGCATCGCTAGAGTACCCTGTCGTGAAAGTTGAACTTACCAGGCCGGCACCCCGGCCCGACGGGTTGCACGTGGCCCCGATGACGCACGCCGACATCGCTGCGGTAACGCGCATCGAGCGCGCCTGCTTTTCGACCGTGTGGCCGAACGACGCGTTCTACAACGAGCTGAGCACCAACAAACTCGCGCACTACTTCGTCGGGCGCGTCGAGGGTGAGGTCGTCGCGTATGGCGGTATCTGGGTGATCCTGGAAGATTCGCACATCACCACGCTCGCGGTGGATCCCGCGTACCGCCAGCGGCGGTTCGGCGAAGTGCTGCTGCTGCGCCTGATCGACGAAGCACTCGAGCGCGGCGCGTCGTGGATGACGCTCGAGGTGCGCGAGAGCAACGCGGTGGCCCAGCGGCTCTACCGCAAGTACGGCTTCACCACCGTCACGATGCGCGCCGGCTACTACAGCGACGACAACGAGAGCGCGCTGATCATGTGGGCTGGCAACCTCAAGAGCGGGCTGTACGGCAACCGGATCCGCGCGCTGCGCGCGAGCCTGGGGGAATGATGGCCGCCTTTGCACAACTCTTACGGCGCGTTGAAGAGCATCTTGGGCAGCAGCACCGGTACGCGCACAGCGTGCGCGTCGCCCGTTGCGCCGAACTCCTCGCGCAGCGCCACGGCGGCGACGCCGGCAAGGCGCGCCTGGCCGGCTTGCTCCACGACCTCGCCCGTCTCTACTCGCCCGAGCGTCTTCTCGCGGAATCAGCCGCGCGCGGTATCGCGATCGACGCCGGCGAGCGCGCGCATCCGACGCTGCTGCACGCCAAGCTCGGTGCGGCGATCGCGCGCGAGGCGTTCGGGGTGCAGGATGCCGGCGTGCTCTCCGCCATCGAGAAGCACACGACCGGCGCCGGCGAGATGTCGAAGCTCGATTGCATCGTCTACCTCGCCGACTCGCTGGAGCCCAACCGGACTTTCGCGGAGCGTGCGACGCTGTGGACGCTCGCGATGAACGATCTCGACGCCGCGATGCGCGGCGTGCTGCGCGCGACGATGGAGCATTACGCCCGCAAGGGCACGCGCCCCGTCGCGGCGACGCTGGCTGCGGCGGCGCGCTTCGGCGTAAGCGCGTTTGGCCTGCCGGAACCGGAGATAAGCGCATCGGCGAGCTGATGGACGTCGTGCGCGAGAGCGCGCTCGACAAGAAGGGCGAAGGCTTCACCGAGATCGACGTCAGCGGCCGCACGATTCTGGCCGACACGTTCGCCATCGTAACCGGACGCTCGAGAATTCAGACGCGCGCTATCGCCGACGCGGTCGTCGAGTCCGCGCGCCGCGAGGGCTATGGCGTTTCCCGGGTCGAGGGGTACGCCGACGGCTCCTGGATCCTCATCGACCTCGGCAACGTGATCGTGCACGTATTCACACCCGAGCAGCGGGAGTTTTACAATCTGGAGCGCCTGTGGTCGGGCGCGGCCGAGCGCCGCGCGCAGACGTCGTGAAAGGCGGACGTCCGACGCGGACGACTCACACCACCCGCGCGGCGCGCCAGCGCCGCGAGTTTCTCAAGCGGCTGGGTATTTGGGTGTTCATCTTCTTCTTCGCGCTCAGCGTTGCGGGCGGCCTGATCGTCGTATCGCAGTCGCTGCGAGCGCGATAACGAGAAACGCGACAAACGCATAGCCGAACCACCGCTGCGGTGGCGGCGGCACCGGATAAAAGAGCGTAATCGCCGTCATCAGCAAGAGCACGAAGGCTATGACCGATACTCCGAGATCGACCGGGTGCATCGCGCGCAGGCGCCGTAAGTAGACCGCGGCCGCCACCGCGATCAGCATATAGGCGAGCACGAAGCCGAACGAGCTGAGCGTGCCGCAGTTGTTGAACACGTCGATCGGCGCCACGCGCAGCACCATCGCCCCCGCCGCCAGCGCAAACGCGATCGCGGTGATCGCCGTCACCGCGACGTTGGGGGTGCCGTGGCGCGGCTCGACGCGCGCAAACGCAGCCGGGAGGATGCCCGCCTGCGCCATCGCAAACGCGATGCGTCCCGAGGTGGTAACGCACGCGAGGCACACCGAGAACGCGCTGCAGAGCGCGCCGATGACGATCGGCACGCGCAGGTAGCCGATGCCGTACAGCTCCACGAGCGTGCCGAGTGGAAACGTCTGGCGATCGAGGCCGGTCTTTGCGTGTGAGAAGCCGACGATCTCGGCGTACGTCGCGAGAATGAAGAACGCGCTCGCGAAGAGCACGCTGCCGGCGACGGCTCGCGGAATCGTTACCAGTGGGCGCTTCGCTTCGGCGCCGAACGCCGTCGCGCTCTCGAATCCCACATAACTGAAGACCGCCAACGCAATCGCTAGTCCCACGTTTCCCGCACCGCCGGGGAAGGCGCCGTGCAGCCGCACTTGATCGAGATCGGGCGAGAAGCCGTGCGCGCGCAGGACGATCGCGATCAGGATGCAGATGATCGTCACCGAGATCGCTTCGAGCACGAGCATCACGACGGCCGAGACCTGCACGCCGCGGTAGGCCGCCTGCCAGGCGACGATCGCGAAAAACGCCGCGGCCGCGATCGGCGGCACGGCGAAGCCGTTCGGCCACGGGAGCTGCCCGACGAAGACCGCCATCGCACCCAGCACCGCGGCCGCCACGAAACCGTAGGCCCAGAGCAGTGTCCAGCCGCCGAGCGCCCCCGCGATCGGCCCTAAATGTTCCGCGGCGTAGTGGTACATCGAACCGGCTGCGCTCGAGCGGCGCGCGAACTGATTGATGCAGAGCGCGACGAAGAGCAGCATCGTGCCGCCGAACACGTAGGCCAGCCACGTGCCGTTGCCGGCGAGCGAGAACATGTACGGCGCGATCAGCATCGGCGTCATGCTCGGGCCGATCAAGGCGATCGAGGTCGCCAGCACCTCGATGAAGCTCAGCGAGCCGGAGCGCAGCGCGGGCGCGCCTCGCGGTTCTTCCATCGCTTGCGTGGTGGGACGGCCGGGCGCTTCGTTCCCCCGCACGTCCGAAACTTCGCCGCGGGCGGCGGGGTAGCACCCGGCATGAAATTCCCAACCGCTCGGATCGGGCTCGCCGTGCCGGCGCTCGCCGCGCTCTGGGCGATCGCCGGGCTGCCGGCCGCGGCGGCCAACTACGTGCAAGACGGCGCCGGCCTGTTCTCCGCGCAGACGGTCTCCGCGCTGGACGATCGGATCTCCAGCTTCAACGCGTCGACGGGCACGCAGATCGTCGTCGTTACCACGCCGTCTCTCGGCGGCCAGACGCTGCAGAACGCGGCGAGCAGCGCGTTCTCGCAGCAGAACGTCAACGGCGTGCTGATCTTCATTGCGAAGGACGACCGCCGCGACATCATCGTGCCCGATCGCGCGGGCGCGCAGGCGGGCTGGTTCACGCCCGACGTGCTGCGCGACATCCGCACCTCGATGGAGGCGCAGTTCAAGGCGGAGAATTATGACGCCGGCATCACCGGCGCGGTGAGCGGCGTTCTCGACGTGTACCGCGCCCATCTCGGCTCGATGCGAGGGACGGGTTCCGGCGCAGTGGCGCAAAATAGAGCGCCTGGCTTAGGGGGGATACATATCTCGATGTTTTGGTGGATCATCATCCTGGTGATCGGTTATCTGGTGCTGCGCTCGGTTCTGCGCGCGATGTCGGCACCGCGGTACGGTCCGGGCGGACCTCCCGGCGCGATGCCGCCGGGAGGCGCACCGCCTCCAGGCGGTGGCTACGGCTACGGTTACGGGCCGGGCTACGGGGGATTCGGCGGGGGGGGCAGCTTCTGGAGCGGTCTGCTCGGCGGATTGGGCGGCGCGTGGCTCGGCAACGAGATGTTCCGCGGCGGAGGGGGCGGCTTCGGCGGCCCGGTGCAAGGGCAGGATCAAGGCGGCGCATTGGGCGGCGACGCCGGCGGCTGGCAGAGCGACGCCGGGCAGGCCGACATGGGCAACTCCAGTGGAGGTGACTGGAGCGGCGGCGGCTTTGGGGGCGGCGACATGGGTGGGGGAGGAGGCGACAGCGGCGGCGGATGGTAGCCAGCGATGCACCTGCTCGCACTTATCGTTGCTGCCGTACTCGTCAATCCCGCATACTTTGATTCGCTCCACTGGAGGCTAATCGGCCCGTTTCGCGGTGGCCGCGCCATCGCGGTGACGGGCGTGCCCGGACAGCCCAATCACTTCTACTTCGGCGCAGTCGACGGCGGCGTATGGGAGAGTCCCGATGCCGGGCGCACCTGGACGCCGATTTTCGACAAGCAAGATGTTGGCTCGATCGGCGCGATCGCCGTCGCGCCCAGCGATCCGTCGACGATCTACGTCGGCACCGGCGAGGCCGACATGCGTTCGGACATCGCCTACGGCGACGGCATGTACAAATCGACCGACGCCGGGAAAACGTGGAGTCACATCGGTCTCGAAAACACCAAGCAGATCGGCGCGATCGCGATCGATCCGCACGATGCCAACGTCGTCTATGTGGCGGCGCTGGGCCATCCGTACGCGGCCAATGCCGATCGCGGCGTCTTCAAGACGACCGACGGCGGGCGCACCTGGAGCAAGGTGCTCTACAAGAATGCCGATACCGGCGCGATTTCGCTGGCGATGGAGCCGGCGAATCCCAACGTGATCTACGCGGCGCTGTGGCAGACGCGGCGGCCGCCGTGGAACGTCTATCCGCCATCGAACGGTCCGGGAAGCGGACTCTATAAATCGAGCGACGGCGGCACGACGTGGACGCAGCTCACCAACGGTCTACCCGCACGCGTGGGCAAGATCGGCCTCTCGATCTCGGCCGCGGCACCAAACCGCGTGTACGCCAACGTCGATAGTCCGCCCAGCGGCGGCGGCGTCTATCGCTCCGACGATGCCGGCGCCACCTGGCACCGGATGGACGGCGAGGGACGCATCTGGCAGCGTGGCTGGTACTTCAGCGGGATCACCGCCGATCCGCGCAATCCCGACGTCGTCTATGTCATGGATACGGCGACCTATCGTTCGATCGATGGTGGGAAGACGTTCGACGCGCTGCTCGGCGATCCGACCGGCGACGACTTCCACACGCTCTGGATCGACCCGGCGGACTCGACGCACATGATACTCGGCAGCGACCAAGGCGTGGTCGTCACCGTCGACGGCGCGCATACCTGGAGCAGCTGGTACAATCAGCCGACGGCGCAGTTCTACCACGTCGCAACCGACAACGCGTTTCCGTACTCCGCGTATGGTGCCCAGCAAGACTCCGGCGCCGACGTACAGACCACGCGCAGCAAGTACGGTGCGATCTCGCAACAGGATTTCCGTCCGCTCGACGTCGGCGGAGAGAACGGCATGCTCGCGCCCGATCCGCGCCATCCCGGCGTCGTCTACGGCGATTCGAGCGGCCAGGGCGGTCCGACGGTCACGCGCGAGGTGCCCGCGACGGGCGAGGAGCAGAACCTCGACCCCGCTTTGACGCACACCGACACGGTGTGGCGCAATACGTGGACGCTGCCGCTGACCTTTTCGCCGGCAGACCACACCTCGCTGTACTTCGCGCACCAGAACGTCTTCCGCTCGCGCAACGGGGGCGCGACGTGGTCGCTTTTGAGCCCCGATCTCTCGCGACCCAATGAAGGGACGCCTTCCAATCTCGACGCGCCGACGCTCGCAGACGATAACAACGTCACGCGTCACGGCGTAGTGTACACGATCGCGCCCTCGCCGCTGGCGGCGAGCCTCCTGTGGGCTGGCACCGACGACGGCTACGTTTGGGTGACGCAGAACGCGACGACGAACGCGCCGCCCGCGCGCTGGCGCAACGTCACGCCGCCGGGCTTGAGCGCCTGGAGCAAGGTCGGAACGATCGAGGCTTCGCACTTCGATACCGCGACCGCTTACGCCGCGATCGACCGGCACCGGATCGACGATTACGCCCCGTACATTTACCGCACGCACGACGGCGGGACGACGTGGACGCAGATTAGTAGCGGGATTCCGAACGGTTCGTTCGTCAACGTGGTCCGCGAGGATCCGGTGGTGCGTGGCCTACTGTACGCGGGAACGGAGAAGGGCGTGTACGTTTCGTTCGACGACGGCAACGCGTGGCAGCCGCTGCAGCTCAATCTTCCGGTCACCTCGATCCGCGACATCGCCGTGCACGGCGACGATCTCGTGGTCGCGACGCACGGGCGCGCGTTCTGGGTGCTCGACGACGTCGCGCCGCTGCGTCAAGCGCGCGCGGCCGGCGGCGGAGGGCCCTATCTCTACGCGCCGGCGCCGGCCTACCGCATACAGGACGGCAACGAGGAGGGCACGCCGCTGCCGCTCGACGAGCCGCAGTCCGCCGACGCGCCGACCGGCCTCTACATCGACTACTACCTGCCGCACGCGGCGAGCACGCCGGTGGTGATCGAGATCGCCGACGCTAGCGGCGTGGTGCGGCGCTATTCCAGCGCGCAGCCGCCGAAGACGGCCGATCCGAAAGACGTCGACTTCACGCCGTACTGGATCGCCAAGCATCCGGTGCCGGCAACGTCGGCCGGTGCGCATCGTTTCGTGTGGGACTTCCGCCGCGACGGGCACACCATCCTCATGCCGCCGGGCACGTACACAATTCGTTTGATCGCCGACGGCCAGACCTCGACGCAACAGGCGCGCGTGCTGCGCGATCCGCGCGTGCCGGCGAGCGAAGCCGATCTGCGAGCGCAGTACGTGCTCGCTACGCAGGTGGCCGCGCTGCTCTCGGAGGTCCACGCCTCACGCGCGAAGGCACAAGACCTTGCCAAGCGCCTTTCGGGAGCGCAAGCGCAGGCGCTCCGTTCCGAGGTCATCGGCGAAGCCATGCCGAGCAACCCCGACGACTCGATGGGCGCCTACTCGCACGACGTCTCCAGCTTCCTGTTCTTGGAGAACGAACTCGACTATCTCGGCAGCGCAATCGAAAGCGCCGACGCCGCGCCAACGCCCGACATGCGCACCGCCTACGACCGTCTCGCCGCGAAGTACCAAGCCACGCTGGCGCGTCTCCACTCCCTGTCACCCTGACCGCAGTTCCTAAGGTGATACCTGCTTGATGCCGCTTATGCTGGCGTTGCTCGCGCTCTTTCTCTCGATGTGGATCGTAATTCCGGGCCCGACGATCCCGCTATTCATCATGACCGTCGGTGGTACCGAACTCTGGCCGGTCTTGACGGTTTTTAGCGCCGTCGTCCTGCTCGTCGCGAGGCGCTCGCATAGCTCCACGCGACCTACGGCCACCATCATCGCGCTCGTGGCCCTTTTGTGTACGCTCGTCCCCCCTATCGCCTATGCGATAAACGGTCCTCGCATCCCGGTATCCGCCTTCCTCCTGCCCCTTTGGGGAGGTACGGGCGTGACCGCCGCCGGGCCGGCCGCTCCTCTCGTGCTTGCAATTTACGGCGGCGCCTGGGAGCACGGCTCGCCGAAAAACGACGCACGATTCAATGCGATCGTCGCTTCTTGGGGCTATCGCGTCATTGCGCTGAACTATCCGCATGCGCCCGGCTCCCGCTGGCCCGCGCAGCGTGACGCCGTCCTTCACCAGATCGATTCGCTGCAAACCGGTCGCATCGCCGTGCTCGGGCATTCGTCCGGCGCACAGCTGGCGATGATCGCCGCCGCCCTGAGGCCGCGCCGCATCAGCGCCGTGATAACCTACGAGAGTCCGGTCGACCTTCGACTCGCATACGAATATCCGCCCCAGCCCGATCTTATCAACATTCGCCAGATCGTGCTCGACGTTTGCGGCGGCACGCCGGAGCAGCAGCCCGCATGCTATCGAAGCGGATCGCCTCGGTACGTCGTCCATGCCGGTATGCCGCCGGTGCTCATGATCGCGGCAGGTCGCGATCACGTGGTCGACCTTGGTTTGGAACGCTTCTTGCGCGACGAGCTGCGTGGTTACGGCGTAAACGTTACCTACGTCGAGCTGCCTTGGGCCGATCACGCCTTCGAAGACGTCGCCACGGGCTTTCACAACCGCGTCGCGCTGTGGTACGTTCGCCGATTCTTAGACCTTCACTTGAGAGGCACTTAGGCAGCGAACCTGGCGCTACGGTCTGCTGCGGTAGCGCTGGTAAGCGCAGTCCGGACGGCGGCAAACCACGCAAAGGACGCCGGGTTTGCTATTATAGACGCGGATGTCGGCGATAAACACGGCGCCCCCTACACAACGAGCGATGCTCGCCTTCGAGATCAAAGCGGCGTTTTTCCGCGCCAAACGCTTCGCGACCGATGCCCGCGGTGCGACGCGCCGCTGGCCGCAGAGCGGCGGTTCTTCCGACGGCGCGCTCCTGGCCGAGCTTTCGACGCCGCTCCGCTCCGCGGTCGAAGATCCCCGCGAGGCACGCCTCATCGAAGGCAAGATCCACAACCTGCACGTGGCGCTTCGCCGGCTCGACGGCGCCGTCGTGCCCGTCGGCAAGACGTTCAGCTTTTGGCGGCAGATCGGTCGCGCCACCCGCCGCGCCGGATACGTCGAAGGGCGCGAGTTGCGCGAAGGCTGCATCATCCCTACCGTCGGCGGCGGTCTCTGCCAGCTCTCGAACGCGTTGTATGCCGCCGCGCTCGATTCCGGTTGCGAGATCGTCGAGCGGCACGCGCATTCGCATTTCGTGCCCGGCTCGATGACCGAACGCAATCGCGATGCGACGGTCTTTTGGAACTACGTCGATCTGCGCTTTCGCGCCAGGCACGAGCTCACGATCCGCTGCCGGCTGGAAGGCGATCGCCTCATCGTGCAGTTTTTTGCGCCGGTGACCGCGGCCGAGGCGCGGCCCTTGCGATCCGTTCTCGACGTCACCTCCGCGGCCGCGCCGCCGTCGTGCATCAGCTGCGATCGAGCCGCGTGCTCGCGACACCGCAAAGTACACGGCCCAAACTCCGTACCAGCGGCAGCATTCTTACTCGACGGCTATTGGCCCGAATACGATGCGTTCGTCGCGCCACAAGCAACGACGAGCGACGTGGCGCTCGTTCCGATCGACGGAAAACGTTTTGGCCTCCCCCAATACGCGTGGACGCTCGCGGGATTCGGCGGCGTGAAGCAGGCTCCGTTCGAAACGCTCGTTCGCGCGGGGCGTTCGCGCCGCCTTGCATCGCACGGAGCGGCGCGTCAACGAGCGATGCTGCTCGATGCCGAACGGCTCGCCGGTCGATTTGCACGCCATTTGCCTTCACGCATCGAGCACGTCGTGGTGATGCAGAACCTTCTACCGTACCTGTGGCGCACCGGTTACCTCGCGGGGTGCACCTTCGACGTGCTGATGACGTCATTGCCGATGTCGGCGTTGCACGAGGTGCTCGACGATGCGGCGCGCCGGCATCCCGATAGTCCGACCCTCTCAGACTTCCGCGCTCCTGGTGAGATCGTCGAAGCCGAACGTGAGGCGCTCGAAGGCGCCCGCCGTATCGTTACCCCGCACCGCGAGATCGCGAACCGGTTTGGTGCGCGCGCCCTGCTGCTGCCATGGGCCGTTCCAACCGTGCCTCCCTACCGTGCGCCTGCCTCCAACAGCGTGCTCTTTGCGGGAGCGACGCTGGGACGCAGCGGTGCCTATGAGATACGCCAGGCGGCGCGGCGAACGGGCACCTCGATCGTCGTCATTGGCAATCGCGACGCCGAAGGACTCGATTTTTGGCACGGGCTCGACGTAACGCGCGTGGCGAATTTTCGCCAAGGGCTCGATCTTGCGGGCGCCGTCGCCTTGCCCGCGTTTGTGGAACATCGGCCGCGCCAGCTTTTGCACGCGCTCGCCGCGGGCGCCCGCGTCATCGCAACCCCCGCTTGCGGACTTGCGCCGGCGAGCAATCTTACGATCGTGCCGGCCGGGGACGCCGATGCGCTAGCGGAGGCAATTCTCTAATTGGAGCCGATGCCGATTTCGTTCACGCTTGCGGGCGCCGCACAGCCCTTAATCTTGCTGCCGGTCTTCGTAAATGCGTGTGGACCATTCGCGTTCATCCTCGACACCGGAGCCGCACTCTGCCTCGTGACTCGCAGCCTCGCTTCGGAGGTCGGAATCGTCGCTTCGGTCACCCAGCAGGGCCACGGTGCCGCAGGAGCGGTGACGCTGGGAATTGGCTCCGCGGACTCGATAACGCTCGGAGATGCTAGCGCGCGCGGAGTTTGGGTCGGCATCACCGACGAGTTACTCCGGATTGCGGCGGCCATCGGCGCACGGGTCGACGGAGCTCTCGGATACGAATTCCTGCGCGATTTCCACCTTTCAATCGACTACAAGTCACAGAACGTTCTGCTGCTGCAAAGCGCCACTTCTATCGAAGCACACGATCGAGTCGGGCGCGCATTGCCGTTCAGATTGGCGCACCCAAACAAACCTCTCATTCTTTTGGATGCCTACGTTGACGAAATCGGGCCCTTTAAGTTCGCCCTGGACACCGGCGCCTCAACGACGGTGGTTTCTCCGAGCTTGGCGTCACAACTCGATGTCCGTCTTAACGACATTGCGGACGTGACGGGTGGCGGAGGGTCCATCAAGGCGTCGAGTGCCCGCGTTCGATCGGTGCGCGTCGGCTCGAACACGGCCAACGGAATAGACGTTGCCGTGACAAATGCCTTCGAGACCCTATCGGCAGCCATCGGCCAGCAACTCGACGGCATCCTCGGCTACAACTTCTTGAGCCGGTTCCGAGTGGACATTGACTACCCGAAAGCGCTATTGATTCTTACGGCGCATTCGCGGCCGTGACGGGTTGCTCTCCGGCGGCCTTGAGCGTCGCGTTGACCGCCGTGAGCGACGCCACCCACGCGTTGTAGGCCTTCGCCCGGTCGGCGTAGTTTCGTTCGAGGCGAGCGTACAGCCTCAACGTCGCCTGCGCAAGCGACTCATCGTTCATCAGCCCGAGAACGTCTTCGCGTAACTGCCCAGGCTTCGCAATGAAGTCCTCGAAGCTCTGCGGCGACGACGTTATCGTAGCAACGATGGCGTCGATGCCGTCGATCGCCGACTGCAGCTTCGCCCCGCTGGCGGCGTCGCCGGACTTAAGAGCTTTCTTGTCGGCAACCAGCGTTTCGCGAACGGAGTGCAGCGCGTTGAGCATCGCGTCTACTCGCCCCAAGAGATCGTACACGCGGCGCTGCTCTTCGAACTGAGCGCGATATTCCGCAGGCGTCGTCGTCGAGAGCGGATCGGCAATCTTGAGCAGCGGAAAACGATACGTCTTGCCGTCGAGGTGAAACGCCATAATATAGCGTCCGGGCGGAAGCGCCGGACCCTCTTCGGGGCCGCGGAAAAAGAACGGAGCGCTCTCGTAACGGGTTGGGCCGTCGATCGTAAAGTCGTAGTCGAACGCATTCTTGCCGTCGGTCCGGCTCAGCCAGTACGACTCGCCCTCCTCACCGGTGAAGATGTCGTGTTTGCCTTCGATGTGGCGCCAGAGGTGCCCCTGAAGGTCGTAGACGTCGATCGTGGGCCGCTTTTTGGCCATTTCCGGCAGCCAGTAGTAGAGCGATGCGACCGCGCCGCCGTTGCTCAGAAGTCCCCCGCCGGGCTGCTGCGCGTCGAAATCCGTGTAGTTTCCTTCGTCGTCGCGATAGCCGATGAGGTCGATGCCGGGGCGAGGCCCGATGACCAGCGGCGCCGTGGGCACCGCGCACGCCGACTGCTGGACCGGGCGGATGTCGTCCATCACCCAAATGGCGCGTCCGTGCGTCGCGATGACCAGATCGTCGAATCGCGGCTCGATGCGAATGTCGCGCACTTCGACGGCGGGCAAGTTGTTTTGGAAGGTCTGCCAGTTGGCGCCGCCGTCGCATGAAATGCGTACGCCGCGATTCGTTCCGGCGTAGACGATATTCGCATTGGCGATGTCGGGGCGAACGGCCCGCACGTACTCACCCGATGGAATGCCGTTCGTGACCCTCTGCCAACGCGCGCCGTCATCGTGCGTGACGAAGATATACGCGTTATCGTCGCCCATGGCGTGCCGGTCGGCCGAGACGAAGACGGTGCCGGGGGATCGCGGCGACGGCGCCACGGTTTCGACCGCGCTATCCGCCGGCAGTCCAGACGGCGTGACGTTGCGCCAATGCGCGCCGCCGTCGCGCGTCACGTAGACGAGGCCGTCGTCCGACCCGGTCCAGATCTCGCCCTTGCGTTGCGCGGAGGTTTCGATGTCGAGGATCGTGCCGTAGTTTTCGGCGCCCGACTCATCCTGCGTTACGGAGTTCTTCGCAACTTGCTGTTTCGACTTATCGTTTCGCGTGAGGTCGGGGCTAATTGCTTTCCAGTGCTTGCCGCCGTCGCTCGTTTCGAAGAGGACGTTGGCACCAATGAAGGCGACGCGGGGGTCGTACGCGGCGAATGCAATCGGCGATTCCCAGTTAAAGCGGTAGCGCGACGACGCGAGAACGAAGTCTTCTTGCGCAGTTCCACGGTACGGCCGCACGTTCGTCGATTCATGCGAGACGCGGTCGTACACCACCAGCTCGCCGTTTTGGGAGTCGGCCCAGATCAGGCGCGAGTTCGTTGGATCGGGAACGGCCCACTCGCCGTCGCCCTCGGTGACTTTGAACCAATCGCGGTTCGTAATTCCGTCGAGGTTGCCGCTGAACGCGGGTCCACAGTAGGCGTTATTGTCCTGCAGGCCGCCACAAACGAGGTACGGGACCGTACTCGAAAGCCCGACGCGATAGACTTGGGCGATCGCGATGTTTCGGGAATTCGACCAAGTCGCCCCGCCGTTCGCCGAGATCGCGATGCCGCCGTCGCCGGCCAGGGCCATGCGATTACCGTCCGATGAGATCCACATATCGTGCAGGTCCGAATGAACGCCGAATGCGGACAGGTTGAACTTTTCGCCGGCGTTATAAGACGTTGCCAGAAGCATGCTCGGGGCGTAGACGGTTCCGGAGTCGGTCGGCGAGACGCGAACGTGCGAGAAGTAAAATGGGCGCTGATTTGCCAGCGAGTCGCTGCTGACCAGCTTCCACGTGACCCCTGAGTCGTCGGAGCGCCAGAGGACCCCAGCGGCCGACTCGACGAGCGCGTAAATGCGATTCGGCTGCGACGGTGCGATTGCTACGCCGATGCGCCCGATCGGCGCGGCGGGAAAGCCGTTGCCGGTCACTTCTTTCCACGTTCTGCCGCCGTCGCCCGAACGGTAGAGCCCGTCGTCATTCGTCCCGCCGCTGACGATTGCCCACGGCCGGCGTAAGACGTGCCACATTCCGGCGTAGACCACGCTGGGATTCTTCGGATCCATCGCGATGTCGCTCGCGCCGGACTGCTCCGACAGGTAGAGCGTCTTGCTGAACGTCGCGCCGCCATCGAAGGAAACGTAAACGCCGCGCTGCGAGCTGGGCGCAAAGACGTCGCCGAGCACCCCGATGACGATATGCTTGGGATCGCTTGGGTCGAGCACGATGCGCGAAATGCCCGGCGCGCTTGGAAACGCGACGACTTGCCACGAGCGCCCACCGTTGGTCGAATGGTAGAGACCACTCTCCGGAATCACGTCGTTGCGCGGGTTCGTCTCGCCGGCACCGACCCACACGTCGCTCCCGTCGTTGGCGGCAACGGCAATGGCGCCGACACTGCCCAGATGAATGAGGTCGGAGACGTTCTGCCACGAGGTGCCGCCGTCGACGCTCTTCCAGACGCCGCCGTCCGCGGTCCCCGCGTAATAGAGCAGTGGGTTGAGGTTGCTTCCGACGACCGCCGAGGCGCGTCCTTCGGGCAGCGCGGGGCCGATTGCGCGCCAGCGCATCTGCGCGACCGGCCGTTCGTCGGCGCGCGCGACCAGTGGGGCGGCCAGCGAAAGCGCGCCGGCCGCCAACAGAACGACCCTCCAGCGCATTGAGCTAGTTGCCTTCGTCTTGGACGACTTTGCCGTCGATCTTCACAAGGGCGCTCACGGCCTTGCTCTGGGTCTGCAGCCAAGTACCGTTCTCGAGCTTCCAGGTATCCTGAGAACCGGTGGTCCCGTCAATATCGTGGTTGCCGTCGGGGGCCTGAATCTGACCGGCGAACTTTACATTAACCACGGCAACGATCGTCGCGGGGTCTGAAAGCGTTGTCGACTGGATCGTGTTGTTGCAGGCCGTGATGTGAAGTTGTTTCATTATTTGTTTTTGCTGCGCGACAAACCCATCACGTTGGGTTTGCTTGCCCTTGAAGTCAATTTGCACGAACTCGGGCGCCAGCAGCGCAAAGAAAGCCGTGAGGTTGGTCTCCGTCGGATCCTGAAAGGCCGTACAGCCAAGTTGGTAATCCGCGGTAATGGTCTTCTGAGCGGCATCGGGGACGGCGTCGGCGCGCGCGGTGAGCGGAAGGGCAAAAACCGCGGCTATCGCCGCCATCGTAATCTTCAGTAGCATCGGTTGACCTTTCAATGGGGATCTTTTCGTAGTACGGGAGAGACGCCAGGTATGTTTCGGGTTTCCCTCGCAGATCGCCTGGGTCGGTCGGCGGTTCTCGACCGTTCGCGCAACCATTGCATCATGACGTCGGGGAAACCGCGGCCGTACCGCTCTGGATTTGCGACCTCGAAGCCGTTAGCCGTCACTTTGAGAGTGTGTCCGGCATTGGAAAACCACTTTACCGTTAATCGCGTTCCCGACTTGGCGTAAGCGGCAATCAATATCGGGGCATCGTGGTGCACGTCTACTTTTCGATCGCGAAACCCGTACAGCGCCAGTGTAGGCGTGCGTACTCGTGCTAGTACGCCCCCCGGATCGTACGAGAGATAACGGCGCCAACCCGATAAATACGGCTCCGCGAGCATCTCCTTCTCGGGAACCATCGCGAAGAACGAATCCTTATACCACGTCGCACGGCTCGCCTTCGCGTATGCGCTCTTCGCAGCGGAGAGCGGCGCGTTTCCCAGGATCGCATCGATGACGGCTTTCTCGGCGGCGGTGGCCTGCGCAACGTCGGCTTTGCTACGCCCCGCATGCAGCATCGCTTGCTGCTGCTCGAAAAGCGCATTCCGCTCGATGCTTTCCGCGGGCGGGCTCTTGAGGATCATAAACGCAAGCGGACGATTGAGGGCGACGATCGGCGCCGTCCAGCCCCCATTGCTAAAGCCCCAGACGCCGATGCGCTGCGGGTCGACGTGGGCATCGTCGCGGAAAGCGTCGTAGATTGCGTCGACGTCCCGTGCGCGGTCGGGCGGCCCGTTCGCGCGCCAGTTGCCGCTCGATTCTCCGGTACCACGCTGATCGTAACTAATGACATTGATGCCGTTGCAGACGAAGTACGGTACGATCCAGCCCATTTGCCGCGTCTCGTCATCGGCTCCGTGAATCAGTATGACCGTCGTGCGCGCAACGCGATCTGTGTAGTAGAGGGAGACGCCAAGAACGCCGTCATAGCGGACGACACGACGTTCTTCTTGCGTCCCGCAGGCTTGAGCTAGATGCTCGGAGGACTTGAGTTTGCCGGTCGCGCCCGTGCGAGCGTTGAGGTACTGCGCATAGGGAGGGTCGGGCAGTTCGTGCTCGATCCCGACGTAAACGGCGACCGCGAGCAGCATGGCGTCTATCACACCAGACCTACCTGCTGCACCGGACGGCAGTTTCGCGTTCTGCCTTTGAAGTTGGCTCAGCCCCTCGGTGCAGACGCCTAAAAAGCGGCCAAGGACGTCATGGCCGGCGCTTTGTAGCGCCCGTAACGGGTTCGCCAACGAAGCCAAGGGTAATGCCTTTGCCACTGGTATACCATCCGACGATGTAGCCCGCATTATTAATGCCCCGCACCACCGTTAGCGTCGGGGTGGTTTTAGTGTTCGGCTGGGCGTCGATCGGATATTGGGTGGTCTCGGTTACACAGGGCGATCCTGAGGTCGCCGGTCCCGTAACGTTAGCCAGAAACCCATGCGTATGGTTGGAAGAGTCCTCGTAAGAACCCACAATTTGCCTCGTGCTGGCCGGGCGTAAGGAATTTATGCCGTAAGCGACATACGTGGACGTCTTTTTACCAAAATCACTCGAACCAAGCGTCTGCCAGCAGTACGACGCGGAGGTCGAGTTGCCGGCGTTGCAAATCGTGTAACACAATGCGTACCAGGCTACGGGTTGGGCCCCGCTGCTGCTGTTTATGGTCGCAATCGCGGTTCCGGCCATATCGCCAGCGTCATTGATACCGTATGCTACGGAGTTGGTCGCTTTCCATGAGGCTGGGAACGGAACATTGGTAGCCCCGACTCCCGGCACCACCTGGTACGCTTCCGGTGGCGTAGTAGCGGAGGATGAAGTCGAAATCTTGCTTACGAAGTAGCCGACTGAAACGTGGCTATCGTTGATTCCATATAGATAGCCGGCATTAGCGCCGCCTTGCCCACCGAGACCCGCTCCCTGAACCTCCGATAGACTCCAAAGTCCTTGATTCTCAAGCGCCGCATAAACATCGCCTGGCCCTGAGTCTGCGGGCATGCTAACAAAACCGGCCAGAGTAGGATACGGCGAACTGCCCGGCGCCGGCTGTATCGCATTCATTTGCGTCCCGGTGCTCCCGTTACCCACCCGGGGGAAGTTAGCATCGGCGAAGCTGGTATAATGCGGTCCCAGTGAAGTGAAACTGTTGTGAAAGGTCGTCGTGCTGCCATACGAAAATCCGACGATCTCGGGGGCGTTGGAGGAGGTCAAGTTATTGATGCCGGTGATCTCAGTGTTCGATCCCGCACTGGTATCTCCGACCGATTGCCACTTCCACGTAAACGTCGCCGGCGTCACCGCCCTCGCCAGATTATGCGATAATGACGAGGTGCCCGAGCCGGTATCCGTCGAGCACGCGCTCACCGTGATTGCCGCGACTCCGACGGCGATAAGGGCGAGATTCAGACGGCCCGTGCCAAGGAACGAGGAAATCATAAAAGGCTCCTTTATTTTCGCACGCATCAGGGTTATCGCGTTTGAGGTCGCTGTCGTCTGCCCGGCCGATGCCTGGCGGCGGCGAGCTGGCTCGGGCAGTCGTTCGCCGTTTTTTCGCATGTCCCAATAAAACCGGCCGTCAAACCGTTGCCGGCCTGATACCATCCAACGATATCTTCTTGCGGTCCATAGCCGCTGATAACCGTCGAATAGGTCTTCTGACTGCTATCCGTATAATCCACGGGATAATAATAGTTACCCGATCCACCAACGAAGCCGTGACTAGCGGCCGTTCCGGTATTGTACGCGCCCGCCACAAGGCCGTTCCCATTTACGGCGAGTGCTTGAGTGGAGGTTGCGGTAGGGATCTGGATCTGGACGTAGTTAAAGTTATCGTACTTCCAGCCAATCATCTGCTGCGCACCGGTCGTTAACGACGTACAGATACAAGCGCCGACGACCTGTCCGAGGCGGTTGGTACCGTAGGCCCAAGAATTCGTTACAACCCAGTTAGCCGGAAATTGAAACTCAACGAACTGAGGAACTCCGTTGGCGCCGGTGGTCGGATAACTGTATTCCTCAAAAGCGTGTGCTACGCAATTTCCACCGGATATCTTGGTATAATAACCGACTTGAATACCGGTGGCGCTGGTGCCTTGCAAATACGTTGCGGCACAAGAACCGGTTCCCACGCCTTTGGGATCTGCTATTTCGTAAATGTGAGTGCCCGAGCCTGTCGTGGCTTTGGGGTCATAGAGGACGCCGCAAAAGTTGGCCGTTGCGGTGGTGCAACCTGATCCAAAAGGCGGGGAGTAGCCTACCGAAAAGTAATGGCTGTTACTTTCGATGTCGTTAAATGAGGTAACAAAGATGTTGGAATTGCTCGGGGTGTTCGTCGGGTCGGGCGAAGGGCTACTGAAGGTAATCCCATCCCCAGCCGACGTAAAGCCTGAGTACTTCGTGCTTGCGCCATAATAGTCACCGACGATGTGAATGCCGGCGCCGCCCTTATCATCGTTGACCCCCGTAATTTTTACGTTATTCTTCTTGAACGTGTACGAAAAATAGGAATAGACCGGTTCTTTCCCAGGTTCGTAGTTGGGCGAAATGCCAAGCGATGATGGGATCGTATCGAAGGTCTTGCCGAGGCCTTGACACCCAGCGAGCACGAACGCGCCCACTCCAAAAGCGATCACCGCAAACCGACACCGGCTTAATGCATGCAATGGCGATCTCACTAGCGCTCCTCCTTTGCCTGACCCGCTTTGAATCCGCGTTGCGGAGCCGCCCTTCGACTCGCTTTCTTTACCTCCCTTGACGACCTACAGCTCGCTCGCTTTGTAGACCAGGAATCCAAATCAAATGTCGCCCGGAGGCTGAAGCGATGTTGATCGCTTGGCGAGCGAGCAGGGCGTCTACACGAAAACAATTTTGCGCGTCGTTGTCGAAACTCGGCCCGTCCGATCGACGCCCCCGTAGAACACCCCAACACGAGGAGTCAAAGATGAAATTCATGGTATTGGTTAAGGCAACCGCCGACTCGGAGGGCGGCCGCATGCCGAAGCGCGAGCAGTTCGAGTCGATGATCGCGTTCAACGAGCAGCTCGCCAACGACGGCATTTTGCTGGCGGCCGAGGGTTTGCGAGCCTCCTCAAAGGGCGCGCGCCTGCGATTCGACGGTGGGCGCACGACGGTTATCGACGGTCCGTTCGCGGAGACCAAAGAGCTGATCTCCGGATTCTGGATCGTGCAAGGCAAGTCGCGCGAAGAGGTCGTCGAGCGCTTCACGCACGTCCCCTTCGAGCATGGTGAGGTCATCGAGATTCGCGAGTTTCACGAGCCCGAGGACTTCGGCGAGGTGTTTTCGGAGGATCTGCAAGAGCGCGCCGGGCGCATGACTTCGTGACGGAGGTCGTTTCGCCGGCGTTGTGAGCCATCGCGTGCAGGAGACGATCGCCGCCGTGTGGCGGATCGAATCTCCGAAACTGATCGCACGCCTTGCCCGCATGACGCGCGACGTCGGTCGCGCCGAGGATCTTGCAGCGGATGCCTTCGTTGCGGCGCTCGCCCAGTGGCCGAGCGAAGGCATCCCACGCACTCCCGGCGCGTGGCTGATGACCGCTGCCAAACGGCGCCTGATCGATAGCGTGCGACGCGAAAAGAGGCTCGCCGAAAAGACCGAGCGACGGCAAAACCAACTACCGTACGACGGCGCCGAGCCCGATTTCGCGGCCACCTACGAAGACATCCAAGACGACATGCTGCGTCTGATGTTCGTCGCCTGTCACCCCGTTCTGTCGCCGGAGGCGCGCGTGGCGCTCACGCTCAAACTGCTCGGCGGCTTGACGACCGCGGAGATCGCGCGCGCCTATCTCAGCTCCGAAGCGACCGTCGCCCAGCGCATCGTGCGCGCAAAGCGGGCGTTGAGCGAAACGCGCGTCTCCTTCGAGGTGCCCGAAGGTCAGGAGCGCGTACAACGCCTTGCACCCGTGCTCGAAGCCCTGTATCTCATCTTCAACGAAGGGTATGCCGCCACGGCAGGCCACGACGTGCTGCGACCCGAGCTGGTCGAGGACGCGTTGCGACTGGGCCGCATCCTCGCGCGGCTCATGCCGCACGAAGCCGAAGTCCACGGCCTCGTAGCGTTGATGGAGATTCAAGCTTCGCGAATCCCCGCGCGCGTGGCCTCGGACGGTTCAGCAATCCTGCTGCTCGATCAAGACCGAGGCAAGTGGAATCACCTACTCATTCAACGCGGGCTCGGCGCACTCGCACGCGCCGAACGGCTCGGCGCGCCGGGACCCTATGCGCTGCAAGCTTCGATCGCTGCCTGCCACGCGCGAGCGGCCACGCCCGGCGGGACTGACTGGCAACGCATCGTCGCGCTGTACGACGCGTTCGCCGTCATTATGCCTTCACCCGTCGTCGAGCTCAACCGCGGCGTCGCCGTCGGCATGGCGTATGGTCCCGACGCGGCGCTGGCGATCGTCGACGCACTGCTCGACGAACCGTCACTGCACGCGTACCACCTGCTTCCCGGCGTCCGCGGGGATCTGCTGTTCAAAATCGGGCGGTTGGGCGAGGCCCGACTCGAGTTCGAGAGAGCGCTGGCCCTTGCCGCGAACGGTCGCGACCGCGCGTTCTTCCAAAAACGCGCCGACGAGTGTCGAAATGCATAATCGGTTTCGGGGTCCGGCTCGTACACCCGACTTCTACATGGAGCTAGTCGCGCACCAACTTCACGGTGAGCTTTTTCGGGATGCGCACCACTCGGAAGGAGCTCTGGTCGCAAGTATCGTCGAATCCGAACCCATAGGCCCTTCCCTCCAAGGCATTTGCGTGCAAGTATTTTGCGTAGACATTCGTGGTGGTCGCCTGGTAGAAGTTCTCGCTCTCTTTGCAATATTTCGACTCGTACTTGATTCCGATCGTTGTGTCTGTGAGGAGCGTGGAGCGCATGATGGCGGCAAGAAATGCCGAACGCAGTTGGTTGTTGACGTCCTCCTGCTGCCACTCACCTTTCTTCTTGCATCCCGATACGCAGATGTTATCGTTCGCAAACGCTTGTAACGTCGTCGGCTTGCTGAAAACTACGGGATCGAGTTTTGGCGAGCCGTTCTGTTGCGTGAAAACCAGTTCGCCGCCTTTGACCTGACCCGCCCACTGCCCAAAAAGGTTTGTTTCCATGGTTAGCGAGTCGGTCTCGTATTTCGTCCAAACCTTATTAAGGTAATCGTCGAGGTACGTTGGGCTGAAAACCGGGCCGCCCGGGCTAGCCTCGCTAGCAATCCCATCGGCGGGAGAGAGCACCCGCTGCGTCTTGGGCAAGATAAGGTTTTTGAAGTCCGGGTTTCCCTGTAGGCTCGCGCGGAACATCGAATAGTCGCCCGGTTTCATGCCGCTGGTGAGGTCGAGCCTCTTACCGGTCTCGTCGCTACCGACAACATTGAACTGCATCGCGATGTTGGTCGCGTCGACGTTGGTGATGTTACCATTCCATCCCGAGCCTTTGGGAAATGCCGGATTGTAGGTCCACTCGACGAAGTCCCATATCGTATTGTAGTTCACATTACTGGCGTGTGAGTTATTCGCCTTGGGAGGCGAGGGAACGCCCTTTTCGTTAACTATGAGCAAGAGTTTCTTGTTGAAGGAAATGTAGAGACGGGCAGCGCGCATCGTTGGAATCTGGATGGTAGAGACCTTCGCGAGATTGAAACTGTAGTCGGCCGAATACTTTCCGTTCGTCGAGGTGCAGAGCTTCATCTTTCCGGCGGCGTTGACCACGTGATACCATTTCTTGTCGGGTGCCACGCCCTGACCGTAGAGCAAGAAGTACACGTTCTTGTTCGCGTAGTTTCCCGTAGAGTTGACGATTGTCAACGGGATCGTTTCGGCGTCGGGATTCTGAAGCGGGAAGTTCGCACGACCCGAATGCAGGGCTGCCAAGCCGTTTTGCTGCATCCCGATCGGGGCCCCGATCTGCGATCCGCCACAGCCGGCGAGCATAATAATGGCCGCGCAAATTCCAAGTGTGTAAGCCAAAGCGTTGCTGATTCGCATTCCTAGGTGCGCCGTCGCCGTGTCCTCGGTAGCAACGAGCAACGATGGCGGAGAGAAGTGCGCTACGGGTGCGGTCACTGACTTGGCAAATTACCAGGCAGACTGCCGCTCGGAAGTATAACATACTGCCCGCGCCGGAGTCTAGCCGATCGGGTAACTCGTGCACGTCGGTTGCCTAAGCGTTTGTTACGTTCAGGCGCCGTATTTTCACGGGGGAGCGGCGATGCGACGTCGTCGCCGTGTAGAACAACATCTGGATGCCAAACGTCCGTCATTCCACCGTCCGAGTAGGCCCCGCGAACGTCTTCTACCGCGAAGCCGGCACGCAAGGACAACCGGTCCTTTTGCTGCTTCACGGCTTTGCAAATTCGTCGCACTACTTCCGGCACCTGATGCCGATGCTCGCAGGCCGATTTCACCTGATCGCACCAGATCTTCCTTCGTTCGGATTTACGACGGTCGACGAGGGAGCGGGCTATCAATTTACTTTTGCCGGTCTGACGAAGACGATTCAGGGCTTTGTGAACGAGCTCTCGCTCCGGCGCTTTGCGATGTACGTTTTCGACTACGGCGCACCCGTCGGCTTCAATCTGGCAGTCGCCAATCCCGATAGCATTACCGCGATCGTTTCGCAGAATGGCAACGCATACGAGGAAGGCTTGGGTGGCGGCCCGTGGGCTCCATTGCGTGCCTATTGGAAGCAGCCTTCAGCGGCCATTCGTGAGACAATTAAGGAACGTATGTCGCTCAACGGGGTCCGTGAAGCCTATTTTCAAGGGGTGAACGACCCCAGCACCATCGAGCCCGAGGCGTATTGGCTAGATGCGGCTCTTCTTGGGCGCCCGAGGATGATGGATATTCAGACGGACCTCAAGCTCGACTATCGATCTAATATCGAACGGTATCCTTTGTATCAGCAATACCTCCGAAGTCACCGCCCACCATTGCTGGCCATGTGGGGAAAGAACGATACATTCTTCATTCCGCCAGGCGCTGAGGCTTTCAAGCGTGACGTCCCAAATGCGGACGTTCGATTTCTGGACGCCGGCCACTTTGCTCTTGAAACCAACGTCGATGACTTTGCCTCGGCAATTCTGGAAATGACCGTTAATACGTAAGAAGGTTCGCACCGAGCACTGGTTGCCGGCGGCCGCCCGCGTAATGATTAACAGGCAAGAGAGCGCCCTGAGGCTCGATGTCCCCAAGGGCTCGAGTGCGTAATTTGATGTCACAAAGTTTTATGTAAGCCGTTATAAGGGATGCGCGATGTTCATGCGTGTGCATCGCTCCTACGACCTGTCGTTCGACTGTCCCTCACCTCTCGAGGGCCCGATTCACGAATCGCGCGCGCGTCGAGCGACCTTCCCAACTACCTTTATTACTACTTCGCCAAGGAGACTTATCGCATGCGTTTATTTACCACGGCGATCTGTACGGCGATCGCCATCGGCCTCCTCGCCGGTTGCACGGGCAACATGGCGTCTAACGGCACTTCGCCGTTAGGCCTTAGCCCACAAGTGCGAACCGCTCCAATAAGCGTTTTTGACGACGTTGCACCACCGCGCGTCGTCTCGGTCATCCACTCACTGATGCTGCCGGATAAAAATACGCACTTGCCCAAGAAGGGTACCTACGTCAGTGAATTCGACACATCATCCGTTCTCGGCTATGACTTCAACAATAAAGGAAATCAGGGACCAATCTGCGCGGTTCAGGGAGTTGCGTTTGTTAACGACATCGGGGTCGACGGAGAAGGCAACCTGATGGTGCCTAACCCCGGCAACACTTCGGAAAACACTCTCGACATCCACCAAGGCCCAACAATGTGCGGCAAGCTGATCGGTTCGATCACCGATCCGTATGGGCAGCCCTCGGATGCCACAAGCCCGAATGCGGTAACCGGCCAGATCGCTCTGGGCAACCTGGTAGGGAACGCTTCAACTGCCGGCAGCCTTTCGATCTGCACGTTCAAGGGCGGCTGCTCCGTGAATCTCACCAACAGCGCCTACTTCCACGTGGGCGGCGTTGCAATGTCGAATTCCGGCGACTGTTGGCTCGATGCAAAGACCAGCGCTTCGGGCGGTGCAGAGCTAGTCTACTACAAGGGCTGTGCCGGCAACGGCGCCGTGGCCTCGGGCTTTAAGCAAGCCTACTATGGCGGCATCGACATCGACAAGAGCGGCAATCTGGTGATCATCGATGACATGGCCGAGGACGTTTACGTTTATAGCGGCTGCGCTCCAGCGTGCACCGTCGTCGGCGGCCCGTTCGCCCTTAAAGGCGAAAGCTTCTGGGGAAAGCTCAATCAGTCAAATAATCAGTTTACGGCAGTGGACCGAACCGACGGTTTGGTTGACGTCTACTCATACAGCCCCAAGAACATTAGCTTCATCTATAGCTTTAACAGCGGTCTCTCGGCAAGCTTACTTCCCAACGGCGTCGCAGTGAATCCGCGTTCAAAACAATAGTACGATTAGCGAAGCTATCGCATAACGTACGCCCGAACCCGGATGAGCCAACCTCCGGGGTGCGAAGGCCTGCGGCTGGGCGCGCGCAAATGTACGGCTTGCCGTGGAATTGTTGCGGTTTTCCGATCTCGAATGTCACTATGGGGCCCGCGAAGTATTCTCGAGCCTGAGTGGAGTTTTCACCGGCGGCGAACGCATCGGCCTCGTCGGCCCCAACGGCGCCGGGAAGTCGTCGCTCTTGCGCCTCCTCGCCGGCATCGACCCGCCATTCGGCGGTACCGTCGTACGGGCGAAAGGCTTGAGGCTCGGGTATCTCGCTCAAGGTGTTGCCGACGAGACCGAGTCGACGCTGCAGGACCTCGTCGACGCTGCACTGGCTAAAGCGACGCACGAAGAGTGGGGCGTGCGCAACAAAGCGCTGCGTACGATGCTCTCCGCGTTCGGTTTCGCGCCATCTGAATACGATCGTCCGCTACGCTCGTTTTCGGGCGGCCAGCGGGCGAAAGTCGCGTTAACGCACGTGCTGATCGACGAGCCCGACTACCTGATTCTCGACGAACCGACCAACCATCTCGACGTCGCGACGATCCGCTGGCTCGAAGCCTTCGTCTCCGACGATCCCCGCGGTTATATCGTCGTCTCGCACGACCGCTACTTTCTCGACCGGATAGCTACGCGCATCTGGGAAATCGAGCGAGGGCGCTTCCACGCCTACGCACCCGCGCGGCCGGCATACACCGCGTACGTCGCAGCGAAAGAACTGCGGCTGGAGTCCGAGCGCCGCGAGTACGAAAGCTTCATCGCCGAACGCGACAAGCGGCGCAGGACCATCGCCGGCCTGCGAGCGACGCACACCTCCTCGGATTACAGCCAAGTGCGCAGTCGCGAGAAGCAGTTGGCGCGCATCGAAGCGACAACGCAAACGCCGTCTCCGGCGGCTCCCGAACGCCAGATCTCGGTCCGCCTGCGCTCGTCGCGGCGCGCCGGCAGCGGGTTTGCCTTTGAAGTCCGGGATTTGAGCAAAGCGTACGATCAACAGCTCTTCAGCCAAGTGGCGATCGATGTCGAGCGCGGAGAACGCCTCGGCATCGTCGGCCCGAACGGCTCCGGAAAGTCGACGCTTCTGAAGATACTCACCGGCGCAACGCAACCCGACTCCGGATCGGTTGTCTTCAATCCCGCGGCGCAAGTCGCGTACTTTGCCCAGAACTCGCACGATCAACTCGACGTCGGGGAGAGCGCGCTTGCAGCCGTGCTGGACGGCGCCGTGCTGACCCCGCAGGAGGCACGCGGACTGCTCGGCCGCATGCGTATTAGCGGCGATGCCGCCGACAAAGCCGTGCGCGATTTTTCCGGCGGCGAGCGGCGCCGTATCATGCTGGCACGACTGATGGCGCGTGCGGCCGACATCTTGCTGCTCGACGAGCCGACCAACGATCTCGATATCGACAGCCGCGAAGCTCTCGAAAGCGTCTTATGCGACTACGACGGAACGATCGTCGTCGTCTCGCACGATCGCTATCTTCTGTCGCGCCTGTGCGATCGCGTATTGTGGCTCGAACGGGGCGCGTGGGGACTCGTCGACAACGGTTACGACGCGTACGAGGCGGCCCAACGCGAGCGCGACAAAGCGGCGATTGACCGTGCGGTCGAAGAGTCGACGGTGCGTGCCAAGGCCTCGCGTCAGACGCCGCTGCGCGTGCGCTCGCAGCTAAAGGGGCAAATCGAGCGAGTCGAGCGAGAAATCGAAGGCTTCGATGCGCGCGTCAAAGAGATCGAGCTCCTCTTCGAGTCGCCCGAGATCTACACCGACGCGGCCGAATCCCTGGCGTTGAGCGAAGAACTCGCCGACCTAAAAATGCGCAGCCGGGAGCGCGTCATCCACTGGGAAGCCTTGCTGCATCAACTCGAAGAAGTGACGGCCACGTAACGAGCGAGAATTACTCGATCTTGCCGGCTCTATCTTTATGGCAATACCCACTTTCAGTGAGCCGTAGTCGCTCCGCGCGACCAGAGGTTTATGTGTACGGTACGACGTTAGCTGTTCACAGCGACGGCGAAAAGACAGTTCCAGAGCTGCTCGTACCGCCGCCCTCGGTAGTTCCGTATAGCGTCCCGCTCACGTTGGTCAGACCCCCAAAAGGGTGCGAACTGTCCCGCCTGCAAAGCTGTAGAGGATGCTTTCCTTTCCGGATTTCGTGACCTTGAAGACGGTCCCGACGTTGCTCGCGCCACCGGTCTCGGTCGTGCCATATCCCGTACCGTTCACATTGGGCAGGCTGGCGAGCGGCTCCGAGCCATCCGCTCCGTCTGTGAAACTATGGAGAACGTTTTCCGCGTCGGACGTCGTGACGTCGGCCCGGCGGTGTCGCACCGACCTGATGTCTTAACAGCCCTTGGTGACCCACGGCGCGGCCGACTAAGGCCGCGCCGTGCTGATCGTCTCGCCCGCATCGACAGCTAGGGTCGGTCCGAGCCTTCTTTCATTACTTGTCGGACGGTGAGTAGGCAGCGCCCTCTGGGTTGAGGATGTTGAAGTTTGTGAGGACGCTATACTTATTCGTGCTGACCTTACCGACGTCGAGCCAGCCATAGCCGTCGGCGATCACTTGGTCTGTGTCCGTCTTGTTGAAGCCGCCCGAAATCGGGTTGCCGTAGCCCTTGAAGTTCTCTAACGTCGGTCCGAGCACGCGACTCAGTGCGCCGAACGGGAGCGGATACTGCGAGGTGGTGAGTGCGACTTGGTCGGTCACGTTCAGGGTCTGGACGCCGTCATGCGTGCTCACGTAGACGCCGCCGCCATAGGTGATCGTTCCAGGGGGAATGAGGTCGCTGATGGTCGGGCTCGTCGTGGGATTGCTGATCTCGTCGAGTTCGGGTGCGCCGGGGTAGTCGGTGGACGTCTCGCCATCGACGTAGACGTTCCCGTCCGTATCTGTGTCCAAGAACAACATCGCAGCGGTGGCCGCCATGTTCGGATCGGTGATGAACGTCGGTTGGCCGCCCGACGAGGGCCACCAGGCGACGGTGGGGGAATAGGTGTAAGTGCAAGAGGGGTTGCAGTTTACGACTTCGGTCTCGATGTTGGACGCAAACACGTTCCCGTGGCTGTCGACGGCAACATCGTCCGGGTAGCCTGTCTCATACGAGCTGCCGCAGCTGGCGCTGCAGCTCGTGTCGTTATAGGTGTTCAACAACACACCCGCGGGCGAGTATTCTTGGATGATGCCGTTTTCGAAGGTGTTGTAGTTGTACTGACAGGCAACCCAGAGGTTCTTTTGGTGGTCAACTTTGAGCCCGATGGGCAGGTAGCAGTTATTGGATTCCGCATCGACAAGGTTGATAGATTTTTTCCCGTTGGCGCTAAATCCCAACAGATAGGCGTAGTCGGTGTCGGCGACCCAGAGGCCGATCGTCGCGCCGCGAGGTGCGCCTTGACGCCCGAGATTGGGCCGCTTGCCGCTCTCGAGGGCGGCCAGCAGACGTCGCATGACTCCGTGCGTGACTGGTGCCGCAGCCTTGCCGGCGGCCTCCCGATAGATCATCGCAGGGATTCGGCGGCCATTCGCGCGCGGCCCGATGCGGCCCGCCGCGGGTGCGCGGGTGGCCGCGGCCAGCGATGTTGTGACCGCACCGGAGGAAGAGCCGGGCAAGGTTGAGGTGCCCTGCGTCGAGCTGGAACATCCCGCGAGCAGCGCAGCCGTTAGCCCAATGCTAGTCGCGGTCGCCAATGATAAGTGCATATAATCGAGTTCTCCTGTCATCTCTAAAGAGCAGGCAACATTACCTCATCGGATAAAGCCGCCTGAAGCGAGGGTACGACGAATTCTCCTACGTTGAATTTATTCGGCCAGTCTCGTTCGCCGCAGCAAAAGAATCGCGCGTGCTAGCATTCTTTGCAACCCACTATTTTGATGGTGATCGCGAACTCACGCGAACTGTGCGTAAAATTATAGCTCGGTCCGATGCCATACGCCAGGTCAGCTACTACCACACTTCACTCCCACAGTTTTGAGCTCTGCACCAGGACGACCGGAGCCCAGCGTCGTAACGAACGCGCAAAATCGTACGATAAACGTGAAGCCTGCGCCCTCCACACCCGAAGCCTCTTTCGGCAAGCTCCTATGCCGCCTACGCCTAGGTGCGGGCTTGTCGCAGGAAGTGCTTGCCGAGCGCGCAGGAGTCAGCGTAAAAACCGTTAGCGCACTTGAAAATGGCGCGCGACGCAATCCTTATCAGGGCACGGTTGCCCAGCTTGCCGATGCGCTATCCTTGTCGAAAAAAGCGCGGGCGAGGTTGGCGGCCGCTGCGGTCCGCCCCTATCGCCCCCGAGAAGGCCCACGATCAACTCTGCCGCCGAAGCACAACCTCCCGGCACAGTTGTCCAGCTTCGTGGGACGCGAGGATGCGATCTCGGAGGTCGGCGCACTCATTGCAAGACAGCGCCTTGTAACGCTTACCGGCACGGGCGGAATGGGCAAGACGCGTCTCGCGCTGCGCGTCGCAGAACGAATCGTTGGGAGTTGGAGCGACGGCGTGTGGTTCGTCGACCTCGCGTCACTCGACGACCCGGCGCGAGTCGCCGAGCGCGCTGCAACGGTGCTCGGGGTTGCAGGAATCGATCCTCGCCCGATTTCTGAAAGGGTCATCGCCGCACTACGCAGTCAACATATGCTGATCGTGCTGGATAATTGCGAGCACGTGCTAGCCGATGTCGCTCGCTTCGTTGCGACCGTGCTCCCCGAATGCCCTCGCGTTACCATTCTCGCGACGAGCCGCGAGCGACTCAACGTTCCCGGCGAGCGTACGTATGACGTTCCTTCCCTCGCAGTCCCCCGATCGAGCACGCCGAGTGTTGCCCGAGCCTCCGAGGGTGTGCTCTTGTTTGCCGAGCGCGCTCGTTCGATAACGTCGTTTGCTCTCAACGATCACAATGCGCCCGTCGTCGCCGAGATCTGTCGCCGGCTCGATGGCATTCCCCTAGCGATCGAGCTAGCAGCTGCGCGCACGCGCGAGCTCAGCGTTCACGATATTGCCCGGCTCCTTGACGATCGTTTTCGCATCCTCATCGCCGGAGCGCGCACCGCAGCACGGCGGCAACAGACCATGCGCGCGGCGATCGACTGGAGCGTCGACGCGCTCTCTGCTCCTGCGCTTGCGCTCTTCCAACGCCTCGGTATCTTCGCCGGCGGCTGGACGCTCGATGCCGCCGCCAAAGTCTGTAGCGACGAGGGTGAGGTATCTTTCGAGGTGCTCGAACGGCTTTCGTCACTCGTCGAGAAGTCGCTTGTGGTCGCCGACACGTCGCGCATCCGGACACGATACCGACTGCTCGAATCGACACGGATTTATGCGCTCGAACGACTGAGCCAATCCCGCGAGCATCGTGACCTCGCGTCACGTCACGCGCGCTGGTTCGCGACGTTCTGTGACGAAGCGCGGGAAGCCATATATTCAAAGCAGTTTGCGCCTTGGCTCGCCAGCGTCGGGGAGGAGCTGGAAAATATACGCGCGGCCCTAAGGTGGGCAGTGGGCGATGCTGGCGACGCGACGCTTGCGCTCCGCCTCGCCAGCGGCCTGGGACCCTTCTGGCGATTCGTCGGACTCAGCGACGAGGGCCAGCGCTGGCTAGAGGCTGCGCTCGCAAGGGGCGGCGATTGCGTTAGTAGCGAAATAGTCGCTTCTGCTTGGCGAAATCTAGCGGCGCTAGGAAGCGGCACGAAAGCACTCGAGGCCGCGGGGCGCGCCGTCGAGCTGGACGAGCTGGTGGGCGATGCTTTTGCGATAGCGCTAAGCAGACGTGTGCGCGCACTTACGCTTGTCACGTCAGGGCATCTGAACGAGGCAGAAACCGAGATCGATGATGCTATCCGCCGCCTGCGTGACCTCGGCATGTTGGGAACGATAGCGCACGCACACGCCCTGAATGCGCGACAGCTCGTGCTAAAGGAACGAGGGCGCCTTACCGAGGCGCGCGAGACATTGGAGGCGGCACTCGCCATTTACACCGAGTTTGGTGATGAATTTCACGCCGCCACGGCGCACGGCAACCTCGCCGAGCTAGCGTTTGGTGCTGGTGACTGTCGACGCGCGCTGGAACTCGGTCGAATAGCGAACCGGGCATGGGGCCAAGTAAGTAGCGTCGCAATGCAGTCGACCTCGCGCGCGAATGAAGCGGCGTACTGCCTCGCACTCGGCGATACAGCGGGTGCGCGCGATGCGGCCCGGGAGGGACTCGCGCTAGCGCAGCGAGCGCAGCAGGCGGACGTCTTCCTCGCTGCGCTTCAGCACCTTGCTGCCGTGGCGGCGAACGGCGGGGACGCGCGGACGGGCGCGCTTATTCTGGGCTACGTGGATTACCGGAATCGCTTACGAGGTTACGAACGCGAAGCAACGGAGCGCCGAACGTATGACATTGCAATTCGCGCGCTCGACGCTCTCTTGCCGGCAGAAGAGCGCGCCCAACTCATGGCTGCAGGTCAGGAACTCGACGAAGAGCACGCCGTTGAACTCGCTGTAGCAATTGTATGAGGCCCAAGGAGATAAGCCACTTTGAAATGCCGCCCGACCTCAGTTGGCAGTGCGACGAGGATGCGACTTAGTGGGAGCCATGTTGCAAAAACTGAGCTTCGATCGCCGCAGCATGCCGCTGGGCAGTAGCAGATCGAAACAGAAAGCACGTCGCTCTCCGAAAGGCGAAAGAACCTCGTGACCAAAGCCATCACCAAGGAACGTCTCGCTGCTTTTTCGGACGGCATATTCGCGGTGATCATTACTATTATGGTTCTGCAGCTGAAGATGCCGCAGAAGCCGACGTTCGGCGAGCTCCTTGCGACGTGGCCGACGGTAGCAAGCTATCTGGTAAGCTACTTCCTTATCGTCATCATGTGGATCAACCATCACTTTCTATGGAGTTTCGCGAAGACGGCGACGCCCCGGTACATATTCTGGAACTTCGCGCACATGTTCGCAGCGTCACTCGTGCCCTTCGCGACGGCATGGGTCGCAGGAACGGGCATGGCGTCGGTTCCCGTGTTCGTGTATGCGGCTGTCGTCGTCTTCGTCAACCTGACATATCACGGGTTTGCCTACGCGGTCGTGCCACGCGACGAGAACCCGACGAACCGGCGCGCGGCACTTGTCCGTTCCACCGTCACGATCGGCATCTTCATTGCCGCGATGTTCCTGTCGTTAAAGTTGCCTCGCGCCGGATTCGCGGTCGTAACTTGCGTCCTGATCACGTACGCGCACCCGGAAGCGAGACTGCCAGGCACAAGACTTAGCCGGGAAGCGACGCGTTAATAGGCCCTTCGTAGCGTAGCGTGATGGCGCGAGAAAGTCTGGTAAGTAAGGCTTCTTGGTAGCGCCAACGGGAATCGAACCACTACTCGGGGTTTCCGGGCGCTCCCGTCCACTACCGAAAGCGTTTCCCGTATGGCTTATTTGTCACCCTACTCCACGGCCGCTACCGTCCATTTCGGGCCGTTTCTAACCACTCCGTTAGAAAATGTTAGAAGCGCGCAGCGATGCGTTAGGCTACCACTCGATGACGATTACGCCGTTGGACGAATCGTTCTCCCAAGCGAACTGTAAGCGCCGTTTTGACCGCCGGTTGCCCCACCAGCACCACCCGTGCCGCCCTGGCTTTGCGTACCACCGTCTCTGGGCCGGGCGAGCAGCAGCGTCCCGCCGCATTGTGAGTGACCTCAACCTCGCCGGCAGATCGCACACACCTAGGGAGGCAGGCATGGCCCGGAACCAGAATCCGCGCACAGGTTGACATGCGCAAGCCATGGTATGATGGCGGCTATTCCGCCGAATCGATTGACGACTTCATTGCGCTCGGCAATACGTACGAACCCTCTTCCCTATTGTTCCCACTCGAAATGGCCATCGATCAAAAGAGGGGACGCGTCGGCTTGGAAGGCCTGACGATGGCAGAACAGACGATCCTCGCGGTCGAAGCCCTCGAACGCGAGGTCAATGACGGCGGCTACGGCCAGTTTTTTACTAACTCCTCAGGCGAGTTCGCACCGATGATCGTGGACTGTCTCAACCGGATCGACTGCCCTGAAGTTGCTAACCTGACCCAGTCTGCGATTCACGCTCTCGGCACGATCGAGCTCGATGCGAAGTCGCTGAGCGACGCCGTAGAGCGCCAAGAGGTGAACCGAGCACTCGACGAGTGCGACCGGCGCTACTACTCCGAGGGCGAAGACATCGGCGGCAAGCTCTTTGAATTCATTAGCGCGAACCGCTACGCTGTCCTACGATAAGCAAGCCACCCGCAGCAGTCGGCAGCCGTTCCGCGCCGCCGTACAATGAAACAACCTCGTTTGCCGGGACGATCGTGCTTGAGACCTTCGCTCCGCACCACCGTACACCGACTCGCCGTACACTAGACACGCCCTAGTCACCGCAGTCGTGTGTCGTGCAGCCCTTGAGGATTTGAGCCTCGTTATCGACGTTCGATGCCGGTATCAGCTTGACGAACGTAAAGGCGGTTTCGTAGCCGTAGAGCTTCCCTCGGTAGAGCACCGTCGATAGATGCTCGCCGAAGAGGACCCAACTTCCGACCTTGCGCGCGGCCTTGAAGTCGGCGGCTACGCTACGGCCGTAGACGGTCGAGAGCATGAGCGACGCAGTATGGGCGTGTTTGTTAATGTCGTAGGATTCGTTCAAGGTATCCAACGCGAGCGTCTCGTTGATGACGGACGAGCTGGCGCCAATATTCGCCGTGAAATGGCTGGCGGCGCCGCCGGCGGCGAACGTCGCCGTATAGTACGGCGTGCCGTCCATTTGATTGGTTTCCTTGGTAAGGCCGTGCAGCGCAGGATTGGCTTTCGCCCATGCCGTGAACTGTGCGACGGTTTGGCCGGCCATCGCGCTTGCGATCGCCGGCAGTAGGGCGGCCAGCATCGCGGCAGAGCCCACGCGAAAGATAATCTTCACGTTCATGCCGCCCCCGTTTCGACCACCACGCTGCGGAACCTATAGGACTAAATGAGCGGCAGGGGAACGTGGGGTTGTACTCCGATTCGCCCCGCGACGCTAAGCGGTTAGGAGATGTCCGTGATCGATCAGTCTCGACTTAAAAGGGCCGCGACCGCTCTTGCCGTCCTAGCCCTCAGCGCTTGCGCTAGCACTTCAACGTTGGAGCCAGGACCATCGGCCGCGCAGCGGGCCGCCAAAATACAGCGAGCTGGAGCTCGACCCGGTTACGTTCCGGCGTGCCCGTGCTTCTACGTTGCAAATCAGGGTGGTGGTATATCGATCTTTCCCGTAAGCGCCAACGGTAACTTCAATCCAGGCGCCAACGTTATATTTGGTGCGAACACGGGGCTACTCGATCCGAGGGACGTCGCCGTCGGTGCCACCGGGATAATCTATGTGGCAAATTCGAACTTTGGCGGCACCGATCGGGTAACCGTATACGCCGCGGGCTCTTCCGGCAACGTGACGCCAATACAGACGATTTCCGGCTCAGCCACGCTACTTTCCGATATTCTTGGGATCGCGGTGGATGGCGCAGGGAATATCTACGTTTCGAATGGGGCCGCTAATGGGTCCGGGGCTGAAAGCGTTGATGTTTTCGCGGCTAACGCAAACGGAAACGTCGCGCCTCTACGAACGATCAGCGGCGCGTTAACCGGAATCGACCATCCGTACGGTGTTGCCGTCGATCCAACCGGTAACCTTTACGTTGTGAACAACGTTGGCGAGACCGTGACCGTGTTCGCCCCCGGTGCGAACGGCAACGTCGCACCCATTCAGACGATCGGCGGATCACACACGGGCTTTGCAAATGGTCCCATTGGGATCGCTTGGGGCCATGGTCCCCCACTCGCTGGTCGCATCTACGTAACGGAAAGTAATGGGGAAGTAGCCATCTTCCATGCCAATGCGAACGGTAATATTGCCCCGGTAAAGACCATTAGCGGCGCATTGACACACCTTAATCAACCGTGGGCAGTCGCACTGGGACCGAGCGGCGGGATTTTCGTCGCGAACTTGGGTGCGGTTTCCACTGGTATATGGGCGGTAACTAAGTACAGCCCGTTCGGATTCCTTGCGGCGGGAAACAACAACGTGGCGCCTGTCCACACGATCGTCGGCCCAAATACGGGTTTCTGGCTGCCCGATGGCCTGGCCGTTCACTAAACGTCGCGTCGAAAATCTTACGGGTCTTCGGTTGGCCGTCCGACGAGGGCCACCAGGCGACGGTGGGGGTATGGGTGTACGAGGACGGCTCGGGACCGCCGGGAATTCCACGGCGGCGGCCAGGCGTCCGACTCCGATCTAACCCAGGAAGTTAAAAGGGGCATGACGTGTTGCGCGTGGTACTCACGCCCCCTGTGCCACGCTCCAGCACCAAAACCACTCCTCCGCACAAATGGGTTTTCAAGGCCCGCTTCCGTGCGCGCGCGTTCGGCTGGCGCTCGCAGCCCGCGATCGCGCGCATCGCCGAGGCGGCAAGCGAGATCCACCGCGTCACGCGTACCGATCCGGTGCTCGCAGCCGACGGAGCCGTGGCATTTCTCCAACGTTTGGTACCCGCGATCGAGCACGTCGACGGGTCGTCTGGCGCCGTCGGCTCCGCCGTCAACCGAGCGATCCGCGAGCTGACGGGGTTGATAGCGGCGGCGCCGGCCGCGGTACGCGTCCGCGATGCCTGGCTGGAGCGCCTCTGGGACGCGTTCAACGATGACGGCTACGGCTATCTCGATGAGCTCGGCGACCTGTGGGGTGACCTCTGCGCAACCGACGCGCACGCAAACGCGTGGGCCGACCGGCTTGCGCAATTCGTTCGGATGGCCTATGCCATCCCGTGCGACGGCTTTCGTTTCGTCAAAGGCGTTGATGCCAGTCTCAGCGCGCTCTTCAGAACCAACCGTTTCGAAGAACTGCGCGCGATACTCGAGCTGACCGGAAAGACCTCTTGGACTTACCACCAGTGGGGGTTCAAAGCGCTCGTCGCCGAGGGGAAGCGCGCCGAAGCTCTACGCTACGCCGAAAACCATCGCGGCATCAACGAGGGCTACGCTATCGATCGTGCGCGCGAAGAGGTGCTGCTCGACTCGGGACTCGCCGACGAGGCCTACCACCGCTACGCCTTACGCACGAATCACCAATCGACGTACCTTGCGACGTTCCGCGCAATCGCCGAGAAGTATCCACACAAAGATCCGCGCGATATTCTCGCCGACCTCGTCGAGAGCACACCGGGCGAACACGGCAAGTGGTTCGCTGCCGCCAAGAGCGCTGGCCTCTATGATGAGGCGATCGCGCTCGTGCGGGCTGCGCCCGCTGATCCCAAGACTCTCGGGCGCGCAGCTCGCGATTTTGCAGAGAAACGGCCGCTGTTCGCGATGGAAGCTGCTCTCGCCGCGCTACACTGGGCAGGCAAGGGCTATGGCTACGAGATCACCGGATTAGACATCCGCGAAATTTACCGCAGCGGCTTGACAGCCGCCGTCAACGCAGATTGCAGCGACGACTACCATGCCCGCACTCACGCCATTCTTCAAACTGCCAATAAGCCGTTCGTCGACGCAATCGCCCTGGCGCTACCATCCTGACGATGAATTACAGAACACGAGCCATGAAGACGCTTGCGGTTTAGATCGCTGTTAGACGCGACCTCACGGCTTACCACCTCCGTTGTGCCGTAAAGAGCGCTGTGTAGCACGTAGAAATCGCCGGTCCGCAACGCCACTACCGTGCCGCTCCGCCGACGCCGCTGGTGATCGCGTGGGCGTATTTCCGCACCAGGTTTGTGCCCGCGATCTGATCGAAAATCCACAGCCAGCCGCCGGTGATGCCGCATTGCGTATGCCAGTTCTTCATCGCCGTCTTCGCCTCCGCCGGCGTCAGATCGGGCGGCGCCGAGGGTTGGTCCGATACGCCGGGATAAACCGGCACGCTACCGAAATTCCAGTCCCTCGACCCCGACCCCGAGCAGGGACTGTTGCCTTCCCCCCCAGCAAAGGTCTGCAAATGAATGCCGTCCACCGTGCCGGCGCGCTTTTTGTTGATTTGCGACACCACCGACGTCCAGTAATCGGAATTGGTATAGGGGTTCATGGTGACCTTGTAGCCAAGCTTACCCAGCATCACCGCGAATTTGATCGTTGAAGACGAATCATAG
>DASZGC010000078.1:0-3245 GCA_035939175.1 Candidatus Cybelea sp. | reverse complement strand
CAACGGGTTCGTGACGCTGGTGCTCGGCGCCGGAAATATCGCCAGCATCCCGCCGCTCGACGTGCTCTACGCGCTGTACGCGCACGGCAGCGTGGTGATGCTGAAGCTGAACCCGGTCAACGCGTATCTGATGCCGATCTTTGCGCGCACCTTCTCCTCGCTGGTCGACGAAGGCTTCGTCCGCGTCACCGGCGGCGGTGCCGACGTGGGCGCGTATCTCGTTGCGCATCCGGCGGTCGACGCGATCCACCTGACGGGCGGCGAGCGAACGCACGACGCGATCGTGTTCGGCAGCGGCGCCGACGGCGAGGCGCGCAAGCGCGAACACCGTCCTGCCGTGACGAAGCGCGTGACGAGCGAGCTCGGCAACGTCACCCCGGTCATCGTAGTGCCAGGCCCGTGGAGCGAGCCCGATCTGGCGTTCCAAGCCACGCACGTCGCAACGCAGAAGCTGCACAACGCCGGCGCAAACTGCATCGCCGCACAAGTGCTGATCACGGCGGACTCATGGGACCTCGCGCCGCGCTTCTTGGAGAGAGTCCGCGAAGCGCTCGAACACGCGCCGCCGCGCCCGTCGTACTATCCGGGCTCAGCCGACCGCGTGAAAACCGTCGAGCACGAGCACCCGGAGGCGGAGGCCGAAGGGATCCCGATCGACGGCATTCACCGCACGTATGTCGGCGGGCTCGACGCGACGAACCGCGCCGAACCGCTGTTCTCGACCGAAGCGTTCGCGCCGGTCCTCGCGCAGACATCCTTGCCGGGCGCGGACGCCGCGGCATTCCTGCGCAACGCAGTGGCATTCTGCAACGAACGCCTGCACGGCACGCTGGGCGCGGCGATCTTGATCCACCCGCGCACGATGCGCGAGCTCGGCCCTGCGTTCGAAGACGCCCTGGCCGAGCTGCGCTACGGCTGCATCACCGTGAACACGTGGCCCGGCGTCGGCTTCACCCTCGCGACCGCAAGCTGGGGCGCCTACCCCGGCAACACGCTGGAAGACGTCGGCAGCGGAATCGGCGTCGTCCACAACGCGTACCTCTTTGACAAACCGCAGAAGACGATCGTCCGCGCCCCCTTCGCCCCGTTCCCCCGCTCCCTCGGCGACGGCGAACGAACCCTGCTCCCCACGCCTCCATGGTTCGTCACCCACCGCCGGGCCGACAGCGTCGGCCGCAACCTCTTCGCCTACACTGCGAAGCCGTCATTACTTCGACTCGCCGCGACGGCTCTCGCCGCGATGCGAGCGTAGCCCCGCTCCCGATTCATGACGGATGGTTCTCGAGCATTAGGCGTCCAGGTTCAAGTCGGCGACGATAGCCTTGAGTCTGGGCCTAAGCTTGCAGGGCGGCGGCGATCTGCTCTGGGGAATGGCGTTTTCGCAAGCGCAAACCTCCGGTCAAGGAATCGGAGTTTTGCCGAATTTCCGCGAATCGCGCCGGTCTTCCACTGAAATCTCAGCCGCCCGTTACTCGCCGAATCGCTCAACTATCCGCGTACACGCCTCTAATACGACAGGCCGGACCTTCTCTTCATAATCCTGACGAACAATGTCCTTTTCAGCGAGCGCTTTGCTGTTCCAAAGGGCACGCTCTTCACCAACTGGGAGATCATCCGTTTCCGACTCTACGCCCCGGATGACGTCAAAGGCATCCCATTCAGGGTCTGGCATGTCTAGGAGTAGTTTCATGAGGCGGCGGACACCGGCAACCAAATCCAGCTGCCCCTCCAACATCGCGCGCGCGACGCTCACGAGCTGCGCTTTACTACTTTCCATTTATGCCTACTTCGCCTTCGGAGGTATTAGTTTTGACTTTACTTCCTCAACTTGACCCGTGGATATGTTTTGGTACCAATGAGTTTCCACGCCAGTACCATCCGACGCGCGCCAAGTTTCGCTTGACATCTTTGCCCAATCACTTTCTTTTCCGCCGTACTGCTTGGCAAGGCGACCTGCGTCGCGCAACACGCTTTTGCTGCCACCACCCGCCACCACACGTCCGCCGAGTCCGCGAAGCGCGTTGGCTACCTGCGCTTCACTGGCGAGCGATTTCGACAGGAGAAGGCCGCTCTTGGCGCTCTGGGCAAGGCCACCCCGTGCGGCCCCGCGCGCCGCACTTGATGCTGCCGATCCGAAACCGCCTCGAAGCATCGGGATCTCTGCAGCGAGGGCCATTCCGGCGGCGTCAATGAGCTGAGAGAAGAGCCAGTCGGCGTCCCGGGAATCACCTGGTCTAACGTCGCCCTCCCATCCCCGCCAGATGTTTCCAATCTCATACCCGGTCGGATCGCTGTACTGGTATGGATTATTGCCGTTCCACATGAACGGCTTCTGGGTCATGGGGTCGTGAACATTGCCGGCATAGGCGTCCGGGGTTGTCCAGGTTGCGTTGTACGGATCGGAAATGCGAGTTCCCTGAATCGTGCCGAACAATGTCTCGAAACCGTCTGGGTGGATGTATTCGAATGGGCCGGGCGAGAATGCGGCGGTCGACATGTTGCCGCCACCGTAGTCGATGAGATCGACCGGCACACTGCGCTTCGGCGTGCGATACTCGCCGTTGAGATAACTCACGCCATCGAAGCCATTCTGATTGTGCGACGTCACCGCCAATTCGGCGAAATCACGGTCCGTCACGCGATAGCCTGTACCTCCGGCCGCGGCATACTCGCCGAACAATTCGGACCGAACGAACGCGAGATTTCCACTGGCGTCCGACCCGAAAAGCAGTATGTCGCCGTCATAATGGAGCGAGGTGGTGGTAGTGGGCGGCGTTGCACCGCTGAAGGTGGCCGACACAAGCGCCGGATGGCCGTTCGCACCCCATCCGAGGCTGGCCGACGACGCGGCTCCGCCCCAGAGACGCGTCGTGAGGTCAAGTGTCGCGCTCGACGTCAAGTACGCATGGTTCTCCGCATCGTACGACGTGGTGATGCTGCCTTGCGTCTGCGAACAAACAGACGGGTCGTCGGTGCTGATGACTGACACGCCCGTGTGGCGCGACGAGGCATCGTACGTCTCATCCGTCGTATCCGGATTCGGGCACTGCGCGTTACCATTGCTCTGGCTCCAGTTCTTCGTCTCGGTAATTACGCCGTTAATAGGGTCGTACGTCGAGAGCGGCGTGTGATTTCCGGTGCGCAGCAAGTAGCTGATTTGTAGGCCATTGTCGAACGCGAAGTGCCGGAGAACTACAGGTTGCGGATTCGCAATCGGATCCTGAACCGTCTGGTTGGTATTTTCG
>DASZGC010000077.1:0-16275 GCA_035939175.1 Candidatus Cybelea sp. | reverse complement strand
TCCAAAGCGCTCGGTTACGTAGGCCGTGGGATTATGCTCATCATCGATGGTCAGGTGGAACACATCCGCCAAACCCGCGATGAACGGTGCCGGGAAACGCGCTTTCAAAGGCACCCCTTTGACGGTCCCAAATAACTGCGGCCGTCGCCGACTCTTCACGGACCGCTCGAACTCTTCGAGCTCCACGATCCAGCGCTCACAATCGCCTCTCTTATAATCCTCGGTGCAGCGCAAAAAATACAAGATGTACCTAAGGAATCGAGACTGACCACCTCGATCGGGTGCGGCCGACTGTTCCACGAACAGCGCGAGTAACGGCGGCAGCGAAAAGTCCAGCGGCTCTCCAAGCGTTCCCCACTCACTCTCGACTCGCTCCTGCTCGGTCAGTAGCCCCCCGGCGCTCGCGATGTAGATTTCGCTATTGCCATTGCGGGCTCGTCGGGACCGTGGTCTGCCGCCGCCGCTGTTTCGACCGCCACCTCGAGGTTTCGCTCCTAACTGTTGAACTTGGCCGGCCTTGATTTCGGGCTCCGCGCCACACTCGCAACCAGGCAGCCATGAATACTTTCCATTCGCCCTTCGCGGCTCATCGACGAGCACACGACGGTATTGACGATCACAGTTGGAGCAGTACCTAACGCGCCTAAGGCTTATGGATCGATTCCCGCTGCCGCCGCTGTATGTCGGGCGTGCAGGCGCACCGTCAGAATTAACATCATCGAGGTCGGCGAGTAGGCCCCGCGCAATCAGTTCATCACGCCTCTGTGATTTCGCAAGCTCGTCCTTGTGCTCAGCATCGAGTTTCCGCAGATAAGCAGCGATCCCACCTTGCGTTGTTAGCAACGCTTTTCGAGAGATTTGAGAGGCGCCTTTAATCGAGCGAGATTGCCGTTCGGTCATTGTGAAATATCGGCCAAAAGCTGCAGGTTAGTGAAGATGCCTTAAATCCTCGCACTGATTCCTCAAGATTGCCAGCGTCAGAAACTGTCTGAAGCGACAACGCTGTTCCGTCGCTGAAATGGAACACGATATACTCGCCTTGCGCAACAGCGGCAACGGTGGCTTGATCCTCTCCGTAGGAAATTTTGTCTATCGTTTTGCCTGTTGCTGTCCAAGCCAGTTTATACCGAGCTTCGATTCCCGCACCGCATTCCGGCGGAGGCTCGCCGTCAAAATGTCGGCCTGACCGACGCAACTTCTCTAACCTTTGCACGTATTTCAAACTCCTCAAAGAAATCAGCTCGTTCCAATGGTTTGCGCCCAGGCTATTCGTTACCTAGGAATTATCATCCTAAGCCGCCGCACTGGTAGAGCGGTGCATTCTGCGGAGTGGTCGGCGAATGAGCGGCAGAGGACATGTGTAAGGCGTGGACGCCCGATTATTTAGGCGCGAACGCCCAGTTTGTTTGACGTAAAACGTATTGGTCGTCATTAACTTGAAGGAAACCGCGGTAGGTCTAAGAGGCGTCTGCATTGATTCTAGGCCTCTTGTCGGCACCTCGCGGTTGCAGCTCCCCCGATTCGTCGACGACGAGGCCGCCAAGCTCGACGGCAACGGCGCGCGCGATCTCGTTTTTGGCTCCGATGTCCGCTTTCTGAAAGATCGAGTCGGCTCGACGTACGAGGTCCGCGGCATCGCGCTGACGCTCATTAGTCGCTTTCGCGATTGCGATCTGCTCTTGGATGCCCTCTACGTGCGCCTGGAGGTCGTCACGCTGCCGAGCAAGTACGTCGAGACGCTCCTGAAGAGCATCGTCGCGAATCCTTCCGCTCAGTTGCAATTCCCATGCAGCGTCACGCCTCTTTGCGATTTCACCTAGTCTGGCTTTTCCCTCACGAAGCGAGCGTTCAAGAGAGGCCACCGATACTGGCGACGCCGCACGACGCCGGTATCGTTCGACTAAGGCCGGCGAGGCACGGAGCCTGTTTAGCAATTCGACAAACTGCGCTTCGACTTTGTCCGCGCGAACCAGCCGAAGCGCCCACCGGTGCTCCCATCGGGCCTTGCACGAGTAATAGCGATATCGCCACGGATGTTTACCGCATGCCATTCCGATCAGCGTCCGCCCGCAAAAGCATTTCAAGCATCCCGAGAGCGGCCATGGGTAGCTCCGTCTCCGTTCCCCGGTCAGATCGTTCGACAGCACATCGGCAACGCGTTGAGCCCGCAAATAGCTCGCTTCGTCCACGACGAGGGGGACGTACGCTCGATTCCTTAATAGATTTCGCACGCGCGTCGGGGTCCAGTTGACCACGCGCGACTTTCCATTTTTAAACTGATGCGCAGGCGCAATGGCGGTCAAGCGGCGAGCGATCGCGTCGTATCCGCGTCCCGCAAGCCGCAACGTAAAGGCTTCTTTTACAATGGGTGCGCGCTCAGGATCGGCGCTATCTTTGCTATCGTCGCGAGTGAGCCCGTACGGCGCAACGTTACCTTTCCACTCTCCACGCGCTTTCTTTTTGCGTATGGCGTTAACGATGCGGTCGCGCTTAACTTCATTTTCATGACTCGCAACGGCTAGAGTGGCGGCGGAGATCAACTCACCCATCGCTGAATCAAGCCTCACTTCACCCTGATCGCGCGTAAACACGGCGACCCCCAGGTTAAGGAGGTCCCGAAGAACGATCTGAGACTCGATGATCGAACCGCGTCCCAAGCGGTCCGCGCGAATCATCAGGAGCTTCTCGGGCCGGGCGCCCGCATCGATGGCCCTGAGGTCGGCCAGCAACTCCAATACGAGTCTGCGCGGTCCAGCCTTACCTGAGCCAACGCCTTCCGTCACACGCGTAAGTCGCCAACCATGACTCGAAGCGGTCTCTTCGGCCCATTGACGCTGGTAAGGCAGCGTCTCCGCCTGGTCCGCAGAACTCACAACACACAGGGCCCAAACCGGGGGTCCCGTCGCTAATGCTTTGGAGGGCCTTGCGCGCCTCGAAGGGTTGGGCACAAGGAATCGTCATTCGGGAGGACCCCTCCTTGTCCCTGCTTCTCGAATATACTCTTGCGGCGATCGCTGGAAAAGCATGGCCTCCCAGCCCGACCTTCTCAACTCCGACTCTTTTGCCGGCGGATACCAAATATCGACGCAGTCGACGCCGCAAAACTCCAAGGGCGTTTCTTGGAATCAGTCGGCGACGATCTCGATGAACGGCGGCGGCACGACGGTGAGCCTCAACAATCAAGGAGACGCATCCATCACGCGTTACGGTCAATCGGTCTCGATCGCGCGCGGCCAAACGATGCAGCTCGGCGACGGCGAATCGGTTAAATGCAATCAAGACGGCTCGCTGCTCGTTACCGCTCGCAACGGCACCGGCGGTGAGATCAGTACGACGCTTAGCGCGAAGGGCAACGGCGTCGACGTCGACGTCACCGCGCACGACGTCGACCTCGGCGGAGCGCTGGTCAATGGCTCCCAAATGCAGCCAAGCCCCGGACCATCCCCGAACCCTGGTTTTCCGCAACCCAATCCGCTTCCGAATCCCGTTGGCTGGCCAGGTCCGTTCGGGGAACCCTATGGCTTCTCTCCACCCACGTCACCCACGCCGCCCATCGCCTACCCCGACTACTAAACCAGGCTGACGGAAGAACCGCGATGTCCGGATCGGACCCGAATGTTTTCGTCGAAACCAAGAATCCACCAGGGAGCAGCGCCGTAACGCTGTGACCGGAGAGCGACGAAGTATTCGGCAGAGCAGCTGTTTCGAAACGGCGTCCCGGTTTTTCCTCAGGCCGGCAAGAGATGACAAGGGTCACTCGATAGCACGCGGAAATGCTGCTTGCTTTGCCTAGGAACGCGCGCGGCAACTTGCCGCGCGCTTATTTTGCTACCCTAAAAGAACTTTTGCTCCCCGCAGGGGAGGTCTACCCTGGCGCGGAAGGGGCCGCGATTACCTGCTAGCTACTCCTAGCTAATCCTTATAACAAGAGGTTGATTGCGTATGTATAGGCACTCGCGGCTCGCTGCCATTTTAGGATGCGCGGCGACGCTCGCAATGGTGGGCTGTTCCACTAACGGCAGCATGACGCCGTCTTCGGGGACCTCGGCTGTCTCCGACGGTCAGCGCGCCTTCCACGGCTCTTGGATCCACGCGGGTCAGGTCGTGTACTTCACACCCAAGTATATGGCGACGCGTTCGGCGGCGCACACGGTCGTTCCGGATACCCAGTTCACCTACTTTGGCGGCCCGGTGCTCGTGACGCCCAAGACGTATCTCATTCTCTGGGGCTACAAGACCTACGGCGATCCCGACAACGTCGCCAAGCTCCTCAAGGCGTACCTCAAGGTCGAGGGCGGCAGCGGTCACAACAACATTTACACCCAGTACTACGAAGTGGTCGGCAGCAAGACGACCTATATTACCAACCCGAAGAAGCAAGACGGTGGCGTTTGGGATGACGAAACCGACGCCGTTCCGCAGTACCCGACAGACGCGCAGGTAGCGACGGAATCGCTCGCCGGCGTGAAGCACTTCGGTTACAATGCCAACGGCTCGTACATCGTCGCGACGCCGAACGGTCGCAACAGCCAGGGCTTCGGCTCGCAGTGGTGCGCGTACCACAGCGACACGTTCTCGGGTAACGACCTCGTTTCGTACACCAACCTGCCGTACATGCCCAACGCGGGCGCGAACTGCGGCGCGAATTTCTACAATCCGGCGCCCAAGGATGAAACGTCCACGGATGAAGGCGTTACGATCGTCGAAGGCCACGAGTACGGCGAATCGATCACCGATCCGAACCCCGGCACCGGCTGGTACAACTTCTCCTACGGTGAAATCGGCGATATCTGTGCTTGGAACGGAATTGCCAACGAGACGTTCGGTAAGAAGTCGTACACGATGCAGCCGATGTGGAGCAACGCCAACGGCGGCGCCTGCGTACAGACCTACCAGTAGTGCGCTCGCGGCTTCGGCCGCACGCACAGCCTCGAACGAAGGGCCGCACGCCGTGCGGCCCTTCTCTTTTTTTTAGATTAGGCGCTCCGCTTTTTAGGTTAAGCGCACCGGAGTTTGGGGACAATGCGTGGCGAGGTGATGAGATATGGCTGATGAGCGACCCGTTATCGTCAACAAGAGCACCGGAGGAATTACCGGTCTGATCGGATTGATCGTCGTCGTCGCGGCGGTGCTGATCGTACTGTTCTACTGGCATCCGTGGAGCACGTCGACGACGACCAACAGCACGACGGTCACGCAACCGGCAAACGGCGGTGCACAGCAGAAGACCAACACGAGCTCGAACTCCAACTCCAGCACGTCGCCGTAGCCGAGAAGAGCGGACGGATCTGGGGGCGCCGCAACAGGTCCGCTTCCGGCACGCACCTAAGGTAGGCGCGTCGAGGGAGGAGGAACGAGATGCGCTACTCCGTCACGCTTCTTACGCTCTTAGGTGCCGCGCTTTGGTTGGCGGGCTGTCACGGGACCACGTCACCCGCGCTGCCCTACCCCGCGGTTGGCGTCGCGCCCGAGGCTCGCGGCATTGCGGCTCAACCGGCCTGCTCGGGCCCGCGCTTCGGGCAAGCTCAGTGCGACGTTCTCGTTGAGGCGGATGGCGCCCACCCCACGAGCGCCGGCTTCACCGCCTCCGAACTCGAAACCGCGTACCGTTTCCCGATCGCTCGGGGTCAGAATCAGACCGTCGCCGTCGTCGACGCCTATGACAATCCCAACGCAGGGGACGATTTTGCGACCTACCGGAGCACGATGGGTCTCTCGGCGGGCACGCTCAACAAATACAACCAGAAAGGCCAGAAGGCGAACTATCCGCCGGCCAGCGCGGGCTGGGGCGTCGAGATCGACCTCGACACCGAGATGGTATCGGCGAGCTGTCCGAAGTGCACGGTCGACCTCATCGAAGCCAACTCCAATACGTGGAGCGACATCCAGGCGGCCGAGGCCGAGGCCGTCACGCTCGGCGCGACGATCGTTTCGAACAGCTTCGATGGTACCGGCGCCTCGGAATCGTCGTTCGATACGAAGGGCATCACGTATGTGGCCAGCGCGGGCGACGACGGATACGGCCTGTACGATCCGGCCGGTTTCGACCGGGTCGTCGCCGTAGGCGGGACGATGCTCTCGCAAGCCAACAACCGGCGTGGTTATAAGGAGATCCTCTGGCCGGATTCCGGCGGCGGCTGCGCCTCCCAGGAAAAGAAACCCCGCTGGCAGATGCACCGCAAGGTCGCCTCGAAGTGCGCGGGACGTCTGGGGAACGACGTCTCCGCCGATGCCGTCGGCGCCTCCGAATACGACACGTACAACGAGGGCGGCTGGATCGAGGTAGACGGCACGAGCATCTCGGCATCGCTCCTCGCGGGCGCCTTCGGCCTCGCCGAAAACTCCACCAAGCAGGACGGCGGGCGCACCTTCTGGGAAACCGCGCACCATCGCTTCCTGCACGAGCTGGGCGGCAAGCGCTTCACCGGCGTCGGCGGCTGGGGGTCGCCGCACGGAATCGGAGCTTTCTAACTCGGAGCAGGGAGGAAAGCGGCGTCGAAGCGCCGCACGGCCTGTCGCAATCGCGACGGCAAGTCACGTCTGACGCATTCTAAAGGGAGGCAAAGTACCTTTGAAACTTCTCGCGGGGATTGTTGCGGCGCTTGGGCTCGTCGCGTGCAGTGGCGCCGGTCTTTCGACCGTGCCGTCGAGCGGCACGAATGCGACGGCAGGTGCGAAGCCCCTTATCGAGCTCAACCGGCCGGCCTGCAATGGCGGCCGTGCAGGCCGCGTGCAGTGCGACGTGATCGTCGAGGGCGGCGGCGTCTTCCTCGGCGGATCCGGATATCAAGGCTGGGGAGCGTCGGATCTCCAGAAGGCGTACAATCTCCCGTCTTCAACGAAGGGTAAGGGACAGACGGTCGCCCTCGTGGATGCGTACGACAATCCCAACGTCGCAACCGACTTTGCCGCGTATCGTTCCGGCATGGGACTCCCCGCGGCGACGCTCAACAAATACAACGAGTACGGAATCAAAGGCAGCTATCCGTCAGGAAGTTCGTCCTGGGGCGTCGAGATCGATCTCGACGTCGAAATGGTTTCCGCTATCTGCCCCAACTGCACGGTCGATCTCATCGAAGCGCAGACGGATTCCTGGGCCGACATGCAGACCGCCGAGGCTGAGGCGGTGAAGTTGGGCGCGACGATCGTCAGCAACAGCTACACCGGCGCAGGCGGCGATCCGTCGTACTTCGACACGCCGGGCATTCTCTACGTCGCCGCTAGCGGCGACTACGGGTTCGGCCTCTATAATCCGGCCAGCTTCAGCAACGTGGTCGCGGTTGGCGGCACGCAGCTCGCCACGGCCACCAACTCGCGCGGTTACACCGAGACGGCGTGGCCTGAGTCGAGCGGCGGCTGTTCGAGCACGGGCATTGACAAGCCGAAATGGCAGCCTCCCTCCAGCTGCAAGAAACTCCGCCTGGGCAACGACGTGTCGGCGGTGGCACTCAACGTCGCTGAGTACGACACGTATCAGGAGCCGGGCTGGATCCCGGTCGAGGGCACGAGCGTCGGCTCGCCGATCATCGCCGCGACCTTCGCGCTTGCGGGCAATGAGGCCAAAGAGTTAGGCGGCAAGACGTTCTGGCAGGCCGCACACCAGAAGGATCTCAACGAGGTCGGCGGCCAGCGGTACAGCGATCAAGGGGGCTGGGGCACGCCCTACGGCCTCGGCGCCTTCTAGCGCTATCCTCCGTCACGAACTCGGCGCCGGTCGCGGCGCACAGTTCGGCACGAGCGAGCTCCTTTCCGAGGTAGGCCGCGTGATCGAGCTGCGTTACCCAACCATTCGAGATGAGCGTCCAGTAGAGCGACCGCGCGTCGCGGCCCTCGACGACTCGTAGGAGCCGCTCGCGGTAGTCGTAGTGCTCGACGAGCATTCCGCGGTCCTCGACGTTGATCAGGAAATAGCCGGCGCGATCGAGTTTGATGCGCTCCGCGGACGGTGCCGATGCGGCGATTCGAGCCGGTGCCGGTGTTTCGAGGCGACCTGCAGCGATGCGTGGCGTTCTGGGAACGCGCAGCGCGGAGGTCTCGACGGCACGCGCGATCTCCTCGAGGTCGGTGCAGCCCACCATGTCGATCGGCTCCACGCCGGCGCGAAAGGCATCGATCTCCCCAAGTGTCGCGTTCGGCAACACGCAACGCGCGCCCGGAGCGCCGACGATGCGACGGCGCTCGTCGACCCCGTTGGCGAAGAGCGCAAGCATCGTCGCCCCCGCGAGGTGCCGCGGCGCTTCGTTGCCGGTGCAGATCAACACCCGGATCGCCGGGTTGGCGACGACGTTCTTCACGATCTTTTCGATGCCGATATTCTCCGTTTCGAGCTTGCCGGCGATGCAGAGGCCGCGCGGTGCGCGTCGCGCGATCGCTGGCGCGAGTGCCACGCTTGCCAGGGTGGTAACGGCCACCGGCGCGTTCTCGTCGACGACGACGTAACTGCCCGGAACGTAAGGCCACGCGCTCTTGCTCGCTTCGGTGCGCGCGAAGATCCGCGTCAGAGCGAAGCCAGCTCTTCCCCCGCTTTGCGCAGCATCGCCGCAGACTTAGAGCAGCGCGCGCAGCAGCGCGCCGTTAAGGTACGCGTGCAGCAAGGAGAGTCCGACGATGGCGGCCATCGTAGCGAAATGAAAGCGCCGCAGTGTGGCGCGCCCGGCGCGCGCTGCGGTGAGGCTCTGGCCCAGCGAGACCTGAAGCACTACGAGGAGGAGCGCGACCGACGCGGGCGCCAGACCCGCTGACCCCCCGCGCAGCGATATGCCCGACGTCATCGCCAGCATCGCGTGCGCCAAAACCACGAACAGGATCGCGTAGCCGAACAACTCGTGCGGTCGCAACGTCGCGCGACGCTGCCGTAAGACGTACGCCAGCGCGACCGTTGCAAATACGGAGAAGAGCGCGAGGTAACCGCTGGCGCTGGAGGCCAAGAACCCGATCACGATTCGCTAACGAACACGCACGTAACCGGTGAGCACGACCACGCGATCGGCGTCGAGTTCCGCGCCGTGCCGGTCGCCGTCGACGCCGAGCACCGCACCGGCTTTGAGCGCCGAGCGATCGCCCATCACGAACGTCGTCTGCGGACTCACTCGGATCTGCAGCGCCGAGTTAGTACGCATGTAGCCGCTTCTGCGCCGCTCGAGCAGCGTCGCGGCGAGCAGCGCCGGCGAGTCGACGGACCGGACCTCGACGACGGCCGACGGCGGCGCCATCATGAGGCGTCCGGCAAAGAACGCCGTGGCGAGGGCTAGCACGAGGCAGATCCCCGCAGCGACCCAGACGATGCTACGCATCGTGCCTCTCCTCGGAGAGCCGCGCCAGCGCGCGGTCGATCCACGCCAGCTCGGCGTCGGTCGCGGCGGTCAGGTGTTCGGCGGAGAGCTGCGAGTAGACGCTGCGCTTTTCGAATCCCGCAAACTCTTGCGCGAGCATCGCGCGACGGGCGGCCACGGCCTCGCGGCGCTCGCGCAGCAGCGCGAGAGCTGCGGATGCGCCAAGCCGCGACATCAAGATCGTTGCGACCTCGATGCCGCTGTGCGGGGTCTCGTAGGTGCGCACCACGTCTCGCAGCAACGCGTTAAGCCGCCTCGAGCCCGCGGCAGTCAGCGAGTAAACCATGCGCTCGCCCAGGCGTCCGCGCGTCCCCGTCTCGGCGCTGACCTTTAACAGCCCGGCCTCGGCCAGCCTCGCTAGGAGGTGGTAAAGGTTGGCCTTCTTGAGGTCGGCATAGAGGACACCGTGGGCGCGCACGATGCGGTGCAGCTCGTGGCCGTGTGCCGGCCCCTCCCGCAGTAATCCCAAGACGATGAGTTCTTTGTGCACGATAAAAGTCAGCATTAACTTTAACAACCCGCAGCTATAAAGTCAATGCTGACTTTATAGCGCGATTCGGGGCAGGAATGCCCGAGCGGGTCCTGCTATAGGTATGGTTTGCCAAGCGCCCGCTACTTAGGAGTTAACGCATGCGATATCTGAGCCTCACTCTCGCGTTCGTCGCGGCCACCTTTGCGATTACGGCCTGCGCCGGCAAATCGTCATCGAGCGCGTCCGATCAAACGAACGCCGCCGCGACGACCTCTTCCGACAACTCGTCCGACACGAGCGCCAGCACGGCGCCGTCGGCCGAGGCTTCCGCCGCGGCGAGCCCTGCCACCGGCGGCGACGTTCCCAGCTATCCCGGCGCTACGACGCAGGCCTCCGGCAGCAGCAGCAACATGGGCTCGAGCGCCGCCGGCACGGTGATGAGCACCGACGACTCGTTCGATAAAGTCTACCAGTGGTACCAGCAGAATATGCCGGCCGGCTCCGAAAAATCACACGTCACCGCGCCGGTCGAAGGCGCCGTCTTCACGGTCGGCCAGCCGGGTCAGGGCCAGACCTCGGTGACGCTGAGCACCTCGGGCGGTAAGACGATGATCACCATCGCCCACGTAAAGATGTAGAAGCCTTTTAGAGCCGGCATCCTTGCAGCCGCGGCCCCCGGCGGAGACGTGTGGGCCGTACGTGCTAGTCACTCGTGCGGGTGTGCGTTATCGCAATCGGCGCCCAGCGCGATGATGGGTTTGCGGCCGGGGCATTTGCCCCGACCTAACCCGCGAGGAAATAATCGTGAAAAACATCCTGGTCTTGACGGTGTCGTTGCTTGCCGGCTGCAGCGGCGCTGCCCCCACGCTGCCGCGCACCGCTGCTCCGGAGGCGCCGGTTAACCCCGTGGTCACGGCGCAAGCTTCGGCGGAGTCCCGCTGCGGCGCCTTCGGGACGAACTTCGACGAAAACGTCGCCTGCCGCCGCGCCGATGGGACGCTGCGCTCCTTCGCCGATCCGCAGATCGCCTGGCGCGTCCGCTACTTCGTACGCCACCTCTACATGCCGTGCGGCGAGATGCCGACGGTGCAGGAAGCTTACGTTTTCCACACGGTTTTCGAAGATCTCGCCGCCGACCCGAACCTCGACGACGCGGAGCGCACCGCGATCCGTAACGCGATGTACGACGAACCGATGCACTGCAAAGGATAGGCGCGATGTGCGCCCGGCCGGGAGGAATGGTACGATAGCATGCGAGAGGTACCCAGCATGAAAACTATCGTTATGCTTCTGGCAGCGCTCGTCGCGCTTTCCGCGCAGACGCCGGCGCAGAAACCGCTGCGTACGCTGGTCTATCAGTTCGGCTACAACACGCCGGTCGCGGCGCAAGGCAACGGCACCGGCACCACGACCGTCCAGATCATGGGCCCCGCACCCGACGGCGGCATGATCGTGACCGGTACCGACGACTGGTGGAACACGGCGCGACCGCGAGCGGCCAATACCTGCGAGGTCTATTCCGACGGTACGGTTGCCTGCTCGCAGGCACCCAACGCGATCTCGCCGATTCAGCTGACGCTCTTCCCACTGCTCGGGGCGGCCTTCTTCAAAGGCGTTGCCGCGAACCCGTCGTCGAGCTGGAACCGCACCTACACCGTGAAGGCGGCCGTCCTTCCGGGAGCCGGGGGATACGCCGGTCAGGTTTACACCTGGAAGTGCACGTATTCGCTACAGGGCAAGGGCGTGCAGAGTGGCTCTCCCAACGTCATGCTGACGACGAGCGGCACGCTCGCGCAGCAAGGTGGGCGCTATTGGAAGGCGACCTCGAAGCAGCGCATCGTCTACACACCGGTAGGAAAGATCCCGATCTTCGTGACCGACACGCGCACGCACATCCCGATGCGCAGCGTCTACAGCAACGATCTCGTCGAGGTAAAAATCCTCAAAGATTCCGCGCACAAATAGCCGCAGCCGGTCATCTTGAGCGCGGAATAGCCCCATCCTGTCATCCTGAGCGGGATGACAGTACTGAAGAACTGAGCTAAATCAGGGCTTTCCCGGAAAAGCGGGCAGCGACGGCTTCAAGATCATTACCACGAAAGCGAAGACCGGGAGCAGCAGCGCGATCGTTCCCCAGAGATTCCAACCGTTGGAGAGGCGTTCGTACTCTTCGAAGTTGCCCACGCGCGCCGCTCCGGAGAGTTTGCGCTGCGTCCGCGAAAGCGGCCCGAATGCCGCGCCGGCGAGCACGAACGCGATAAGCCCCCAGAGCAGCCACCCGGTCGAGAGGATCGGTATCGCGCCGTAGATGGCGGTGGCGAAGCCGCCGGCGAGCAGCAGGACGATGCCCGGGATCGTAAAGATGCGATCGGCCATAATGATGCCATCCATCGTGTTCGCCATGACGGTCGAGTTACGCGTGAGATCGGCAAAGCGCTTCCAGAAGACCCCGACCGTGATGTTGCCCAGGAAGAGGACGACGCCCGCGAGGTGCACCAGCTTCAGGATGAGGTACATGCCGCAACGCGCTTTTCTAAAAAGCGTCGTTCCTCCTCGTTACGCGCGAGTGCCAGCGCAGCTTTGAAGTGCTCGCTTGCAAGCGCGGCGCGCTCTCGGCGCAGCTCTAATTCGCCGCGCGCCGCGTGGTAAAATGGATACTCGGCGAGACGCCCGCGCATCGCGATTCCCTCGAGCGCTTCGAGTCCGCGATCCGCGCCGCTGCACTGCGCGATGGCGATCGCGCGATTGAGCGCGACGATCGGCGAAGGCGCAACTGCCATCAAGGTATCGTAGAGCGTCACGATCGCGCTCCAATCGGTCGCCCCGAAGTTCGGCGCGCAAGCGTGCTCCCACGCAATCGCCGCCTCGACGTGGTAGCGACTCACCTCGGTCCCTTTCGCCGAGCGTTCGAGCCACGCGCGGCCTTGCGCGATCAGCGACACATCCCAGCGCGAGCGATCTTGATCGAAGAGCGAGCTGAGGTTCCCCGAGTCGTCGAGGCGCGCCGCCAGCCGCGCGCCGTTGAGGCACATCAGCGCGCAGAGCGCGTGGGTTGATGGCGTGCCGCCCAACGGATGCTGCGCGAGCAGTCGTACGAGCCGCAGCGCTTCGCGGCACAGTTCGGCGCGCACGGCGCCCGCCGACGAACCATGATAACCCTCGCTGAAGATCAGATAGAGTGCGCGCTGCACCGCGGGCAGACGCACCGCAAAATCGGCGCTCCCGCCGACGTCGAAGAGCACGCCCGAATCTGCCAACGTGCGTTTCGCACGCGCCAGCCGTTTGGTGACGGCTCCGGGCGCGCTGACGAAGGCGTTGGCGATCTCTCTCGGACCGAATCCGCCGACGAGCGAGAGCACGAGCATCACCTGCGTGGTCTCCGAGAGACCGCGCTGGCAGCACGAAAAGACCAGGCGTAACTCGTCGTCGGCGATTCCGGCCGGCGCGAGCACCTCGTCGACGACGCCGGTAAGCGTCCACTCCGTCTCTAACAAGCGCCCGAGATCGGGCGCGAAGGAGCGAGCGGTGCGTTCGCGACGCAGCAGATCGATGGCGCGGTTTTTGGCGGTGATCATCAGCCACGCCGAAGGATTCTCCGGGACGCCGCGCAGTTTCCAGATCTCCAGCGCGCGGCAGAAGGCATCTTGAACGACGTCTTCTGCCAGCGCCAGATTATGCAGACCCAAGAGGCGCGTGAGCGCCGCGACCATGCGCCCCGCCTCGCGGCGAAAGAGCCGGTCGCCCGGGTCCATCTACATCTGCATGACGGGCCGCACTTCGACGCTCCCGCCGACTTCGAGGATCGGGCAGCCGCGCGCGAGTTCGGCGGCTCTGGCAAGCGTCTCGGCCTGCACGAGCGTGAATCCGCCGACCAAGTCTTTGGCTTCGGCGAAAGGCCCGTCGGTAATCGTTCGCCCGTTTTGGACGACTTTGCCCTCGGCCTCGAGCGGTTGCCCGGGATCCTTGAGGTTCCCGCTCTCCGTCAGCTCCTTCATCCACGACATCCACTTTTTCATGATCTGATCCGACTCTTCGGCGCTCTGGCCGCGCCGGCCGCCGCGATAGAGGTAGAGATAATCCGCCACGTGTAGCTCCTTTTCGTTGGGGTGAGTAATGTCCGTTAGACGTTTGAGGACGCCCCGCGTGGACATCGCCGGCAAAAACTTCTCGGCTATGGGCCGTCTGCGCAGGCGTGGTAATGGTTGCTGTACATCGGCTGCAGGCTGTAGACGGTGCCGTTCACCGGGATCTTCCACTGGAACGACTCGCACAGGTCGGCCACTTCGTCGTCGTAGGTGAAGTTGAACCACGCAAAGGCGGGGCCCGGATCGGTGATCGACTCGAACGTCTCGTGCGCCAGCGTCGACGCGGTGGAGTTCGTTAGAGCGCTCGCCCCCGACGACGCGCGCGACGAGCAGAAGTCGACGTCCTGGTAGGGTTCGATCGTCACGATCACGTGCTCCGGCACGTCGGCGAACGCGACCGCCTCATGGTACGCGCAGAAGTCGTTGGTGTGGCCGTGATTGGGCGAGTAGCAGGAGCGCGTACGATCGAAGCACGTGTCGCTCCCTTTTGGAAGAAAGATGTGGTAGAGGTTGGCGTAGCCGGCCTTCTTGCCGTTGCGCAGCAACGCGGCGTGCAGCACCGCCAGCAGGTCGTTGCGGTAGAAGAGCTTGGTGTACGTGCGATACTTCACCGAGAAGCCGCCGCCGAACGTGAATCCGCTGGCCGCGGAGTTCGTATACTGCGTCAGCAGCGCGGCAAAACGGCTCCCGGCGAGCTTCTTTTGGAAGCCCTCCGGATCGCCCCAGCAGCTTTCGCCGCCGCCGTCGCAGTTCACGTAGACGTTGAACGACGTTGCGGTCGCCATGATCGGCCCTTTGCGCCGCACGAGATCGGCGGGATACTTGATCTTCGTGTCGACGCCCAGGCCCGCGCGCCCGCGCGTGCGAAGCGGCATCAGGTGGTAGGAAAGCACGCGCGCGGTGCGCCCGCTCTCGACGTCGAACGGCGCAACGGCGATCGCCGCGGGCGCGACAAGGGTTGGGGCGCTCAGCGGCGGCTGCAGCGACGAGGTGGGCGCGGTGCATCCGGCGGCGCCGCCGATGCAGAGCGCTGCGGCGGAGAGGCGCGCGAAGAGGCGTTTCGTCATGGCCTCCTCTTTCATGTTTTCCTCAGAACTCATTCGTACGATGACCGCCGAGACACGTGATGGAGGACAACGAGATGACACCTGGTTCGGATCCCCTCGCTCGGAGAACGTTCCTCAAGGGACTCGTCGTGCTGCCGGCATTGGCGGGTCTGCTGAGCGCGAGAGCCGCCGCCGACGCATCGAAAGCACCGAAATCGGCGATGAAATATCAAGATACGCCCAGCGGCGACATGCAGTGCTCGAAATGCCACTTCTTCGTTCCGGCCGCCGACGCAAAATCCAGCGCCAGTTGCCAGATCGTCGACGGAGACATTTCGCCCAACGGCTACTGCATCGCGTTCTCTAAGGCTTGAGCTTAACGGGCTGCAGCGCACGGCGCGCCGCTTGCAGGTCGCTGCGGAAGAGCGCGACGGCCTGCCAGCAATAGCGCGCGACGATCGAACGGTACGGGCGAAAGCGCTCGCCCAACAGCTGCAGCTCCTTCGGTTTGGGCGCCGGATCGAGGCCCCAGGCGAACGCGTAGCCTTGTCGCACGCCGAGATCGTCGACCGGCCAGACATCGAGGCGCCGTAGCTCGAACATCAAGTACATCTCGGCCGTCCATCGTCCGATCCCGCGCACGGTCACCAGTTCGGCGACGATCTCGTCGTCGCTGCGGCGGGAGTTCGCGCTCAAGTCGACGCTGCCATCGAGTACCTTAGCGCAAAGGTCGCGCAGCGATAGGAGCTTGTTGCGCGAGAGTCCGGCGCCACGCAGCTCGTCGTCACCAAGGGAGGCAAGCGTTCGTGCGCTAAGATTGCCGCCGGCGGCCGCCACGACCCGCTCGAAGATCGCCCGCGCCACCGCGCCCGAGAGCTGTTGAAAGACGACGGCATGGACCAGCGTCCCAAAATGACCGTCGTGGTTGCGCGGACGGTGGCGGATCGGCCCGGCGAACGCCACCAGCCGGTCGAACGCGGGATCGCGCCTGCGCAGGGCAGCGGTGGCAGCCGCCAGCGAGATCCGCGCGCGCGGGCCGGGAACGGCGCGCGCTTTCGACGAATCCGGCTTCAGACTCAAGTGCTTCCGTACTCTTTCTATGTAAGAAGGATGGCTCATGAACGTTCGCTTCTTCTTCGGAGCAGCCCTGACCGCGGCGGGTGCGGCCGCGTCGCTCGCCGGATGCAGCGGAGGAGCCTCGCCTGCGACGCCCGCCGCCTCGCTCTCCGCACAGACCAAAGGGGCGCTCCCGATCGAAATGCAGATCCGCAAGGCGCAGCTCCCGTTTAGCTCGGGCCGTCTCGAGAACCGTAAGCCCGTACGCTCCTGGGTCAAAGCGG
>DASZGC010000076.1:0-6936 GCA_035939175.1 Candidatus Cybelea sp. | reverse complement strand
CGCAATGGCGCCTTAGCGTTCACGTATATGTCCACCGCTCCAGAGTGAGCCAGACCCGGCCGAGGACGCCGGTCGCCGCCACCAGGATGTGGCGGCGTAGGCACACACAACGAAAAGTTCCCGAGCTGGTACTGCACTCGTTTACCTCGGAGCGGCGTGAGACGCTGCGGGTCAAGCCCGGCGTGCCGTTCTACGAGGAGGGGACGTACTGCAGCCGCTCGATCGAGGCGGTCGCTTCGGGCAAGCTGCTCTAAGCGGCCTCGTCTCGCGCGCAGATCGCGCCCAGATCGCGCCCAGCATCGTCGGTCTCGGGAAACCCAAAGCCGCCTGCCATGCCTGCCGCGCCAACACGCCTGCCTTCAACTATGGCCTCGGCGTGATCTTGTTCGGCCCGTGGATCGGTCAGACGCTGGGTTTCGCTGGAGCGTCGGGAGCTGTCGGTTACCTCGCGCCGCGGCGGCTGACGATCGCCGTTGAGGCGACGAACGGTCACGCGGCGTACGACAAGGATGGCAATGCGGGACTTGGTGCGGTCGCGGTCCTCAAGGCGCTCGCCGACGCGCTCGCCCCGGGCACGATGCCGAAGGAATAGGTTCCGGCCTGGTTGCTGATGCACGGAATGCAAAACCTCTAGAAACTTCGTGGTCCCGGACTCTCCGCGGCGCTACGCTAGGCACATCTTCACTCGGTGTGCCGAGCACCGCACGTCAAAGCTTAAGGAGCCACGATGTTCATTTTACGCGAAGGGTCGCTGCTGCGGCCCCTGCTTAGTGCCGCGTTCGCCGCGGCGGCGATGGCCGTCAGTGCCTGTAGCGGCAACTCTCTCACGCCGGCCGCACCGTCCGGCGCGGCGATGCCGCTCGGGGCGGCGGCCGCAGAGAGCTTCGAGTTCGTCACGCTGGACGACGAGAGCGATCCGACGTTCAACCAGCTCCTCGGAATCAACAACAAGGGAAAGATCGCCGGCTATTTCGGAATGGGCATTCCGGGGCACCCCAACAAAGGCTACACGCTGTTGGCGCCCTACGGCCAGGGCAATTACGTCAACGAAAACTTCCCTGGTTCGGCCCAAACGCAAGTGACCGCGATCAACAACCACGGCGATACCGCGGGCTTCTGGGTCAACAATAAAAACCTCAACTTCGGTTTTATCGAGTGGAACGGCGTCTTCACCAGCTATAAGGATCCGGAGACTCGCAACGGCAAAGTGAACCAGATCCTCGGCGTCAACGATTCCGGCACCGCCGTCGGATTCTACGTCGACGCCAAAGGAAACAGTCACGGGTTCACCCTCGACCAAGCCACGGGCAAATTCCAAGCGGTGAAACCGCCGGGCGGCGGCGTCAGCGTTAGCGTGACGGCGATCAACGACGCGGGAGACCTCACCGGCTTCTTCACGACAGCCTCGAAGCAGACGTACGCGTTCCTCAGGAAGGGCAACCACTTCTCGACCTTCGGCTTCCCGGGGGGCAGCAACACGCAGCCACTGGGAATCAACTCCGGCGATCAAATCGTCGGCAGCTATGATGACGGCGCGGGCGTGATGCACGGCTTCCTGCTGTCGCGGCCGCTTTCGCACGCGAAATGGCAATCGATCGACGATCCCAACGGCATCGGCAGCACCGTGGTAAATGGCCTGAACGATCGCGGCGAGATGGTCGGATTCTACACCGACGCCGCGGGCAATACCGATGGGATGCTGGTCGTCACGCAACCTTAACGCCCTCCCGGACGGGTCACGAGCCGCAGCGGGAATCGTTGAGATAGTACTAAGGAAAAGGGTCTTCAATATGGAGTAGCGGGAGGGCGCGGGCTACCGGCGCGCTAGGCCAGGGGACGATCGGGTGCGAGCGCCTTCGCGCGGATGGACTGGGCGCGTGCGTGCAAGGACCGTGCCTCGGAAGTGTTCCCTTGAGCTTCGTTGAGCGCGGCGAGGTCGTTGAGGCTCGTCGCGACATCGAGGTGATCGGGGCCGAGCGCTCTCTGGCGAATGGCGAGCGCACGCGCAAACAGCGGCTCGGCATCGGCATACGCCTTTTGTTCCAGATATAGCCGCGCCAGCTCGTCGAGGCTCGTTGCGACGTCGGCGTGCTCGGGACCGAGAGCTTTTTCGCGAATCGCCAGCGCGCGCGCGAATATCGGCGCGGCCTCATCGTATCGGCCTTGGTCGCGATATAATACCGCGAGGCCGTTCAACGTGGATGCCATCCTCGGATGATCGGGTCCGAATACCCGGCTGCGAATCTTTAAGGCTCGTTGGTAGAGCGACTCCGCTTGCGCGTACTGTCTCTGGTCGCGATACAGCATCGCCAGGTTGTTCAAAGTAAACGCAACGTCGGGATGATCCGGGCCGAGCGTTTGCTCTCGGATCGCCAGCGCCCGCACGTACTGTTGCTCGGCTTCTGCGAAGCGTCCCAGATCGCGGCACAAGCGCGCCAGGTTGTCGCGGATCCATGAAGTGCTTGGGTCGTCCGGATGAAGTGCCGCCAGGGCGCGTCCGTAGAGCGATTCGGCCTCGGCGTAGCGGCCCTGGTCGAAGCGGACGATTCCGAGGTTGTTGAGACTCTGGGCGACGAGCGTGTGATCGGCACCGAGCCGTCGCTCCCGTGTCGCGAGCGCGCGTTCGTGTAACGAGGCGGCTTCTTCATAGCGTCCTTGGTCGCGACAGACGACGCCAAGGCCGTTCAGGCTCATCGCGACGTCGAGGTGATCGGCGCCGAGCGTTCGCTCTTGTGTGGCCACCGCGCGCGTGAAGAGCGGCTCGGTCTCTCGATACCGTCCCTGGCGCCAGTAGACGTTTGCGAGGTGATACAGGCTCGTCGCCACTGCGGAGTGATCGGGGCCGTATGCTTTTTCGAAGGCGGTCAGCGCGCATTTCTGCAGCGTCTCCGCTTCATCGTAATCGCCACGCTCGCGGAGATACACGGCGCAGCGCTCGGCGAGGCGGGCCGCCGCCAGCGACTCAACGTCGTCGGATAGGGCGCTCAGTGCGGCTCGCACGTGCGGGAGCAAGCGTTCGCACTGCGGCCGCGCGGCGAAATCGATCTCCCCGAATTCGAGTTTCGGAAAGACGGCATCGGCTACTGCGGCGGCGCACTCGCTCCAGCGCAGCCCGCTATCGGTCACGAGATCGCGGCCGACGAGCTGCACGAGCCGGTGCATCGCGAACGTTCGAGACGCCGCGGCAAAGGAGAGCAGCGAAAGCTGATCCAGCGCGCCGAGCGCACTCTCGACGCGCATCGGTTCGCCGACGGCGGCGTGAAGATCCAACGCCGGCGGCTCGTCGGGGAGAACCGGGAGCAAGGTCTCCGGGTATAGGTCGACGGTTTGCCGGAAGAGTTCGCCGGGGATCGCATCGGTGGCGAAGCGTGCCGCGAAGCAGAGCAACGCCGCCGCGCCAGGTGTCCGCTGTTCGGCTGCGGCGATCGCCGTGCGAAACGTCGCAAAGACCGAGCGCGGGTACTCGGCGTTGCGCGGCGCCTGAGCCAGGTGTTCGCTGATGCGCGCGATGTACTGCTCGGGCGAGACCATCCGCATGCCGCGCAGCGCGGCCGCAGCGTGCGAGACCGCTAGCGGCAACGCCCCCAGCGTCTGCGCGATGGCACGCGCCTCGTCGCCGCTCAAGTCGGAGCGGCGGCTCTCTCGCCGAAGATAGCCCACGGCGGTCTCCAGCGGCCAGATATCGAGCGGGATCGTGCGAACGTCGGCGCTCCACGCGGCATTGCGCGACGTCGCCAGCGCGCGCGAGCCGGTGCGTGGCTGCCACGTCCGCAGTAGCCGCTCGTCTTCGAGGTTATCGAAGATCAGGAGCACCGGCTTGGCGAAACCGCTCAACATCGAGCGGGTCACCTGCTGCGCGGCGGTGCGGCGGTCGGGAAGCTGATCGAGGCCGCGCGTGAAGAGGGCGCCGAGACGGAGCAGCCCGTCGACGATTCCATCTTCGCTCTGCGCAGCGAGCCACCAAACGACGGCGTAGCGGTCACGGTTGCGCCAGGCGTATTCGCGCGCGATCGACGATTTGCCGACGCCGCCGAGCCCGTGTACCGCGCAAACGCTACCCTCGTCGGTCAGCGCGACGCCAATGGCGTCGAGTTCTTCATCGCGTCCGCTGAAGCTGGGCACCGCCCGGATCGCTTCGAGATCGACGATCGTCCTCGGCTCGCGCCAGTACGGGCCGCTAGGCCCCGATTTTCGCCGGCCTTCCCGCAAAGCGTCTAGCACGATCCCCCGCAGCAGTTCCGAGTTGTCGCGGATCGGCACGAGATCCCAATAGGCAAGGCTGCTGAGGAGGCCCACCGGCTCGCACTCGGCGACGCGCAGCAGCACCAGCCGTGATTTCGTGTTGAGCGGATCGTGGGCGATGGCGCTCTGCCATTCGGCCTCACAATGATCGCTGCGCAGGTAGTCGGGGGAAAGCAGCGCGACGACCCGCGCACCCTCTGCCAGCGCCGCGTGCATCCGCTCCATGAAGCTGCGATTGGCGAAATCCCACTGCTGCAAAATGACGTGATAGCCGGCATCTTCGAAGACGCGGCCGATCTCGGAAGCAAACGGCGCGTCGGCGCCGGCTCGACTAATGAAGACCTTCTGCTCCACAGCGGTCGTATCATGATTTTTAGGCTCGCACCGAAGTCCTCCGGAACTCGAAGCGAGCCCGGCGCATCGCGCCGGGCTCGCAGGCTTGAAACGATCGAGGATTTTAGTCGTCGTCGTCTCTGCGGCGAGGAAGCATCAGGGCGTGACGCGACCCCTCAAGCTGCTGGTGAAGATAGTATCCTGCGGTTTCGTAATTGGTGGGAAGCGAAGCCGGCGCCGTAATTGGCGTGATTCCCAGCGTCGAGCAGCTCATTTTCGGCGGAGCGGCGGGCGCGGAGATCTCCGCGAGCGACGGAGGATTGAGCGAGCCGCCGCCGCGGAGCCTCTGTTCGTCAAGCGCATCGAAGAGATCCGAAGTGGCGCGATCGCCGTCTGCCGGGGAGAGGCCTTCCGAAACTCCCTTGGCTTCATCGGGCAACGACGCGAACGTCGGCAGACCGAAGATCGCTTCGATGAGCTTGGAGACCGACCCGTGATCGGCGAAGCCGTGCACCACCACGCCGGTTTTGGAGAAGGGCGAGATCACGAGTGTGGGCAGGCGAACGCCGTCGCCGCACGCGTAACCCTCCTCCGGCCCGATGCGATCCTGCGGGCACGTCTGTCCGACTTCCGGAGGCGGCACGTGATCGTAGAAGCCGCCGCTGTCGTCCCAGGTTACGACGATAACGGAGTCCTTCCAGTACTTGCTCTTTGCGATGGCGTTGACGACTTCGGCAAGGTAGGCTTCGGCAACTTGATGATCGGAGCTGCCGCTGCCTGGGTGATCGTCGTCACCGACGTAGTACTTGGAGCCCGATGGGTTGTTCGTAAAGATCGGGTCTGAGGGAACCAAGCCGTAGGTATTCTCGTTTCCGCCTTTCACCCAGAAGACGCCCGAAGGGGGCAGCGTCCCTTTTTGAATGTCGGAGATCAGGCCGTTGCTCTTGGCGTTATCGCGCAACGTGTTCTTGGAAGCGAAGCCCGATCGCGGGTTGTTGATGTAGTCGAAGTAGAGCGGCGCAGTATGGTGCGCCGAGAACCCGGCGCCTGAGGTGTAAAGGCCCTCCTCGTACCACGCCCACGGAAGCGACTGACGGTTGGTGTTCGCCTCCTTGGAGATGTCACGACCTTCGTAGCCGACGATCTTTGACTTCTGGGCCGCGCGGTCCATGAGCGGGCTCAGCATTACGGGCATCGTCGCGTAGCTCTGGAACGTGCTGCTATCTCCCGAATACGACGTAACGGGGAACTTCAGGTCCGCCGGCGGCGGATTGTCGTCATTCGAGATCGGTACGCCGTCGCTGTAGCCGCCGCTCGGAAGCGGTTCGGAGGGAATGCCTTCACCCGCGGCCGCCTCGGTCTGTCCGATCTGACCCGAGAAAAGCTGGATGTTGCTCGGCGTGGAGTCGCCGGTATTGGCTTGGAAGTAGTGATCGAAGAGGGCGAAATTCTTTGCATAGTACCAAAGGTAGGGAACCGTGTCGCAATCGTAGACGCCCTCGATGGCGATCGATTCGTTGTGCGACTCGATCTGTTGGGGGCTCGGCGTCGGCCCCAGCGGCGGCACTCCGGCTTCGTTATCGACGAGGAAGTCGTCCATCTTGCCGCGGTCGATCGAGACCTCTTGATCGAAGCGGCCGTTGTTACCGCCATCGATGTCGGGTGCGTCCGGCACGTAATTGGGGCTGTTCTGATTCGCCGAGATGAGGAACGGGCGCTGGCACGCGGAGGTCTCGGGATCGTACTGGCAGTCGGTTTCTTGCGCCAGATAGGTTCCTAGGTTTTCGACGTACTGGCCCCCGATGCCGGGATAGAGGCCGAAGATTTGATCGAAGGTATGGTTCTCTTGAATGAGCACGAAGACGTGCTTGACTTTGGTTCTCGCTAAGCCCGCGACTCGCGCACGGGTAGCGGCATCTCGAATCTGCTGGGCGGCGGACTCCGCCGTTCCAGCGGGCGCGTTCAATGAAGTTATCGGTGTAGCGGAAAGCCCCGTACTTGGGCCTCCACACGCCGCGAGCGCGCACGATGCCGCGAGAATTACGAGGTACCCCGAGAAACGACGCATGTGTTTCTACCCTTTCAATCTCTTAAAGCAGGTGCATGCTTCAAAGCTAACAGAAGGCAACTAGGCAAACATAGAAAGAGAAATACCAACTTTGATAAGGTGGATAATCATCTCTTAAACCTCCGCTACGGCACCGCCGCCGCGACGGGCGGCGCCTCCGCGGTAGTGAACAGGATGTGAACGACGCCGTCGCAAGGCCCGACGATCCAAAGTTTGCGGGCCGTTGGTGCCGTGCGCAGCCAGAGCGGAGCAGCGACCAGCACGAACGACGGTTTAAATAAGACGAACGTGTG
>DASZGC010000075.1:0-31403 GCA_035939175.1 Candidatus Cybelea sp. | reverse complement strand
CGTTCGCAAGGTTCACCAGAACGACTCGGTCGGCGGTGGCCCGGTTGTGACCAAGGTTCACCAGAACGACTCGGTCGGCGGTGGCCCGGTTGTGACCAAGGTTCACCAGAACGGCGATTCGGTCGGAGGTGGCCCGGTTGTGCGGAAGGTTCACCAGAACGACTCAGTCGGCGGTGGCCCGGTAGTCCGCCAGAACGACTCAGTCGGCGGTGGCCCGGTTGTCCGTAAGGTTCACCAGAACGACTCGGTCGGCGGTGGTCCGGTTGTGCGTACGGTCCGAGGAGGTCTCTCCTCTGCAAATCCTGGCTAGTCCCTAGTCGCGCGTGGAGCGGGCTAGCCAGAAAAATTCATCTGGTTGGAGGTAAGGGGATGGTCGCATCGAACAACGCCGGGCCGGGGTAACCGCCGGGCCGATAGATCACGCATCGAACTTAACTAGATCGGGAACATGCTGAGAAGCGCCAAATCGGAAAAACTCGGCTTCAACGCCGGAGAATTCGAGAAAGCATTGAAGGCAGCGGAGTTTGAACGCTGTCATCAATTCGTCGACGGGATCGAGACGCATGAATCGGTCCTCGCTGCTGCGCGTCTCGCCTTGCGCGAGCGCCGACACCTCGACGTCATTGGCCTTCTCTCCAGCTTTCCGTCAACAGAACAACGTGGCCGTGTAGAACGCGACGTCACGCTTGGCGCCGCCCTCGGCTACACCCGCGATTTCGTCGGTGGCCGACGGCTGCTCGACCGGGCCATGAACGAGCTGCTGCCGGGCGATGCTCTCTACGAAGAAGCTTTGTACTACAAGTCTGCAATCGCTTGGATGCAGCACGAGCATCGAGAAGCCGAGGAGGCGGCTGAGAGCCAGATACGCTCGAGCGACGCGAACTGCCGCGCTCGAGCTCATATCATGCTCTCCTGGATCGCGCTCCGCCGCGGCGATGTGATGCGCCAGGTCGCCGAGCTCGAGAAGGCCCTTGACGAGATCGACGACTCCGAAGTTCCCGATCAGTACTTCCGCGCAAACGCACTCCTTACGTTGGCGCTTCTCTGCCGCGAACTTCCGGTGAACGACGTTGCGCAACGCGTTCGCGACACTCATGAGTCCATGCCGTGGACCAATGGCCTACAGCTCGAGCGTTTCCAAGTCACCCGATTTCTCGCCGCAGTAGACGAACTGGAGGGCAACGAGCTCGCGGCCTTCAGCGGCTTCAAGAAAGCCTCCAGATTGGCACCCTCCGAGCACTGGGGCGTGCTCTGTCTTCTGGACCGGGCGCTTCTAGCTAAGAATACTGGCGAGAAGGCCTTTGCTTCCGAGCAGATGGTCGAAGCGCACGATATTGCTCAGCGCGTCTCTTGGAACGACGTCGCCGGTGAAGAGCGCTCCGCGCTGTTGGTTCTTGCTGAGCTCTTTGCGTACGATGACGCTGCGATTTCTGAGCAGTATCTCGCGCGATTCCGTTCGCTATCCTCGGTAGTGGTTCCCATTCTGTCCTACGGTACCGACCCTCGCGTGCGTGGGTTCGAAGCCTATTCGCAAGGCATAGCGTGGCTACGTTTGGGTGACGCCGAAGAAGGTAAGAACGCGCTGACCGAAGCTTGGCAGATTTTCGAAGATTTCAACTACGGCTGGCGCGCCGCGCTCTGCGCCATCGGCCTCTACGAAGCCACGCACGATCGCCGCTGGCTGGAGCGGGCTGGGCGCAAGATCGCGCCTTGGCCGAACAGCTGGATCGCTCGTCGCATCACCGAAGTCAAGGGCGACTCGACCGTGGTACCGCTCGAGCGAATTCCGTCGGCGAAACGTGAGGTGCTCGACCTGGTCCGCGAGGGTCGCCGAAACGCTGAAATCGCGCAGACGCTCGGGCGCAGCCCGAACACCGTGCGCAATCAGCTCTCGCATCTCTTTCAGATCTTCGACGTGAAGAGCCGGGCCGAGCTGGTTGCAGTGCTCTCCAAGCCGGTCGTCCCGATCACCCGGCTGCCACGGCACCAGCGAAACGGCGGCTGACCAGCAAAACCCGCGAGGCGGTCTATCCACTACATCCCGGCTTTGGCCGGGATGTTTTGTTTGGGGGAACGCGCCACGGGAATGAATCCCCCATGCCGCATCCTTTGCCCCTTCACGGCGTCCGCGTAGCCATTCTCGTCGAAGACGGCTTCGAGGAAGTCGAACTCACGCGCCCACGCGAAGCGCTGGCAACGGCTGGAGCAACGACGACGGTAATCTCACCGCGGAGCGAGACGGTGCGCGGATGGAACGGCGACGAGAGAGGCGAGGAGGTGAAGGTCGACGTGAGAATGCTTGACGCCAAACCAACCGCCTACGATGCGCTCCTCCTTCCGGGAGGCCTCCGCAGCGCCGACGTTTTGCGCACGTGCAACAAAGCCGTGCTCTTCGTGCATGCAATGCAGATTGCGAAAAAGCCGATCGCCGCAATCTGTCACGCGCCGTGGATTCTCGTCGAGACCGATTTTGTGCGCGGCCGCAAAGTCACGTCGTGGCCCTCGTTGCGAACGGATTTGACCAATGCCGGTGCCGAGTGGGTCGACCGCGCCGCTGTGAGCGACGGCCCGCTGGTGACTAGCCGCGAACCCGCCGACATTCCCCAATTCAACGACGCCATGATCGAGCTCTTCGCTCCGCCCTCAGACGTCGCGAACGCGTCCTAACGGCGTGCGGCTGGCGCGTAAAGCCGGCGCCGAATTCGTCGGTACCTTTTTCGTGACGCTCGTCGCCATCGGCGTCGACGTCGCGTTCTTCACCGGCGCGGGAGCGGATTACGTTTCGCGCTGGCTCGCGCGCGGGTTCATTACGACGGCGATGATCTTCGCATTTTCGGTGGTTTCGGGAGCGCACGTCGACCCGGCCGTCTCGCTCGCGTTCGCGATCCGAAAGGACATGCCGGCGGCGCAGATGCTGCTTTATTGGATCGCGCAGTTCGCCGGAGGCTTCGGGGCTGCCGCAGCGGGGCTCGCGCTTTGGGGAAGCGCGATGGCGCTCGGAGCCAGCCATCCCGGTCCGCACGTTGGGCAGCTGGAGGCGGCGATCGTTGAGACGCTTCTCACGTTCCTACTGGTTCTGGTGATTCTGGCGACCGCAGACGCGGAGGCGACGGTGGGAAAACAGAGCGCGATCGCGATCGGTTTTGTGGTCGCGGCTTGCGGCTTCTTTGCCGGCCCGGTTAGCGGCGCGTCGATGAATCCCGCGCGTTCGATCCCGGCGCAGCTCCTCACTGGAACCTTCGACCTTGCGTGGATCTATGCCGTCGGTCCCTGCGCCGGCGCCGCGCTCGCGGCGCTTGCCGCGACGTTCTTCTTTCCGCGGCCGACGCCGGGCGAGCGCAAAGCGGGAACGGGGGAAGGCTGAGCGCGGCGCGCCGAAGGTGAACCGACGTGGAAACGGGCGCGCTCCCTACCGGCACGGTCGCCTTTCTTTTCTCCGACATCGAGGGGAGTACGCGCCGCTGGGACGCCTTCGGCGAGAGCATGCGTGACGCGCTGCGGCGTCACGACGAAATCCTTCGCGGCGAGATCGAGACGCGCCGCGGTTACGTCTTCAAGACGATCGGCGACGCGTTCTGCGCCGCGTTCTGGAGCGCGTCCCAGGCGCTCGAAGCGGCGATTGCCGTGCAGCGACGGCTCGCGAACGAGGATTTCTCGGCCGTAGACGGCCTGCGCGTGCGCATGGCAATCTCTGCGGGCGAAGCCGACGAACGAGACGGCGACTACTTCGGCACGCCCGTCAATCGCGTTGCGCGGCTGCTGTCCGCGGGGCACGGGGGGCAGATTCTCGTCTCCGGCCACGCGGCCGACCTGATCGGCTCGCAGCCCCCCGCCGGCGTCACGTTGCGTCATCTCGGCAGCATACCGCTGCGCGATCTCAAAGAGCTCGAACGCGTCTACCAGCCGCTCACCGAGAATTTGCGCTCGGAGTTCGCGCCTTTGCGCGCGGTCGAAACGCCGCCGAACAATCTTCCGCGCCAGACGACGAGCTTCGTCGGACGGGCGCGAGACGTCATCGCCATCGAGACCCTGCTGGAGACCGAGGCGCTCGTTACGCTCGTCGGTGCGGGGGGCATCGGTAAGACGCGGCTGGCGCTCGAGGCGGCCGCCGTCGCGCTCAACAACCGCAAGGACGGTTCGTGGTTCGTCGACTTCTCGTCGATTTCCGATCCCTATCTCGTGAGCAGCACGGTACTCTCGGCTCTCGGCGCCGATCAAGCCAAAGACGTTCCTCCACTCGACGCGTTGATCGAGGCGATCGGCGACCGCGAGCTGCTGCTCGTGCTCGACAACTGCGAGCACGTTGTGGCCGAAGTCGCTCGGGTGGTGTCGGGCGTCGTGCGCGCGTGCGCGCACACGACGGTGATCGCTACGAGTCGCGAAGCGCTCGACGTGAGCGGTGAGTTCGTCTATCGTCTCGATTCGCTCGACCTCGACTCTGCCGTAGCGCTGTTTGCCGAACGTGCGCGCGCTGCCGATCGCAACTTCTCGCTCGAGGCGCAGCGCGCGGTGCTGGAGGACATCTGTCGCAGACTCGACGGCATCGCGCTGGCGATCGAGTTGGCGGCCGCGCGCGTGCGCGCCATTCCCGTCGCCAAGCTGGCGGAGCATTTGGAGCTTCGCCTTTTGGCGGGTGGGCGCGATCGCCAGCCGCGACAGCAGACGATGCGCGCGCTGATTGCTTGGAGCTACGATCTCCTCAACGCGCAGGAGCAGTCGATGTTGCGCCACTCCGCCGTCTGCATCGGCGGCTTCACGTTGAGTGCGATCGCGCAGATCTGTGAAGGAGATGCTGCCGACGAGCTGCTCGTACTGGAAACTGCAACGTCGCTGGTCGAGAAGTCGCTGCTCGTGGCCATTGCTGCAGACGGCCAGCCGCGCTATCGCGCGCTGGAGCCGATCCGGCAGTTTGCGCGCGAGCGGCTCGACGACGCGGGCGAAACGGCGGGGGCGCTGCGGCGCCACGCGCTCGCCTATGCTGCGACGGCGCGCGCGAGCTACGAGGAGTGGGATACGAACGCCGGACCCGATTGGCTCGTGCGCGCGGAGAGAGAGCTGCCGAACTTTCGCGCCGCTCTGGAGGAGAGTTCGGGGGCGGGCGATCGCGACTTAAACGCGTCGCTCGCCGGCGACACGGCTCCGATATTCCTACGACTTTCCCTATTGGCGGAGGGCATCGACTGGTGCGAGAGCGCGTTGCGTGCGGGCTTTGCACTGGAGCCGGCCGTCGAGGCGCGGCTGCGCTACGGTCTATCGGCGCTCTATCAAAATCGAGGCTTCCTCGATCGCTCCTTTTCCGAATCACGGCATGCGGTCGAGCTATATCGCCGTGGCAACGACGCCCGCGGAATGGTACGCGGCCTTTCGCAGCTGGCACATCGTTACTCGCAGCAGAAGAACTACGACGATGCGCAGGCGGCAGCCGAAGAAGCATTGCACCTCGCTCGAGGTTTGGCCGACCGGCGCCTCCTCGCCGAAGTGCTGCGACGCAGTGCGCCCGCTTTTACGCAGTTGGACGCGGATCGATTGCGCGCGGTTTATGCCGAGAGCGTTACCCTGTCTCGTTCTTCGGGGAGCGATGACGAGACGGCTCTGACCCTCATGTGGTGGGGGCAATCTGAAGCCGAGCTGGGCAACTATGCCGAGGCCGTGCGCCGCTTCGCCGAGGCCAGAGAAATTGCCAGAGAGGAACTCGCCGCCATTATTGCCGGCGAAGCCGCCGCCTCGTACCTTTTCTTGGACGATCGGGCGAACGCGCGGCCGATGGTGCGAGAGTACCTCGCCGCGATCGGCAAAGTGCGCACGCCGGTGGACGTCGCGTTCGCGCTCTCGTACGTCGCTCGGCTGAGCGCGGCGCACGACGCCGCCGAGGGTGCGCGCATGATCGCGTACGCGGAGAAGCTTCTCGCGCTCATGGGCTGGCAGCGCCTCCCAATGGACCGACAGATGGTCGACGCGCTCATGAACGATCTTCGCGAACGACTCGAGGAGGCCGAGCTGGAGGCACTCTTCGAAGAGGGCGCCGCTTGGAATGAAGAACAGGCCGTCGCGCGTGCGACGGCCTGCCTTTCGACGTTATAGCGCGCGCGTTTCTTCAGCAGCGCATGAGGCCGTTGTCGTGACGCACGTCGCGCGACTGGTCGTAGTAGCACTGCTCGGTAAGCGAGAAGCTGCCGCTCTCACCGGAGCAGCCGTTTACGGCTTTGTACTGTCCGGTAAGCGTATTGCCCGACGCATCGTATCTCCCGCGGAAGGCGAAGTTGCACGCGACGCTTCCGATCGTGGCGACGAAGACGCCCTCGACGCCGCGGAAGCCGGTCTCACCCGCAAGTGCGTTCGCATAGGTGGCGCTGCCGAACGTGAAATTGAACCAGCCGCCGGCGCTAACTTGCGTGGTCGCGATATTGGCCGTGGCGCTCCCGTATCCCAGCGCGCTGTCCGTCACGGTGCCCGAATACTGCCCGGCGATATGCTGACCGCCGTGGCGGCCCCAGGAAGGTTCGCCGGAGACCGCCGGAGCCGGTCCGGCGCTCAATGCAAACATGCCGATCGAAAATAGCGCAACGGCGCCCATACGAAGAGATCTCATCTAGTACGCTCCCCAAAAGTTCAGTAGCACGCGGAATTTCCGCGGCCTAAGGCTTACCCTCCCTTGGGCATCGAGGCCTTCTTTGGCAAGAGGGGAGTGGACGCCGGGAAGCGGACGTAGGGCATCATGCACGCTTTGAAGATCTCCGCCGCGGGCGCCGCAGGACTCTCGCTGCCGTTATTGCTGGCCGCCTGCAGCCCGAGTGCGCCCGGCTCGCTCCCGATGGACCAAGCACGCTCGGTAAGCCGGTCCGCTCGTGCGTCCGGCGCCCTACTCTACGTTGCCGACCTCGGGACGAAGGAGGTCGACTATCTCTCCTACCCTGCCGGGAAGAAAGAAGGCGTGCTCACCGGCTTCTATGCGGTCAACGGCGTGTGCGCCGATGCGAAGGGAGACGTCTTCGCCGCCGACGGTCACTCGAACGATATCTACGAGTTCCCACATGGTGGGAAAAGAGCAATCGCGACGCTACACGATCCCGGATACTACTTCCACGGATGCGCCGTCGATCCGCACAGCGGCGACCTCGCCGTTGCGATCGAGCCGGTGAACAGCGACCCGGGCGGCATCGCGATCTTCAAGCACGCTAGAGGGAAGCCCGCGAATTTCACGTCGCAAGATACCTTCTTTTCCTCGTACTGCGCCTACGACGACGAGGGCGATTTCTTTCTCGACGGCGAGGACATTCACGGGATGTTCTATCTGGCGGAGATGGTCAAGGGCAGCCAAGGACTGAAAATCGTCTCGCTCGCGCAGCAGATACAAGCCCCTGGAGGCGTGCAGTGGGACGGCAAGGTTCTTGCCGTCGGCGATCAAGGGGTCGGCTATAAGGACTCGACGATCTATCGCTTCAAGATAACTGCTGGCGAGGGCAAGCTGGTCGGCACGACGCCGCTCGGCGGCTCGACCGACGTGATCGGATTCGCCATCGACGGCGATCGCGTGATCGGACCAAACTTCGGCGACAGCTCATCGAGCGTGCTGTACTGGAAGTATCCCGCCGGCGGCGAGCCGATCAAAACGATTACCGGCTTCACCGAGCCGATCGCCGTTACGATCAGCGAGTAGTGGGGCCGCTCTCGAGCGCCCGGCCCGGCTCGCCGGGCTTGGCCATGAACTCGTAGATGCGACCGAGATACGTGGCGGTTCCCGAGAGAATGCCGTTGCCGTCCATCGAGCCACTGAACGAGAGCGCGCCGTCGACGTGCAGTTGCACGTAGCCGTCGGGAGCGATCGTACCGTCGACCGGGACGATGCGGTCGTTGAAGCGATCGGGCATCACCGAGATGCCGCTATAGGTGCCGTGGATCATGCCGTTGCTTATCAGGAGCCGCATCGTGCCGGCGTGGGGCGATCCCGAGAATCCGGTGGCCGGAGAGAAGGCCGCGACGTATGGAACCGGCTCGCTCGTGCCGTAGCTCGTTACGGCAAGCGCCGGCGTGGCCGGCAAGGCGAATACCAGCGGCAGCAACGCTGCCGCAAAAACGTTTTCGAGAGACTTCATGCTGCAATTCTGATCCAACGCGCCTGCACCGGAGCTGAGCATCTGGTGAGCGCCACGTTAGAGTACGAGGAGGTCTAAAAATGGATTCGCTCGATCGCCGTGGTTTTCTCGCCGCCGCGGGCGCGGCGACGGCATCGCTCCCGCTTCGCCGCGCGCCGTTGCGGCCGGCGGCTCGGCCGGTCCGGTCTTTCTCACGACCTGGCAGTGGGGCATCGAGGCCAACGCGCGTGCGGCGGAGATCTTCGCCGGCGGCGGATCGCTGCTCGATGCAATCGAGAAGGGGATCAACCTCGTCGAGGACGATCCCAACGTCGACAGCGTCGGCTACGGCGGCCTCCCGAACGCGCAAGGCGAGGTCGAGCTCGACGCGGGCATCATGGACGGCACGACGCACCGTGCCGGCTCCATCTGCAATCTGCACAAGATCAAGAACCCGATCTCCGTCGCGCGGCTGGTCATGGAGAAGACGCGCCACACGACGATGGCCGGCGAGGGCGCGCTGCAGTTTGCCATTGCGATGGGCTTCGTGCCACAGCAGCTGCTCACGCCGCACAGCCTCGAAGCGTGGCTGAAGTGGAAAAGCGATCCGAACCGGCAGACCTTCTGGCTCGACGCCGAACATCACGACACGATCGGCATGCTGGGCGTCGACGGCGCCGGCAAGGTGGTTGCCGGCTGCTCGACGAGCGGCCTGGCATGGAAGATTCCCGGGCGCGTCGCCGATTCGCCGCTGGTAGGCTGCGGCTACTACGCCGACGACGCCGCGGGCGCGGCCTCGGCCACCGGCAACGGCGACGTGATGACGAACTACTGCACCTCGGCCTTCATCGTGCAGCGGATGGCCGCCGGCGCGCATCCGCAGGATGCCTGCGAAGACGCGATGCGGTTCATGGCCAAGACCGCGCCGAACCTGCACGGCGGCCAGTACTGCGTGATCGCAATCGACCCGCGCGGCGCGATCGGTGCGATGTCGATGAATGCGAAGGAACCGCTGCAGTACGCGGTTTGGCGGAACGGTGCCGGAGCGCTGCACTCGGCCCCGGCCCTCTTTAGCTAAGGAGTGCGGTCGATTACCGGCGATTTGTCGTAGCGAGGATGCTGCTTATCCTCAGCGCAGACGAAGGCCGAGGGACTCATTTGGCTTTTGTTGGCGCTACTTGTATTTTTGCACGCAGGTGTTGGTTGCGTTGCTGAGCATCGGTTGGGTGGTGTAGGATTTCGTGCCGAAGGCAATGTTCTTGATGTTGTGCCAGGCGCAGTAGTCGCCGACCTCGCCGGATTCGCCCTTCCACCCCGTGTACGGCTGCGGATCGGTGACCGCTTCGCCGACTTCGTGCCCGGCCATGATCGTCACGCCTTCGTCGGTGCCGGTTTCATCGGACGGCGGTTTGATGAGGTTCTTGCCGCAATCGTTGCCGGGCGCGTCGGGCATGTAGGGAAAGTTGTCGTACGGCACCAGGTTGGTTTTCTGGTAGTACGTGTAGCTGTGATAAGCACACCAGTTGGTGCCGAAGCCGACCGTGGCGCGCTTGGGCGGCGAGGCCACCATGTAGAGGCCATTGGGATCGTACTTGAAGTGCGCCACGCTCCGCAGGGCTTCGGCGGCAACTTGCTGATCGGTCGGATTCGAAGGCACCGCGGAGTCGTCGTACCAGGATCCGCCGTACTGCGACTTCGGATTGGTGATGTAGATCTTCTTGCTGCCGACTTCTTCGTAGTACTGCGTGTAGATGTTGTTGTGCGGGCTGCCGCCCATGTTCTGCGCGTAGGAGATCAGAAGCGGGGCGACTTTGTCGGGGTCGCCATAGCGCTTGTAGCCCCAGAACACGATGTAAAGCTTCGGAGCGACCAGCACCGGACCGCCATCGTAAAAGACGAACGCGTTCGCCGGCCTGGCGCTCGCGCCGCTGTAGCCCGCCGGCGTCGCGGGCGCGCTCGCGCCACCGCAGCCGGAGAGGACGAAAAGGGCGAATAGGGCGACGGCTGGCACCATGACGGCCGGCTGAGGACGGACGGGCATCGGGGCACTCTCCTTTGCGGTGGAAATAAGTGCTTAGGCGCCGCTCTAGCGGGTTCTTGCAAAAGCAAGGGGGCCCAGCTTGCCATATCTCGAAGGCAAGCTGCCCTTTTCCGTTTCTTCTATCCAAGAAGAGGAGGCGCTCTCAAGAATGTTTCTCACATACGCGCGCCGTGCCGTCGTGGTCACGGCGCTCTTTGCAATCAGCGGCTGCTTCGCCGGAGGCTCCGCCGCTCCACCCGCGGGCTCGTCGCTCGCGCCGAACGTCGTCCACGCCGGCGTGCCGTTCGCCACGCTGCTCGGCGGCAGCGCGCGCGGACTCGTTCGCTCGATTCATCCGAACTACGCTACGAACAAGTCGTTGCTTTTCGAGTCCGATCAAACCGATGTAGCCATTAACGTTTATCAAACGGCGGATCTCGCCAAGAATCCCAGCCCCATCGCGAGCATTGCGGTCCACGCCGGATGTCCCTACGGTGCAGCCGTCGACAAGAAAGGCACGATATACGTCGCCGACAACTGCAGCGGCAATGACGTCGAGGAGTTCGCCAAGGGATCGACGACGCTCAAGACCGCCATCACCGACGGCATCAGCAACCCGCTCGGCGCCGCAATCGATAGCAAGGGCACGCTCTACGTGAGCAACTATCCCGGGGCGATCACCGAGTACGCGTTCGGCACGACGACGCCCTCGCAGACGATCAGCGGCCAAGGCCTGACCGATCCGTTCGGCCTTTCCGTTGACAAGAGCAACAATCTCTACATCGCCGACTTCGGCGCCAATGCGGTCTTCGAGTTGAAATACGGAAGCACGACCCTGACCAACCTCGGGCTGCAGGATTGCGACGAGCCGCTGGGCACAGCGGTCGACGAGAAGCACGGAAACCTTTGGGTGACCTGCGGCGAGGGCGACACGATTGAGGTCTATAAGCTCGGCTCGACGTCGCCGTCGCAAACGATCGCGGGGAACGACTTCCCCTACGCAATCGCTCTCGAGAACAAGGGCAAACCCAAAGACGAAGTGGTTGAGTCCGACATCGACACGCACTCCGTCTACGCGTACGCACCGGGTACCTACACGCCCTATGCGACGCTGACCAACGGAGTCTCGACGCCGACCGGCCTACTCATCACGAAGCCGTAGGCGGCGCACGGTGACGGCAGCGCTCGCAGCGATCCTCTTCGGCCTTCTGGCCGGGCTGCGAACGTTTACCGCGCCGGCCGTCCTCTGGCTCGTGCGGCGCGGCACGCCTTTGGCTTACGTCTTAGGCGTGCTCGCGCTGCTGGAAGACGCGGGCGACCTCTCTCCGAAGACCCCGGCCCGCACGCAGCCCTTCGGCCTCATCGCGCGCGCTTGCAGCGGTGCGTTCTGCGGCTGGACGGTCGCTGGCCTGAATGCAGGCTCGCCCGTTCTCTGCGCCTTACTGGGGGCGCTCGCCGCCGTTGGGGGCGCCTACGCCGGACTGGCGCTGCGGCTGCGCCTCGCCAAACTGGCAGGGCGCGTTCCCGCGGCGCTGATAGAAGACGCGTTCACGATCGCGTGCTCCGTCGCACTCGCCCTAGCCGCGTAGGCGCAGAGGAATGGAGAATCGAAGCGAAGAGCGGTCTTGACTTCCGCCTTCTCGCGCTTCACGAAAGGATCACGAATGCGGCGTTCCCGCCTCTCATGGGGAGGACCGTTCCTCGCGTTGCTGCTAGCCGCTTGTTCGAGCGGCAGCGGAGCGAGTCTGCCGGCGAGCGCGCTGCCGGACCGCTCGGCGTTGCAAGGAGCTGCGTCTCCTCTCGCGGTCACGCCGGGAACGCTCTTTGCCGCCAACTTCTATTCGAGCACGGTCGCCGTCGTGGCGCCAGGCGCGAAAACTACCACGCGCACGATCTCCAGCGGGGTCAGTTACCCGAACTCGCTGCTCTCCGGCGCGTCGGGCAGCCTCTACGTCGGAAACTACGGCGCGCCGAGCGGCAGCTCCAACAGCAGCATCGCGATCTACGCGCACGGCGGCGGCCAGCCTTCGCGAACGATCGTCAACGGCGTCTTCGGACCCTTCGCGATGGCCTTCGACGCGTCGCAACGGCTCTACGTCGCGAACAACGGAGGAGACACGATCGCGATCTACACGCGTTCCGGATCGCAGCCCTTGCGCACGATCTTCAAGGACGTCCGCGGGCCGGAATCGGTGGCGATCGATAACGGAGGGAACCTCTACGTCGCCAACTGGGTGACCGACGACGTCGCCGTCTATCCTCCAGGGAAGTACTCGCCGAAGAACCTCATCAAAACCGGCATCGCCGGGCCTGCCGCCATCGCTCTCGACTCGAGTAAGAACCTCTACGTGGCCAATCAGCGCGGCAGCACGGTTACGGTGTACGCGCAGGGATCGTTCAAAACGCCGAAGCGCATCACCGACGGGGTCGGCAAGCCCGTCGCGTTACTGCTGTACTCCGGACAAATCTTCGTGCTGAACTTCGCGCGCAACGACGTCTCCGTGTACGATGAGAAGACGCTGGCCAAGACCGGCGCCACGTCCGGCGGAATCGGCTGCCCCAGCGCGATGGCGATGAGCCGGAACGGCGTGTTGTACGTGGCCGGCACCTGTCCCAGCGCCGTCGCGGTCTTCGACGCCTCGACGCTCAAGCTCGAGCGGACGATCACGAAAGGCATCAGCGATCCGGTTGCGCTCAGCGTCGCGCCGTAAGGTCATGCCCGTGCGTTTTTCGCGCTACGCCGGCCTCGCCGCGCTGATCCTCGCGGCGAGCTGCGGCCGAGGCGCAGGCGTTTCGCCGACGCTCGCGCTTCCGGCGAACACTCGAGCGGCGTTGGGATCCTCGAAGATCGCGCACGTGGTGATCATCGTCCAAGAGAATCGCAGCGTCGACAACCTGTTCAACGGCCTGCCGGGGGCGGATACGGCGCGCTTCGGTCTCAACTCCAAAGGCAAGAAGGTGCCGTTGGCCCCGATACCGTTGACCGAAGGATACGACCTCGGGCACACGCACCAATCCTGGGAGGTCGAGTACGCAAAGGGCAAGCTCGACGGCTTCAGTCAGGTCGACTCGCGCTGCTATACGATCAACATCTGCATTGCCGCCGACGTCCGCGCCTACGGTTACGTGCCTCGCAGCGAGGCGGCCCCGTACTTTACGATGGCAAGCCGTTACGCGTTCGCCGATCGGATGTTCCAGACCAACGAAGGGCCGAGCTTTCCGGCGCACCAGTATCTGATCAGCGGAACCTCCGCCATCGCCAACGGCTCGACGTGGCGCGCGTCGGACAATCCGGCCAGCCTCACCGGCAATCCGACCGGCGGCTGCGACTCGCCGTCGGGATCGCTCGTTCCGGCGATCGATCTCAAGGATCCGTCGGAGAAGAATTACGTCTTCCCGTGCTTCAACCGCCTCTCGCTGATGGATCTGCTCGACGCCAAGTCGCTCTCGTGGCGTTACTACCAGGCAAAGCCCGGAGCGGGCCTATGGGATGCTCCCGACGCGATTTTGGGCATCCGCAAGAGCGCGGAGTTCGCTACCGACGTCGTTTCGCCGCCGACGCAGGTGCTCAAGGACGTCGCAAGCGGAAATCTGGCCGACGTCGTGTGGGTTACCCCCGCGGGACTCTACTCCGATCACGCGCGCTCCAACAGCGGCGCGGGTCCGTCGTGGGTAGCCGCCGTCGTGAACGCGATCGGGAAAAGCTCGTATTGGAACGATACCGCGATCTTCGTAACCTGGGACGATTGGGGAGGCTGGTACGACCACGTACCGCCCCCGCAGTTCAACCCCTACGAGCTAAGCTTCCGCGTGCCGCTGATCGCGATCTCTCCTTATTCCAAGGCTCACTACGTCTCGCACGTGCAGCACGAGTTCGGCAGCATCCTCAAGTTTACCGAAGAAGTTTTCGGCCTCCCTTCGATGCACACGACGGACGAGCGCGCCGACGACCTCGCCGATATGTTCGACTTCACCCAGTCGCCGGCGAAGTTCGAACGCATCCCGGCGCCGTTGCCGCCGAAGTACTTCCTGAAGCAGCCGCTCTCGGGCGGCGCGCCCGACGACGACGCGTCGGCGTATTCGGAGCTCTACAGTTTCGGCGAGAACGGAAAATCGAACGACGGCGATAGCCCGGCCTCGTCGCTGGAATCTAGCGGCGGAACGCTCTACGGTACCACGCAATATGGCGGCACGACCGGGGCGGGGTGCCCCGATGGCTGCGGCACGGTCTTCTCGGTGACGCCTGGCGGGGCGGAGCGCGTGCTCTACCGCTTTCCCGGCGGTTCCGGCGGAGCGCTGCCCGTGGCCGGCGTGGCTCCTCTCGGCAGCCTTCTATACGGAACCACGTCGAGCGGCGGCAGCGGGACCAACTGCGCCGGCGGTTGCGGCACGATCTTCTCGATCGACCCAACGGGCAAGAACGAGTCCGTCGTGCATTCGTTCGCTGGGGGCAGCGACGGCGCGTATCCCGTCGGGTCGCCGCTCGGCGTGAACGGCGCACTGTACGGCGTCACGCAGGAGGGCGGAGCCAAGTCGAGCCTCTGCGCTGCCGGCTGCGGGACAATTTATCGGATCTCCGCGAGCGGCACCGAAAGCGTGATCCACGCATTCAAGGGTGGAAGCGACGGCGCTTCGCCCTTCGACGGTCTCGTCGAATCGGGCGGTGCGCTCTACGGCACGACGCAATACGGCGGCAAGAGCACGCCGTTCTGCGGCATCGGCTGCGGCACGGTTTTCAAGATCGATACGAGCAGCGGCGCCTTCAGTATCGTCTATCGCTTTCGGTACGCGCCGCAATCGCCCGACGGCGCGTTTCCATCGGCGCGCGTTCTCGTTGCCGGCGGCACTCTCTACGGTACCACGCTGGGTGGGGGCGCCTATTCGCAGGGCAGTGTATTCAAGATCTCGGGTAGCGGCGTGGAGAGCGTGCTACACAGCTTTGTGTGCTGCAAGACGGCATCGGACGGCACGAGCCCGCAAGCCGGCCTGATTGCCGACGCCGGGACGCTCTATGGAACCACGCGTCACGGTGGCGCTTCCGGTAAAGGCGTGATCTTCAGCATCTCCTATGGAGGCAGCGAGAGCGTGGTCTACAGTTTCGGCGATCGCCCCGACGGCGCGCAGCCGATCGCGGCGCTCGACGATCTCAGCGGCGTGCTCTACGGCACGACCGCCTATGGCGGCAGCGTATCCGAAGGATCGCTCTTCGCCCTGTCACCCTGAGCGACGGCCCTCAGGATAACAAGCTAGGGAAGATTAGCTTCCGCTGACGGCGGCGCCGATGGGATTTGTTACGCCGGTGCTGCTCGCGAAGGGCTTGCCGCCCCCGGGAAAGCTCCAGCCTTGGCTGCGGCTGTCGTGGTGCGGACACGCGTCGCCGGCGAAAATCTGCGAACCCGAGAGCGCGACTTGCGCGACGTCGCAGGAACCGGTGAGCGGAATCGTCCGCGCGATCGTGGCCGTCTTGCCGGTAACCGTCGCTTCGTAAAGGCACGAGGTTTTCTTGTTGCCGCACTGCTGATCGCCCAAAACGATCGTGGGACCGCTGAAAAAGACCGCACCGGGAAAGTAGAGCGTGCCGCCGGAGATTGAGATCGAGCTCATCGACTGCGCCCCCGCCCGCAGCAGCGAGAGACTGTACGTGTTCTTCGACGTCAGCCCGCTCGCGTAGAGGTTGCCGTGCGCGTCGTACCCGGCGAAATAATAGTAGAACTGGTTCGGATTGAGGTAGGCACGCGGCGTCCCGCGCGCGCCCTTATAGACGAGCACGCCTCCGGGGCCGCTTCCGTTGAAGACGTTGGTTACCGCAAGATCGCCGTCGTGCAGGTTGACGGCACAGGCGACGGGGCTGCCGGTCGGATCGTCGAGCGTCGCGATCGGCGATTTGCTGCCGGGCTTGAACTCTAAGATTTCCTGCGGGTCTTCATTGACGATCCAGACGTTGCCGTGCGCGTCGGAACACTCGCCCTCGGGCTCGTTGAAGCCTCGGATCTTCTCGACGAGCTTCAAGTTCGGGATCGAGTAGACGTCGACGCTGTAATCGCCGAGATCGGAGATGAAGAGCAAAGGCCCGGACGCAGTGGCGGCTGGATCGATCCACGAGCCGGCCGCGGGCGCGAACGAAGAGTGCGTCGCGCAGCCGCCCACAGTGAGCAGGAGCACGACGGCGAGCAGCGCGAGTCTCGAAGGGCGCATCGGAGCTCCTCTTCGCTTCGAGGTGCCGATTCGACTCTTGCGCCGGCCATTACTTTGTGATACAAAGTGAATTGATGGAACTTCAGCGGGCGCTCTCCGACCTTGCGGAGGTTCGCGAACGCTTGGCCCAGCTGCAGCGGTTCGAAGGCTACTCCGGTCCAGCGGCGGCCGCGAGCGGAGTCGTTGCTCTCATCGCGGCCCTCGCGCAGCGGCGGCTGGTTCCGCTACCCGCGGGCGCGGAGGCGGCGCACACGTATTTGGCGATCTGGCTAAGTTGTCTCGCCGTTGCTCTCGTGCTGAACTATGGCGCCGTGACCGCGTGGCTGCTCAAGCATCGCGCACCTGGCGAGCGCAGCCGCTTTCGCACGGCCGCCCTCTCGATCGCTCCCAGCATTCTCTTGGGAGGCGCGCTCAGCGTCGCACTCGTCGACCGCGGCGCGTTCTCGCTGTTGCCCGGAACGTGGTTTGCCTTTTACGCGATTGGGCTCTTTTCGTCACGCGGCGCGATCCCGTCGTCTACGGTCTGGATTACCGTTGGCTTTGCGCTGCTCGCACTCGGCTTTCTGGTCACTCCGCTCGCCGCCATTGCGCTGGCGTGGTGGGTGATGCCGATCGGTTTTGGCGTGGGTCAGATCGCCATCGGCTACTGCATCTGGGCGGAGCACCTAACGTGACGGAGCAGCAAGCACAGCCGGCGCCGTTCGCCTATCCCGGGCTCGAACGCATCTTTCACGAGCGCGGACGACTGGCCATCTGCACCTGTCTCACTGCGCATTCCGACGGCTTGAGCTTTACCGAGCTGCAAGGCGCCTGCGACCTCACCGACGGTAATTTGAACCGCCACCTGCACGCGTTGGCCGAAGTGGGAATCATCGCGATCGACAAACAGCGCGGTTCCGGCCGTCCGCTTACGATCTACCGCATCACCAAGCGCGGACGCCAACGTTTTCTGGCCTACGTCGACGAGCTGGAGTCCGTCGTGCGCGACGTGCACGAGCAGGTTGGTCCGGTCCCGCGCTCGAGGCTGGCTACGACGTGACGCCGCGCCACGTCGCGATCATCATGGACGGCAACCGCCGCTGGGCGCGCGAGCGAAATCTGCCCGTGGCGTGCGGCTACCGGCGCGGTGTTGCCGCACTGCGCGCGACGCTGGAGGCCGCTTCGCGTTCCGGCGTGCGCATCGTAACGGCGTACGCGTTCTCGGAGGAGAACTGGAAGCGTCCTTCGGCCGAGGTCGACCTGCTGATGGCGCTCTGCATCTCGGCGGCGCGTCGCGAGCTGCGAGCGCTCGGGCGCCAAGGCGTCCGCGTGAGGCTCTGCGGCCGCGCCGACCGGCTTCCCCCGGCGACGCGCGCCGCGCTGGCCAAGTTGGTGAGCGCGACGGCGGGTAACGAAGCGCTCACTCTTAACCTCGCCATCGACTACGGCGCGCGGCGCGAGATCGGCGACGCGGTTCGCGCGCTGGCGCGCGAGGTCAACGAAGGCCTGCGCGATCTCGACTCCATCGACGAGCACGCCGTCGAGAGCCGCCTCTACACCGCCGGACTGCCCGATCCCGATCTCGTCATCCGCACCGGCGGCGAGCTGCGGCTTTCGAACTTCCTGCTCTTCCAAGCCGCGTACGCGGAGTTTTGGGCGACGCCCACGTACTGGCCCGACTTTGGAGAAGAAGAACTGTTGGCCGCGCTCAACGATTTTGCCGCACGCCAGCGCCGATACGGCACGTAGCGCGGTACGTTGCCTCAAACCGTCCTTCGACTGCGCTCAGGATGACAAGATGTAGCTGAGGATGACAAGATGGAGCTCAGCATGACAAGAGGGACCTACTGATACGGTAGGTCGACGAGGCGGATGATGCCGTAGATGAGGCCGACGAAGCCGAGTACCACGACGATGGCGTGGCTCGGATAAACCATCTTCGTGCTCACGCCTGCTAAGAACGAGACCGTCGCAAAGAGCACCGTGAGCAGCAGGAACGCGTCGGCGCTGCGAGAGGCGTTTTGGGCCGATACGAAGCTGGCGCCGGCCATCGCATTGTCGCGGCGCGAGTCGGCGGTCGTGCGCAACGAATATTCGGGCATCGTGAAGGGTGAGAGCGGCGCCTTCGGGTTGCTGAAGGGGCGCGTCGCGAGCCACGCGTCCATCGCGGGACGCATCTCGGGACGAAAGCGGCGGAAGATGAACTCCGCAGTACGCGCATCGCCGCGTTCGATCGCGGTAACGTAGTTGAGAAAGAGGGTTACGTCGATGGTCGTCAGCGCGTTAGCGCGGCCCGCTGCTTCGGCAGACTGCACCCGGTACCCGTTGGCGACGTTATAGCGTAGGGTTTGTTCCTCACCCCAGCGCCCCGACTGATAGCCGCAGAGGGCCGTCAGCAATGCGGCGGCAGAGATCAGCGCGACGGAGAAGAGGTCGACGATGCGATCGATGGTTTCACGCGAAGACATGCGCTACGCTTCGGTCTCCCGACGCACTTTCCCACGGGCGCCTATGGGAATCCGCAGCGCCGCGAAAATTTCGAGTGCGTGAGCGCTGAGGCGGTGCCGAGTCTCCCTGCAGATCCCGTTAATGAGTCGTTTCTGCGCGATCCGCCGCAACGGTGGCGGAATATGGTCGTCGCTTAACGTATTCTTCGACCCGAAGCCGCAAGTGTTCACCCGGCTGCGTAAACTGCACGATGGCGGCTATCGCTATCCACCGCGTGAGACGGAGGCTACATGAGATTTCCGCTACGCTCTCTGCTCGTGGTCGCCGTTGTGGCAGCAGCCGCGTGGCGACTGAGCCCCGGCAGTGCCGCTCCGGTCAAATCGATCGCGGGCTCGACCGGCAGTCAAGGGTGGTACTCGCAGACGCAGGCTGCCCAAGGCGCGACGATCTTCGCCGCTAAGTGCGCGGTCTGTCACGGGGCGAAGCTGCAAGGCGGCGCGGGACCGGCTCTCGCAGGCACGCAGTTCTTCCTGCGCTACCGCGGCCAGCCGCTGAGCGCGCTCTGGTCGATCGTCCACACCCAGATGCCCCTCAACGCGCCCGGCACCCTATCGACGGCGCAATCACTGGCCGTCGTGGCCTACATCTTACAGAAGAACGGTTTCCCGGCGGGAGCATCGCCGATCGTCGGGCATTACGACGTGACCCGCATCATCCCGGCCGCGGCGCCCGGCACGGCCGCGGCTTCTGAGAGCGCTGCAACGCCGGCGCCGATGGTTGTGAAACAGCCCTCGAGCGACCTCGTCTCTCAGGCGCAGCTCGATACCGCCGACGGCGATGCCGACAATTGGCTTACCTACGGCAAAGGGTATCGCGGCCAGCGCTACTCGACGCTCTCGGAAATTTCCACGACGACGGCGCCGCATCTGCACCCGGTCTGCTCCGTGCGGCTCGCGCCCGAGGGTTCCTTCGAGGCCAGTCCGGTCGTCTACGGCGGCACAATCTACGTGACGACCACCACCGGCACGTTCGCGATCGACGGACGAACCTGCGCGAAACGTTGGAGCTACCAGTACCATGCCGTCGACATCGAGGCCGGCGCCAACAACAAGGGCCTGGCAATCGCCGGCGGGCGCGCGATTCGGGGAACGGCCGACGGCCACCTGATCGCGCTCGATCTGCGAACGGGCGCGCTGCTCTGGAATCGGAAGATCATGGATTCGAGCACTGGTGCCTCAGCCATGGCCGCGCCGCTCATCTGGCACGGCCTGGTGTTCATGGGCGCTGCCGGCGGCGACGTGGGTGTGAACGGCGAAGTGTCGGCGTACCGCGTGACCGATGGAATCAAGGTATGGTCGTTCTCCACCCTCAAAACGCCCACGGCGCATGGAGGCGGCGGCGTGTGGACCTATCTCACGCTCGACCCGCAATCGGGCACGCTCTACGTGCCGGTCGGTAATCCGGGCCCCGATTTCGACAGCGGCCTGCGCCCGGGAGCGAACCTCTTCACCACGGGAATCGTCGCGCTCGACGCCACCTCGGGGACGCTCCGCTGGTGGTACCAAACGCAGCCCAACGACGATCACGACTGGGACGCGACGGGCAGCACGGAGTTCCAAACCGGCGGCGGTACGCCGATGCTCGCGGCCACGGCAAAAGACGGGCTACTCCACCTGCTCGATCTCGCCGACGGAAAGCTGCGTACGAAGACGGCAACGACCACGATCGCTAACGCGAGCGCGCCGATGACGACCGCGGGAACCCACTACTGTCCGGGCGTCACCGGCGGCTCGGAGTGGAACGGCGCCGCGTGGTCTCCGAAGACGCAGCTCGTCTACGTGAACTCCGTCGATTGGTGCGTGACGGTCAAACTGACGAAACTCGCGAGCATCAAGAACATCACCCAGACGGCCAAGGCGGCAGCTGGCGCGGCCGGATTCGGTGGCGGCATTCCGGTGCCCGATCCAATGACGGCAGCGCGCGGCTGGATCACCGCCGTCGATCCGGCGACTGGCCAAGTGCGGTGGCACCTCAAGATGGACACGCCGATGGTGGCCGCGCTGACCCCGACCGCTGGAGGACTGCTCTTCACGGGTGATCTCAACGGGAATCTGCTCGCATTGGCCGCGGACAGCGGCAAGGTCGTCTATCGTTACGATACCAAGAACGCCATCGCCGGCGGTATCGTCACGTACAATGCCGGGGGCAAGCAGTACGTAGCCGCGGCTGCCGGGAATACGTCGTTCGTCGCGTGGAAGGTCACGGGAAAGCCGACCTTATTCATATTCGGATTGTGAGAGAGGCATGCACCTAGCTAGAATTTTCGCAGCGATCCTTCTGATCTCACTGACGTTCGGCGCCGGTCTGCAGGTCGACCGCGGTCATCTCAAGGAGACGCTGCGCAATACGTCGCTTCTCGTCCGGGTGCTGCTGGCCAACTTCGTGGTGGTGCCGGCGCTCGGCGTGCTGCTGGCGCGGCTCTTCGCCCTGCCCGACGCGATAGCGACGGGCTTTCTCTTGATGGCCATCGCGCCGGGCGTTCCCCTCGTGCTCTCTCAAGTTCGCAAGCGCGGCGGCAGTCTGGGTCTGGCGGTAGAGATGGCGATCGTTCTCCCGCTGATTTCGATCGTTACCGTGCCGCTCTACGCGACGTTCGTCTTGCCGGCCGGTGCGGGCATCGATCTGCCCTTCGGGCGATTCCTCACGACGATGCTGCTCTTTCAACTGCTCCCCTTGCTGCTGGGAATGCTCGTCGGCGAGCGCGCGCCGGCCTTTGCCGAGCGGCTCGGTCGCCCCTTGCAGCTAGTATTCCTCTTGTCGGCGTTGGCGGTGGTCGTCGTGCTGGCTCCGATGGTCGCGCACAGCGTCGCAGAGATCTACGGCTCCCACGCCATGTGGGCGACGCTCTGCCTCGTGCTGCTCTCGCTCGGCACGGGCTGGCTGCTCGGCGGCCCGGAGCGTAGCACGCGGCGCATCCTGGCGATCGGCACCGGCCTGCGCAACATCGGTCTCTGCTCGCTGATTGCTACGACCAACTTTCAAAATGCCGAGGTCACGGCCGCTGTGATTACCTATCTGCTGTTTCAGGCCGTTATCGTATCGCTCTTCGGGGTCTATTTTACGAAAACCGCAGCGAGGGCAACCGCATGACTCCACTGATCTTTTCGCAGTTCGGTTTCAAGACGCTCACCGTCATCGACTACATTTCGCTCATGGCCGCCACCACCAATGCGTTCAACGGCGCGCTTCTGGCGCGCCGTCCCGACCACTACAAGCACTTTACGATGATGGGCGTGATCGTCCTGGCATACGCGGGCGGCATCGGCGGCGGCATCGTGCGCGACGTTCTCGTCAACAAGGTGCCGGCGGCGTTGATGAATCCCTGGTATTTAATCCTCTGCCTCGCGGCGGCGTGGCTGGCGCTCCTCATCGACTACGCCAGCGAGGTGCGCTTCAAGGACGGACTTTTCCAGTTCATGACGGCATTTTCGCTGCCCTGGTATGCGATCGTCGGCGCGCAGGCGGCGCTCGCCGCTCACCTTGGCTACGCGGCAGCGGTGATCATTGGCGTCATTGCCACCACGGCCGGACGATGGATCATCGACGGCGCCTGTCTGGTGGTGCCGAAGCAACTGGTGCGCGGCGAGTTCTTCGTCGTCGCGGCGCTGCTCACGGGCACCGTGTACGTGATCCTCAATGCGGGGCTGGGAGTCGCCCTGATTCCGTCGACGCTGATCGCGTTCTTCGTCGGCTTCGGCTTCCGTCTCACGTGCCAGACGCTGGGCTGGGAAGAGTGGGAGCCCTGGGAGCCCGACGGGCTGACGAAGGGCGAAAAGGAACGCAAAACGCTGGGAGAAGGGCTTCGCGCGCAGTTCGGCGATGACGCCTCTAATCAAAGCACGCCCACCTAACCGGAGGAACAGAGATGAGCAAGACGGCCGAGAAAAGCGCGACCCCGCTGGTAACGCACCGCGAGTTCAAGCTGCTGCTCAAGCCCGAGAAGTTTCTGAGCCGCCGGGCGGTGCTGGAGTTCAACGAGCTTCTGGTGAAGGCGGCGGCGAAGCTCGGCGTTCGCTACGAGCCGGTCGAATCGCTCGACTCGCAGCTTCGGATCGTGCAGTTCTACGATACGAAGGCACAAGATCTGCGCAAGAACAAGCTGATCTTCCGGATTCGCCAGATTCGCCAAGGCGGTTGGCCCGACGAAAGCTGGGAGCTTACGTTCAAGTGCCGCGCCAACGATTACGACAAGGCCGCAGCCTTCGATACGGACACGACGGTGAGCAAGATGCAGATCAAGAAGTTCAAGGAGGAGCTGATTCGCGGCGATTCCCCGGGTTCGATGAAGAAGATCTACTCCAATAACGTGATCGTCGAGTATCCAGAGGTCCAGCCGGAGTTTCCCTTGTCGCGGCTCGCCGCAGGGCTACCGCATCTCAAGACCCTCGATCTCAATCCCGACGAGGTGCTTTCGATCGTCGCCGGGGCGAAGGTCTTCGAGTTGCAGAGCACGCTGGGCAATCTCTTCTTCGGTCACGGCGTGCACGCTCACGTGACGCTTGCCGTGTGGGCGCGTCCCGTGCCCGACAAGTTCGAACCGCTCGTTGCAGAATTCGGGTTCTCGACGCACGTGCTCGGCACCGATAAAGAGGGTGCCGGTCAGGAGGCGGCCGACGAGTTCTTCAAAGCGCTGCAAGTGCCGCTGCACGATTACTTGTCCGGTGGCACGACGAAGACCGCGCTAATCTACGGCGACGCAGGCGAGTAGCGGCGGGAAGCGCCGATTTAGCTATTGCTTGGCGTTTGAGCGGGCATCGATGAATGCCGCGAGCGGATCGAGTATGCAGTTGAGCGCGACGATCAGAGCGGCGGCGGCTGTGGCTTCCCACCACAGACCAAAGCCCGCGATCGCGCCGACGCCCGCGGTCGCCCAGATCGTCGCTGCCGTGTTCAGTCCGGTCACGTTGATGCCGGAGCGAAGGATCACGCCTCCGGCGATGAAGCCGACGCCGGTGACGACTCCGGCGACGATTCGCGTGGTATCGCCGGCGCCGACGATTGAATCGAGCAGCGTGAAGAGCGCCGCGCCGACGGCGACCAGGCTGCTCGTGTGGAGGCCCGCCGCGCGTTGACGCCACTGCCGCTCGGCGCCGATCGCGATGCCCAAGAGCGCCGCGACGCCGAGACGGCTGAGGAAGACGAGAGTCGTCAGCTCTGTGATTTTCATGCGCCTGCCGTTGCGGCTTCATGCGCGGCGCGGTCGAAAACGACCTGGTCCCAACGCCAGAGCTGCTCGAAGAACGAACGCGCCAGCCCGCGATCCTCGCCGGCAATCTGGGCGATCGTGCGCCGGCCGTCGACGCGCCTCAGGAGATCTTCGCGTGCGGCGTCGATCGGGAGGTAGAGGTCGGTGAACGTGTGGTTGCGATTGATCAGAACGGCCACGGCGCCGGCGGGTAACCGCTCGCGCACCTCGATCGTGTCGGGCAGCCGCAGCGGCACGTAGTCGAGCCACGCGTCGCCGCTGAACGTGGGCGCCGCCGCGCTCGCATCCGCGGAGCTCCGGTAGGCGATTACCGCGTGACGGACCATCGTCCCGCGAAAGAGTTCGATCGCGGCGTACGCTTCATGCGCCGGGAGCGCCGCGAGCCGCGCGGCGTGCGGTGACCCGGCCAGCGCGCCGCAGTCGGGGAGGTAGGGTGCCTGACGCAGCCACCGCCCAAAGTGCACGCCGCCGTCGGCGAGAAACGCGAACAGCGCGGGCACGGAGTAGGCACGGTCCCGTGGATGGAGCAGTGCGTCGGCCACGCCGGCCCGCTGGGAGAAGTCCGGCGATGCGCGCAGCAGCGGAACGAGCGGATGATCCGCCGGCAGCGCGCGCAGCGTGGCCGTGAGATCGTCAATCTCGGCTTGGGTCGAGTCGATCCCAAGGCGCCGGCAGTACTCCTGCAGCATGTAGACGCCGGTGCGCCCGTACGGCGCGTAGAGCATCAGGTGCATTGCGCCGCCCTCCGCGAGCACGTCGCGCAGCGCCCGCAACCCCGCGACGGGATCGGCGAGGTGGTGCAGTACGCCCGTGCAAACGACGCAGTCGAAGCGTTCGTCGATTTCGGTCGCACGCTCTACTGGGTGGCAGCGCAACTCGAGATTGTCGAGACGATGCTCGCGCTTGAGGGTGCGCGCGAAGGCCACGCTCGCCTCGCTGACGTCGATGCCGACGACGCGAGCATTCGGCCAGCGGACGGCATAGTGTGCGGCTTGATTGGTGCCGCAACCGGCGACGAGCACGCTGCGATCGCTGCGGTACGGCTGCGAGGGGAAGAAGAGGTGCGAATCGGCGCGCCTGCGAGCATCGTCCCAGGCGCGCCGGTAGGCTTGCAGATCGTCGACCGGCGCCGGGTACGGATGACTCTGGTAAAAGTCAGCGACCCGGCGCGCGATCGACGCGTCGTGCTCGGACTTCGACGGATTATCCGTGCGGTTTCTGCGCTTGCGCGAGCACGGCGTCGAGGTTGAATGAGGCCGGCTTCTGCCGTGGCGGGAACTTGGCGAAGCCGGCGATCTGCTCGGCAATCACCGCCTGCATTTGATACATCTGCGGGATGTGGTCGACCATCCAATCCCAGTAGGTGTTCGAATTGAAATCGGCCCGCTCGAACGGGTCGCGCCGGAGGCTGAAGATGTGCGGGACGCGCAGCTTCACGAACGGTTCGGCCCACAGTTCCATCTGCGTAGCGCGCTGGAGGGCGAGGTTGAACTTCCAGTCGCCGACGCGCACCGCGATGATGTCGCCGTCGTCGCTGAAGTACACGACCGCTTGTCTCGGGCTGTGCTTGGCCTCGCCCGAGAAGTACGGGATCATGTTGTAACCGTCGAGGTGCACGTTGAACTTCTTGCCGTCGACGGTGCAGCCGTCGAGCAGCTGCTGCGTGACGTCGGGATTGCCCGCGGCGGCGCACAGCGTCGGGAACATGTCGATGTGCGAGACGATGTCGTTGTAGACCGTTCCGGGCTTGATGACGCCGGGCCAGCGGATGAAGCACGGCACGCGCCAGCCGCCCTCCCAGTTCGTGTCCTTCTGCATGCGAAACGGAGTCGTCGCGCCGTCGGGCCAGGTGTCGTTCTCCGGGCCGTTGTCGGTGGAGTACATCACGATCGTGTTGTCGGCGATGCCCAGCTCGTCGAGTTTATCGAGCATCATGCCGATCTGTTCGTCGTGCACGACCATGCGATCGCTGTACGGATCCTGGCCGCTCTTGCCAAGGTTTTTCTCGGCCACGTGCGTGCGGAAGTGCATGGCCGTGGAGTTATACCAGAGGAAGAAGGGCTGGTCGGCCTTGGCCTGTTTCTCCATCCACTCCAGCGCAGCGCTGGTGATCTCTTCGTCGACCGTCTCCATGCGCTTCTTGGTGAGCGGCCCGGTGTCGGTGATCTTTTGCTTGCCGACGCGCCCCCAGCGCGGATCGTTCGTCGCGTCGTCGGTATCGGTCGCCCAGCAATGCAGCACGCCGCGCGGACCGAACATCTCTTTGAACTTCGGATCCTTCGGATAGTCGGGCAGCTCCGGCTCTTCCTCGGCGTTGAGGTGGTACAGGTTGCCGAAGAACTCGTCGAAGCCGTGGACGGTCGGGAGGTACTCGTTGCGGTCGCCGAGATGGTTTTTGCCGAACTGCCCGGTGGCGTAGCCGAGCGGTTTGAGAAGCTCGGCGATCGTCGGATCTTCCTTCTGCAATCCGACCGTCGCGCCGGGCATTCCGACCTTCGTCAGGCCGGTACGGATTGGATTCTGCCCGGCAATGAAACACGCGCGGCCGGCGGTGCAGCTCTGTTGCGAGTAGTAATCGGTAAAGAGGCCGCCCTCGTTGGCGACGCGGTCGATATTGGGGGTGCGGTATCCCATCATGCCGTTGCTGAACTTGCTGATGTTCCAGATGCCGATATCGTCGCCCCAGAGAATGAGAATATTAGGTTTCTTATCTGGCATTTTCGATCTCTGCTTTCGGTGGCTAATTAGGGTATGCCGGGCCTTCACAGGCTCGTCGCCGTTCCCCTTGCCTCGGCGAGGCGAGCAGGTTTTCGCGAGCCTTCCCCGGTACGCAATTCGGCGAAGCTTTAAGGTAATTTAAGGTGAAAATCGTTCCAGATATCGCTACCGCACAGCCCCAGCACGACGGCATGGCGCGCATCGAGCCCGGCACGTTCCGCATGGGTTCCGACCATTTTTATCCCGAAGAGGCGCCGGTTCGCGAGGTTAGCGTCGAGGGATTTTGGATCGACCGCCACGCGGTCACCAACGCGCAGTTTTCGGTCTTCGTTCGCAAGACGGGATACGTTACGATCGCCGAGCGTCCGCCCGATCCGGCCGACTTTCCCGGCGCTCCGGCGGAGAATTTAGTTCCCGGGGCGCTGGTCTTTCACATGACGCCCGGTCCGGTCGATCTTCGCGACTACTCCCAATGGTGGTCGTGGCTGCCCGGCGCGTGCTGGAAGCATCCCGACGGACCCGGAAGCTCGATCGACTCTCGCCCCGACCACCCCGTCATCCACGTTGCGCTGGAAGACGTCGAAGCGTACGCGAGCTGGGCCGGTAAACGATTGCCCACCGAGGCGGAGTGGGAGTACGCCGCCCGAGGCGGACTCGACGGCAAGGATTTCGTGTGGGGCGACGAGATGCTGCCCGGCGGACGGCCCGCCGCGAACACGTGGCAGGGCGACTTCCCTTGGAAGAGCACGGCGAAGCACGGCCCGCGTACGATCCCGGTCGGCCGCTTCGAACCCAACGGTTACGGCCTCTTCGATATGGCCGGCAACGTGTGGGAATGGACCAGCGATTGGTTCGTCAGCGATCGCGGCGCGCCGCAATCGCCGTGCTGCGCCGGCAACGCGCGCGAACGCAGCTACGACCCGTGCCAGCCCTGCATACGCATCCCTCGCAAAGTGCTCAAGGGCGGTTCGTTCCTCTGTTCGCCCAGCTACTGCTTGCGCTTCCGCCCCGCCGCGCGCTCGCCGCAAGCGATCGACACCGGAATGTCGCACGTCGGCTTCCGCTGCGTCTCCACCGAGTAAGCGCGTCAGCAGCAAACGAAGCGGCTTCGTTCGCGGATTCGGTCCGGGACTCGTCTCCGGCGCGTCGGCAAACGATCCAACGACCGTAGGCTCCATCGCCGTCGTCGGCGCGACGACCGGCTACGGTTTGGCGTGGCTGATCGTGCTGCTGCTGCCGATGCTCGCGATCGTGCAGGCCATTGCGGCGTCGGTTGCCGGCGCGTCGCAGATGAGCCTGCAGCAGGCCATCGTGCGCACCTACGGGCGCTTTCCGGCAGTCGTCGCGCTCGTCTGTGTCGTCGGCATTGGGCTCTTCACGCTGATCGCCGACGTCGCCGCCGGAGCGCAAGCGCTGACGTTGCTGACCGGCATTCCGTATCCGTACTTCGTGGTGCCGTTCGTCGGCGCGGTCGCCGTGCTCTTGGCGACGACGTCGTACGTGAAGATCGAGCGAACGCTGGCGTTCGTCACGCTGATCTTTCTCTGTTACGTCGCCAGCGCCGTGCTCGCGCATCCGGATTGGCGGGAGGTTTTAACCGGCATCCTGATTCCGCGTTTCCCGCTCACCCCCGAGTTTCTCACCGGCGCGATCGCGCTGCTGGGCACGACGCTCACGGGCTACGTCTATTACTGGGAGTCGATCGAGATCGCGGAGCGCCGGCCGGAGCGTTCGGCGCTCAAAGCCGTCACCACCGATGCGGCGCTCGGCATGCTCGTCGCCGGCTCAAGCTTTCTCTTCATACTCGTCGCAACCGCAGCCACGTCGGGAAAGCATCACTTGGCGATCCGAACCGCCGCCGACGCCGCGGCGGCGCTGCAGCCGCTCGCGGGTTCGCTCGACCAGGCGCTGTTCGGGATCGGCTTGCTGGCGTCGGCCGCGATCGCCGTTCCGGTGATCGCCGCGACCGGCGGCTACGTCGTTGCCCAGACGTTCGAGCGGCGCGCGAGCCTGACGCTGCGCCCGAAGGAAGCGCCGTTCTTTTACGCCGTCATATTTGCATCGCTCGGGCTCGCCGCGATCCTCGCGCTTTTGCCGTTTCCGACGATGGAACTGCTGTACTGGTCGTCGGTCGCCGCGGGGCTCGCGACGCCGGTTACGCTCGCGCTGACGATGCTCGTCGCCCGCAACTGGACCGCGATGCGCGGAACGCCGATCGGAATTCCACTCGTCTGCGCCGGCTGGGCGGTGACCGCGCTCGTTACGCTGGCCTCGGTCGGATTTCTCTCGGCGACTCTGTCGCTGCGGACGTTCTAGCCCTCGTCGAAGCTGCCAGGAAATGCGCCCGCCCGCAGACGAGAGCGCAATCCTTATCATGGCCAACCTTTTTCAATGCACGAGTTGCGCCTCTTATTTCGTCGCCGAGGATTGCGATCTCATCGCTCGCCGCAGCGGTCGCTGCGCCGTCTGCGCGAAGCGTGAGTTTCTCAAACGCATCGGACTCTCGCCCGATTTTCTCGACGGCCTCGGGGGATCGCAGCCGCAGCAATAAAGAAGCGAGGCCCCTCGCGGAGCCTCGCCTTATTTGCGCAGTGACAGCTACGCGCCTGAGTGTGACGCTGAGGCTTTTTGGATCTGCTCCTTCACGGCTTCCAAGTTGAACGACGCACCGGCTTGCATCGGCGGAAATTCGATCGCCGACTCCGCCGCTTTCCCGACGACCTCCTGAACCAGCACGAAACGCCAGAACTGGTAGGCGAAGAAGTGGTAGTAGTTGAGCGATCCGGAGATGCCGGTTCGCTCGAACGGATCGAGCCGCAGATTGGTGAGAATCGGCCAGTCGACTTTCACCGTGCCGCCGAGCCAGCCGCCCGGCTGATCGATGAAGCGGTACTTGTAGTCGCCGACGCGCACTGCCCCCAGCGTGCCTTCGGCGAAGTACAAGATCTCACGCCGTTTCGAGGGACCCTTGCCGGTGATCAGATCCATCTGGTTGTAGCCGTCGAGGTGCACCTTGTACGTGCGGTCGCCGAGCTGCTTGCCCGCTTTGAGCTCTTCGACGATGTTCGGGTCTCCGGCCGCGGCGACGAACGTCGGGAACCAATCCAAACCCGAGAAGATTCCATTCTCGACCTTGCCGGCCGGCACTTTTCCGGGCCAGCGCAGCAGGGCCGGCGCACGGAATCCACCTTCGAGTACGGTACCCTTGCCGCCGGCAAACGGCGTTTGACCGCCGTCGGGCCAGGTAAAGTTCTCGGCGCCGTTGTCGGTGGTGAACATCACGATCGTGTTCTCTTCGAGGCCGAGGTCTTTGAGTTTCTGCAGCACGCCGCCGACGACGTCGTCGAGCTGTGCCATTCCCGCTTCGGACTCCGACCAGCCGTTCTCCGGTGTGCGCATCTTCTGGTACTTGTCGGAGAGGTGGGTGACCACGTGCATGCGCGTGGGGTTGAGCCACACGAAGAACGGTTTATCCGCCGCCTTCGCCTTGTCGATAAATTTCAGGGCGTTGTCGAGGATCTCGTCGTCGACGGTCTCCATGCGATCGGGATAGAGCGTGCCGCAATCCTCGATCTTCTGCTTTCCGACCTTGCCCCAGCGGGGGTCGACGGTCGGGTCGTCGGTGTCGGTGGCCCAGCAGTGCAGCATGTTGCGGGGGCCAATTTTGTCCTTGAGGTCCTGGGGGTAGTTGGGATGGGCGGGATCCTCCATGGCGTCGAGGTGGTACAGGTAGCCGAAGAACTCGTCGAAACCGTGGAGCGTCGGGAGGAACTCGTTGAGATCGCCGAGGTGATTCTTGCCGAACTGGCCGGTGGCGTAGCCCATCGACCGCAGCGCGGTCGCGATGGTCGGCGCCTGGGCCGGCATGCCGATTTTGGCGCCCGCCTGGCCGACCGTCGTCAGCCCGGTCCGGATGGGCAGCTCGCCGGTGATGAAGTTCGCGCGGCCCGCCGTACAGCTGGCCTCCGCGTAGTAGTCGGTGAACCGCATGCCTTCGGCCGCGAGGCGGTCGAGATTCGGCGTGCGGCTGGCCATCATTCCCTGGTGGTAGGCGCCGATGTTAAACCAGCCGATATCGTCGCCCATAATGGCGACGATGTTGGGCTGCCCTTGCGCAGGCATAAAGACTCTCCTTTTCAGGTATGGGGCCTTTAGCGTAACAAAGGGAACCCGGCGAGCGCCAGTCCAGAGCATGCAAAAATTGCGGGTAGGATCTATAGTGATATGAACGACCGGCGGTATTGGTTCAAGCGGCGGCGCCTCGGCCTCGGCTGGGCGCCCCAGACCTGGGAGGGCTGGGCCGCCACGGCGGGATTCGTGGCCCTCAGCGGGGCCCTTGCGAAGAAGCGCGGCGTGCGCTACGCGCTGCTCGCGGCGTTCGTCGCGCTGGCAGCGATCACGGGCGAGCCGCTCTGGTAGCGCGCAGCTGCCGTCGTTGACGTGTTAACGCTCGTTAAGAACGCCCGCGTGCCCGCAAAATGCCTTGACACTGCTGCACGGGAATGCTAAGGTTCGCGCATGTCTTTGTCTGTGGACAACATGATGTTCTCGATGTGCGGCATGCGCATGCGCATGCGCGTGGCGGGGTCGTCGTGAAGTACGCAGGTTAACTCGGGTAGAAAATGCTTCACGCGCCCCTCGCCACAAACGGCGGGGGGCGCTTGATTTTATCCTCGCTTTCCCATCGCAACAGGAGGCCGGGAAA
>DASZGC010000074.1:0-42347 GCA_035939175.1 Candidatus Cybelea sp. | reverse complement strand
GTTGGACGGCCGCCTGCACCAAAAAGGGGGTGCGTTCACGTAACGCCTTGCCGGCCGCAGCTCGCTCCAACGGTGATCGTTCGCGCTCTTGCATCACCAACGGAACACTGTGCCGCAACCGGAGCCGCTGCAGACGTTGCCGCCATGAGCCGTCGTGCCGTACAGCATACCTTGCAGCAGCGACAGGCCGCCCGAGGGCCCGGCGCCGTCGGACGAGTGGCCGAAATCGTGCAGAATCGCCTCGGTTCCCGAACTCGTCATGCTAAAGAGCGTGCCTCCGTTATAGGTACCTCCAGATTGGGTCGTGCCGTAGAGTACGCCGCCGCCCACCGCCAGACCGCCCTGGGGACTCGTGCCGTCGGAACCGGCGCCGAAGTCGTGGAGAATACGCTCGTCCCCGGATGTGTCGAGGCTGAAGAGAGTCCCGGCCTCATCGCTGCCCCCGGCCGTCGTCGTCCCGTAGAGCACGCCGCCGAGTGCCGTGACTCCGCTGTCGGGCGAGTTGCCGTCACCGCTCGCACCAAAACTGTGAAGCACGGTCAACGAGCCCGTGGTGGTGAGGCTGAAAACCGTTCCGCCGTCGTATGCGCCGCCATTGAGCGCGGTGCCGTATAGCGTGCCGTTCATCGCGATCAGGCCACCGGTAGGGGCGCAGCCCGTCTCCGAATTCAGACTGTAGATGAGGCGCTCTTTTCCGTCGGGCGTGACGCGAAAGACGCTGCCGCAGCCGTACTTCCCGCCTCCCGCCTCACCGTAGAGTGCGCCCTTGTACGCGAGCAGGCCGGAGTAAGGCACCCTGGCATCGGCGCCTTTGCCTAGACTATAGATGATCCTCGCCTTCTTACCGTCGGTCGTCATGCGGTAGACGGTGCCTTCCTCGTAGGCCCCGCCGCGCACGGTCGCTCCATAGATCGCTCCCCGCAGGATCGCAATGTGGAGAGGATTTGCGAAGTCTTCTTTCTGGCGCACGAGATAGAAACTGTACAGGCGCCGCTCCTGGCCCGACGGCGTCAGGCGAAAGATAGTTCCAGCTCCATACGATCCGCCGTAATAGGTGGAACCGTAGAAGGCGCCGTTCGCGGAGACGAGATCGCCAATGGGGCTTGCGCCGTCGGGGATGCCTTTGAAATTATATATCCTTGCGTAACTAGTCGTGCCGGGCTTCTGCGGATTCCCAAACGGCGCCGGCGGATAGACCGCGACGCCGAACGGGAGCCACGTCACGCTGCGGCCCATGTTGACGCTTACCGTCCAGAGGCGCTTCCCGGTGGCATAGTCCAGCGCCACGACGGTGTTGGCGCGCTGGCCGCAACTCGAAGAGCTCAGCGGCCGCGCGCCGCCACCGGGCTCGCAAGGATACGACACGTAGATCCGGCTCTCGCTCCGATCGAAGGCAAACATGAATGGATGCCCCTGCCCCGTCCTGATGACGCGCGAGGGCGGTTGATCTTTCGCGGCATAGACGTTGATCGTGCCGCCTCCGCTATCCGCCACGAGAAGCGCGCCGTGCTTGTCGATCGCGATGTCGCTTACGAAGTACACCGTCTTTGGAATAAGCAGCTTCACGCCGTGCGTCGCGCCCGGGCGGAAGCGTTCGACTTGCCCCACGAAGCGTCCGCCGCTGAGGTAATAGTTGTACCCGACGTAGAGATTATTTTGAGCATCGAGCGTCAGGCAATACGGCGGGCCGTCGGGATAGATCGAGCGAGATGGCTTCGAGCGACCGGGGGGATAGACGAGCACGCGGCCGTCGACGCCCGATCCGCCGCAGGCGTCGGCGATATAGACCGTTCCGTCGTCGGCGGCGATCACATCGAAGGCGCAGAAAGCGCCCACGTACGTGCGAAACGGCTCGTGAGCGCCGAGCTTATACGCTTCTACGCCGCGGTTCCCGCTCGAGCGTCCGGTGGTAACGTAGAGCGTGCCGTGCGAATCGACGAAGATGCCGTCGGGGCCGAACACGCCTTTGGTGATCCGGTCGACCACGCCTTTGCGCGGATCCGCGGGATCGAGGATGTCGACTTCACCACCCGGATCCTGATGGCCGAACGTGTCGTTGGCCACGTACAGGTACGGCGGGCTTGCGGTCGACGCGACCGCGCCGGCGTTGCGCTTCAGCGTCGCTGGCTGTGAGAATGGAACTCCCGCAAACGGTTGCGAGCCGCCGCATCCTGCGGCCAACGACGCAACGGCGCAGGCGCAAATTGCGATTGTTCGGCGTAGCTGGGCGACCGAGCGTGCGAACACGGTCCCGTGTTTATTGAATAAGGCGGTGCCGCTTCCTACCGATGCGTCGCCGCTAGCCGGCATCGGGGCGACAGATCGCGCCGCCCGCATCGCCACGCTTCGGTTCGACGTAGACGGGCGCATGAGTCGCCAACCAGAGGCCTACCGCGGTTGTCGTGTTAGCGCGCGTATCGGGCCCCATAGCGCGCGCGTCGTTCGGGTCGGTATTCTCGTAGTCGTCGACGGCCCACTCGGTGGGGACCGCGTCGTGCGCGAGCAGAACGGCTACGAATTGCTTGGTGTCTTCCGTAAAGGTCGGCCGGTCGAGGTACGGAGAGACCAACACGGTGGTGCGCAACCGTTCGGCATCTCCCCAGCGGATGGCTTGCTCGATGAACTGCTGATAACCGGGGCCGCTTCCGCCCGCCAAGAAAAAACTCGGCGGAGAGTCGAGCGCGATTCCTCCACCATGCGACGCCTCGAACCGGGCTAGATCGTAGAAGGTGCTGCGCAGGTCGTAGTACTCGCGGCGCGTCGGCGGGAAGAGCGGGCTGCCGCGCTTCCACATTGCATTCGGTGCGACGACTGGAGCCATCGAAGCGATGCCGGCCGATCGCCCGGCGCGCACCCACTGCTCCCATGCTCGTACGTTCTTGCGATCGAACTTGATCGCCGACGGCGGACGATCGGGAACGTTGACATTGGCGGCGTTGGGACGCAGGCCGCTGTTTACGTACTGATAGCGGTAGTAGCCCGGATAGTTCTTGGCCGGAAGTGTAAAGTAATTCGAGCCGACCAAGCCGAGCTCGGCCTCGCCCGGCCCGCTGGCGCTAAACACATTCTGGATCGCATCGAGGATTGCATACGGATTCGAAGACGGACTATCGGTAATCGCCGCAGCAATCGCGGTCGCATGCTCGTAGAGCTTCACGTGCCCGGTGGCGCGAAGCGTTGTCGTGAAGTCGCGATCGACTAGTGCGTTAAAGCCCGCCGTACCTCCGACGGAAACGTATTCCCCAAGATTCGAGCACCGGGTGGTACCGCTCACCGGGATCGCCGACGGCTCCGGATTGGCGTTACATCCGGATGCCGAGGCCAACAGACCCACTCCCAGGAGCAGTTCGAAAAACAACCTCGCCACCGAGCTCGAGTTCGACGCGCGCACACGTCGCGCATGCCGCGAGCGCCAGCGAGTTCTATGAGCTTTGCGCGCCGAGTCTTTCCAGTCGCTGCGCGATGGCCTGCGGCAGGCTCATATTGTCGGCGTCGAGGGCATGCACTGCCAGTGCCGCGCCAACGTCGACCGCGAGTTTGGCGATCGCGTTCGACTCGTCGGGCGCGTACAGCTCGCCCGAACGCTTTGGCCCCAAAACCAGCACGCCGACGAGGCGTCCGCCGACCGCCATCGGATACGCGTACTCCCCCGAGAAGCCGCTTCGAGTCTCTCGGAGATCGACGGGGCGGTGGCGCGCTTGCAGAGCGAGGATCGCCGGGTCGCCCTTGCTAACGCCCGCATAGCACCCGTGGGCGTCGTCCAGCGCTATCGTAACGAACGCCGCATCGGCACGCGACTCCAACACCGCAATCGCGCCGCTCAGAAGCTGCGCAGAATCCGTCGCAAAAGCCGCTTCGCGGGCGAACTCTAAAATGGCCTGTTCGTCTTCATGGCGCTTCCGAAAGAACAGCACGTCGACGACGTGGTCGACCCGGTGATGGATCGCGCGGCTCGAAAATCCCAGTGCCACGACCAGACCTGCATTAACGGCAAGACTCGTGACGTGACTTTGACTTGCAAGCCAAGTTCCCATAAGCCATTCGGCAAGCATGAAAAGCCCGACGATGATCACGGACACGATCGTAAAGACCGTCGCGCGATTGAGCGCGAAACCGATATCCAGCAGGCGCCGGCTGAGGACGGAGTACGTGAGCCCGAGCGGCAGCGCGAAATTCATAACGTCGACGAACGGACTGTTGTCGAGCGACGGCCAGATGAGCGGAAGTATGGTAAACGCGAGATCGAACGCGTAATAGGAGCCCAGAGAGAGCATCGCCCAGCTTAGCCGCGTTCGCTCCAACCCCCGCGTCGAAGCAAGCGATGCGATTCCGCAAACCAGTCCGGCAAGCATTGCGGCGCTCGCGCACACGGCTAGCTGGTCTGACTCGAAGGGCCCCAACGGGTCGATGACGCCGGACCAGAGGACGTAAATATATAGCGACCACGACAGCGCGGCTAAGGCGCTCGATGCATATGCGAGACGTGCGAGGTTAAGGCGTAGACGGCTCGGCGGATTGGCGAAAAGCATTACGTACGTTACAAAGAGTGCATAAGCCGTGGGCAAGAGCGCTCCGCCGACCGCGCTGACTCCCGCGTCCAGCGCAGACCAGCGCGTGGCCCAGTTATCGACATCGAGGGTTACCCCAATGATCATCGTGCTCAGCAAAAGCGCAACGACTCGAGCCTCGCGGTCTTGCGGACGTCGCCATGCGATGAGCGTGGCAAAAAGAATTACCCACAGGTTACCGGCGTAAGCGACCCACGAATCCCACGTTATCGGCGTGCGCGTCATCGCGATGAACGTAAATGTCAGACTTCGGCCATGACGGAGGACCGGGATGGTCAGGCGATCGTGCCGCACGAAAAGGCCTGTTGCGAAACGATAACGCACCGCCGGCTGGAGGCCGCGAATGTCCACGATGTCCCCCGTGCGCAAGCCGCTCCGAAATGCATCGCCTCCCGGCTCGACCGTTAGCGTCGCAACGTAGGGTCGAATTCCGTCTAAAGAGCAGCCGGGATCGGCCGAGTTGGCGACGGCAGTCCAGACGACTACGCTTAGTGTGACCGTAGCCAATGCAGGTACCGCGAGTAGCCACCATGGCCGCTTTACCCTTCCCATGCCCCGGGCAGCCATTTCATCGGCATTCGGCCGTGCGAGGCCAACTCCCCGGGCCGATGCCCCTTGGGTCGTGGGACGTTTCCGTACGCCCCGTTTGTTAGAGTGCTGGCAACGGCGGTTCCGCTGGAAGCCTTCAGACGGGAGCGACCGACATCACCCGCGCGGTTCCCAAATTCGACCCCGCACGCCCTGTTGAAGGATCAAAGAAGTTTTCATGAACACCTCGTTCTCGGTAAAGTATCTGGTAGGCAGCATCGTGGCTGCCGCTCTCCTCGCCGGCTGCAGCGCCGGCCAAGCCCAATCGTCATTTGCCCCGCCGGCGACCCAGGGCGTCTCCGGCAATCCTAGCGCGCCTGCGTCGGCCGTCACCATGTCCCTCGCGATGTCGGGCAAAGCGAAGGGGAACGTGCAACCCGACCACGGGCAGTCGTGGATGTCCCCCAACGCCAAGAAGCAGCCGCTGCTCTACGTTTCGGACCAAACGACAAACGACGTCTACGTCTACTCGTTCCCAAATGGTAAGCTCATGGGAACGCTGACCGGCTTCGATGCGCCGTACGGTCAATGCACCGACGCGCACGGCAACATTTTTATCACACAGTTCAACTCGTCGAAGGTCTCGGAGTACGCACACGGCGGCACGGCTCCGATCAACACCCTCAGCGTCTCCGGCGAGTATCCCACGGGTTGCTCGATCGATCCCAAGACCGGCAATCTCGCCGTCGCCACGTTCATCAACGACAACTATCCGGGCGGCATCTTCGTCTTTGCGCACGCCAAGGGCACGGCGACGGAATACAAAGCGCCGGACATGTACTACTACTTCCCTCCCGCCTACGACAATCGCGGCAACCTCTACGTCGAGACCGAAGGCCCGACTTCAGGCGGAACGATCGTCCAGGAACTTCCCCACGGCAGCGGTACGTTCAAGTCGCTCTACCTCAACGTGACCATCCACTTCCCCGGCGGCGTGCAGTGGGACGGCAAGTATCTGGATCTGGGCGATCAGTCCTTCAGCCCGTCGGAGGGTTCGGGAATCTATCGCATGCAAGTCAAGGGCAAATTCGCGACGATGACCAGTGAGTTCTTGCTGCCGGGTTCGTGCGGCTTCAGCGACGTCGTTCAGCCTTGGGTGCAAGCCTCCAAGATCGTCGCGCCGGACGCATTTTGCGGAACCGTCGGTATCGACAACAAGATCGGCGGCGCGAATCAAAAGTATCTGACGAACACGCAGTATCCTATGGGTGCGACGGTCAGCACGGTCAAGGTGTAGTTCCTCGCCTCGCTCATGAGTTACCCCAACGGGCTCGCTTCGGCGAGCCCGTTTCTTTCGATTCCAAGGGGCCGAACGCTTTCGAGCGGGTCGTCTGTTAGAATGAGGTATGAGCGCTTCTCAGAGCTCGCTGCAGACCATCACGCCCCTCGGCGGTAACACCGTTACCCTCTATTCGCGGAACGAAGCGTCGGTGCGGCGAACGATCTCCAAGGGTCTCAACGAGCCATCGGCTCTACTTTTCGGACCATGAGAAAAAGACAGAGCCTGATATACGTGCTCCGGTTTCTCGTAATCGTTCCGTTCGTTCTGGTGGTGGCGACCTTCGCTTGGTGGCTCAATCTTCCCCGAGGCTTCGGCCTGATGGCCCAAGGTCTCGGCCAGGAACGGCACCCCGCGGAGTTCGACGTCGCGTTTGTCGGAATGAGGCCCGGCATAGCGGAGCTGCCAGTGCAACTCTTCTACATGCCGATTACGCCGATTCTCGGCATAACGGCGCACTACTGGAGCATTATCGCGCCGCTGCGAATCGACGCGGTTACGCATACGCTGCAAGTGCCGGTGCAAGGGGGGCGGATGCGCTTTGCGGCCCCGCTCGGCCTCGCCGGGCCCTCGAACTTTCGCTTGCGCACCGTTCTCATCGGCGAACCCGGTGCACCCTACGCCTTAGACGCCGGCGTAGTATCGGACTCATCGATCGATCCGTCGGTCCCGCCGGCGAGCCTCGACATTCCCCTCATCGCCGTCACGGGCGGCGAGTACCGGTTCGACGGCGCGCTCGCGCTCTGGCGACGAACGCAGAACCGCGAAGCCAACCCGTACGGCTTCTCACCGCGCGACGACTCCCCCGCTCCACCGCAACTCATCTGGGATGGACTGCGTGCGGTTACCGCTCGCGTAGATCTGACGCCGTATGCGATCGCAAGCTTCGAGGTTCCCAGCGATTGGGCCGGCGACGGTTGGAAGAACGAGGGCTACCAACTCTCGCGACCGCACGCGACCCTCACCAATAAGGTGCTGAACCTCCCGCACGGCGTCTCCGTTCCGCTTCCGTTCGCGCGCGAGTGCGCGTCGTCGCCGCAGTTCACCGTGGTCGCCGGCGATCGCATTCCGCAATGGTCGCGCATCGACGGATTGTGGCGGCCGATGCCACGACGCGTTTGGGAGGAGCTGCTGCGCAGCCCCTCGGCACCGGGCGTCGACGTGCGCTTCGCTGCGCTCACTTCGGGCCGTCCTTCATTGGATCGCGTGGAGTCATTCACGGTTCTCGCGCGCACCAGAGGCAAGTATCGGCTATTCGCTGCTTGCCCAAATCCCCACTATGACTCGGTGGGAGTTACCTGGATTGACATCGTCGTTTAATTGAAGGAGCGTAGTTCGTGCGACGAAAGAATTGGCGCTTGATCATCGGCGGCGCAGTTTTTATGGCCGGTGCCGCTGCATTCTTTTGGGGCATGGCCGCTCAGATGCCGCGCTCGAACGACCCTCAGAGCATGATGCACGAGGTCGGCCAGGTTTCCGGTTTTGTGGGGGCGATCGGCCTGGCACTGCTGATAGCGGGGCTTTTTGGCTGGCAAGGTCTTTCAAAGAAACTCTAAGCAAAAGAATTGATTACGGTTACATTCGTACTCTGCGATGCTAACGTAAAGCATCAAAAAACTCGATAACACCGGTCGATTTCGGTACAATCAAGCGCCATCTCGAGCAGGTTCGTTCTAGCGAATCGCTAAGTCCCCAGCGGTCGAGCTGCAAGGAGTAATGCAGATGAAAAGCTTGCATTTCAGTGGTTACGCGCTTAGCACTAGCGTCGCCGCGGCGTTGCTTGCGAGTTGCAGCGGTAACGTCGGCGGTGTTCCCGGCGGCGCCGGCGCAACGAGCGTCGGCAACGCGCTGGGCCATCACAAAACATTTCATTACACCGGCGCCTCACAGACGTTTACCGTTCCGGACAACGTCACGCAGGTCAAGGTTATCGCGCTCGGCGGCAACGGCGCAGCCTGGGACAGAGCCCCCGGCGGCTATGGCGGCCGCGTCACTGCAACGCTTAGCGTGACGCCGCGGGAGCAGTTGATCGTTTACGTCGGCGGCAACGCGTCCGCCGGAACCGGCGGCTTCAACGGGGGCGGCAATGGAGGCGACGGTCCCATCTATTCGGGCAGCTCGACCGGCAGCGGCGGTGGCGGAGCGTCGGATGTGCGCACCTCTCCAGGCGGATTATCCGACCGCATTTTAGTCGCGGGCGGCGGCGGAGGAGCCGGAGGTGGGGGCGCCGTTGGTGGCCTCGGTGGCGGGCGTAGCGGAGGCAACGGCGGCTCGAACTGCCCGGAGTTTTGCGGCGGGGGTGGTGCCGGGGGTACGCAAGAGACGGGCGGAAGCGGCGGAGGCGGTCCGAGCGGGAGCGGCAACGACGGCGCCAACGGGACGTTGGGCGTGGGAGGTGCCGGTGGAAACGGCACCATCTTCGACTATTACTACGAAGCCGGTGGTGGCGGCGGAGGCGGGGGCGGATACTACGGCGGCGGAGGCGGTGCCGGCGGCGGCCTAAGCGACAAAGACGAGCTCGGCTCTGGCGGCGGCGCCGGCGGCGGATCGTCGTACGTCGAGCCTTCGGCGATCGGGATGCGGACCTGGAAGGGATGGAAGGCCGCCCGACGCGTGATCGTATTCTATTGGTAGCTTTAGAGAAAGCGGGCAACGTAATCATGATACGTTCGGTTTTCCGGTACGCGACGAGCATCTGCGCAATCGCAGCAATGCTCGCCGGATGCGGCATCCGCGACGGCAACTCGCCAGTTCCTGGAGCAATGTCGCTCGCAGCGACGGCAACGACGTCGTCTTTTAAAGTGCTGTACACCTTCAAGGGGGGTTCGGGGGACGGCGAGAGCCCCAGCGGCGGTCTCGTCAATGTGAACGGCACGCTTTACGGCACGGCAGTGGGCGCCGGTTCGGCCGGCAAGGGCGTGATTTTCAGCGTAACCCCTAATGGAGCGGAGAAAATTCTGCACGCCTTCCAAGGCGACAGCGGAGCGAAGCCCGAGGCCGGTTTGATCGACGTCGACGGCAAGCTCTACGGCACGACCTACGGCGGCGGCCATACCAGCTGTGGCTGCGGAACCGTTTACCGGATTACCACATCGGGTGCCTACGGGGTGATCCACAACTTTGCCGGCGGCTCCGACGGCGCGCGCCCGGAAGGTGGTTTGGTTGACGTCAACGGCACGCTCTACGGCACGACCAATCTAGGCGGCGGCGGTACGTGCACACTTGAAGGAGACGAAGAAGGCTGCGGAACGATCTACAGCGTCACCACGAACGGCACCGAAAAAATCATTGGCACGTTCGCCGACGAGACCGCCGGAGAGTTCCCGACGGCGGGCTTGATTGCGGTGCATGGCTCGCTCTACGGCACGACTTCCGAAGGCGGAGTGGACGCGCAAGGAACCCTTTTCCGTATTACGACCGCCGGCGTGAAGAAAGTCCTTCACAACTTCGGCGCTGGCAGCGACGGCCGTGGGCCGCAAGCCGCGCTGCTCTCCGTGAAGAACATCCTGTACGGCACGACCAGAGGCGGCGGCAGTTTGTCGGAGCGCAAGGGAACGGTCTTCAGTATGGGTTTGAAGGGCGGGGAAAACGTTCTGCACAGCTTCAGCGGTCCGCCCGATGGATCGCTTCCGCAAGCACCACTGATCGATGTCGACGGTCTGCTGTACGGAACGACCCCATTGGGTGGCGCTGGCAGCAGCAATCTAGGAACCGTCTTCAGCATCACCACGACGGGCACGGAGAACGTGCTGCACAGCTTTACCGGCGGCCCCGGCGGGAGCTACCCCTCCAGCGGACTGATCGACCTCAACGGCACGCTCTACGGCACGACCGCAGGCGACGGTAGTGCCAACCACGGAACGGTGTATACCTTAACACCCTAGACATCGAGGCAAAGCGAGCCCGTTATATCTTTTGAATAACTCCCCGTATCATCTCGCCATCGAGCCATAACCTCGATCGGGTATATGCGGTGAGCGCCTAAGCGAGGGTTCTTCGGCGTTTTCGCCAAGGACCACTTGTTTGCTTTGCTACCACGGAGGCCACTCTTTGAAACCACTGATTGTTGCGCTCGGTACTTGCGCAATTCTACTTGGGCCCGGTCTTTCTCGACCGGCGCTAGCCCAAACGATGTCCGTATCTACGGTTGGTGCAGGTCCACACGGATACGATTACATGGTCGGTACGTGGTCGTGCTCGAACCCAATGCATCCCTCGGAGCTGGGCGCCTTGGCGACGACGACGATCACAGCGACGAAGCTCCCAGACGGAAACATCATGATGAGGACCGCGAGCCCGAACGGCGACGTTACCAGTTATAGCGCGTATCTTGCAAAAACGAAAACGTGGGCCGCACCATACGCCGATTCCGGCGGAAAGTACGGAACTGAGACGACGAAGGGGATCGGCAAAACAATCGTTTGGGTTGGGACGTTCTACGACACAGACGGCACGGTGACGCCGATTCGCGACACCTACACCATGATCTCGATGACGAAGCAAGTCGACGTCAGCGAAGCGAAGATGGGCGGAGTGTGGAAGGTGACGGCCAAAACTACGTGCACTAAATCGTAAATAGCCTCTGCGGCGCGGAGCGCCGACTTGCGCGGGGCCGCGAGCCGAACCCATGTTCGGGCGGCCGATCTCGGCCGGTCACGCTCATTACCTGAGAAGCGTTACGACGGTAGACGGCGTCCTTATAAAGCGCCCGAACCGGCGAGGAGGCTCGATGATGCCGAACCTGAGAGCGGTGTTCTTGCTGACGGCAGGCGCACTGCTTTCGTCATGTGCTGCCAGCGCGCAAGCGCAGAATATCCCGTCGTGCTCCTCAGCTATCAAAGTGCGGTTCGACAAATACGGGATGACGCATATCCCAACCGGCTCGACCATCTGGTTTACCGGCGTACTGAAGGCAGTTCATACCGCAGACGGCAGCGCCATAACCTCGCCGATTCGTATCGACGTGCACCAATCGCGCATCACGTTCGGCAGTTGGCCGTACGTCATCACGATGCCGGACAGTACCGTCGTGCTCGATCCGTCGGTCAGCGTACCCTACCGGTTGTGGACGGGGCCGCAGAAACTGAATGTCCGGTATTCGCCTTCCCAGGTTTCGAAGGAGGCGCTCTTCGATGCTCTCCCGTACGAGGCGCCGGCGCCATTCATTCCTCGTTCCAGCGGTCCCGTAACGTGGACCGCAACGTTCGCCGCGTCGCGCCCGGGAATTTCTATAGATTGGGCGTGGAGTGCAGCGGTCTATTCGCAGTTCGGCGCGGTTGGCACGTTCCAGCTCAAACCGCTTTCAGGACCAATCGCACAGGTGGAGCCTCAGGCCGGCCCGCCGGATCTCTATGAAAACGCCGATCCCGCCGGGACGGCGGAGGCCTACAAACAGTACGTTATTGCCGGCGCAATGGGCGGTGGAGCGCCGCAATACACCGGAGAACGCAGTGAGCCAAATTCGGTAACGGCGTGCCCGACGGCTGGTTCACCCGATCGAGCGGAGTTTCCAGGGCCGATTTTCCCGCAACGCGTCGGCGGATTCCCACAATTTGTTACACCCTGGATGCGCGGTCCGGTGAACAACGTACAGCCCGCCAACACCCAACCATTTGCCTCGCCGGTCACGCAGCGTGTCACGTTCGCGGATGGCAGTAGTGCGGCGGCGGTCGATCGTTGCTTCGCTTTCGATCTCTGTGCGCAGATCACGTACACCGACGGCAGTCAACTCAGCATCTATTCCGAAGGGGCGGCGTATTGCGCCCCGTATGTGCTCGACTTTAATCGGACCAGCGGCAACCGCACAATCTTTAGCGTTTCACGGAACGTCGATCACGATCCGCAAAGACTGTTTGGATGCGGACGTTCGCGCGACACGCACATTCCTCTCGATGGCGGTCGAGCGACCCTGATGATTTCAGAAAACACCGATGGCACGTTGAAATTCAACTTCGCCACTCCGTAGTCTCAGCGCGCCTTTATACGGTGCCCCCGAAATGTTCATAGCCCCCGCCTAGGCATAAGCTCGGCCCGTGCCCAAGTAATCGCGGGTGTCACGATTTCAAATAAGGATTAGGTTGTGGTTCGCTATTGTGGCCTGCGTGCTCGTAACGCTGAGCGCGAGCGTGTCCGTTTCTACAAGAGCGGCGGCCGGTGCACCGTCGTTCGTACCCGGTCCGTGTCCCGTTCCGCCCCAACCGATTACAGAACTGCGGCACGCGCGTTGCGGTCGACTCCTCGTTCCTGAGAACCGTGGGCATGCCGACGCGCGGACGATCAGCCTCGCGGTGGCCATCATCGCGGCAAGGTCACCGGAGGCGCAGAGCGATCCGATCGTTTGGCTAGCCGGCGGTCCCGGCGACGATGCGATTACGGAGATCCCCATGGCGCTGGCCGGTAAACTCAACGCGGATCGCGACGTGATCTTTATGTCGCAGCGCGGCACGTATACCGCCCAACCACGGCTGACCTGCGAACCGGTCGATCGCTGGGCTGCCAAGACGCTGGATATGCCATACGACGCCGCCGCGACGGGCAAGCTTTACTCCGATGCGACGCTAAAGTGCCGCCGAGAACTTGCCGCACGCACCTCCGACCTAGCCGCGTACAACACGTTGGAGAGTGCTGACGATCTCGAAGATCTACGCCTTGCGTTGCGTATCGCAAAATGGAACGTCTACGGAATCTCTTACGGAACCGACCTCGCACTCACGTACATGCGGCAGCATCCCGACGGAATTCGCTCCGTCGCGATCGACGGCATCTTTCCGCCGTCGCTTGGCGGTGGAATCGCGGCGTGGACTAGCGCGGGCGAGGGCATCAACGCGGTTTTCAAGGCATGCCGAGATCAGGCGCCGTGTCGTAAACGGTATGGCGACATCGGCGCGACGTTCCGGCGACTCGTGATCCGATACGAGGCTGCCCCCACGACCGTCGAAGTCCAAGTACCCGGGCACTCCGGAAAAGTAAAGGTGAAGATCAGCGGCGGCATGCTTGTGGCGTGGGCGGTGTCGCCCGGCACGCACGTTGCCGCCAAGGTTCCCGCATCGATCTACGCCCTCGCTCACGGTGACCCAACGCCGATCGCGTCGAGCTGGGCCGCGCCGAAGCTCGATACCGGTAGTTTCGGCGTTTTCAGCAATGGCGTCTTCTTCGGCGTCTCCTGCGGCGAATGGGTGCCCTACGAGACCGAGCAGAGCGTCGTTGCGGCCGGCCGACGTGCATTTCCCACGTTTCCAGTCTCTATCTTGAGACATGCTCCGCACTTGTCTTTTATGCGAGACAACTGTCGAGACTGGGACGTCCCGGCCGTATCTTCGTTGGTGCGAACGGAGACAAGGAGCAACTTGCCGACCCTCGTCATAAGCGCCCAGTACGACGCCCAGACGGCGGCGGCGTTCGGCGCGTACGTCGCAAAGACATTACCGAACTCAACGGTCGTCACGATCCCCAACGTCGCGCATGTTGCATTCGGCAGTCCCTCTACGGCTGCTAACGAATGTGCGTACGCTATCACGCGGTCCTTCTTTGACGCACCGAACAAGGCTGACACTAGTTGCATCGGCAGAGTACCTGCAACCAGCTTCGTGATTAGGTGATGGCCCATCGTTACGGCGTTTCATTGGGATGGCCGCGACTCGAACCCAAGCCCGGGGATTCAAGAGGATCCCGACCGTTACCGAAGAGTGTTAATCCGTCCGCACGGGCGGTACCTGAAGCGAGGCCCCGCTAGCCTCTCTAACGGTTACCGGCAGTAAGCCGTTTTGGATAAGCCGAAGAGCAGGCTCTCGGAGGAAGCGCGCATTGTCTTATTCGCATCGCTGGATCTTTTTGTGGATTCTCGCCGCCTTACTCGGCGCGGGATGCAGTGGCGCCGTGGGATCCGTCTCGCCGCCGCAGCCGACAAGTTCTCCGGCGCCGCCGGCCACGCTTGGTCGGGGCACGGTTGCCGTGATCGATTACGATGCCAAACACGCGCTCACCCGAATCCTTATCCTTCCGCCGCACAGCTACAAGTTCAGCCGGGAGATCACGATCCACACTTCACGCATCGAGATAAACTCGGCGGCATTCGACCGGCGAGGACATCTATACCTCGGGATCAACGACCCGGGCGCCAAATATGAGGTCCTCGAGTTGAACGCCGAGAGCGGCAGGCTCATACGTGAAATAACGAATCTTCCTTCTTGGCCCCGCAGCTCCGTCGCCACCGACGATGAAAACTTTCTTTACGTCAACACCAAGGCCTTCGTCGGCGGCGACGTCAAGCTTTTTCGGCCAGGGGATACCAAGCCATGGCTCGAGATCAAGGATTCCCATAGCCCGGTAACGATAACCGTCGCCCGCGGTTCGCTGTGGGTTGGATACGAAGGACTCATCGCCGATGCGGTGGCGCGGTATCGCCTGCGCTCCAGGGACCAGACCGCATTCCACCACACCGTTAACAACCTCCCCGTCGAGCTCGAGGTAGATCCGGAAGCTTCGTTGATTGCGGCGAAGCTTCGAGGGGATTCGAAGACCTTCGTCGCGGCGATCGACGTCAAGTCGGGCAAGCGAACCGAAATTCACGACGGCGGCGTGGAGGGCATGGCGAGCGACGACTCGGGCAACCTTTATCTCGCGGAGTCGAATGGCAAGATTCACACTTGCACGTTCCACCGGTGTACGGGCTCTTTCGAGACGCATACGACCGTTTCGAGGGTCGCCGCGAACCCGCTCGATGGAATGCTCTACGTTGCCGCGAGCGGCAAACCGAGCCTGCAAATCTACGATCCGCGAAACGGTCAACTGCTCAAGTCCTTCCCGCTCCCGGGCGGAACGCCGAGAGATCTCGCCATCGAGCCATAGGATTACGCGCCGGGATGCTATGCGAGGCCGTGGCGTATAAAAGGGCCGCGGTGGATAGGGTAGAGACGGCCATCGTGGCTTTCGGCGAAGGTTGCTTCGCAAAAGAACACCGGCGCGAAAGGGCCCACAATCGCCAAGACCGGTGTGGCACTTGCGGAGCGCACCGAAAGGCTGGGTATCGCGGTTAGTGGGTAGCTAGTAGGGCCTTTAGAGCGGAGGTTTCGAATGGAGGGCGCGAAGCGGTTCAACGCGATTGCGATTGCGGCGGCGCTTTTCTCCGGCGGTTGTGGAGGTACGCTTCCCGGTCCGGGGCCGGGCGCGGGTCAACAAGTTCAGACCGATACCGGCACACTGATGTATATGACGGATTCAACGACGGAAGAGGTGCACGTATACACGTACCCTGGCGGCGTATTGCAGCAGAGCCTGCAAGACGACTTTAAGAGTCTGGGAAGCGAGTGCGTCGATGCGAAGGGCGACGTGTTCGTTACCGACCAATCGGGAACGGACATCGTGGAGTACGCGCACGGGGGAAGCCTCCCGATCTCGACGCTGCAAGACCCAGACAATTATCCCTTTGCCTGCGCCGTCGATCCGACGAGTGGCAACCTTGCGGTAGCGAACGCTGGGTATTACGGCGGCTCGGGTGGCGGCGATATCGTGCTCTACGCGCACGCGCGCGGCGGCATAAAAGAGACGTATACCGACAAGCAGATCAACAGGATGTCATTTTGCGCGTACGATAATCGCGGAAATCTGTTCGTCGATGGAGAGTATGGTAACAGCAGCGGTTCCCCGCTATTTGCCGAGCTTCTGCATGGCACCAAGACATTCGTCACGTTGAAGCTCGATCATCAGTTTTCGACGCCGGGCCCGATGCAGTGGGACGGCACGTATTTGGATATCGCCGACCAGCGCGACACGACGATTTACCGCTTTGCGATCAGCGGTCCGAAGGGAACGACGAAGGCTGCAGTGCGGCTCCAGGGCGCCCAGTGGCTGGACCAATTTTGGATCGACGGTTCGAGGGTTGGCGCGGCCGCCTTGATTAATCACGGAAGCGGCGCGATCTGGCCGTTTCCCGACGGCGGCCACCCGATCAAAAAGATCAAACCCGTCTACTTTCCCTTGGGCGCCGTGGTCAGCAAATAAGAGAGCAGATGCATCCCATGGCTCCGGCTTCGCCGATTCTACACCCGCGAATCAGCGCCCCGCCGGAAAGCCGCCCAACGCGTCAAATCTACAACCCATGGTTCCCGACAAGGCGGCGTTCTCGACGCGCTAACTTTCTTAGAATGCGCCGGTGCCGTGCGGCGAGCCGTTGCCGCTGGGCCCGTCATACCCGGGCCTGGCTCGACAGAGGTACGAGGATGACAACGACGGCGAGCAGATTCCATCCTGGCCCGACATGACGTCGTACAGTTGAGAATGCCTTCGATACAACGATCTTGCGGCATACTGCCGCGCTGCGTTCTCCGCGAGGCCGTAGATCCCGGCGACCAAGGGTGCCGCGGCGCTGGTGCCACCGGCAACAAACCACGGGCCATACATCCCATATGAATCGTACTCGGCTACGCCGGTATTTGGGTCGGCGACAGCGGCAACGTCGTTCATCGTCCGGTACACGCAATCGCCTGGTTTCCTATCGCGCTGCCAGTCGGGCTTGGGCGTACGGGAACTTGTGCAACCGCTTCCGGTTCCTTCGAGGGGCGAAGATCGCCACACCCCCTCACTCCATCCTCTGCGAGTATTCGCCCGTAGCAGCGTCGTGCCGCCAACCGATATGACGCTCGGCTGATCCGCCGGAAAGCCACCCTCGCTCTGATAGCCGCGGTCGCCAGCCGCAGCAACGATCACCACTCCCGGATGATTATAGTGGCTGCCGTAGGCGTCGTCTTGTTGGTCACCTAAGAAACCGTAGCTGTTGCTGACAATGTTTGCGCCTTTTGCAACCGCCGTATCGACCGATGTCGCCAGGTTTGATAGCTCCCAGCCACTTGCCTCGACTAGCATTATGCGGCACAAGGGGCACGAGGCGGAGACCATTTCGATGTCGAGGTCGATCTCAACCCCATCGCCCGTACTGCTTGGCGGATAATCGCCGGCACGGCCGTTCTGGTTAAGCTTTTGAAAGCAACCGTTTCTGATGGTGCATGGCGGTAGCCCAAAACGTGACCGATATATATTTACGTCGGCCTCCGCACGTGGGTTATCACCAGAATCAACGACGGCGATTGTTTGCCCGATTCCGCGAGTCCGCGAGGGCAAGTCGTAAGCGGTTTGCAAGTCGGACGGGGTGTACCCGTGAACGCGGGGCGAACGTTTCCCAAAGCTGTCGGTCCTGATCAGTGCGAGACACTGCGCGTATCCCGTCATCTCTTCCGGGCATGCGAATCGTACGTGAGGAGCGAGGAACGGTCCTAGAGAACTCTCAACCGGCGTTGGCTCGTCGGTGGGCAACATCGCGCACCCCGCGAGCATTGCTACGACCACCAGCGCGTTGGGAACGTATCGGCCACAACCCGAAATCCTCATTTGCCTTGCCCCTGAAGCCGGAACGAGTAGACGGCCCCATACGGTTCGCCGCGGCGTGCTTTCAGTCCCCGGCAGGGCTATTCCGGCGAATCGAGCTACTCAAACACAACTCGAATGATCGGTAACCATCCCTTCATCCGGGAGTTAACCGCGACTGTTCAGGCCGTTAGACAAATGCTAGAAACGGAAGCCTACGAACGAGCCAGAGTGGCGAAACTCCTTGTGAAATAACGCCGATTTTTTGGGATGGCCGGGAGTCGAACCCGGACGCCCTTTCGGGCTGCAGATTTTCGCACCACTATGGCTTTCGCCACCGCGCGCTCGCGCGTTTGTGGTCCGGACTGTGCCTTGGCCCTATGAGCGCATGCTCACGTAGGCCGCGCCCGTCCAGTCTCTACACCTTCTTCGCAGCGAGCGAAGCTTGGCTCGGCGTCGTCACATCGCTAGTGATAGAGAGTTCGCCGACTTTGAGCGCATCCCGCAGCGGGTTTCCCGCGCTACGGCTCAACGGACCCCGTCAAGTCTGCTGTGTCTGCCTGTTCCACCACCATCCCAAAATTATCCGCGTCGCTCGACGAGCGCGAGGCGATTCTCCAACTTATCGAAGCGCTATCACTCGCTCTTCTATTTTTCCGCAGCGAGCTTCGAAGAGTACTTTGCGGCCGTCGAAACGATCGTACCTTGCTTCGGTCGCAGCACGAAACTCCTTCAGCTCCGCGCGATGCGAGGCCCAAGTTCGGAGGAAAGCCGGGCTGCGGCGCCTTCGATCACTGGGGTGAGGCAAGAGACGACCTCTTCGACCGTGTATCTATCCATGGCGCAAAGCGTACGCTACGCGTGTTACCGGAGCGTTTCCTGGAAGCGGCTGCTATTGCTCGTAACGCTCGACGACGCGGTCGCTGCGCATCTGTGCGACGCTCGGGTCCTGGCCGGCGTCGCGGCGGGCGCGCCGCTGGCGCAGCAGATCCCAATACTGATCGAGGCGCACCGAGATCGTGTCCAGGCGCTCGCGATCGGCCGCGCTGAGCTTGCCGGCGTCGCCGTGTTCGAGCAAACGATGCTCTTCGGCAACGAGGTCTTCGATGTGTTCGTGAATCTGCGTGTCGTTCATCGGCGAAATCCTCTCCCGGGCTGCGGGCGTGCGGGGACGGCCGGGCGTTGTCCTGCCGAGGCGTCACGCTCTTCGAGCAATACCCCAAGAAGCAGGTCGGCCATCGTAGCAACCGCTTCGTCGCGGCCGAGCACGTCGAGCGCGGCCTGCAGCACGATGATGCCGCCGGGCAGAATGTCGGCGCGCTGCGGCTTGATGCCGGGGACTTCTTTGCGCTGCTCGAGCGGCATCGCCAGCAACCTCTCCAGCACACCCTGAAGGTCGGCGCGCGTCAACCGCGCCGACGCGATCAGCGATCGCTTTCCCTTCAAGATTGCCGCGGTCGTCGTCGCGCTGCCGCCGACGAACGCAAGCTTCTCAACACCTTCTTGTGCCGCCAGCGGCTCGATGGCCGCCCGCGCGAGGTCGCGTGCCTTCTGGACGACCTTCTCGTCGACCGCGCCATCGCGTCCGCAGAGCTGCGGCACATCTTCGCTCACCCGCACCGCGCCGATCTCGCACGAGATCACCGCCTCCGGCTTTTCGGACGTGCCCACGGCGTACTCCGTGCTGCCGCCGCCCACGTCGAGGACGCCCATGCGCTCGCCGCGCAACCGCCCGAGGGCCGTAATCGCCCCGCGATACGATGCCGCGGCCTCTTCCTCTCCCGAGAGCACGCGCAGCGGCACCCCGAGCACCTCGCGCACGCGCTCCGCGAACTCCTCGCCGTTCTCGGCCCGCCGTAGCGCGCTAGTCGAGATCGCGAAGAGCCGCACGTAATGACCCTTGATGGTCCGCACGTACTGCGCGATCGCGTCGAGCGTCCGCTGCATCGGCTCGTCACCGAGTCGCCCGCGTTCGCCCAGGCCCTCGCCGATGCGCGTACCCACGGAACGCGCGATCTCGATGCGCGGCTGCTCCGGCTCGACGTCGGCGAGCAACAGGCGCGTCGAGTTGGTACCGATGGAGACGATCGCGTAGCGCCGGCTCATGGGTGCTTCGCGGCGAAGAGCGCGGCGCGGCGCTTCTTCTGGAGAAAGTGGCGTTCTGCTGCGGGCATGGCGTCGGGCTGCTCCCAGTCTTCGGTGCTCTTGAGATATGAAGCGATCTGTTCTTCAAGATCGTCGTCGCGGATCTGCGGCGCCAGCGAGACCCTGCAGCGGCGTCCGTCGCGACGCGCCTCGAAATCCAAGCGCTTGTGGCGCAGCAGCGAGCGCGCGTAGAGGTCGCGGTGAGCGTCGACGTCGGCGGCACTCGCGCTAGCGAGGTCGCCGCCGTCAAGCCGCACGGTCGCGCCGTAGGCGTTGAGGTTGATCACGATTCCTTGCAGCGTCTCGCTCACGGGGCCAAGTCGGATTGTGGCACGCTCGACGGTTGCGGCGAAACGAAAATCAAGGCCTCGTTGGGGCGCACGAGACGCAAGCGGTCGTGGATCTCGGGAATCACGCCCGCAGGATCGCGCAGGCGGCGTACCTCGCGCTCCTGCCGGTCGCGGCGCCGCTCGAGCGATGCGATGTCGGCCCGAATGGCCCCAAGCTGCCGCGCCGCCGCGACGTTCTGCTCGATCGCTCGCGCAAACTGGACGGCTACCAGGGTGACGACGAGTAGCAGAATCGCCGCGGTGGCCATGCGGCCGGCGACGCGGAGCACCGGGCGAGCGCGCTCTAGCGCGCTTTGCGAACGGGCTCGAAGCTTTCTGCCTGCCATTCTCCCAATCGTCGGTACTTTCGATAGCGGTGCTCGGAGAGCATCTCCGGCGAGAGCGCCATTAGTGGCGTGAGAGCCGCATCGACGGCGTCGAGCGCGCGCGTCACGACGTCCTGTGCGTTTCGGTGGGCGCCCCCAAGGGGCTCGGGGAGTATTTCGTCGACGATGCCAAAACGCTGTAAGTCACGAGAGGTTAACTTCAACCGCGCCGCCGCTTCTTCCGCTTTCGTCGAATCCGACCAGAGAATCGCGGCGCAGCCCTCGGGAGACGCAACCGAGTAGGTGCTATGTTCGAGCATCATCACACAGTCCGCGATGGCTAGCGCGAGCGCTCCGCCCGATCCGCCTTCGCCGATCACCGTGGCTACGATCGGAACCGCCGCCGTCGAGAACGCTTGCAAGCACGTCGCGATCGCCTCGGACTGCGCGTGCTCCTCGGAGGTGATACCAGGGTCGGCGCCCTTGGTATCCACGAACGTGACGATGGGCAGCCGCAGCCGCGACGCCAGGCGCGCGAGCCGCGTGGCTTTCCGATAGCCCTCGGGGGCCGGCATGCCGAAGTTGCGGCGCAGGTTCTCCTTGGTGTCGCGCCCTCGCTGCTGGCCAAGCACCATCACCTTGCGTCCGTGCAGGAGCGCAAAGCCGCCGACGATCGACGGATCGTCGCGGAACTGCCGGTCGCCATGCAGCTCGTCGAAGCGATCGAAGCGCGAAATGTAATCCAGCGACGTCGGCCGGCTGGGGTGGCGCGCCATGTGCACCTTCTCCCAGGGAGAGAGCGCGCCGAAAAGCTCTTGCAGGATCTGCTGGTACTTCTGCTCCAGCGCGCCGATCTCGCTCGACATGTCGAGCGGCTGCGCGGCCGAGGCCTCGCGCAGCTCCGAGATGCGCCGCTCCAGCTCCACCAGGCTCTTCTCGCGCTCGACGATGAGATTGTTACTCATGCGTCGCGTACTCCAACATTCGCACGAGCGTCTCTTTGAGGTCGCGGCGGTCGACGACCATGTCGATCGCGCCCTTCTCCAGTAAGAACTCCGCGGTTTGAAACTGGTCGGGAAGCCGCTGACGGATCGTCTGCTCGATCACCCGGCGTCCCGCAAAGCCGATCATCGCCTTGGGTTCGGCCACGATGACATCGGCCTGAAAGGCAAACGAGGCCGATACGCCGCCGCTGGTCGGATCGGTGAGGACGACCAGAAAGAAGTTACCGTCCGCCATGAAGCGCGCGACGGCCGCGGTGGTCTTGGCCATCTGCATGAGCGCCAGCATCCCTTCTTCCATGCGCGCGCCCCCCGATGCCGAGAAGAGCACGCACGGCACTCTGCGGCGGCGAGCCTCTTCCAACAGCAGGGTGATGCGCTCCCCGGTCACCTGCCCCATCGTGCCTCCGCGGAAGTGAAAATCCATCACCGCAAGCGCGACGCGATGCCCCCCGATGGACCCGAAACCACAGACGACCGACTCCGAGATTCCACTGGCTTCGCGGTCGCCGTTGAGCTTGGCGGGATAGGTGCGGCGATCGGTCCAGCCCAGCGGATCTCCGGGAAGCACGTCGGCGCCCAGCTCGGTGAAATCGCCGTCGACCAGCGACGCGATGCGATCGTAGGCCCTCATGCGAAAGTGATAGCCGCATCGGGGACAGACGAAGAGCGCGCTCGCGAGATCGCGCGAGTAGAGCACCTCGCCGCACTTCTGACACTTGATCCACATCGCGGCATCTGCCGCCGGGGGCGCATCCTTCGCGCGCCGGGCGGTCAGCCATTCGGGCCGGGGCATCAGGTGCGGCGCTCTTTGGCCGTCTTCGGACGCAGCCAGGCGGAATAGAGCTTGCCGAGCTGCTTGAGATAGTTCACGATCTCGCGCTCGTTGAGCTTCGATTCGCCGGCGACGCGATCGGTAAAGACGTACGGCACCTCGATGGCTTTGCCGTAGTGCGCCTTCGCGATCACTTCGAGGCCGATCTTGAAACCGATCGGGTCGAGCCGCACGTTCTGCAGCGCGTCGCGGCGTACCAGAAAGAAACCGCTGGTGACGTCTTTTACGCTGGTGAGCGGCCGCGCGAGCCAGCACGCCACGCGCGACACGATTATCCGCCGCTTCGGCCAGTTCGCGATGCCGCCGCCGGGCACGTAACGGCTGCCGATCGCCAGGCCGTAGCCGGACTCCAGCGCCGCCACCATGCGGGGCAACGCGTTGACGTCGTGACTGAAGTCGGCGTCCATCGCGCCTAGCGCCACCGATTGGGGACGCGCCGTCGCCCAGCCCTCGATCACCGCGCTCGAGAGCCCGAGCTTGCCGCTGCGGTGCAAACAGCGCACCGGCAATTCTTTTGCGAGACGCTCGACGACGTCGCCGGTTCCGTCTGGTGAGTTATCGTCGACGACGATCACCTCTCCGTCGAGTGAGTTCGCTGCGAACGTCGCCGCGAGGGCCCGAAGCAGTTTCTCGATGCCGGCGGCTTCGTTATAGGTTGGGATGACGATCGAGAAGGGAAGTGACATGCGCAATCGGAGCTTCTACGACGCCAGGGCGCCAATCACCGCCAAGAGCACGAGCGCGGCCGTATCGGTGCGCAAGATGCGCGACCCCAGCGAGAGCGTCACGCCCCCGCTCCGCATCGCCATCTCGGCTTCGCCGTGCGTGAATCCACCCTCCGGGCCGACAACCAGCAGCACGCGACCGGCTGCGGGGAGCACCTCCTGCAGCCGCCGGGCGAGCGGCACCGGCTCGGCCAGCTCCCACGCAAAGAGCACCGCGTCGTAATCGGGGAAACGTGCGACGAGGTGCTCGAAGGCAACCGTTTCGTGCACGTCGGGAACGCTCGTGCGCCGCGATTGCTGCGCCGCGCCGCGCGCGATCCTCCGCCAGCGCGCGAGCCGCTCCGCGCCGGCGCCGCGCCCGATGCTGCGCTCGCAAAAGAACGGAAGAAACGCCGCGACCCCCAGCTCGGTCCCCTTTTCAACAACCACGTCCATCCGGCTTCCTTTCGGCACCGCTTGCGCGACGTCGACGGTCAGCATCGGCGGCGCGGCCGGCGGCGCTTGCTCGGCGAGCACGCTCGCGCGCACGACCCGGCCGAGGTCGAGAAGCGCGGCGCTAAAGGTACGCGCGCTCGAGTCGATCAGCTCGATGGTGTCGCCAGCGCCAAGGCGCAGCACGTGTGCGATTTTATGCGCGTCGCTGCCCCCCAGCTCCACGACGTCGCCGGGCGCCTTGGCGCCCTCGACGAAGAAGCGGCGCGCCGCGGTCACTCCGGGCGGAAAGCGTCCTTGACGCGCTCGAAAAAGCTGCGTTCGTCGACAACGTCGCCGCCCGCGACCGCATAGGATTCCAGCGCGTCGCGCTGGCGCTTGTTCAACTTGGTCGGGACGACGACGTGAACCGTGACGTGATGATCGCCGTGCTGCGAGCCGCGCACCGTCGGCATGCCGAAGCCGCGCAACCGGATCGTGGAACCGGTCTGCGTTCCGGGGATCAACGTCACCTCGGTGTCGCCGTGCAGTGAGGGCACGTCGATCGTCGCGCCCAGCGCGGCGGCCGGGAAGCTCACCGGCACGTCGACGAACGTGTCGCGGCCCTCGCGGCGGAATAACGGATGCGGCTCGATGCTCAAATAGACGTAGAGATCGCCGGCCGGCCCGCCGTTGCTGCCGCCCTCGCCGTTGCCGGCAATGCGAATGCGCGAACCATCGTCTACGCCGGCAGGCACGTTGACCGTCAACCGCGTCTCCACTTCTCGCCGCCCGCGTCCGCCGCAGCGCTCGCACGGATGGGCGACGGTGTGCCCTTCGCCGTTGCAGCGGGTACAGACCGTCTGCGTGACGATCTGCCCCAGCGGTGTGTGGCGGGTGGTGCGCGTCATACCACTCCCGGCGCAACGATCGCACGGCGTGACGATCGTTCCCACTTTGGCTCCGCTGCCTTTGCAGCCGTCGCACTGAGCGAGGCGATCGAAAGCGATCTCTTTGGTGGTACCGGCAAATGCTTCTTCGAGCGTGATTTGCACGTCGTAGCGCAGATCGGAGCCGCGCTCCGGGCCGGCGCGGCGCGCCTGCGGCCCACGCGCCGCCCCGAAGAACATGTCGAAGATGTCGCCAAATGAGCCCGCCCCGAAACCGAAATCGCCCGGACTCGCGCCACCGTTTCCGACGGCGCCGTAGCGGTCGTACTGCGCGCGTTTGTTCGGATCGGAGAGCACTTCGTAGGCTTCGTTGATTTCTTTGAAATGGTGTTCGGCCTGCGATTTGTCTTGCGCCACGTCGGGATGATGCCGGCGCGCGAGCGCCCGGTAGGCCCGCTTGATCTCTTCGCCCGATGCGCCACGGTGGACGCCGAGGATTTCGTAGTAGTCCGTCGCCGCCATGGTGCTAGCTGTTTGGGAAGTAATCTACGTCGGAGAGGCGCTGGCTGAGCGTTTCGGCGGTTCCCGCGGCGAGCGCGAGCAGTCGCGCGTACGGCATGCGCCGCGGTCCCAAGATCGAGAGCATCCCCAGAGCATGCGAGCCGAAATGGTACGGCACGGTCACGATCGAGAAATCCGCAAGCTCCTCGCTCCCGAGCTCGTGGCCGATCTTGACGCTCACCGTCTCGGCGGTCATTGCATCGGCGACGATCTGGTAGAGCGTCTTCTGCTCTTCGACGATGCGCAAGATCGAACGCAGCTTGCGCAGGTCCTGAAATTCGGGCTGATCGAGGAGGTTCTGCGCACCCGCGGCCGCGATCGTGGGCTGCTCGCCGGAACGCGCCGACTGCGCGGCGGCGACGACGGCGTTGCGCAGGTCGTCGGAAACCCCCGCCTCCTGTGCCGCGCGCGCGATCTCGATCTCCACGACCTCGGCCAGCGACCGGTTTGCCAAACGCGCGTTGAGCGCGTTAGAGAAGCGCGTGAGATCGTCGGGCCGTGCTTCGCCGCCCAGCTCGAAGAGGCTCTGCGCAGCCACGCCCAGCGAGGTGACGACGATCGCTACGCCGGTCTGCGGCGAGAGCCAGATCAACTGAATATGTTTGAAGGTCGGCGTCTCTTGCTGCGGCTTGGTGACAAACGCGAGGTTATTGGAGAGCCGCCCAAGCAGACGCGTCGTATGGTCGATGATCTCGTCCAGCTCGCGCGTGGCATCGTACAGCTCGTCCCGTATCCGCCGGCGTTCGTCGACGTCGAGCTCCTCGGGTTGCATGAGCCGGTCGACGTAGGTGCGGTAGCCGGCGTCGGAGGGGATGCGCCCAGCCGAGGTGTGCGGCTGAATCAAGTAGCCGCTCGCTTCCAACTCGGCCATCTCGTTGCGGACCGTCGCGGAGCTGATTCCGAGGTTATACTTCTGGGTCAGCGCCTGCGAGCCAACGGGTTCGGCGGTGGCGATATACTCGTAGACCACCGTCGCTAGAATGTAGGCCTTCCGCTTATCGAGGCCCGTGCTCTCTATCACGCCCCCTACAATAGCACTCCCGCGCCTAGACTGCTAGCACAGAAGCTCCCATTTCGCCCAGGGCTTCGTCGCGGCGGCCCTCGCCTAGCTGCGGTGGCCGGCGGCGGGGAGCGCGGCGGGAGTACCGGAGGCGAGGTCGATTGCCTGCTGGAGCTCTTGCCAGCTCAGACCGCCCACGGAAACGTATGAGACGTTGCCAGCCGGGTCGAGCACCAGCGTGATCGGGATCTTCGAGACCGAGTAGAGGCGCGAGATGGCGCCTTGGGGATCCTCGACAACGCTCAGCGGGATGTCCCAGTGCTCCAGATAGCTCGATGCGACGCCGGGATACTCGCTGGAGATCGTTACGATCGCGACCCGCTTGCCGTAGGTCTGCGCGGCGCGTACGAAATCACGCAGCTCCTCGGTGCAGACGTGGCACCAGCTCGCCCAGAAGTCGACGACGACGACCTTGCCCCGTAGATCGGACAAGTACTTCGGGTCGTGCCCTGTTGAGATCGCAAAGTTCGGCGGGGGTGCGTTGTATTGGATCGTGGCGAGTCCCGTTTGCGCCGGCGCGACGAGCGCCGCAAGGACGAGTGCGGCCAACATGATGGTGCGTACATCTTCGGCAGGCATGGCCCTTTCGCCCTCGTAAGTCGGAACGCATCATGAGCTCATCGATCGAAGCGCTCTTCGAAGAAGGTCGCCGCTTTCCGCCTCCCGGGGACTTCGCGGCGCAAGCCAACGCGACCGCCGAGCTGTACGAGCAAGCCGAGCGAAATTACCTCGACTTTTGGGCGAACTGGGCGCGCACGTTGCAGTGGAGCAAACCGTTCACGCAGACGCTGCAATGGAACGAGCCCTACGCGCAGTGGTTCGCGGACGGCGAACTCAACGTGTCGGTCAACTGTCTCGATCGGCACGTCGCTGCCGGCCGCGGCGACCGCGTCGCCTACTACTACGAGGGAGAGCCGGGCGACCGTTGCACGATTAGCTATAGCGAGCTGCTCGACGACGTCAGTCGCTTCGCCAACGGCTTGCGGTCGCTCGGCATTCGCAAGGGCGACCGGGTCGCGATCTACATGCCGATGGTCCTCGAGCTGCCGGTGGCCTTACTGGCGTGCGCTCGCATCGGCGCTCCGCACTCAGTGATCTTCGGCGGTTTCTCGCCGGAGTCAATCGTCGACCGCGTCAACGACGCGGGCTGCGTCGCGTTGATCACGGCCGACTACGGCTGGCGCCGCGGTAACAAAGTGCCGCTCAAGCGCAACTGCGACATCGCGATGGAGCAAACGCCGACGATACGCCACTGCATCGTTGCGCGCCGAGTTGGCGACGAGGTCTTCATGCGCGACGGGCGCGACGTGTGGTGGAGCGAATTGATCGCCGGCCAATCCGCGCAATGCGAACCCGAACCGATGAAGGCGGAGGACCTGCTCTTTCTCCTCTACACGAGCGGCACGACCGCGAAGCCCAAAGGCATCAAGCACACGACGGCGGGCTATCTCACGCAAGCCGCCATGACGCACAAGCTCGTCTTCGACCTCAAGGAAGAGCGCGACGTGTATTGGTGCACCGCCGACATCGGTTGGGTGACGGGGCACACCTACATCGTCTACGGCCCACTGGCCAACGGCGCGACCAGCGTGATTTACGAAGGCACGCCGGATTACCCCGACAAGGACCGCTTCTGGGAAATCGTCGAGCGCTATCGGGTGACGCTGCTCTACACGGCGCCGACGGCCATCCGCACGTTCATGAAGTGGGGCACGGAGTATCCCGCGCGTCACGACCTCTCGTCACTGCGGCTGCTGGGCAGTGTCGGTGAGCCGATCAATCCCGAAGCGTGGATCTGGTATCGCGAGTGGATCGGCGCAAATCGGACTCCGGTCGTCGACACCTGGTGGCAGACGGAGACCGGCGGCATCATGATCGCGCCGCTTCCCGGCGTGACGACGCTGCTGCCTGGAAGCGCGACGCGGCCGCTGCCGGGGATCGCGGCCGACGTCGTCGACGACAAGGGCGAATCGGTACCCCCGGGCGGCGGGGGTTACGCCGTGCTCACGCGGCCGTGGCCCGGAATGCTGCGGGGCATCTGGGGCGACGACGAGCGCTACGTGCAGACGTACTGGTCGAAATTCCCGCACGTGTACTTTGCCGGCGACGGCGCGCGGCGCGACGCGGACGGCAACTACTGGTTCATGGGCCGCATCGACGACGTGATGAACGTCAGTGGCCATCGCATCTCGACGACGGAGGTCGAGAGCGCGCTCGTCGACCATCCGTACGTCGCCGAGGCCGCCGTCTGCGGCAAGCTCGACGATATGACCGGCCAAGCCGTCTACGCGTTCGTCTCGCTAAAAAGCGGCTACGACGGTTCGGGGCAGCTCGCCGACGATCTGCGCGAGCACGTCGGCGATCGGCTCGGCAAGTTCACCCGCCCGAAGTACGTGACGTTCACCCAGGAGTTGCCCAAGACGCGCAGCGGCAAGATCATGCGCCGTCTCCTGCGCGACATCGCCGAGGGCCGGACGCTGGGCGATACGACGACGCTGGCGGACTCGGCGGTCGTCCACGAGCTCGCCGAGCGGGCGAAGGTCGAGGTCGCGGGAGAGGGCTAGAGCCCCGGGTCATCCGGCAGCCGCGCCCGGGGCGTTCTCTTGCCATCAGATGCTCCAGGCGTTAGGCTCGCAGCGCGTCGAAGGGCGCGCCGATGGCAGATCCCGGCGGCCACGAGGCTCTCGCGATCGCGTTCGCGGCGCGCGAGCGCTGGGCGTTCGCGACGGCCTACCGCCGCTACTCCGCGCTCCTCTATTCGGCCGCCTATAACGTGCTCGGCAACGCGGAGGAGGCGCAGGACTGCGTGCACGACGCGATCGCCAAGCTCTGGCGGGCGCGCAAGCCGTTCGACGCGCGTCGCGGATCGCTGCGCGCCTTTCTTATGGTCTGCGTGCGCAATGCCGCGATCTCCCGGCTTCGGCGCCACGCCAATCGCCGGCGCTTGACGGAGAGGCTCGCGGCACTGCCGGTGGAGCACGGCGAGTTGGAGAGCGACGATCCGATCGAGCGCGACCGCGTCCGCGGCGCGCTTGCGCGGCTGCCGGCCGAACAGCGCACTCCGCTCGAACTGGCCTTCTACGAAGGAAAGACGCACACCGAGATTGCCGCCGAGCTGGCCACGCCGCTGGGCACGATCAAGAGTCGCATCAGTCACGGCCTGCGGCGTCTCGCGGCGGCGCTGGCGCCCGATGAGGTACGGAGTGCGGAGCGATGAGCGGACACGTCGAGGATCGCGCAGCCCTCTACGCCTTGGGCGCGCTCAGCGAGATCGAGGCTGCCGCGGTAAACGCGCACGCGCGCGGCTGTTTGCCGTGTCTGCGAGCACTCGGCGCGGCGGAGCGCGAGGTCGCGCTGGCAGCATCGCTGCAGCCGCGCCGAGAGGCGCCTTCGGCGTTGGAGACGCGTATCGACGATCTGCTGGCGCCCCCAGCGCGCGTGTGGTGGCCGTCGGCGCCCGCATGGCGACCGCAAGCGTTTGCGTTGGCCGCGGCACTGCTCTTGGGACTCCTCCCGGCCGCGTACTTCTGGGACCGCAGCCGCGCGATGCAGAGCGCGGTCGTCGCGCAGAACGCGGCGATGCAGCGGATGATCGCCGCGCCGCATCGCATGGCATCCTTTGACGGCATGCCGGGCAATGCAGCCGCAACGGTCGCCTACGGGCGCACCGGTTCGTGGTACGTCATCGTGATCAAAGGTGCACGGCGCGCGATGCGGGTGGCGTGGATGCACGACGGCGAGCAGACGATGCTCGGAGAGGCGGTACCGCACGGCGACGTCGCGATGCTCTATCTACCCAAGAGCCATCGCATGGACCGCCTCGCCCTGATGGACGGCGACCGCGTCGTCGCCCGGGCCTCGCTGCGTTACGACTGAGCCTCTTCATGCGCGAAGAACGGCGCGAGGTCGTCGAGGTGTTCGATGCGCAGCGCCGGCGGCAGCGCCGACAGAATCGTAGCGCCGTAACGCGTCGACGAGGCACGGCCGTCAAGGAGCGCCATCACGCCGCGGTCGCTGCCGCTGCGGATGAGCCGGCCGAAACCCTGTTTGAGCCGCACGGTCGCCGCGGGCACCATGTAATGCTCGAAACCGTCGAGGCCGCGCGCCTCCAGCGCGCGCACCCGCGCCATTACCAGCGGATCGCTGGGTGAAGGAAACGGCAGACGATCGATGATTACGCACGAAAGCGCGTCGCCCACGACGTCGATGCCTTCCCAAAACGTCGCGGTGGCAAAGAGCACCGCGCCGGGCGTACGACGGAACCACTCGATCAGCGCCGAGCGCGGCATCTGACCCTGCAGCCGGATCGGAAACGAGAGCCGCTCGCGCACGATCGCGTAGACTTCGCGCAGCCGCGCATACGACGTGAAGAGCACGAACGCTCGGCCGCGGCTGCGATCGAGGCACTCCTCAACGAGCGGCGCGGCGCGGCGCGCGAACTCGGGAGACTTCGGATTGACGTGCGCCGACGCGATGAAGAGCCGCGCCTGGCGCGCGTAGTCGAACGGCGACGGTGCGACCAGCTCTTGCGCATCGCCGATGCCCAAACGGTGCTTTACAAAGTCGAAGGAGCCGTTGGTCGTAAGGGTCGCGCTCGTGAGCACCACGCTCGGCGTGCGCTCGAAGAGCGCCGCGCGCAGAAAGTCGCCGATCTCGTGCGGCGCGCAATGCACGGAGTAGCGCGCATCGGCATCGTTGCGTTCGGCCCAGGCAATCGTTTCGTCGGATCCGGCTTCGATGCGATCGATCGCCGTCTCGTGCGCCACGACGGCGCGCAGCAGCAGGTCGCGCCGGCGCTCGGCCTCCGCGCCCCCGGCCGGGAGCGCCCAGAGCCAGTTCTCCAAATCGTAGAGGCTCTCACGCACGGCGTGCAGCGCGGGCCGGGCTTGATCGTTAGCGGCCAGTGGATAGCGATCGCCGGCGACGAGCGAGAGCGTCGCCTCCAAGCGCTTCATGCCGTCGGCGAGATCGCTTTCGAAGTGCGGCGGCAGCTCGCAGGCGCGGCGGATCTTGCGCAGCATCCGTCCGATGCTGGCGCCGGAGAGCACCGCGGTGGCGGCGTCGGTGGCCCAGCGCTCGCATTGGTGCGCTTCGTCGAGTATCGCGACGTCGTAAGGCGGCAGCAATCCGCCGCCGGAGGCCAAGTCGAGAAAGAAGAGCGCGTGATTGACGACCACGAGATCGGCGTAGCGCGCCTCGTCGCGTTTGTCGAAGTAAAAGCAATCGCGAAAGTGTGCGCAGTGCTCGCCGACGCACTCGTCGGCGTCGGCGTCGAGCCGTTCCCACTCGTCGCCCGGCGGCAAAAACGGCAGCTCGGCGCGGTCGCCGGTGCGCGTTTTGAGGCCCCAATCCCAGATGCGTTGCATCGTGGGCGACGACGCGAGAAGCCGGTCGGCGCGCATGCGATCGAACTTCTCGCGGCAGAGATAGTGGGAACGCCCTTTGAGCAGGGTGACGCGCAGCGTCCGCTCGAGCGCGGCCTCGACGAGCGGAATGTCTTTGCTCACGAGCTGTTCCTGCAGAGCGATCGTTCCAGTCGAGAGCATTACCTTCTTCCCGCTGCGCACCGCCGGCACGAGGTACGCGAGCGATTTACCGACGCCGGTTCCCGCCTCGACGAGCGTATGCACGTTTTCCAGGATCCCGCGCTCGACGAGTTTGGCCATCTGCAGCTGCCCGGGGCGTGGCTCGAAGCCGGAGAGTTGGCGAGCGAACGGCCCGTCCGATCCGAAGATCGAATCCAGCGAGGGCGTCACTGCGAGAGCGGCGGATCGTTGGGCGATTCGTACTCTGCGTCGAGCGCGCGCCCGGTGCCGCTCTCGACGACGACCGGCGCCACGCGGCGCGGCGGCGCGTAGATTAAAAACGTGAAGGCGAAACCGGCGAGCAGCCCAGCGACGTGCGCCTGCCATGAGATTGCAGGCACGGTAAACGTAATGATCAGGTTAACCGCGAGGATGCCGATGTTGGCGCGCACCAGCTCCATGCCTGGCTTGCCAAGCCGCAAGCCGATCGCGAAGAGCGCTCCGAAGAGACCAAAGATCGCGCCGCTGGCGCCGAGCGTCGGCGTGAGCGGATCGCTGAAGTAAACGACGCCCAGCCCCGAGGCGACCAGTGAAACCACGTAGACGACGAGCATGCGCCACGGGCCGAGCGCGTACTCGATGAAGCGTCCCAAGAACCACAAGGACAACATGTTGACGCCAATGTGCAGCAAGCCGCTGTGCATGAAGGCGCCGGTGACGATGCGCCACCACTGGCCGTACTGGAGAACGGCCTGGGGAATGAGCGCGGCCTCCAGGAGCACGTTCCGGCTGCGTGGATCGCCGAATCCACTGAGGATGCCAGGGCCGCCGGCGTAGAGTTCGCAGAGAAATCCGATGACGTTGAGGGCGATCAGAAAGCGCGTGGTCACGCGATCATCACCGTGCGCGCGAGCTCGAGCGAGATCGCATGGCGCGTTCCGCCCACGTCGACGGTGATCGGGCCGCCCAACGGCGCCTTCTCGATCACGCGCACGCGCACGCCAGGTCGCAAGCCGACCTGCGCGAGATAGCGCAGAATCTCCGGCATTTGTTCGGTAACGCCCGAGACCGTCACGCGCTTTCCGGGGTCGACCTGCGCCAGGGGAATGCCGTTGCGTATTGGTTCGGTGAGGTCTTTCGGGGGAATCGGATGGCCGTGGGGGCAGGTCTGCGGATCGCCGAGCGCGGCGACGAGCCGCTCCTCGACCTTCTCGGTGATCGCGTGCTCGAGGATGCAGGCCTCCGCGTAGACCTCGTCCCACGGCATCTTGAGCACGTCGGTGAGCAGTCGCTCCGCGAGCCGGTTACGGCGCACGACGCCCACCGCTACCTCTAAACCCTTCCGCGTGAGCTTGATGTCGCCGCGCACCTCGTGCTCGACGAACCCGTCGTTGACCAGCTTCTTGAGCATTCCCGAGACCGATGCCGGCGCGACGCCCAGCTCGGTGGCCAGCGCCGACGTCGTGACGCCGGGCCCCTCGCGCTCGAGGCGATAGATGGCCTTCATATACATTTCGAACGATTCGGCAAAGTGGGAGTGGGAGTGCCCGGGCATGTTGCTTCTAACTTCGCGATTCCGCGCGAAGTTCCGCAAGGGCCCGGTCGACCTGCGCGGCCAGCGCCGCCTTCTCGCCGGGCGAGGCAAAGGACGCTTCGATCGCATTACGCACGAAACGCTCGAGTGCCGCCGATCCCATGGAGTGTTCCACGAGCGCGTACTCCGCGCCGATCGTGGTTTCGAAGATCGCGGGGTCGTCGGCGTCGATCGTTACGATGCAGCCCAGGCGATCGAGGTCGGCGTAGGGTTGCGGATGCTCCGGGAGCTGCGCACCGGTAAGGCGGTTCGAGGTAGGGCAGATCTCCAACGGCACGCGTTTGCGCGCCAGTAGGTCGACCACGCCGGGATCGAGGAGCGCGGCGATACCGTGCCCGATGCGCTGCGCGCCGAGCTGCTCGACCGCGTCGCGCACGCTTTGCGGACTACCTGACTCCCCGGCGTGCGCGACGCAGTGCAACCCCGCAGCGCGCGCGAACGCGAAGGCTTCGGCGTAGAGCGCGGCAGGAAAGCGCGCCTCGTCGCCGCCGAGGCCGATGCCGATCACGTCGAGATCGGTCATCGCCGCCGCCGCATTTGCGCCGGCCATCGCGCTCTCGACGCCGAAGTTGCGCGTGAGATCGGTGAGGAGCCGGAAGGTAGCGTCGGGCTGGGCGGCGCGCAACTCGCCGACGATGGCCTCCATCACCTCGCGCACGTTCAGTTCGGGGTTAAAGAACGTCCAGACCGACGGCGAGACGAAGAGTTCGCCGTAGATCACGTTCTCGCGCAGCGCGTCCTCGACGAACTCGCGCGCCAGTCGCGCATAATCCTGCGGCTCCCGCAGCGAGCGGCTCACCGCAGCAAAAAGATACAAAAACTCCCCAAGGCCGTCGAAAGAGTACACCTCGGTCATCTGCAGCGCAGGCGAAGGACGCTCTTCTGCCATCCGCAGCGCAGGCGAAGGACGGTACCGTAACGCCACGCCGTGCTTGTCGGCGAACTCGACAAACGTCGCCCCCCGCAGCGTCCCTTCAAGGTGGCAATGCAGGTGAATCTTGGGGATACGCGCCGCAAGCAAGCTAGGAGCCATGGACCCACTTTTCGTCGCCGGCAGGGGCAAAACCGCGCCCGTCGTAATCCAATCGGTCGCGACGCGGGGTGGAGCAGTCCGGTAGCTCGTCGGGCTCATAACCCGAAGGTCGGTGGTTCAAATCCACCCCCCGCAACCAAGTGAGGTCCGTTCATCGAGCGGGCCTCTTTTTTACGCGGGGTGAGCGACCGACGAGCGCGAACGCCGCCTCAACAGGAGGCAGCATGGCGATGGATAGCACGATCGGTTTTGCCAAAGATATTCGGCCGATGTTCACCGATATCGACGTCGAGCACATGAAGAACCTTGGGATAGATCTTTCGAAATACGAAGACGTCGTCTCGTATGCCGAGGCGATCCACCGAACCGTCAGCAATGGCACGATGCCGCCGCCGGGCCAGGGCAAGCAGTGGACGGAGGAGATGGTCGCGCGCTTCAAAGAGTGGCAGCGCGCAAACTGTCCGCCGTAGGCGTTGAACTCTCGCGCCTCAGTCTCTGCAGGGTTCCAGCTGGAAAAGCCACGCGCTTTCCTGCTCTGGGGCATCGACGAAGCCGCGCTGGTTAACGAGCTGGAGCGCTTTGGCCTGCGCCGAGTAACCGACGGTTACTACACGATCGCCTGCACGTCGCTCGGCGGTCTCAAACACATGCTCGGATTTCATTTCGAGCCGCGAACCTCAGGCAAACTTGCTCGGCTCGAATTCTTCCGCACGCAGTACGACGACCTAAAGGCGTCCTTTGCGGAGTTCCAGCGCCATCTTACCGGAGCGTTCGGCGAACCGACCGAGGTCGGGCCGATCTCGTGCGGCGTGCCGACATATCGTTGGGTAATCGACACCGTGGTAATCGTTCATTCACTGTTCGAGCGGTTCGGACCCGAGGAACAGCTGTACATCGGAAATTCGGCCTTCCGCAAGTCCTAGCGAACCGGTTAGCGCGGGTTGACGGCGGCTCGTCCCTCGACTGCGCTCGGGATGACGGCGGCGAGGCTCAGGACGACACGGTTTTTTCCTCGTGATACTTCTTGCGGATCTCCTCGATGTCTACCGACGACTTCGGGAAGCGCATGTCGAACGATTCGAGCGTCTCGACGACGATCCGCGAGACGGCGAGGTTGCGAAACCACTTGTGGTCGGCCGGAATGACGAACCACGGGGCGTAGGGCGTGCTGGTCTTGGAGAGCATCTCCTCGTAGGCAGCCGTGTACTGCTTGAAGCGCGCGCGCTCGCTGTAGTCGGCCTCGGATATCTTCCACTGCCGCGTTGGGTCGTCGAGACGCTTCTTGAAACGGCGCAGCTGCTCTTTCGGCGAGATGTGAAGGAAGAACTTGAGGATGGAGGTTCCCGCGAGACTGAGGTTGCGCTCGAAGTCGTTGATGAGGTCGTAACGCTTCGACCAGACCGATTTTGGAACCAGGTCGTGCACGCGCACGATCAGCACGTCTTCGTAGTGCGAGCGGTTGAAGATCGCGACGTCGCCCTTGGCCGGAGCGCGCAGGTGCGCGCGCCAGAGAAAGTCGTGATCGGCCTCCTCCTGCGACGGCGTCTTGAATGCGTGCGCTCGAGCTCCCAGCGGGTCCAGCCGCGAAAACACGTGGCGCACGGTGCCGTCCTTGCCCGAAGCGTCGATCCCTTGAAGGCAGATCAGCAACGATCGCGAGTGATTGGCATAAAGGAGGTATTGCAGCTCTCCCAGGCGCTTGTCGTAGCGGGCGAGCGAGGCGGCCGCCTCGCGCTTGCTTTTGTGCTTGGCCGCGAAGCCCGGGTCGACGTCGCCGAGGGAGACGCGGCTCCCCGGAGGCACTGCGAAGAGCTTGCGATAGCTCACCCTTGCAGCAAGCCCGTCTCCCGGCCGACCTTCTCGAACGCCGCCAAAGCGCGGTCCATCTCGTCCTTGGTCAGCGCCGCGCTGATCTGAACGCGAATGCGCGCGGTGCCTTCGGGCACCACCGGGAAGCCGAAGCCCGTCACGAAGACGCCGTTGCGCAGCAGCTTGTCGCTCACGGCGATTGCGAATGCGGTCTCGCCGACGATGATCGGGACGATCGCGCTCTCGCTCTCCAGCGGTTTGTAGCCCATCTTCTGCAGCGACTCGCGGAAGTAGCGCGTGTTTTCGCGCAGCCGCTCGACCAGTTCGGGGTGCGCTTCGAGGTACTCGATCGCTGCGAGCGAGCTGCACGCGACCGTTGCGGGCAGCGCGTTGGAGAACAGTTGCGGGCGCGAGCGCTGGATCAACGTATCGATCAGCGCGCCGCTCCCGGCGACGAAGCCGCCGGCCGCGCCGCCGAGCGCCTTTCCGAGCGTTCCCGTGATCATGTCGATCTGCCCGGTTAGACCGTAATGCTCGATCGTGCCGCGCCCCGTCTTACCCATAACGCCCGTGCCGTGCGAATCATCGACGATCGTGATCGCGCCGTACTTGCGCGCCAGTTCGACGATCTGCGGAAGCTTCGCCAGGTCGCCCTCCATCGAGAAGACGCCGTCGGTCACGATCACGATCGGGAAGCAGTCTTGCACGCTCTGGAGCTTTGCTTCCAGCTCGGCCATGTCGCTGTGCTTGTAGCGCTCGCGCCGCGCCTTGGAGGCCAGGCGCACGCCGTCGATGATCGAGGCGTGGTTGAGCTCGTCGGAGACGATCGCCGAACCCGCCTCGCAGATCGTCGCGAAGAGTCCCGTGTTGGCGTTCCAGCACGAAACGTAGGAGAGAGAAGCCTCCGTTCCCAGAAACTCGGCGATGCGCTGCTCGAGCACGCGATGGATCTCGAACGTCCCGCAGATGAAGCGTACCGAGGCCGTTCCGGCGCCGTACTTGTCGAGGCCGCGCTTGCCGGCATCGACGACCTCCGGTCGATCGGCGAGCCCCAGGTAGTTGTTGCTGGAGAGTACGATTACGTCGCCGGCCTCTTCCATATGGACCTCGGGGGCCATCGGCGTGGTCAGGTGCCGCAGGTGCTTGTAGGTTCCGGCCTTCTTGAGGGCGTCGAGGTCGGTTTTCAGCTTCGTTTCGAAGGCCTGATTCATTTTGTGGAACCTGCTCCTTTGAAATCGAGGACGATTTTGGCGGCCTCGCCCTTGCTCATGAGGTCGAACGCGCGATCGAACTCGGTGTACGGCAGCACGTGGGTGATGATCGCGCGCGGATCCACGCGGCCGCTCTTGACCAGCGCTTCGGTCTGGTACCAGGTCTCGAACATGAGCCGGCCGTTGATTCCCAGCACGGTGAGTCCCTTGAAGATGATGCGCTCGGCGAGGTTGAGGTTCACGTTGTCGGCCGGAATGCCCAACAACGACGCGCGCCCGCCGTTGCGCACGAGCGCAAGGCCGAGATCGATCGCCGCGCCGCTTCCCGACATCTCGAGCAGCACGTCGACGCCGTCGCCGCGCGTGCGCTCCTTGATCTCCTCAACCAAACCCGGCTGCGTTGCCAAAAACGTCGCATCGGCTCCTAGCTTCTTGGCCAGCTCCAGCTTCGCGGGGTTGACGTCGATGGCGAAGACGAAGCTCGCCCCTGCGGCTCGCGCCACCGGGATCGCCATCAATCCGATGGACCCGACGCCGGTGATCGCAACGCTGCGTACGCTCACCCCCGCGGCCATAACCGTGTGCACGGCGTTGCCGAGCGGATCGAAGATGGCGGCGACTTCGTCGGCGATCGCCGGATCGAGCCGCCACACGTTGTACTCCGGCATCGCGATGTATTCCGCGAAAGCGCCGTCGCGATCGACGCCGATGATCTTCACCCGCTCGCAGATGTGCGCGTTACCCGTGCGGCAGAGGAGGCACGTGAGGTCGGCGATATGCCCCTCCGCGGAGACCCGGTCGCCGATTCGCACGGAACGGACGGCGTCGCCGACGGCGGCAACCGTGCCCATGAACTCGTGCCCGACGACGAGCGGCGGCTTGACGCGGTGCTGCGCCCACGAATCCCAGCTATAGATGTGATGGTCGGTGCCGCAGACCCCGGCTTTCTCGACTGCGATCAGGACGTCCGTCGGGCCGATCGCCGGAACCGGCACCTCGGCCAAGCGAAAGCCGGGCTGCGGACCCGGCTTGACCAGCGCCTTCATCGTCGTACTCACAACGGCGCTGGTATTTCACGCGCTCGCGCGAACCCCCGCCTAGCCGACGCGCCTCCCGTTCGTGAAGACTGCGAGATCCCGCGGAATGACGAACACCTCTTCCCCCTTGCGCAGCTCCAGCTCGCTAAAGCGCTCTTGCGCCATCTCGACCTGCACCCGCGCGCCCCATTCGGTGATCGCTTCCACTTTGACGACGGGGCCGGCCGCGTTGATGTGCGTCGTCGTCGCGCGCAACGCGTTGGCACCCGTAGGACGGCGTGCGATCTCCAGCGCGTGCGGCCGCACGAAGACCACGTGATCGCTCGCCTCTCGGCCGATCCGTGTCGTGCCGTTGTCGACGCGCCCGTGAAAGAGATTCACGTTACCCAAGAAGTTGTAGACGAACGTGCTTGCGGGCCGGTGGTAGACCTCTTCGGGCGTACCCACCTGCTCGATGCGGCCGCCGTTCATGACGGCGACTTCGTCGGCTACTTCGAGCGCCTCGTCTTGATCGTGCGTCACGAAGACGCTGGTAACGCCGACATCGTCGTGAAGCTGGCGCAGCCAGCGCCGCAGCTCCTGGCGGACTTTGGCGTCGAGAGCGCCGAACGGCTCGTCGAGCAGCAACACGCTCGGCTCGACGGCGAGCGCGCGGGCCAGGGCGACTCGCTGGCGCTGGCCGCCGGAGAGCTGCGAAGGATAGCGTCCCGCCTGATTGCGCAGCTGGATCAGATCGAGTAGTTCGAAGACGCGCGCGCGCACCTGCTCGCCCGAAGGACGCAGCTTGCGCGAACGAACCCGCAAACCGAAGGCGACGTTTTCGAAGACCGTCATGTGACGGAAGAGCGCGTAGTGCTGAAAGACGAAGCCGACGCGCCGCTCGCGCGCCGTCTGCCGGCTCATGTCGCGCCCGTCGAAACGCACCTCGCCGGCATCGCCGTTCTCCAATCCGGCGATGATGCGCAGTAGCGTCGTTTTCCCCGAGCCCGACGGCCCGAGCAGCGCGACGAGCCGCCCGTGGGGGATATCCAGGCTCACGTCGTCGAGCGCGGTGAAGGCGCCGAAACGCTTGGTCACGTTGCGGACGGCGATGCTCATAACGGTGCCCTTTCTAACGAGGTCGCCACCGCGGCGGCGCGCCACTCCACGATGCTCTTGATCACCAGCGTCGCCAGCGCCAAGAGCGCCAGCAGCGAAGCGACGGCGAACGCCGGCACGAACTGGTAGTCGTTGTAGAGAACCTCGATCTGCAGCGGCATGGTATTGGTGAGACCGCGGACGTGCCCCGACACGACCGAGACGGCGCCAAACTCCCCCATCGCGCGCGCGTTGCAGAGGATCACGCCATAGAGCAACGCCCACTTGACGTTGGGCAGCGTGACCTTCATGAACGTTTGCCACCCGTTAGCGCCGAGCGTCAGAGCCGCTTCCTCTTCGTCGTTGCCCTGTGCCGACATCATCGGCAGCAGCTCGCGCGCAACGAAGGGAAACGTGACGAAGATCGTCGCCAGAACGATGCCCGGAACGGCGAAGATGATCTGCACGTTGTGCGCGCTCAGCCATCCGCCGAACCACCCGTGACTGCCGAAGAGCAGCACGTAGGTGAGTCCGGCGACGACCGGCGAGATCGAGAACGGCAGGTCGACGAGCGAAATCAGCAGTCCCTTTCCGAAAAACTCGAACTTGCCGATCGCCCACGCCGCCGCGACCCCGAAGACGAGGTTGCAGGGCACGGCGATCGCCGCGGCCAGCAGCGTCAAACGAATCGCCGAGAGCGTATCGGGATCGCGGAAGCTCGCGAAGTACGCCGCAACGCCCTGGCCCAACGCAACGGCGAAGACGCAGCCCAGCGGCACGAGCAAGAACACGCCGAGAAAGAGCACGCACGCGGCGACGAGCAGCCACTTGACGAGCGCCGACTCCGAAACCGCGGGCGTCGCCACGGCCGGGAGCGCGTTAACCACCGTGACCCAATGCAGGGGTCAGTGGCGCCGCCACGGTCTCGGCATCGGGTTGCCTCGCACTCCAGCGCTGCAGTGCGTTGATACCGACGAGAAGCGCGAACGAGATCACCAGCATCACCGTCGCGATTGCCGTTGCCCCGGCGTAGTCGTATTCCTCGAGCTTGGTGACGATGAGCAGCGGCGCGATCTCGGTGCGCATCGGCATGTTGCCGGCGATGAAGATCACCGATCCGTACTCGCCGACGCCGCGCGCGAACGCCAGCGCGAAGCCCGTGATCGCGGCCGGCGCGATCGCCGGATAGACCACGCGGGCGAACGTCTGCAGGCGGCTGGCGCCCAGGCTCGCCGCGGCCTCTTCGAGCTCGCGGTCGAGGTCTTCGAGAACCGGCTGTACGGTGCGCACGACGAACGGCAGGCCGACAAACGTCAGTGCCACGACGATACCCAGGCGCGTAAACGCGACGTGGATTCCCAGCTCCGCCAGCGGCTTACCGAAGAGCCCGTTCGGCGCGTAGATCGTCGTGAGCGCGATTCCCGCCACCGCCGTCGGCAAGGCGAACGGCAGATCGACGAGCGAGTCGAGCACGCGCTTAAAGGGAAACTTATAGCGGACCAGCACCCACGCGACGAGCGTGCCAAGCACGAAGTTGAGCGACGCCGCCACGAGCGACGCGCCGAAGCTCAGCTCGTAAGCCGTTACCGCGCGCCGCGTGGTAACGATTCGCCAGAATTCGTGCCAGCCGATCTTCGACGTTTCGACGAACGTCGCCGCCAGCGGCAGCAGAACGATCAGGCACAAATAGCACAGCGTGAAGCCGAGCGTGAGCCCGAATCCCGGAATGATGCTCTTTCGCATGCCCTACTGCTGCTGGTAGATCTGGTCGAACACGCCGCCGTCGGCAAAGAACGTCTGCTGCGCCTTATCCCAGCCGCCGAACTGCGCGATCGTTACCATCTTGAGCGACGGGAACTGCCACGAGTAACGGCGCGCAACCGAGGCCATCCGCGGCCGGAAGTAGTGGCGCGCGATGATCTGCTGGCCCGCCACAGAGTAGAGGTATTGGAGGTATGCCTGCGCGACGCTGCGCGTTTGTCGCTTGTCGGCGACGCCGTCGACGAGCGAGACCGGCGGCTCCGCGAGAATGCTCAGCGACGGGCGAACGATCTGAAAGTGCCCGGGCCCGAGCTTCTCGACCGCGAGCATCGCATCGTTCTCCCAAGCGATCTCGACGTCGCCAATGCCACGTTCGACGAAGGTCGTCGTCGAACCGCGCGCACCCGAATCGAGCACGGGCACGTTCTTGTAGAGTTTCGTTACGAACGCCTTGGCCGCATTGGCGTTCCCCTTAGATTTCGAGAGCGCGTACGCCCACGCCGCGAGGAAGTTCCAGCGAGCGCCGCCGGAGGTCTTCGGGTTCGGCGTGATCACGGCAACGCCGGGGCGGACGAGATCGTTCCAGTCGTAGATGCGCTTGGGATTGCCTTTACGCACGAGAAAGACGATCGTCGACGTGTAGGGCGTGCTGTTGTTGGGCAGGCGCGATTGCCAGTTGCCCGGGATCAGCCCGCGCTGGGAGATCGCGTCGATGTCGTAGGCCAGCGCCAGCGTTACGACGTCGGCTTGCAGCCCGTCGATCACGGCGCGAGCCTGTTTGCCCGACCCGCCATTGGACTGTTGAACCGTGACGGTCTGCCCGGTTTTCGCCTTCCAGTACTTGGCGAAAGCCACGTTGTAGTCGTCGTAGAGTTCGCGGGTGGGGTCGTACGACACGTTGAGAATGGTGACGGCCGATGGCGTATCGGCGGCCGCGCCGGCACTCGAGATGAGTACCAGCGCGGCCATTGCAGCCCAGAACGACGCTCTCAAAAGTCATACTCCAACTGGACGCGGTTGTATTTGAAGAGGGGCAAGCCGCCGAACTCCGGCGCTCCCAGTGCCGCACCGCTGACGCACGACGTGTCCGAGGCGCCGCAGTACGTGTTGGAAAGCGTGCGCTGGATATAGCGGTCGCGCAGCAGCAATCCGTGGTACGGGCCCTTACCGACGTGACTGAAGCGATAGCGCCCGTCGAGCGTCCAGATGTTCGTATTCTCCGAA